>CAZYKP010000017.1:86427-110862 GCA_964648025.1 uncultured Pirellulales bacterium | reverse complement strand
TGTCGTGTCAGTCAAGTTTGGTTTCAGTCAAGTGTCTTGTCTGTCAAGTGTCGTGTCAGGTAAGTGTCGTGTCAGGTTTTTTTGATTCCGACCGACTGACCTTTGAGGCTGTGTGCCAAGCTGTGATGACTTCTTCGGGATGGGAAGTCTGACTTTTGGTTTTGGCACCACAAGCATCCAACAAACCGGAGCTGGCAGGATGAGCGTCGGTCTCCGGATGGTGGGTAATCCGCATGGTACCCTCAACGCGTTCGTCTAACCACAGAGTTTGTGGACTGTCCGGTTGCAAACCTGCCGTGGTGGACCACGGCACCAATTCCTCCCTAACTCAGTGCCAGGCACGATCCCAGACTTCCACCCAATGAGTCTTTGGCCTGCCAAGCACTGGAGCAAAGCTGTGCAACGCAAATTCTGGGGAGAAAGCACCGCTGCAAGAACCCAGTGAAGCTCTCTACTTCACCCGGCAACGGATCGCCTGCAAGAACGGGTATTGCTTGAGATTGGATCCTGAGTTTGGACAGGCAGCAGCCGCGAACAACGTGAGGTCATGGCAGGGGCTGGGGCGAATCGCACTGCTGTTTTCGTTTTGTTTTTGTTGTTCCAGTTCCAGAGGTCTCAAAAGATGGCCAAAAAGAAGCCTACTGTTCTCATCGTGGATGATCATCTCGCGTATGCCGCAGGGATGCAAGCTCTGCTGGAGAAGAACGGTTTCAACGTCGTCGGTCGGTTGGACCAGGCCGCCTCGGCCCTGAAAACCTGCAAGGAATCCGCTCCTGACATTGTGCTGATGGACTCCACCGTCCCCGGAGCCGACCCCCTGACAACAGCCGAAAAGATCATGAAAGCGGCCCCGGAAACCAGGGTCGTGTTGTATGCCTCCGGCCACTTCGGTGACCTGGCTCTTGATCAGGCCGAAAAAATCAAGATCCACGGAATCATCAGCAAGGCAGAAGACGAGAAGACCTTGGTCTTTGGCCTGCAACAGGTGCTCAACGATCAACGGTATTTCTCACAGGATTTCCAAAAGCGGCTCGTTCGTACTCGCGGCATTAAGCCCAAGAGTCGATACTCCACACTCAGTCCTAGAGAAAAAGAAGTTCTGCTCTACTTGGCTCAAGACTACAGTGTCAAAGAGGTTGCCGAGGAGCTGGACGTCAAGCCAACAACCATCGAAACTCATCGGCAATCGTTGCGTGCCAAGCTCGACCTCCGCGGGGCTGCAGGAATGGCGAGGTTCGCCATCAAAGAAGGTCTGCTGGAGCCGTAGACCAAAGACTCAGGCGGACTTCCACCCGGCAAGTCCTCTGCAATGGGGAAACAAGGTCCGTTGCTGGTTCGCCGGGGATTCTTCCGTTCATCCCATCGGATGGCACAGATCCCCGGCGACTTCTTGGTCTGAACCAGATCCCAAAGCCAAACCAGTCAGTCTGCAAGTGCACTTCGAAAATACAGGCACATCACACAGAGAAATCCAGTCACCAGGTAGCCAGCCAGGGCGCCGATCACCCCCAAGCTCAAGGTCGTGACCACCGCGGTGCTGATTTCGTCGCGAGCCAACTGAGCAAGCCCCCCGACCAGCTGGCCGATGAGTAGCCCACCTCCTGCACCCAAACCGACACCGGTCCTCAACGAGGGATCTACCTTTTTGTCGGCCTGGGTTTCGCTGACCCCAGCACGCTCATCCTCAGCCACAATAGCTGAGTAGCCAGAGCTCGGAGAACTCGCCTTCGGGGCTTCATCTGCCTGAGGTGGGTCCGAGGGGAGGCCCGAGTCCAGAGCGATCGGGGAGTTGTAAGATCGCGATCCTTGGTTCTGAGATCCACCCTTGGGGCTGACGTCTCCGACAGCCGAGTTGGATGCGTTTCGTCTTCCACAGGCGGTCCCCACGATGTGGACGGCAATCATCACCGCCACCCATCCGACGAACCCAGCGGCCCAGGGGCTCAACCATCGCAAGACAGCAAAGAAGAGGGCCGCCGCGACTGTCCACATGAGCACCGTGCGGATCCCAAAGCGATCGTGCTCCTGAGGGGCCAAGGGAGTGGTGCTGTGCATGCTCGAGGCGAAGATGCGAGAGGTTGTCGGGTACGGTCGCTCGTTGCGGGAATTGTAGCGACCGAGGTCAACCCAACCAGCAACTCGTCGGCGAAGCGTGGCAGCTCGACTGTCCCCGACTGTGACCGAAGACTAATCTATTGGTCTTCAAAGAGCTGGTGCAACGAGATCTTGGGCCTCCAGCCTTCTTTGGGTTTGCTCGGCTCTTCCCGCTGGTTGGGAGGGTGTTTTGCACAAAGCATCGCATCAGTGACAGGACCGGACCAGCAGAAGGGTTGCCCAACACGAGTCCAATCGGCTCAAACCCAAAAGGGAGCGTCGGCTCGTGGTGAGTTGGCGAGATTCCGCAGTCTTGTGCCCTAAAGGGGCTGGTGAGGATGCCTTCTGTCAGTGTGGGGGGTTGCACCGCACAGGTTGTTCGAGGATTTGCATCCTGGCGGTGGTATGCCCAATTTGCCTGTGATCCGATCGACTGGTTGTGGACGGTCCACCACCGCTTTGGGTCGCTGTTTGTCTTGGGGGACCCGAGGCCGGACCGGGTGATCTGGGACAGTTGGTTTTCCAGCGCCGCTGACCAGGGGAGCGGCCCTGGGCAAGCACGCTCACAGCGTCGGCAGATCGTTGCTGCCTTAAGCCCAGACTACAATCGCCAGATTCTCAGTCATCCCGAACAGTTTCCTTCCCGTGCATTCGCTCGTCGGGGCCCCCCGGGCTCGGCACAAAATCGTGTGCGAGCAGGCCTGACAACTCTCAACGGGGAGGAACATCGGCAACTCCGCCGGCTCATCCTTCCGACGATGGTCGGCTCGGCACTCCGGAGTTCTTACGACCGCTTGGTCAACCGACTCCAACAGGTCCTGAAGACTTGGAGATTGGACTCCAGCAACAGCAATCCCCCGATCATCGATCTTGCTGAGAGGTTTCGCAAGCTGTCGTTAGAGCTGTCACTGAGCATGCTTTTTGGCCGGGAACGCCTTGAAGATGCCGAGGTTTTAGGTCATTTGCTGGAGGATTGGCTGAGGCGTTGTTTTTCGCTGAGCATGTGGATTTCCCCTCTCCATTGGCCGGGCTCGGCCTATAAGCGGTTACTCCGCGGCGCCGAGAAGCTGGAATTGCACCTGCAACAGCTTCTGACGCGTCGTCGCCGTGATTGCCCGGCCGACTCCCCTGGGGATCTGCTAGATAGTTTGCTGGCCCTGCAGGCTGCTCATCCGCAGATGCTCACAGCCGAGGGATTGATCGGCCAAACGACCTTTCTCTTTGGTGCCAGCTATGAGACGGTCGCCGCAGCTTTGATGTGGACGGCGGTGTTGATTGCTCTGCACCCGGAGGTGGCCAGTCGGGTTTCTGAGGAATTGACGACCCAATTGGCCGGAAGGGTTCCCACATACGACCAGCTGGATCGGTTGCCTTGGTTGGACGCAGTCATTCGCGAATCGCTGCGGCTGTTCCCACCGATTCCCATGACTGTTCGCGTGGCGGCGTGCCCGTTGCAACTTGGCCCGATTTGGTTGAACTCAGGCGACCGGATCTTTACCAGCCAATACATCACTCATCGACTTGCGGAGGTCTTCGTCCAACCTCTCAGATTTCAACCCCAAAGATGGATGGAGCAGGAAACTCCTGGCCCTTATGAGTATTTTCCTTTTGGAGCTGGGCCACGGATTTGCCCAGGTTACACGCTGGCGATGACCATTCTCAAGTTGACTTTAGCGGTCATCTTGTGCCGCTGGCAGATCGCGGTGTTGCCAGACACCCGGATCGATCGGCAAATGGCTGTGACCTTGAGTGTTCGCGGCCGTCTCCCTGTGGAGCTTCGCCGCCCTGACCGGGTGTTATCTCCAACGGCAGTGCAAGGGAACATTCATCAGATGATGGATCTGCCAACTTCACCAAGCTCTTGACCTTTGGAGACGTTTTCCACTTCTGTGCAGTCCAATACGCTTGATGGGGCCAGACCTTGGACCGATGGTCAGGGGGCCTCGCCCTCGATGACGATCCGCCGCCAGATCTCGAAAGTCAACAACATCCACAAACGCAAGCCGTATCGCCCTGGTCCCTCCTCGGTGCTGTAGTCGAGCAACTGCCGCACTCGGTTGGGATCAAAAATCCCTGCCCGCTGGACTGCTCGGCGGCTGAGGATGCAACGCGCGTACCGCTTCAATTCCCCCTGGAACCAAAAGTGGACCGGCACACGCATGCCGCTTTTGGGCCGATCGATGACCGATTGCGGCAATTCAGTTGCGTAGGCTCGTTTGAGGATCACCTTTTCGACGCCCTGGCAGAGTTTCAGCTTGGCTGGCATCGCAAAACTGAACCGCACAATCTGCTGGCTGAAAAGCGGCGACAGCGGCAAACAGCCGTAAGCGGCCATCATGCGTTCGACTTTCGGCAGGATCAGATGAGCACCCTTCAGCCGAATGTTCAGGGCCGTCAGCTTGTCCAAAAACAGTCGGGGCTTTTGGCAGCGAAAGAACGGCCGGAGGATCCCCTCCAGGTCAACCGACTTCTCCACCTCCTGGCGAAACTCCGGCCTCAAGAGACGAGCGATTTCCTCATACCCCCGGCGGTAGCTGGTCAAGTAGGCCTGTTCGCGGAAATCGGCTTCTCGTGGCACACCTCCGTACCAGTGTGCCAGCATCATGGGGATATTCTTGGGCCCGCCGAAACAGGGATCTCCCCCTTCTCCGTTGAACACCCAGCGGAAGCCCTCGGCTGCGATTCGGGCGGCCAGCTCATAGTTGGGCATCGTGATGGGGTCGCCGATGGGATCATCCAAATGCCAGATCATCTGCCGCAGATTGGGCAAAAAGTCACGCGGTCGAATCAGCACCTCGTGATGGACGGTCTTGCACCGCAGGGCGACCGCTTGGGCAAATTCCAGCTCATGCGGATAACGGCTGCCAAAATGGATCGAAAAGCTATGAATCGGCCCGGTATACTGATCGGCGAGCTCCGCGGTGACCAAACTGGAATCCAAGCCGCCAGAGAGCAACACAGCAACAGGCTCAGAGACTTCAGCAGGTCGAAGCAGTCGTCGGACCTCTTGGCCCATCAACCAGCGAAAATCTTGGGTCCACTGTGTTTCGGAAATGTCACCTCGAGCTTGTTGGTCGATCTCCTCAAAGGTGAAGTATCGCTGGAGCTTGGGCGGCTGATCTGGTTCGAGCGTGACCGTATGCCCGGCTGGCAGTTCAAACACCCCCTCCAGCATCGTGGCGGCTCCTGGCAGAAAACTAAAAGAGAGATACTCCGCCACCGCCCCAGGACGCAATTTCCGAGCAAAACCCGGCAAGCTCCAGAGCGCTTTGGGTTCAATCGCAAAAAGCGTCCGCTGTCCGAACGAGGTGTAGAAGAGCGTCCGCCCCCCCACGCCATCACGGACTAAATGAATGATTCGCCCGTGGCGAATGGCCAAGACAAATGCCCCACCAAGATCGGGCAGCCACTTGAGCCCTTGCTGCCGATAACGCCGCAACAGTGTCGCTGGTGTTGGCGGCTCATCAGAGTCTGCTGCATGAGTCAGAAAGCCGGCAACGACCAAGGACACCTCATCTTGGGAGCTTGCCCTCGGAAAATCCGTCTTGCCTGAAAGTCGCCTGTCAGCCACTGGCTCGTCAGCAACGATTCGTTCAGAAATCAAGCCTGAACCGAGTTGAGCTTCCGTGTCTGGGTCGAAAGCCGGGCGATAGGCCAGCGTGGCCTCCGCGGTGACATCAACGACCAACGGACCCTGTCCCCGATGGGCAAGGGTCTGTCTCATGTGGTCGATCAGGGCATCATCGGGGGGTCCGATCCAACCGAACAAGACACTCATCAGTCTAGAAAAGTCATCCTCCGGAAAGTCCCCGGGACCTGACGAAAGCATCCGATCCGAGTTACAGTAGACCTTGGAAAGAACACGGCAATTCGCCTTGCCAAAAGTCGGGGTTGATCAGGTCGGGGTTTGCCGCTGGTCCAAAGCCAGGGCTATTGCATGGTTGTGCTTCATGCAGGTTGCGGTTAGTCAAAAGTGACGACTTGTCCCAAATCACCTTTTCGTAAGAAGTGCCTTTCATCAAGGATTGGCTGTGTCGAGTGTAGCTCCTGTGTCTGCTGTTGCAGAATCTCTGCCTCGTTTGACGGCCTCGAGAGTTCCAACGGCCACCTACCGGCTTCAGTTCAGCACCGAGTTTCGCCTCTTCGAGGCACGGGGGATCGTTGACTACCTGCACCGATTGGGCATCGGAGCCGCTTACTGCAGTCCGTTGTTTCGGGCTCGCGAAGGCAGCGCTCATGGTTACGACGTGATCGACCATACCTCAATCCATCCCGAGTTTGGGACCGAAGCCGACTTCCGGGAGTTGGCTGAGCAACTCGGCCGCCGTGCCATGGGCCTGATCCTGGATATTGTCCCCAACCATATGGGGATCGTCGACCCCAACAACAACTGGTGGCAGGATGTGCTGGAAAACGGCCCCAGCAGCCCGCACGCCCGAGCCTTTGATATTGATTGGGACCCACCCAAGCAGGATTTCGAGCACAAGGTGATCCTGCCATTTCTAGGCGATCAGTATGGGCGTGTGCTCGAAAACCAGGAGATCCGCCTGGTTCATGACGAAAACGGCTTTCACATCCGCTACTACGAGTTTCGCTTTCCGCTGGCCCCCAGGACTTGGCGGCTGGTTTTAACAGTGGCCTTGGACCTGGTTGTCTCTGAGTTGGAGCCAGACAATCCGGATCGAGCGGAACTGGAAAGTATCATCACCTCCCTCGGCCATCTGCCTCGGCGGACGGTGACCAACCCCACGCGAGTGGAAGAGCGGAGCCGAGAGAAGGCCGTGGCTCGTCGCCGACTGGCCGCCCTTGTCCAGAACAGCCCCCTGGTGGCTCGGGCGATCGAACAAGCAGTGGAGAAGTTCAACGGAATCCCTGGCGATCCGAGCAGCTTTGATTTTTTAGAAGAACTGCTGGCTGACCAAGCTTACCGGTTATGCTACTGGCGGGTCGCCATGGACGAGATTAACTACCGGCGGTTCTTTGACATCAACGAATTGGCTGCTGTGCGAGTTGAAGAGCCAGATGTCTTTCAGGCAGCACACGCTCTGGCGCTGCGGATGATTGGCCAGGGCCTAGTCACCGGCTTGCGGGTTGATCATGTCGACGGATTGCTCGACCCGGAAATGTATTTGCAAGACCTGCAGCTTGCCTGCCAAGAAGCCATCCTTGATGGAGGGCTCAAACCCAACGGCCAAGCCAGCCAACACCAACAACCGAATGAACACCAGGTACCGAGCGAACACCAAACAACCAGCCAGGCCAGTTCTGAAGGAGTCTCCAGCCCGGTCTCAGCGATCTCCAACGCGGATGAAGTCCGGCAAGATGAACTCCGGCAAGATGAACTCCGGCAAGATGAACTCCGGCAAGATGAACTCCGGCAGGATCAGTTTCGCCAAGATGAGCTGCAGCAAGATCAACTGGCTGAGAAAGCCTCTCTGAACAACCGATCAACTGCTGAAGCCTCTGCTGGTTCTCAGCGGGGTGTTGCTCAAGGTCCGTTGTCTGACTGCCCGACTCCGCTTCGGCAGAATGGCCAGACAGGGACAAGCCCAGAGACTGAGCCAGTTCCGGGGATGTACGTGTTGGTTGAAAAGATCTTGGCCCGGGATGAGCTCCTTCCCAGCAGCTGGGCCGTCTGCGGGACCACCGGCTATGAGTTTATGAACGATGTGACCGGTGTGTTGGTCGAGCGTGGCAACGCCCTAGAAATCCAGAATATCTACCAGCGTTTTACTGGAATCAACAAACGGTTTCATGATGTCATCTACGAAAGCAAAAAGGAGATTCTGCGGACATCGATGACCTCGGAGTTACACGTTCTTTCTCGGCGGCTGGACAGGATCAGCGAACAACATCGCTATAGCCGTGATTTCACTTTCAGCTCGTTGCGGACAGCCATTCAGGAGGTGATTGCCTGCTTTCCGGTGTACCGGACTTATACACGCCCGGCCACCGGGTGCGTCGAGGAAGACGACCGTCACTATGTGAACTTTGCTGTCGCGGCGGCCAAACGAAGAAACCCGAGCTTAAGCGCCACCATCTTTGACTTTGTGGCCTCGGTGCTGCTGATGGATGACCCTCCTGGCCTGGACGAAGACCAACTGGCAGAGCGGCATGACTTCATTCAGAGTTTTCAACAGCTGACCGGCCCGGCGATGGCCAAGGGGCTTGAAGATACCGCCTTCTATCGGCTCTACCCGCTGGCTTCGCTCAACGAAGTCGGAGGCCATCCGTGGCATTTTGGGCTGACAGTCGACCGGTTCCATCAAGAAAACCAACAACGCCTCAGTCGTTGGCCTCACTCCATGTTGGCGACCAGCACTCATGACACCAAACGCGGGGAGGATACCCGAGCAAGGATTAACGTGCTCAGCGAGATCCCTAGTCGTTGGGAGGAAGCGCTGGCCAGTTGGCACGAGATGAACGCTCGCCACCTAGGCGACCTTGATATCGGTGACGTCCCCGACGCCAACGAGGAGTACTTGTACTATCAGGTCCTTGTGGGCAGCTGGCCCTTGGAGCCGATCAGCCAGCTTGAGGAGCACGAGTATCAGTTGTACGTCGATCGGATTCTTCAGTACATGGAAAAGGCCCTCAAGGAGGCCAAACTCAACAACAGTTGGCTCAATCAAAACGCCGAGCACGACGCTGCGATGGCTTATTTCGTCAGCCAGACACTCAAGCGAGCTGAGGATAACCCCTTCCCCAAAGCCATCGACTCATTCGTCCGTCCCCTGATCGACGCCGGTCTCTGTAACGCCCTCTCGCAAGTGCTCTTGAAAATCGGCTCACCCGGCGTGCCCGACTTCTACCAAGGCACCGAGATATGGCAATTCACGCTGGTTGATCCCGACAACCGACGGCCGGTCGATTACGAGGCCCGCCTGGCCGTATTGGATGAACTGGAGCTTCGTCTTGAGGACTCTCGTTTAGCGGAGACCTTGGAGGAGGGTCTTGCCGCGCGGCGTCGGCTCATCGAGGAACTCCTCCGACATCGCCGTGACGGGCGAATCAAACAATTTCTGACGTATCGAGGTCTTCGGCTTCGCCAAGAACTCTCACAGCTTTTTCTTGATGGCGATTACCTTCCTTTGCGGGCGGAGGGACCTGGAGCGGAACATGTGATTGCTTTCGCCCGGCGGTATCAAGATCAATGGGCCCTGTGCGTCACGCCGCGGTGCCCCTTGGGCCTGCCCACCGGGGAACGGCTTCCCTTAGGAGAAGAGGCCTGGCAAGACACCCTGCTGCGGCTGCCCGCCAGTGCACCTGTTCACTGGCAAGATGCCCTCCTGGAAGGAGCTGAACTGACCGCCCAATCCGCCGAACCTGCCGGCTTAGCCAACGCTGAACAACTGGGGCCGACCTTGCCCCTGGCCACTTTGCTTTCCCTTCTCCCTGTGGCTCTGCTGCGGGGATAGATTCCCTGCATAAAGCTCCCCTCCTGCCGTCCCGGTACCCAGCTGTCCCGCTGATCTCAGTGATCTGGACTTCCAGTTCTCTGGACTTCCAGTGATCTGGGCTGCCAGTGATCTGGGCTGTCAGTGATCTGGGCTGCCAGTGATCTGGGCTGTCAGTGATCTGGACTTGTAAGCTGTTGAGCTTTCGTCCTCGGTTGGAACCTGTTTTGAGTTTCAAGAGCTGAGGCCAATCACTGTCGGCTCTGCCTGCCAACCCCTTGGGGGCCGCTTTCCCAACCCAGGGAGTCTCGACCGCCCCGATCAGGTCGCGGCGCAGTTTCCACAACCCGGGCGTCGAACTGAGAAAATTTCTCGTTCGGAGAATTCCCTGCTGCCCAGCACGCCAGCCTCGCTATACTACCTATCCGGGGGAGAGGGGTGAGGCGTTGCCACGGGTGGTGAACTCAGAGACTCTCCGAAAAGCATCCGGCAATCCACTGTGTTGTGGAGACAAGTTCATGGTGCAACACGATCCAGGTGGATTCCGGTGCTTTTCGGACAGACTGTCAGTGTGTGGAAGGGTCTTTCTGGTGGACGGAGACCATGGGGTGGCGTGAGAAACCCAAGAGCAGCCACCTGCTGGGAACACCCTGACCAGACCTTGGCCAAGGGTTGGTTGAGGAACCGAAGCTTTTGGGATTTTTCTGGGGAGCGTTCTTTGTTGTTGGCAAGCTGTTGTTTGTCCAATCGAAGCCCATTTCTTCCAGCATCTTGCAGTCAAGAAAAGGCTTTCTCCGGTTGAACCAGGCAAAGAATACCTTCGGTTCAATTGGCGAGAGGATGTCGCCGGGATGGTGAATTGAGGAAGGTGCGATGACCAAGTCTGGCAAGCCGCTGGTACTGATCGCTGATGACGACCCTGCGATTCATCGAGTGCTCGAGCTTCACCTCAAGAGGTGGGGCTACCAAACTGCCTTTGCCATCAACAAGGCCGAGTTGCTTGATCGGCTTGGGGAGCACTCGGTGGCTGTGTTGTTATTGGATTTGCGGTTGGGTGAGAGCGATGGCCTGGAAATCCTCCAAGAATTGGTTCTCCGCCGGAGCTGGCAAACTGCGGTGATCATCCTCACAGCTCATGGGTCGATCGACAACGCTGTGACGGCATTGAAGATGGGGGCCTATGACTACCTAACCAAACCCATCGATACCCAGCGTCTCCAGGTCACCTTAGAACAAGTCTTAGAGAAGGTGCAGCTGAAAGGACGGATTGCTCAGCTGGAGAAGACCGTTGAAGGACGGGTCAGCCGACCGATCTGGGGATCGAGTCAAGCGATTCTGCGGCTGTTGGAGGAGATCCAATCGGTCGCTCCTACCAACGCCCCTGTGCTGATTCTGGGAGAGAGCGGCACCGGCAAGGAGCTTGTCGCCAGGGCTATTCATGAGCAAAGCCCGAGGGGCCACGGCCCATTTGTACCCTTGAATATGGCTGCGTTGCCTCAAAACCTTGTTGAGAGCACCCTGTTTGGGCATGAGAAAGGTGCCTTCACAGGAGCCGACTCCAGCCGCAAAGGGGCCTGTGAACAAGCCAATGGCGGGACCTTGTTCCTTGACGAAATCGGCGAGATGGATATCGGCCTGCAGGCGAAGCTGCTTCGCTTTCTCCAAGAGCGAACTGTGCAACGAGTCGGATCGACTCAGGTGATTCGCGTCGATGTGCGGATTGTCTCGGCAACCAACCGAGATCCGCTGGAATTGATCGACCAAGGACACTTTCGCGAAGATCTCTATCACCGTCTCAACGTCGTGGACATCTCTGTGCCACCATTACGGGAACGTGCTGAGGACATACCAGAATTGGCCAAGAGGTTTTTGGATCGGGCCGCCGCCGAATACAACCGGCCGGTTGTGGGAATGGATGACGAGGTGCTCGAGGTTTTGGCACGCTACCACTGGCCAGGCAACGTTCGCCAGTTAGAAAATGTCGTGGCTCGGCTGGTGATCAAATCTCGAGAGCCCATCATTTCACTCAATCAAGTGCCTGAAGAAATCCTGCGAGCGACCAGTCAGCCAGACGCCCTCGGTTCAAGCATGGCAGGCCCAGGGAGGGAAAGTCCCTCCGCTGCTGGAGATCATTCCCACAAGACCGGCAGCCTGAGCCAGGAAGAGGCTGACTCGCTGCTGACGCCGATTCAGCGGATCGAACGACAGGCGATCATTGATGCTCTGAACAAATGCGGGGGTCATGTGGGCGAGGCCGCCAAGGCGCTGGGCATGGGGCAGGCCACAGTCTACCGGAAGATCAAAACCTACAAGATCCCCCTGGGACGCCGACGCCGATCGGTGGCCGCCTCCGAAGAAGAACTCCACCATTGGAATCCGCCATCAGACGATTTTTAGGCCCCGGCACCCTTAGCCATCGAGGCCCGCATTCCGGTTCTTCTCCCGGAACTGTCCTTTCACAGGCTGTTGCTCTGACAGGCTGTTCCCCTCACGGGGGCTTCTGACTGAACTTGGGTGATTTCCCGCCGATCCGTTGGCTGTTGCAGTCCAAGGACACTCGGGGAGATCCCAACCTGGCTCCGGCGACGTTTGAGGCCTGTCTCGCTTTTTCGAGTTTTTGCTGTCCGGCTGAGGTGCTTGCCTCGGATGATCAAGTAGACGGCGGAGGGTCAAATCAACTCTCCAGTTTCAGCCTTCTGAGGTTTGATGATCTTGCTAGGTGATCCGATCAGCGGCTCATCTGACAATCGCTGGTGACATGCTGTTGCCTATTGAGGCTGAGGTAAATCTTGGCTGGTCCGGCACAGCGGAAAGGCTGGTCGATCAACAGCTGCCAAGCCACAGGTCGTTCCGGCGGCTCCGGGTGTTTTGGCGGCTCGGGTGTTTTGGCGGCTCGCGTGCTTTGGCCGAGCAAGAATTTTGCTCAACGGTAGTAGGCAGCGATCGCTTGTCCGTACAGCCTCACGGTGTTTGGGGTTATCTCTTTCCTTTGGGCGCTGTGGACTCAACAAGTGTTGATTCCCTGCAAAGTGTTCGACCGAGCCAACTACTGGCCCCGAAATTCCGGGCTTGCGGTCAACCTTTGGCTGCCTTGCTGAGTGCGAGATCAAAGAGGGCAGGCGGTCGCCCTGGGTCAAGAACTTTTTTGAGCTTCAATAGCTCGACTGTTGCAGATTGTGAGCGAAATGCACTCGATCGGAACCTCTGGAAGGGTCTTAGCGAAGTGGGCATTGGCCCCATCTGAAAGAGGGCAAAGAGTGACAAACAACCGGCAGGATCTGCCGTTTTCTATAAAGCAGCGGCCAGCTTTCTATTAGAGAAAGCTGGCCGATTTCTTTTTGAGGTTGTTGTCCGCCTGAGCTGGAATCGCTGGGCTGGAACAATCGATCGAAGCCGGTCAGGCCAGGATGTCTCGCACGATGTTGCCGTGGACGTCGGTGAGCCGGAAGTCGCGGCCCTGGAAACGGTAGGTGAGCCGCTGGTGGTCGATTCCCAAGCAGTGTAAGAGCGTCGCGTTGAAATCGTGGACGTGGACGGGATTCTCGATGATGTTGTAGCTAAAGTCGTCGGTCTGACCATAGACAACCCCCGGCTTGATCCCACCGCCGGCGATCCACATGGTAAAACAGCGAGGATGGTGGTCGCGACCGTAGTTCTTTTTTCTAAGACCACCTTGGCAGTAGATCGTGCGGCCGAATTCCCCTCCCCAAACCACTAAGGTATCCTCAAGCATTCCACGTTGCTTCAGATCGGTGATCAATGCCCGAGAGGGCTGGTCGATATCCCGGCACTGGCGGGCAAGATCGGCTGGGAGATTGCCGTGTTGATCCCAGCCTCGATGGAAGATCTGGATGAACCGCACATCCCGCTCGGCGAGCCTGCGAGCCAATAGACAACTGGCCGCAAAGGTCCCTGGTTTGTGGACATCGGGACCGTAGGCCTCAAGAACATGAGCAGGCTCGCCGGAGAGATCGGTCAACTCGGGGACGCTCTGCTGCATGCGGAAAGCCATCTCATATTGGGCAATCCGATCGTGGATCTCGGGGTCGCCGATTTGTTGATGACGTTGTTGATTGAGCTCGGCCAGCCCATCGAGCATCACCCTTCGTGTTTGACGATCGACACCGGGGGGATTGCGGAGATACAGAACCGGGTCCCCCTGGCTTCGCAAAGCGACCCCTTGATGTTTGCTGGGGAGAAAGCCAGTCCCCCACAGCCGACTGTACAGGGCCTGGGCATCACGTTTTGCGCTCCAGGTGGCCAGCAACACGACAAATGCGGGTAAGTTGTCGTTGAGGCTGCCCAAACCGTAGTTGACCCAGGCCCCGCAACTAGGCCGACCTGGCAACTCGCTGCCGGTCTGAAAGAAGGTGATCGCCGGGTCGTGATTGATGGCGTTGGTCCAGAGCGTTTTGATCACGCACAGGTCATCAACCACTTGAGCGGTATGCGGCAACAGCTCGCTGACCCAAGTTCCGCTTTGCCCATGCCTGGCAAACTTGAACAGGCTGGGTGCAATGGGAAATCGCTTCTGGCCGCTGGTCATGGTGGTAAACCGCTGCCCCATGCGGACACTCTCGGGCAGGTCCTCATTGAACTTCTCGGCCATGGCCGGTTTGTAGTCCCACATGTCCATCTGGCTGGGGGCACCTGACATAAACAGGTAAATCACCCGTTTGGCAGTCGGTTTGTGGTGCGGCTTGGGCAGAAGACCTGCTTCAGACGCCCCCGGAAAATGGCCAGTTGCTTGTTGGGAGCTACCGGTTGGCTCTCCGCCGAACAACTGGGGATTCAGCAGGGAACCCAGAGCAGCGACACCCAGACCCGTGGCGGTTCGGCCCAAAAAATAGCGCCGGGTTTCCAGTTGAGCAAGTTCTTGGAGGGGATTCATGGCGGTGGCATCATCCGTAGGCGGAGTTGTTCAGGGGCACAGAACTTCTGCTCAGGGATCGTCTGCTCAGGGATCGTCTGCTGAAGTCCTTCAGCTCATCAGCGGTGGCCGACAGGATGGTCGACTTGTGATGGTGGCTTCGCAACGATCCGGAAACCCTCTCGGTCCGCTGTTCTGGCAGATCCTCAGTCATCGTCCTGTCGCAACGATCTTGACTAGCTTTTGGTGATTGTCTCATCAAGGTTGAGAATCAAGTTGGCCACCATCGTCCAAGCAGCATACTCGGCAGGATGAAGAGATTGATCCCGCTTGGATTCCCCCACCGAGACTAACTTCATCGCAGCGTCCTTGTCTTGTTGGAACTTCGCCAGGCAGGTGCGATAGACCTTCATCAGAATCGCCAGCTCATCGTCGGAAGGCTCTCGTGCTGTCGCCAGCAAGAAGGCGTAGCGGGCTTGATCTTGGGGGTGTTTTCCTCCCTGGGTGATGATCCGTCTGGCCATGTGCCGAGCACACTCGACGTATTGCACATCGTTCATCAAGTTGAGGGCTTGCAGGGGGGTATTGGTCCGGCTGCGTCGGACGGTGCAGGCCTCGCGGCTGGGGGCATCGAAGATGACCATCCCGGGCGGCGGGCTGGTCCGCTTCCAAAAGGTATACACGCTGCGACGATAGAGCTTCTCCCTTTGATCGCGTTGAAAGACCGCTGTGTTGCTACTGCTGTAGCCCACCCCACGCCACAAGCCGGGCGGCTGATAGGGTTTCACACTCGGGCCACCCAAGTCTTGTACGAGCAATCCAGAGCAAGCCAGCGCCGTATCGCGGATCACTTCAGCGTCCAGACGGAACCGCGGGCCGCGAGAGATCAGCCGATTGTCAGGATCAACGGCCAGTTTTTCCGGTTGTACCTTCGATGACTGGCGATACGCAGCACTGGTGATGATCAACCGATGCAACGCTTTGACATCCCAATGGCTGCCGACAAAGTGAGTCGCCAGCCAGTCCAACAGTTCAGGGTGTGTGGGCCATTCGCCCTGAGAACCGAAATCCTCACTGGTCTTCACGATCCCCACTCCAAAGTACTGCTGCCAGATTCGATTGACCGTCACGCGTGCTGTCAGCGGATGCTCAGCGGAAACCAACCAGCGGGCCAGCGCCAGACGATCCGTCGGCTGCCCTTGCGGCAACGGAGGGAAAATGGCGGGAACTCCGCGGCTGACCTGCTCCTTTTTGCGGCGGTAGTCACCACGTTCCAGCACATAGGCCGGTCGGGGTTGAGACATCTCTTGGGAAACCAACGTCGTGACGCTGGCCCGAGCCCGAATCTGGCCGAGTTGCTCTTGCGCCGTGGCGATTTGTTGGCGTATCAGCTTCAGCTGCTGGTCTTTTCCGGCATAAGCATTGTGCAGGAAATACGCCAACAGCTCCCGCTTGCGATCGTCGGTACGTTTTTCCAGCGGTGTTCTGAGGATCGCTTCAATGGTTGTGGGTAAACCGGAGAGGCCAGCTCGTTGCTGGGCGTTTTCCCAGGCTGTTTTGGAGACGAACGTTTGGCCTGGCTGGGGAAGGGTTGTTTCGATCCCAGCGGAATCCCAGTAGACGGTGCCGTCAAATTGGGTAAAAGCCCAACCGAAGATCTTGGTTCCCGGTTTGAGGCCAACTCGTCGGGCGGGGACCTCCAGCCGAACCCATTGACCCGCCGGCGGAAGCGGTCCCATCGCTCGACGCTCGCTGGTGTTGTCGGTTCCCCATGCGATCTGGTTGGCCCCCCAATAAGCACGATGGAGCCACCCCCCAGAGTTGAACTGCAGCATGATCTCGGCAGGCGGATCAGCCGGATCCACATACACATGGGCAAAGAGCACATCGCCCTGGCCCACCACCAACGGCTTGGCCGCGTTTTCAAAGACATCCTGCGTCAGCCCCTTGGCCGAACGGCGCAACGATCGCTGGCCGTTTTTGACCGGGTGTTTTGGGCCGCTGACCCACTGCCAAATCGGAGCGTTGCCCAAAAGTTTCACGTTGCTAGGCGCTGCATCCTCGATCCAAACGACCTCTCGAGCACGAGAATCAGCGTCCGCTTGCGGGCCAGGATCGACATAATCCACCTTAGCCAGCTTTTCTTGGATCTGCCCCTTGAATTGGATCAGTTGCATTTGAAGTTGGAGTTCTTCAGCTTGATCTTGGGGGTTGCTAACCCGGATGATCGGTCGGGGGTCCTTCTTATTGCCGTCCATGGCGTTTTCATTGATGGAGTTGAAAAAGGCGAAGAGTTGATAGAACTCTTTTTGGGAGATGGGATCGAACTTATGGTTGTGACAGGCAGCACAGCCAGCAGTCAGCCCCAGAAACACCGTGGAGGTCGTTTCCACGCGATCGACGGCATAGCGGACCAGCACTTCCTCGGCGATCGAGCCTCCCTCACTAGTGGTGACATTGCATCGATTGAAACCGCTGGCGATGAGCTGCTGTTGAGTCGGATCAGTAAGCAGATCGCCAGCGAGTTGCTCGATGGTGAACTCGTCAAAAGGCTTGTTGTCGTTGAATGCCTGAATCACCCAATCTCGATAGGGCCACATCTCGCGATAGTTATCCAGGTGTAAGCCGTGCGTGTCACCGTAGCGAGCGGCGTCCAACCAATATCGAGCCTGATGCTCCCCGTAACGAGGGCTGGCCAGCAGACGATCGACGAGCTTCTCGTAGGCATGCGGATCGGGATCGTTGACAAACGACATCACCTCCTCAGGCGTGGGAGGCAAACCTGTTAAATCGAAGGTCGCTCGGCGAATGAGTGTGCGGCGATCGGCTTGAGCCGCAGGCTTCAGGCCAGCCGCTTCAAGACGCCGAAGGATAAAATGATCGATCGGAGTTTTCGGCCAAGAGGCTTGCTGCACAGCGGGAATGGAAGGACGTTGAGGAGCAAGAAAGGCCCAATGGCCTTCATAACCGGCCCCTTGTTCGATCCAGCGTTTCAGCAATGAGGCTTCCTGAGGGGTGACCTGTTTGCCAACCTCAGGCGGGGGCATCACCACAAACTCGTCGTGACTGTTCACCCGTTCCATCAGCTGGCTGGCCTCGGGGTCACCTGGAACAATCGCCCGATTGCCAGAGTCCAACAACGCAGTCGCCCCCTGAAATTGATCGAGTCGTAAGCCAGCCTGTCGCTGATGCTCATCAGGACCGTGACATTGGAAACACTTGTTGGACAAAATCGGCCGAATATCCCGGTTGAAGCGAACCTGCTGGTCTGAAGGCTGCTCAGCCTCAGCAAGCAAACCTCTGCCCCAAAGAATTGCCATTCCAAAAAACACCAAGAATAGCGTCCACTGAATTGGGGTGTCCGGGGCTTTCTGCATGGCTTGTTGAGTCAAGTGGGGTTCGCTTTCGACGTTCCAAGAGGGCAGAGAGTTTTTCCGCCGAGATGACCCTCTGCTGTCTCAATCTTACGAAATGATCCCGATCACCGTCCATTCGCCAACCAGAGCCCGGTCAACCAGAGCCCGGTCAACCAGAAACAGGTCAACCAGAAACAGGCGAACCGGAGATCGTTTGCAGGAGGAGTCTGTCGCGGATCAGTCCGCTGCTTCAGGAGGAGAGTCAACGTGGGGGAGATCAAGACCGTGGCCAATCAGCAAACAGTTGCTTCTGTAGAACCTCAGCGGCGGACCATGGTGGTCACCATTGATGGACCAGCTGGGGCGGGAAAAAGCAGTGTTGCTCGTGCTCTGGCGACACGTCTGGGATTTTCGTTTCTCGACACCGGGGCGATGTACAGGGCGGTGGCCCTGGCGGGGATCCAGCAAGGAGCTATCGACCTGCAGGATGGCCAGGTCCACGGCGAACGCTTAGCAGAAATCGCTCAAACCCTGCAGATCCGCTTCAGTGACAGCCGGGTGTTCTTGAACGATGAGGATGTCACCGCCGCCATCCGCACCACCGAGGTCACCTCGGCAACTCGCTATGCCGCCGACAACATGGCCGTTCGCCGCCGGCTGGTGGAATTGCAGCGAGACATCGGGTGGCAGACCAACACCATCACGGAGGGTCGTGATCAGGGGACGGTGGTCTTCCCCGAGGCACAGTGCAAGATTTTCCTCACCGCCAGTGCTGAACAACGCGCAGTCCGACGGTGGAAACAGCTCTCCAGCGGAGGGGAGTCGATCACCCAAGCGGAGGTGCTCGCCCAGCAAACCCAGAGGGATGAGCAAGACCAAACTCGTGAGTGGGGCAGCCTGACCCCGGCCACCGATGCCATTGAGGTCAACACAGACGATCTCACCGTGGAGCAGGTCGTCAATCAATTGGAGGCCATGGTCCGGCAACGGCAGGAGAATTGGCCCTCCGAGACAGACAATGAACGCTGCCGATGAGTCTTAGGATGGCAGAAGCCCAGGAGTCGACCCGAGCAAAGCGTGGGCTATAGCATCGCAGGAGGAAGGCACCTGGAAAAGTCGAAGCTCCTTGGAGGTTGAGCCTGTCCAACCAACGCCCCTCGCAGAAGCACCTGCCGGCAGCTACGATCGGCCACTATGCCGTCAGCGTCCGGCTCGTGGCAGGGTGACGCCGCCATGATACCCTCCACAGGTGAGGTATAACGCCCTGCTCGGATGGGTGGCAAGCTGACACAAGACGTGTTGATCGGGACTTCTGACCCCTTCGGGATTATTGGTTGGCCAAGTAATGGCGACAACGATGCCGCTGATACGTTTGCGGCACCATCACCGCGTTGATAAGAGAACAACCTCGAGGCGTCAACGAAAACCAAACCCGGCGCCGGACTCCTACTTCGACTGTCTCCGATGTGGGCCTTGCCCCGAGACTTTGCGCCCCGAGACTTTGCGCCCCGAGACTTTGCGCCCCGAGACTTTGCCGCCCGAAACCTTGTGCTCACCCAGAAGTTGTGGCCTTGGCACTTTTTGGTCCCGAAAGGGTGAGCCTCCGCCACAGTTTGCAACGGTCGATCTTTTGAGACTCAGAAACGTCTCCGAGCCCGGGGCGACCAACGGAAGCCCGCACAGCAAGGATTTTTCGTCTTTTGTCCGGCAAAAAACTCCCCGAGAATTCCTAGTACCTGTTTGCCAACCTCGAGTTGGCCACGCAGCCCAATGGTCAAAGAGGCTGACCGGTCATCAGAGGAGGGTTGGGAAACCACTTGTCGGACCAGCCCAACCATCCTGGGTGATCGGGCGTCGAGTCCGCAGTGCCTATCTCCTGTTGTCATGAGCCCATGTCCTCACGCCATCGTCGTCCGCTGCATCAGCGGCTGCCTTTTGTGGGTTGGCTCCGCGAACGCTTGCGGTCGGCCTATTTCTCGACACTTCGGAAGACGGTTGCCACCGACGACGGGAAATCGGCGATCGCAGGCATTGTTCGGGGGCTCTCCCAGTCTTTGCCGGAGGCGGTCAAGCAGTTGGATCGCTCGAGCTTAGCGCCTTATCCAGAACTGGAGCGGCCGGCTCAGGAGCAACAGCCGGGCGACCATCCGCGGCAGCGTCGCGATGTTGTGCTGTTGACCTCGCGTTTCCGCACCGGCTCGACCCTCTTGTGGCAGCTGTTTCGTGCCATCCCCGACTGTGTCTCGTATTACGAGCCTTTGAACGAACGACGATGGTTTGACCCAGCCTCCCGAGGCGACTGGACTGATCCCACTCATCGAGGCGCGGAAGATTATTGGAAGGAGTACGAAGGATTTGAGGATTTAAGCAAGCACTTTCAGGAGAGCTGGAGCTGGAATCAATTCCTGATGGAAGCCGACTTCTGGGAGCCGCGACTGCTGAGCTATCTGGAGGAGTTAATTCGCCGCACTGCCGAGCGACCGGTGCTTCAGTTCAACCGGATGGATTTTCGCCTGCCTTGGCTGAAGGCACACTTCCCCAATGCAAAGCTGATTCACCTTTATCGGCACCCAAGAGATCAGTGGTGTTCCTTTCTCAAAGATATCCGCAGCCATACAAAGGATCAGTCACTGGCTGATTTTGGCATCAAGGACCGATTCTACCTACGCCGGTGGTGCCGTGATTTGAGGCACCAGTTTCCGTTTCTGGAGGAACGGGAGGTCCATCATCTCTACGAGTTATTTTACTACCTTTGGAAGCTATCTTACTGGTTTGGCATCACCTACGCTGACTACTCGGTCGCCTTTGAAAAGTTAGCGCAAGATCCTCAGAGCTGCCTGCCACCTTTGTTGGAAGCCGCTGGATTGGGGCATGTTGACACCGAACCGCTGGTCGGCCTCATCTCGCCGCCATCTTTTGGCAAGTGGCGGGACTACGCCTCCCATGAGTGGTTCTGTGAGCGGGAATGGCGATGCGAGCGAGTCCTGGAGGAGTTCTTCGCTGGCGTCGACCGGCGGCCGGTTCAACAAGCTGCTGACCCTTCGAGTGTTCTGCACAGCCGCTCAACTGGCCAGAGAATCGGTTAGTGTGAGCTTTGCTGGTGAGGGATTGTCATGGCTCGCTCTGCGGTGACGATTTTTCTTAGTGCCTTTTTGCTCTTTCAAGTTCAGCCATTGATCGGCAAGGCGATCCTGCCCTGGTTTGGTGGCTCGCCTGCGGTCTGGGCCACCTGCTTGGTATTCTTTCAGAGTCTGCTGTTGGCCGGCTACGCCTACGCGCATTGGCTGGCCAGCCATTTCTCCCTCCGCTGGCAAGGCCGACTGCACGCGACGGTGCTGCTGCTCTCGCTGGCTTGGTTGCCGCTTCGACTGGCTGCCTCTCTGAAACCCACCGGCCAGGAAGACCCGATTGCCGCGGTCCTGCTGACGCTGCTGTTGAGCGTCGGCGGCCCCTATCTGGTGCTCTCCAGCACCGGACCGCTGCTGCAAGGGTGGTTCAGTCGACTAGAACCTCACAAGAACCCCTACCGACTGTATTCCCTCAGCAACCTAGGCAGCATGTTGGCCCTTCTGAGTTATCCCTTGCTGTTTGAGCCCTTCTTGCCGGTCCCGGTTCATCTAGGATGGCTGGGCTGGAGCGGAGCTTATGTGCTGTTTGTGGTCGCTTGCCTCTGGTGTGCCGCGGTCGCTGCGAGGTATGACCTCAAACCCCCAAGAGCCCAACTCCCCCAGCACCAGCTGCCAAGCAACTCCCTGCCAAGCAACTCCCTGCCAAGCAACTCCCTGCCAAGCAAGCCACAGCCAAACCAAAGCCGGCCAAGCCAACGCCATCTGGGCGGGCCCTGGTCAGAACCAGCCAATCAGGCGAGCTCAGCACCCTCGCTGGGAAAGCAATGGTTGTGGGTGGGGCTGTCGGGCAGCGGGGCCGCTCTGTTGGCAGCAACAACCAGCCAGATTTGCCAAAACGTGGCAGTGGTGCCATTCTTGCTGGTGATTCCACTGGCGTTGTACTTATGGTCGTTGATCATCTGCTTTGACCGCGACGAGCGATACAATCGAACCTGGCATGGGACAATTGGGGTGATCTGCCTAGCGATGGTAGCCACAACCATGTATTGCAGTGTGCTCTTGCACGCAGCCTTAGCCACGCTGGTCTACCTTTTTACGCTGTATATCGGCTGTATGCTCTGTCATGGGGAGCTTGTGCGGAGTCGACCTCATCCCTACTATCTGACGCGGTTTTACTTCATGGTCTCTCTCGGAGGTGCTCTGGGTGGTCTTTCGGTGGCGGTGGTGGCGCCTTGGCTCTTCTGGGGAGCTTGGGAATATCCCTTAGCTCTGATGGCCACGATCACCTTCGTTTTGGTGTCCCTGGGTTGTGATCGGCAGTCCCCGTTGGCCCACTGGCGGCCTCCTTGGGCCTGGGGGCTCTTGCTGGTACTCTACCTGCTTTCAGCGACCGTCTTGGGTTTGCTTGTTTATGTTCGCGAGGGATCGGAAGCCGAATGCACCCTACGGAATTTCTTTGGAGTAAAAGTTGTCAAGTATTACACTGAGCCTGTAGTTTACCCAAATTATCTACGCCATGGCGACCGCAAAGTCCCTGTCTACCTGCTGATGCACGGGACGATCACACACGGGTATCAATTCGATCATCCGGTGCTCAGGCAACTGCCAACCTCGTATTATCAATTCGGATCAGGGATCCACGTTGCTTGTGAGTATCACCCTCAGCGGCTGGCCTCTCTGAATCCCGAAAGCCTTCCAGAGGACCAACGAACTGACTTGGAGTCCTTCAGGTCCCATCCGAGTTCTCGAAGATCTGCGGGTTTGCACATCGGTGTGGTCGGTTTGGGGGCAGGCACCTCAGCGGCCTTGTGCTACCCAGAAGATACGCTGAGATACTACGAAATCGACCCGCAGGTGATTGCCCTCTCCTATCCTTTTCGGGGCCAACCCTACTTCCGCTACCTCCAGGATGCCGAGGACCGCGGCGTTGATGTGGCCGTCGTGCTAGGCGACGCCCGCGTTCAGCTGGAACAGGATTTGGCCCTGCAGAAACAGGGAGTTCTGCCGCCGCTGGACGTCTTAGCTGTCGATGCTTTCTCCGGCGATGCCATTCCCGTACACCTGATGACCCGGGAGTGCTTTGAGATCTACGATGCTCGGTTGGCCGAAACAGGTGTCTTGGCGATTCATCTTTCCAACCAGTACGTGGATCTGGCCCCGGTGGTGTACGCTTTGGGGCAGCGGCTAGGCTACCACTCGATCCCTGTGGAACACCCGAGCTGCCTTTGGATCCTGCTCTCTCGCAACCGCGACTGGATCAAACGGCTCTCCGAATTCGAGGAACTGCAACCAACCCTGGGGACCGACTGGCCGCCGGCTCGTTGGCAACAGCATTGGCCAAACGGACAACTGCCCCAGTGGAGCGACAACTCCATCAACCTTCTGGCGGTGCTTCGCTTTGACAGCGAGCAACTGCAAATCTTCAACTTAAGCACCTGGTTCCAGCAAGACCAGTCTGAGTCAAGCGAACTTGAACCAGACGAACTCGGACCAGACAAATAGGCTCTGCCAACCAACGACTTCCGTCGGCTCGGCCTCAAGAAACCATTGAGGCCTCTGAATCATGACGCTGGGGCAATCTGAGAGAGCCGAGGTTTAACCAAAGGAACTAGTAAAACAGTGGGCAACAAGATACCAACTAATATTATTACAGGCATTCTCGGAGTCGGAAAAACCACTGCTATTGGCCATCTGCTGCAGCAAGTGCCCCAAGACCAGCGGTGGGCAGTCTTGGTCAACGAATACGGCCAGGTGGGGCTGGACGGCCTCACCATCGCCCAGCAAGACCCTAAGCTTCCGCAGGTTGCTCCGGCAGGTCCGGTCATTCGCGAACTGGTTGGCGGCTGCCTTTGCTGTACTCTGGGGGTTCCCGTCCAAGTCGCTCTGACGGAACTGGTCCGCCGCGTCCGTCCCGACCGCTTGCTGATTGAGCCGACAGGAGTTGGTCACCCAGCTGGATTGCTGGACACTCTGCGTGAAGGGCCGTTGGCCGGATCGTTGGAGGTTCGGGCGACCATCTGTCTGGTCAATCCCCAGCAGTACTTTCATGACCGATACGCCAGTTCAGAGATCTTTCAAGATCAGATCCAGTTGGCCGACGTTTTGGTGGCCACCAAGACCGATTTGGCCGGCCCGATGCTGACTCAACGATTCCTCCAGGCTGCCGCGGAACTCTTTCCCCCCAAAAGTTTCGTCACGGCAGTCCGTCACTCCCAGTTACTCTCCGACTGGCTCGATTTGCCCACCACCCCAGGACGAGTTCCCCTCTTTCCCGACGCTCATCGGCACGGGCGGACCACCGTCGTCATTGCCCACCGCGGCCAGCAAACCCACTGGGAACACACCCATCACGGCCCTCACTCGGGTCATCATGACCACCAGAATCACGACCACGACCACGATGCCGAGGGAGATTGGCTTCCGCCTTCGATTCCCGATCCGCAGGTTGGGGCGCCGGTTCGGGTGCAGACGACAGGCTTTGGCGAACAAGCATGTGGTTGGGTGTTTGCAGCCCAGGAGGTGTTCAACCGTCAAAAGCTCTTTGGGCATCTTCGTCAGGCAACAGGCATCAGCCGGCTCAAGGGGGTCTTCCATCTGGGGGGTCGATGGGTGCTGGTCAATCGTGTGGGGGATTCTATTGACAGCAGACC
>CAZYKP010000017.1:0-86417 GCA_964648025.1 uncultured Pirellulales bacterium | reverse complement strand
CGTCCGCCCCCGCGCGGGCCGTTGGGTGCCGCCCTCTCGCGCCCGGGTGTCTTTTGTGTGGTGCCCCTTCGCCTATCGGCGGGACAGCCGGCTGGAGGTGTTTGCTATGGCCTCCGATCAGGACTGGGACTTGTTTGAACAGCAGCTGTTGGATTGCCTCTGCTTGTCGCCTGAAGAAGAGTGAAGATCAACAATGACTGGCTCACCGTGTGCTCGATGGCCCAAATTCCCACCACTGCGGCTTGGCCCGCTCCAAACAAACGACTGTTGGGAAGAGATGACCTCTCTGAAGAGATGACCTCTCTGAACAAATCGGGGTTCTGCAAAAACGATCGCTCCCAACCAATGGTGGTGGTCTTTGCGGTATCTTGGAGACACGGTGGGAAACTCGCCGTCAGAACCGTCCAAGCTGTTGCGGAGTTGGTGTTCTCACCTCACCTTGAAGCAAGACCTGTGAAGCAAGACCTGTGAAGCAAGACCCCTGAATCGATCTCCCTGAAGCCAACCGTCGCAGATCGCCAGAGTTGCCAGCAAGCAAACTGAGGTTTTGTTTCCGTTGCAAGTTTTCAGGCAATGGCTCTTGATCAGAAGAGGCGGCCGTTGTCTCAGGCCAGGAGTTTCCGATGTCGATCTCGCAAAACCCCGAGGGGCGTCCTCATGACGCGAAGAAAACCCAGGCCGGTGACCAAACGATGACGGATAACTCTGAGCAGAGCCACGCAAAAGATTCTCCTGCTCAGGATGCTCTTGCTGCCGACCCCATCGAATCGCGTCAGCAGGCAGCCCTCTTCCGAGAGCTGCAGGAACAGTTCCGGCGTGCCTGTCTGACCGGTCAGATCCCAAAGATCGACGAGTATCTGCGGCTGGTTCCCCAACAAGTTCGACCACAGCTGCGGGCCAAATTGCTTTGGCTGCAACGAAGCACGACGCCTGCTCAAGATCAAACGCCTCAAGATCAAACACCTCAAGATCAAACGCCTCAAGATCAAAGACCTCAAGATCAAACGCCTGGTCTCGATCCTTCGTCTGATGGTCAAGGGGGGTTGGTCTCCCCAACATTGGATGCGATCCTTTCTGCGGGGCTGCCTCCGGCTTCGGAACCGACGCAGCTCTCACCAAACCCACGTAGCCAGGAGGCCACCTGGGAGAATTCTGTGGGCTCCAGCGTCCTGGACAACACCCTGGCTGAGTTGGAGCCGGAGATTCCCCCTGGACAGCCAGGTGCCACCATGGCCAGCGAAGATTCACTCCCTGATTGGAATGATGACCCTGGGATGACGGTGGCCGAGGACCCGGACAACGCTTGGCCGGACGCCCTGCTCGGCCAAGGCGACGACCGAAGCGGCCAAGCTGAGGGTCCCAGCAGAAGCACACTCCGCGGCAGCCACGCGGCAACGCATGATTTTTCCGTGGACGAGTTGGCAGACGCCCCTGCTGTTGAGCAAGACGCCGGCGAAGGGCAGTCCGGACTCCTGCCCTCAAGCCAGGCGCAGTTCAATTCAGGGACAACCGGGCAAGCCAGCAGCCACGACTCAGCCGACCGGTCTGGGGGCAGCTCCGGTAGTTCTTTGGGATCGGGCAGTGCCTCTGGCTCGGCTGGATTCAGCGGCACAGGCAGTTCGGTTGGTTCTGGTTCTCAGGTGGGCTCCCAGGACTCGCAAAACTGGACCAACGATCTTGCGGATCAGACCAGCGATGAGCGGTTGGTTCCGCAGGAGACCTGCGGGCCAGAGTTTGAGGGGGCGCCTCGATACGAGCTTGTTGAGGAGCTTGCCCAGGGTGGGCTGGGCCGTGTTTGGCACGGTTACGACCGGCAACTCTGCCGAGATGTGGCCGTCAAAGATATTTTACCTGGCAAGGAAACAAAAACTGTCTTGGTCGAGCGATTCTTCCAGGAAGCCCAAATCACCGGCCAGCTGGAACACCCTGGAATCGTGCCCGTGCATGAGTTGGGACGTAAACCCGACGGCGGGCCTTTTTATGCGATGAAGTTGCTCGGCGGTCGCACCTTAGAAGACGCCATCGAAGAACTACATGCTCTGCCGGCCAACCACCCGGATCGCTCGACCTTCATGGCCGAACTGATCCGTCTGTTCATCGGTGTGTGCCAGGCGCTGGCTTATGCCCATAACCGTGGGGTGATTCACCGCGACCTCAAGCCAGCCAACATCATGCTAGGCGACTACGGAGAAGCGATCGTGGTTGACTGGGGGCTGGCCAAAGTCATCGAAGAGCCTGACGACTCTGCCTGGGGGGAGCGTTCGGGCGATCTGGAGCTCAGCGACCCCGACTCGGTGAATGTTCTCGACGATCCCAGTGTTGCCTCAGGAAGTCGTAGCGGTCTGAGTTCCAGCAGTTCCGCTCGAGGTGCCTCTGGTCATCCTGGGAACAGTTCCGGAAGTCGCTCCTCGGCCTCTTCCGAGGGCAGCCATGCCGGCAGCCAGAGCGGCAGCCGATTCTCCGCCAGTCAGAGCGGAAGTATCCGCACACGCAGTAGCCTCCAGGGGAGCTCCTCAAGCGTCGGCGGTTCAGCGTTTTTGAGCTCGCTCAGCGCAACAGGCAAGAGTCGCCGTCGGCATCGTGTGCATGGTTCCAGCTTCCGCTCCAGCAAACACCAAACCGCTGCCGGCAGCCTGATGGGAACGCCGGCGTTCATGTCTCCTGAACAAGCGCAAGGCCTCGTCGAGCAACTGGATGCACGTTCTGATATCTACGCGCTGGGTTCGGTGTTGTACCAGCTGGTCACCGGCCAGGCCCCCTACGACGGGGAGTCCGCGTGGGCGATCATCAAAAAGGTCGCTCAGAACCAACTGACAGCCCCTCGTGCTGTTGACAGCAGCATCTCCCGCCCTTTGGAGGCCATCATCCTGAAGGCCATGAACTTGGCCCCAGAAGATCGCTATCAGACCGCCGACGAGCTCGGTCGAGAACTGGTGCGGTGGCTCTCCGGCGAGCCCGTATTGGCCTACCCCGAACCTTGGAGCGTCCGTACTGGGCGATGGATCCGCAAGCACCCTGCGTTGTGCACCTCGGCCACCGTTGTGGTCGTTTTAGCCCTGGTTCAGTGGGTAGGTTGGCAAAGTTGGAGGTCCAGCCACCTCGAGTCCCTTCGCGGCCAAGCCTTGGCTCTGATGCAGCAGGCCGCCGAGGAGGAAACTCCCTCCGTCCAAGGCCGCAAGCTGCTTGAACAAGCCGCGGACCTGCTGGCCTTTGAACGCCCCCTGGCCCAACTCCATCAAGAGGCACAAAGACGTCTGCAGGAGCTGGATCAGCAGCAGGCCTTGCAACGCACTCGAGAACAGCTCAACCCGCAACTGTTGGCCGCCCAAGAGGAATTCTCCGCCGGCCGACTGGAACAAGCACGTCTGCAATTCACCACCATCCTCGCCGCCACAGAAGACCAGACGGGCCTGGAGGATCTGCAATCGGTCGCCAACGAACGTCTGCAACTGATCAACGAACAGTTGTTCCGACTAGAAAATCAAGCTCAGACCCGCCAGCGTCTGAACAAGTTTCGCACCTTCCGGGATCAGGCCCTCTTTCACGGAACGCTGCTGACAGGGTTGAACCGGCAAAAGAACTTTCAGCTCTGCCAAGACGCTGCGATCGAAGCTCTCAAGCTCTTTGCCGGAGAAAACCAAGAAGACTCAGCGGGTCGGAAGCAAGACTCAGCTGGCCAAAAACAAGACGTTTCTGAACAAGCCGGACCTCAGGCTGATGTCACTCAGAGGAACCTTTGGTTACCGCCGCCTGCGGAATTTGCTCCTCGTTATCTGGAACCCGCTGAACAAATCGAGGTCCGTGAGGGTTGTCGTGAGTTACTCTTCGTCATGGCCGACGCCGTTGCGCTGAAGGCGACAACGCGAGCGACAGGGACTCCCAGTGGCGAGTTGACACAGTTCCAGGAGGCCCGGCTGCAGCACGCTTTGGCCCTGCTTGAGCGAACTCAGGGAAAACCTTTCGGGAAGCCCTTGCATTCTTACTACAAGCGTAAGGCGCGGCTCTTGCAGCGGCTTGGCCAAACCAGGGAGGCCGCCCAGGCCCTCGAAGCAGCCAAGAGCACGCCACCTCGAGGCTCGGTCGATTACTTCCTCGTCGGTGATACGCTGCTCAAAGAGGGGAAGATCCAGAAAGCCAGCGACCAGTTTCTCCTGGCTCTACGTGATGATCCAGGTCACTTTTGGTCACAGTACTTCCTAGCTGTCTGTCAGGTCCAGTTGGAGAACTACAATGCTGCGGTGGCCTCGCTGACAGCCTGCCTCAGTCAACGAAAGGATTTCGCTTGGGTCCTTCTACTGCGTGGGTACGCTCATGCAAATCTTGGGCATTATGCCGAGGCCGAGGCTGACTTTCTCGAAGCCGAAAGATTGGACGCGGACAACTACGGCCTTTACCTCATGCGTGGGGCAATGTGGCTTGCTCGGAAGGATCTCACCCAAGCAGCCGCAGATTTTCAACAAGCGATTCAACGTAACCAGCAAGCTTTCCGCGGCTACCTCAACTTAGCCAATGTTTATCACCAAGAGAAAGATCCTCGCAAAGAGCTGAAGCTACTTGCTGAAGCAGCAGAACGCAGTCCCAAAGAGCCACTGGTGTTTCTGCAACGGGCCAAAGTGTACCAGGATTTGGGCGAGCCCAACTCGGCCCTGGTGGACTTGGAGAAGGCTCTTGAACTGGGACTCGGCGATGACAACAAAGCGGATGCTCAGTTTCGCCGAGGAAATCTCCTGCGAGCCTTGCGTCGGCCGCCTGCTGAGGCGTTGGCCGCTTACGATGCAGCGATCAAGATCGATCCTGACAATCGAGACTATCGTCTCGCTCGGGCCAATCTCTTGGCCACCGCCGGCCAAGCTGATGCCGCCGAAGCCGCCCTCACTGAGCTCGTCAAACGGGAACAACCCCAACCAGATACCTTCCGGCTCCGTGGTGTGCAGCGTGCTCGCCAAGGCAAGGTCGAGGAGGCATTTACCGACTACACGCTCGCTCTGGCCTTGGATGCCGACCCTGATGCTTTGACTTTTGCCCGTCGTGGTTGGGCGGTGTTGAACCATGGGGCCAAGGTGGCCGAGAAGGATTTTGACCAAGCTCTCCAGCTCAACCCACGAGACAGCGACCTGTACATCGGTCGTGGATTTGCGCGGGTCCGCTTGGGCCGGTACCTCGAGGGGGTTGCTGATGCACAGAAGGCCGTGGAGATCGGCCCGGACCCCAAACACCCCACTCAAAAGCTGAGCTTACCCTTTAACGTGGCCTGCCTGTACGCGCAAGCCTTGGCCCAGGTCCAGATGGAACCTCCCAGCAGGCAGAGTCAAAGCCTGCAGAGAAGCTACCGACAGGCGGCCTTCGAGTCTCTTGGCAACGCGTTGAAGCTGGTCTCCCCCAAGATGCGGCAACAGTTGCTCAAGGACCCTGCCCTACTACCGCTGCGTGCCGATTCTCAGTTCTCGCGGTTGCTCGGCCCCAGGTGAGCAGAGCAACAGGTGAGCAGAGCAACAGGGAACTCTCAAGAAGGCCCCTGCCAAGCAAAGATCTTGATTGAGACACAAGTCTTGCCAAGCCGAGCTGAAGGGATTCGGGAGCTAGAAACCGATCGGTTCTGCTTCGAACACTTGCCCTGGTTTGAGAATCCAGGGCCTGTTGACAGGTGTACCAGAGCGGTCCACCTGTCGGCACTCGACCTGACCCTGGGTCACCTGGAGACGGCTGGTGCCCCGGTCATCGACAGCCAACTGGAAACTGGTCCCCAAGTCGGTCACTCGGGTACTTGGAGTGGAGACCTCAAAGCCGATGGCTCGCCGCGAAACAGTGACCGACACTCGTCCTCGACGAACGTGCACGCGATTTCCGTCGGAGACAATCAATTCGGCGGGACCAACCAGCCTCAGTAAAGCACCTCGGTCAAATTGCAAGGTAGCTTGGCCTTGCAGCAGACGCAGCACCTGGGACTCGACCAGTCGATCACCGACGTGAAGGGCGTCCCCGGGAGACCATGTAGTCGCTCGGGTTCCAACAAGCGTGGCGACCGACCGCAGGGAGGATCGTGAAAGTCGGTGGGGATCGTTTCGGACCTCGAGTCGGGCATCAAGCCGATGAACGAAAAACACAGCCAGCAGCAAGATGCAGCTGAGGCAGAAGGCTCCCACAGCGACTGCTGCCAAGGCAAACCTCGCCAAGAACCCTCGGCCTCGTCGACGTCGACCTGTCCGCAAGCCCCGCCCGGGCCGGGAGGAAGGCAGCACAGCTGAGCCTACTTCGACTCGGTCACGCGTGGCAACCTGCTCCGTCAATGCCAAGGGGTCCTCGGCAGCCGGTATGCCTTCCGGGACAGGCCCAGGGCCCCAGCACTCCACTTTCCAGCACTCCACTTTCCAGGACTCGGGTGCCAAAGGCCCAGAAGGCCGAGCATCTGCTGGCAGGGCGTTCAACGGAGGCACATCGAGCGAAGGAGAGTCGGGCGTCGGGAACTCCGGGAACGACAGGTCTTCGGGAAGCTCCGGAAGGGCCTGCTCCGCTGCCGAGGGCAGCAACATCAGTAGCTCTGAGCTCCAGTTTTCTTGGCTCCGATTTTCTGGAGCTGGATCATCTGAGCTGGTGGCATCTGCACCTGAAGTTTCTGCACCCGGAGTTTCTGCACCCGGAGTTTCTGCACCCGGAGTTTCTGCACCTGAAGTTTCTGCACCCGAAGATTCTGGGGCGTGAGATGCTTGGGGGAGTTGGCTGGCTTGAGGTTGGGATTCGCGAAGCTGGGAGCGAAGGTCGACTTGTGTCTCCGAGGCTCCGGCAATAATGGTTTCGGCGTGGAGAGATTCTTCGTCGAGAGCCAACGCGGCAAAGGAAAAGGCCGGCGCCGCCTCGGTGACCGATTCCTCGCAGTCATGGTTGGGATCGAAGTCCCAAGCTTGTCCGCTCTCGGGTTGTGTCGCGGAGGGATCGACCTCTGGGTTCTGGGCTGGATCGGTTTGGTCGAAGCGGAAATCCAGATACAGGCTGGCATGGATCTCGCAAACTCGAAAATAGTAGTCCTGAGCACTCGGGTCGTTTCGGAGCCATTGCTCCAAAGCGCAGAGATCCTCTTGGGTGGCCAATCCCTGACAGACCAACGCGGTCAGCTGGCGAACCTCCAGTGGGATGTCTGCACCGTCTGGCCAAACTGAATCAGGGCCCTGATTGTCAGGGGAGCCTTCGCGAGGATGCCCTTCGCGAGGAGGCCCTTCGTGAGGAGGAAGATGGTCGTCGCCCATCATGGGTCAGTTTGGAGTTTCAATGTCAAGGTTGACCGGTGGGAACCGGGTGGCTTTGAGAATCACGAAATTGGGAAAGTGGCGATCTGCGGAATCGACAATCTGCGGAAACATCAGCAGATGCGGAGCAACTCTTCGGAAGGGGCCGCCGAACAGCGAGCAGGAATTCTCTGAGTGGCTTGTGATTTGCCTATCTTTTTGGGGGCAGGGAGTTTGGAGGCACAAGGCCACGTTGTTGGGGGCAACCTAAAGCCTACTAACTGGCAAGATGAGTGACCGAATTTCAGAACACTTTGTGATGAGGTGAAACCTTCATGAACTCGAACATCTTGCCCAACTTCCCTGGGATCTCTCGGCCCTGGGATCTCTCGGCCCTGGGATCTCTCGGCTCTGGGATCTCTTGGTCCTGGGATCGCGGAATCCCATGATGACGTTGGACAACTCTGCTGCTGAACTGGTGTTGATCTGAACTTTTGTCGAACAAGTCGACTTGGTTGGCTGAGGTGATTATTGTTGATGACTGCTGGCAGAGGGGACCTTATTCGGCATTGAGCCTGCGTCGAATTCCTTCATAGAGTTGGTGGCGGATGCGACCAACCGAAACGTAGACACTTTCTGGAGACCGACCCAGTTGCTGGGCCACTTCTTTGATGGTTTGCTTTCCACCGTAACACAAGCGGATGAGCTGTTGATCGCTTTCTCGTAACTTTTTCAGACAATATCGCAAAGCTTCACGCCGTTCCTCGTCGGACTCATCATCGGCTTGCTCGGGCAATGACGCGGCCTCGTTGAGGAACTCCTCGCTGAAACACACACGGCTGCGGCGTTTGCTTCTGAGGAAGTTCATCGCCACAAAACGGGCGGTTTGATTGGCCCAGGCCACAAAGTCGTCCTCGGCAGTCGGGCTCTCAGCGTCGAAGGAGTCGAACTTCCTCCACAAAATGGTGCAGCATTGTTGGAACACATCCTCGGCATCGGCCATGTGGTGGACCAGCGCAAAGCTGTACCCAAACAACCGTCTGCGATGTTTGGAGAGTAGCTCCACAAATCGATCACGAGGTTTTGCCTGAGTGACATTCTCTGGCGAACTGGGCTCGGCACGTGAAACCGGCATCGGAATCCTTCAGTTGGGCAACGGCAGAGTCAGCTCGGCACGTCGCCCCAAGAGGCATTATGTCCTCAAGCTGGCCGAGCTTATCCAAAGATTCACTCAATCAGCGATACTTCAGGGAGCATGGAACAGCACAACAAGCACTACCCGGGCACTGTTTCTTAGCGAAATTCTGCCACCGAAGGTAGTGTTTGAGACACGGTGTGGTCGGATTGCTTACTGATCTTCCGGGAGGTTCCCATGGCAGGAGGGAAGGATTGGCCAGCTATTGCTTTGAAAACCCCTCCCAAAGGTGTGCCCATCCAACCACTGCCAAGAACGATCCCATCAGACCTACAGCAGCAGTTGAATTCTGGCCACTCTTTCGGACAGACTCTGAAATTCTCTAGACCAACTAAAACAAGTCCAGTGAACTCAGCATCAGCAACTCTCAGCTGTTTCGAGGTTGGTGCTCACGAGCTGGCCAGCGGAGACTCTGACGAAGGTTTGCAGTTGGTGGCCCACCGATCCCTGATCCCACCTCCTCTTGATCTCACCCGCTTTTGATCTCACCCGCTTCTGATCTCACCTCGTGACGACCTGAACGATCGGCAATCCCTTCGGGAATCCGGCCGTAAAGGTGCCGATTTGTATTTGGAGGTCGCGAAGTTGAGGTGGTGTGGGTTGTTTGGTCGTTCCCCTGTGTGGCCATCCCAACTCGGAGTCATCCTCGCGGAGGAGACAAAAACTGGAGGGGGATCGGCTCAACCAGAATCAGGCGACAACCAACCACGGCTACGTTGAAAGGCTCACTTGCCGGCCGGAACGACCGGATTTTTTTTGGATTGAAGGCAAGTCCCAACAGGACAGCCCGTTGAAGTGCACGCTTGCTTGTCTCGAAAGAACGGCCCACAGATGAGCCCTCAGAAAGCTTTTTGGGCAAAACCTTTCTGAAGAAAGCCTCTCTCGTGAAGGGTAGTGGATGCCAGAGTTGATCTTGACTTGGGGAGGTGCAGCCCAAGGCCAAAAGACAGCGGCTCTGAGGGTATGGAGCGGAGTGTCCCTCAGAGCCGTTGCTTGTTGTCACCAGGGTGATCCCTACCTTATCACCCTTGATGTGGGGATGGTAAAGCGTGGGGAGGAGTCGCCAGACCATCCGAGTAGAAGAGTGCACCAACCAAAGGAGTGACTTTCACAATCAGGGAACCAATATGTCCCCTTTTCAGAAAGGAAAATGTTCCGCTTTCGAAGAACTTAACCAAAAAAACAGTTTTCTTCGGAGCCCACATACCTACTGGAAAGCTCATCCCCGAAAAGACCTGATCGCCTGGCTCAGGTGGTCTTCGCGGTTCGGTTCCCAGTCGAAAACTCCTCCAAACCCTCTGCAGGTTGCCGCACCCTAGTCCGTCTCGCACTCGCAGTCCGTGTCGTGTGCTCGCCCGGCGGAATCGTCCAACGCGGAAGATATGACAACCAGATCGAAGTTCGCTAGAATCCGCAGGCTTCGGCAGGCCATCCAGGGGCCTCCCGAAGCCATGGACCCCGCAAAGGTCCTTGCCCACGTGTCGGCACTCACGCATCTCCCCGAACCAGTCTTCGCCGTTTCAGGAGTGAGCATCATGGCCATCGAAGTCGTCCAGCCAGGGAAAACCCGCCTCGGATGGATCGGGACTGGGGTCATGGGCAAGAGCATGGCTGGCCACCTGATGGCTGCTGGGTTTTCCATGACCGTCACCACGCGGACGAAGTCCAAAGCTCAAGAACTGCTGCAGAAGGGGGCCAGTTGGGCGGAGACGCCCCAGGCGGTGGCCGAACAAAGCGATGTGGTCTTTTCCATCGTGGGCTTCCCCGCCGATGTTCGCGAGGTTTTGCTAGGCCCCGAAGGTGCCTTAGCGGGGGCTTCCGCTAAAAACATTTTAGTAGATATGACTACGAGCGAGCCCTCGCTTGCAGTAGAGATCGCTCAAAAAGCCCACAACAAGGGCGTGCACAGTGTGGATGCTCCTGTCTCCGGAGGCGACGTGGGAGCTCGCGAGGCTCGACTGTCGATCATGATCGGCGGCGAACAAGGGGTTGTCCAAGCCCTTCAGCCTTGCTGGCAAGCGATGGGCCAGACCATTGTGCATCAGGGTCCCGCTGGCGCCGGCCAGCATACCAAAATGGTCAACCAAACCCTCATCGCCACCAACATGATCGGCGTCTGCGAGGCTTTGCTCTACGGTCACAAAGCCGGTTTGGACCTGGCGACAGTCATGAAAAGCGTCTCCAGTGGAGCAGCTGGCAGTTGGTCACTCTCCAACTTGGGACCCCGGATCATCGACAATAACTTCGATCCCGGTTTCTTCGTCGAACACTTCATCAAAGACATGGGCATCGCCCTGGCAGAAAGCCAACGCATGGGGCTTTGTATGCCAGGATTGGCCTTGGCCCATCAACTCTACCTCGCCCTCCAATCCCAAGGTCACCGACGCCAGGGCACACACGCTTTGCAACTGGCCCTAGCAAAACTCTCAGCAATCGACTGGCAGGACCGCTCCAGCTGAGTCCCAAAGTGTCCGACCCTCAGGGTGACCCACAATAGACCATCTCGCAGGGCTTCGGGCTCGTCCCCATCGAACACGTTCGCCAGTACCAGTCCAGGTCGAGAGAGCTTTTTGGACTTGCCAATCGGCTGGAGGTCTCCTAAGAACTGCTCCCCGCCGGGGGACACAGGGAATCTTAGTGCTGCCCGGCCAACTTAGTTCTCTCTTCCAGGAGATCTTTTCATGACTCTGCGTTTGTGGATGCCTGCTGCGAGGATTGCGGCAATCGATTCCCAGGCGAAAGTCTTGCCGGCCAACAGCTTGCCGGCCAACAGCTTGCCGGCCAACAGCTTGCCGGCCAACAGCTTTCCGGCCAACAGCTTTCCGGGCAAAGTCCTGCTGGCCGGCTTGGCAACGGCCGTTCTGCTGGCCCTGGTTCTGGTCAGCCCGTCAGTTGCCCGAGCCGGGACGATGACGTTGGATGGCACAGCTCGAGACTTCATTGCTGGTTACTTGCCTGGCGGACACCCGGACTTCGAGACCTTCACCGGGATGGACACCGGAATCGTCCAGAACACCCTGGGCGCAGACAAAAAGCCGGTCTACGCCGGGCTGGATGGCAATCCCACCACCTCGGGCCAGGAGAATTTTGACCAGTGGTTCCGTGATGTGCCCGGGGTGAATATCTCCATTCCTCACTCGATCACACTGCAGGAGACCGGTCCAGATTCAGGGCTGTACATCTTCGGCGACAGCTCCTTCTATCCCATCGACGACCTGGGATTTGGCAACCACGGTCAGCCCCACAACGGCTCGTTCACCTTTGAAGCCCGCGGACAATTCATCTACCAAGGCGGGGAAACGTTCACCGTCTCCGGCGACGACGATATCTGGGTCTTCATCGACAACCAGCTGGTGATCGACCTCGGCGGAGTTCATCCCCCGCTTTCTGGCAGCGTGAACCTAGACGAGCTTGGGCTCACCTTAGGCGAGGCTTACTCGTTGTCGCTCTTTTACGCTGAACGCAGCGGCGACCCCTCAAACCTCCTGGTCACCAGTTCGGTGCTGTTGATCCCGGAACGCCCCAGCCTGACGATGCTGGGCTTGTTGGTCGTTGGCGGGTGTTGCTTGCGACGAAATCGACGCCCTTTGTCGGTTGCCCCACCCAGATCGTGAGTCCGCGTGGTCTCCGGGTGAGCTTGTCTTTTCTGAGGGATCTTCGTCCACAAGTCACTCGTCCGATCCGTTGACGCCGACAGGGTGCAGTCCCGAGCCTCTGTCGGCGACAGGCCGCCGGTCCCTCCAGAGAGAGCATACGCCCTCAAAGGGTGGATTCACCCCCGATGTCGAGTCCAGCGGATGGGTTCACCAGAGGCACCAACCAGGCAGTCAACAACAACCAGGCACCAACCAGGCAGGCACCAACCAGGCAGTCAACAACAACCAGGCATCAACCAGGCAGGCATCAACCGGCTGCAGTTGGAGTTGGCCGAGGACTGTTTTCCAACTTGACCACCTTCCCACACACGTTCCCCACGCTCATCTCTCAGAGCGCCGTCAGGGGGTCGCGTTCTTGTTGGCTCGGCCAAATGGCAAGCCCGGGAAAGGCCTCTTGGAGGACCTCCGCAAGTTGCTCGACGGCAAAACGCTCGCTGGCGTAGTGGCCCACCAACAACAAACCGATGCCCAGCGCTTCAGCCTGCAAGCAGGTATGAAACTGAGCCTCGCCGGTGACCAAGGTATCGCAGCCAGTCTTGGCTGCCTGCTCCAGCATGCTTCCACCGCTGCCACAGGCGATAGCAACCCACTCAACGGACTGCTTTGGCGTGCCCGTGCAGCGAACTTGCGGCAGCTTGAGAAAATCCTTGATGCGCTGCCCGAGCACGGATCGCGTGATTGTGGGACGGCACAGGCCTCGGCGGCCAGTTCCCAAACCCTCGACTTCCGGAGAAGGCGTGCCCGCAAACGGGATCAACGGAGAGATCTCTTCCAGTTGCAGTCCTTGGGCCAGTTGTTGGTTGATGCCCCCACGAGCCGAATCAAAAGCTGTGTGGGGGCTGTACACCGCCACCCCGGCGGAAGCCAACCTCCACAGGAGGGCTCCTTCAGGACGCTCGGTGGTCAGACGTTTGATGGGCTTGAACGGCAAGGGGTGATGCGTCACGACCAAACCAACTCCCTGGTCGATGGCCTCCTGAGCACTCTCTGGCGTGATGGTCAGACACGTCATCACTCGCTCAAGAGTGGAACGGGGATCGCCCATCAACAGGCCGACGTTGTCCCAGTCCTCGGCCAACTGGGGCGGAGCAAAACGCTGTAAAAACTCCACCACCTCCCTGATGATCCCCATCGAACTCTCCCAAAAGATTCGCACAGTCATGTGAGCCCCGAGGCGATCACCTCACGAGGCAACTGGCCTTCCGGGGCTCTGAGAGCTTGGATTCTGCTGGTCCGCGGGGCAATGAAGCAGGTCAGCCCGAGCACCCCATGTTGGATTGATCGTTTTGGTAAGGATAGCTGCAGCAGGCAGAACCTGTGTAGTCTCCGCAGATCGCTGCTACCAACGAGAGTGCAGCCCTGCTTGGGCCACCTCAGCAGCCTACAATGCAGCTCGTCGGGCCAGTGCTTGTGAGGCCGATGCCTATCGGATCAGCGTCTTAAAATCAAAGTCCAAGGAGAAGAGATGATTCCGTTGAAAGTGGCCGTCTCGCTGACCAGTTTCGCGCAGCCCCTTCGTCAGGCTCTGCAGTCAGCCAGCCAGCTCGGCATCACCGCAGTCGAGATCGACGCCCGAGAGCAACTTAAGCCAGCGGAACTGACCGACACAGCCGCTCGTCAGATCCGCAAAATGCTTGAGGACCTGAACTTGTCGGTCTCCTCGGTGCGGTTTCAGACTCGCTTTGGCTACCACGTGCAGGAAAACCTCGACGGCCGCGTCCAGGCCACCAAGGCGGCTTTGCAAATGGCCTATCGATTGGGAGCCTCGGTGGTCACCAACCAAATCGGTCGGATTCCCGACGAGTCCGATCCAGCACGGGGGCTGCTTGTTGAGGTGTTGGCTGACCTGGCGCATTTCAGCAACTCGACTGGCGCTTGGCTGGCGGCCCGCACCGGCACGGAGAGCGGAAAAGAGCTGCAAGGGCTATTGGACCAGTTGCCGCCTGGGGGCATTCAGGTCAGCCTGGATCCAGGAGCACTGGCGGCGGCTGGATTTGACGCCAACGAGGCTGTCGAGGTCCTGGGTTCGCAGATCGTGCATGTCTATGCCAAGGATGGGACTCGTGACCTGGCAGTCGGTCGCGGGTTGCAGGTGCCCTTGGGTCGGGGAACAGTCGACTTCCCGCAACTGATCGCTCAGCTTGAGGATTGCGGGTACCGAAACTACCTGACCATCGAGCGGGATGATCCTCGTGATCCCATCGGTGAGGTCAAGCAGGCCTTCGAGTTCCTGCGAAACATCTACCAGTCCTAACTCGACTATCGCACTGAATTATCTCGCTGGACAATCACACTGGCACACCGATTCTCGCCGGGCCAGACCTGCGGCTTCAGCTGGCCCAGCAGGGACATCGTCGACTGGAAGCCGATAAAGGGTAAACGCCCGATCATCGTCTTGATGAAACAACACCTCAAAGGGCAAAGGAGGCCCCGATCGCGTCAGCAAATAGCCACCACCATACCGACGCCCCAGTTCCGTCAGCCGCTGTGGTGACAACCGGGAAAGGCGTTTGACGAATCCGCCTTCGACGCGATCCCCATGAACGTCTTCCAGCCGCTTCCACCACTGAACGGTCCCGGCGGCATCTTGAGGGATGTCCTTCCAGTTGACCACATCCGACCGCTGGGCGTGCCAACGAAAGTCCTGGGCTGCCCTGGGAGTGATCACCACGGCATCCTTGGGTAAGTTCCTGCGAATCCACAAGCAGACTTCTTGCCATTGTTGATAGCGGCCTTGCCCTTCACCCAGCTTATAGGACCTGGGGACCTGCTGCTGAACGCGGTCCCAGGCGGCGAAGCTCAAATAGCCAATAACGCCAGCCACAGCTACCAACACCATCCCCACCCGGAAGAAGCGGTTCCGCCAGGCTGAGAAGCTTGTCCAGCCGAGATAACAAACGCCGAGTGAAATCCCCGCCGGAACCAACGTATCGGCTAAACGGAACCAGTAGAACCTCAAAAGCCCTGATCGCCGACCAGGATCATCGAAGGGAAGAAACGTGAGGGTCAGACCTACGGCCACCAGCAGAAGCGAGGCTGTGACCGTTGTCTGCAGCCAGCCGATCCGGCGGTTGGCATCTGCAGAGGGACCGGGGATGAGGTTGGTCAGCGTCGCGACGGCCAGCCAAGCGATCGAGAGCCCGAGAAAACGCCAGCGAAATTCCGGCTTGATTCCGAGAAAGTCGAGGTGATGGGGCAGTCGGCGGTGCACATAGATCTGGTAGGCTTCCGAGGCTGTCGCGGAATCAGCCCCAGCGGAGAGTTGCAGGCTGGGCCAAATGCCGATGACCGCAAGAAGACCGCCGAAAATCAACCCCGGCCACAACCGCCACAGAGCTGGCCGGCCGGCACCGGCCAGCAGCCACAGAAAGGCCGCCGCAATGGCCGCCCAACCACCGACCAGGGCATGCCAGAGTATGGCCACACCAAGGAGGATTCCGCCGGCGTTCCAGCGGCAGTCAAGAATCTCTCGCAAAGCCAGAAAGACAAAGGCATAGGCAAAGGTCTTGGCCTCCACGCCACCAACGACCCATTCCCCAGCCATGTGAAACTGTTCCATCAACCCCAGCCAGGCAGCCGCTGAAAGCACCGCAACGCCGGGACAGGGCACCACCGCCCTGGAGAACCGGCTCCAGCCGATCGCCAAGAGAAGCCAAGCGAGGCACCGCCCCGTCCAAGCTGCCGCTGGCAAAGGAAACAGCGAGGCCAACCACCCGACCGCCAAATAGAAGAACACATGGGTCTGGCCGGTTTCTAGGAAGAAATCACCGGCCAGCCAGTCGGGCTGCCAATAGTGTTTGGCCAACACCAGATAATGGGTCTCGTTGACCTCAGGAGCCGGCCAGCTGCCATGCACTGCCAGCACTCCCCAGACTCCAAGCACCTCCAAGACCAACACAGCCCAAAAACGATCCCCCAGACCCAGACGGGACGAGGGAGCCGTGTTCCCCTGGGAGAGGTGGTGTGTCGGCAAAGTCATCGCCTTCTCGCTTGATCGCTCAGGGGGAACTGGCTGCGGAAAACTTCATCCGGTGCCTTCAAACTAGCCGCAGCCGGTCAAACCGCCTACCTCACTCACTTGCCTCTGATGGCCTGTTTCCCAGAGGCCTGACTTCCCGAGCTCCAACGGCTTAACCGCCTCGAAACCGGAGCGGAAAATCCCCCGGTTGGCAGGCGGCCCCTCAGACTTCTATATTGCCCCAGTATGGTCTGGCCAGTTGACAGCCAGTTGGAACCGTTGTCCTCGGAATGATCCGTTTGGTCCCGTCTTCGGTAACGCTCAAGTTCAAGTGATGCTCAAGTTCAAGTGATGCTCAATCTCAAGAGCGCAACGCCGGCTTCCTGGGTGGGGCAGGTGGAAACTCACCTCGATGAGGTGCTCATCGACCACGCACACTGCGAGAAGAAAGCCGCTGGCGTGGCGATGAATTTGATCTTCTCTTATGTGGAGCATGTGGAGTTTGTGGGCCCGCTGACGGAAATCGTCAACGAGGAGTTGGACCACTTCCGCCAGGTGCTGCAGCTGTTGGCTGCCCGAAAAATCCCCTTTCGCCGCCAGCAGCCAAGCAGCTATGGGCGGCGGCTGCACGAACTGATCCGCAAGGTCGAACCACAGCGGGTCATCGATCGTTGCCTGGTGGCCGCTCTGATTGAGGCCCGCAGTTGCGAACGATTCGCCGTCTTACGTGAGCATATCTCAGATGGTGAACTGGCGAGCTTCTACGACAGCCTCTTTGAAAGCGAGGCCCGGCATTACGGAACCTATATCAAATTCGCCAGGCAGTTTGGCCCTGCAGACATCGTAGCCACCCGCCTGGATGAATTGGCCATCCAAGAAGCCGACATCATCAGCCAGGGCGACCCGTTCGTCCGAATGCACAGTTGAGTTGCAACTCAATCAGCCCCAGGTCCCCATCAACCAGCTCACGCGACTGCCCCAGATTGTGACAGAGACTCACCCTGTCGGGACCGAAAAGAGCCCATGCAACAGCATCTGCTAAGCACAAAGTCCCGGTGAGCACAAAGTCCCGGTGAGCAGGGCCCACATCTGGGACAGTCTCGCTCAGGATCAGCTCGCCGGCAGCTTTGTCCAGCTCCGACAAGCAACTGCTCACTCCCGAAACTTTTCTTCGAGGTTCTTCCCAGGCGAACTTCCTCGGCTTAGCTTCCTCAGCACAAACTCCTCGATCCAACTTCCTCACCTGAGAATGACTTGTGGGAGACAGGCGATGAACCATCCAGCTGGTGACAGTTTCGCTCCAAGAAAAACCCTTCTTGCCGGCTCTGGTAGTTCAGAACCATGGGACTTGGGCCAAAGGGGAAGTCTCGCTTGGTTGGCTGGGGGTGTTCGCGTGCTTTTTGGGATCCTGCTGGCGGTTCTCGGACCTCAGAGTGCAGCCCTGGCCGGTGATACCGCCAGCATCTCCGACCATCAACGTTGGGTGACCGCCTTGACCTTCTCTCCGGATGGTACGCAGTTGATCACCGTCGGCGGAGGGAGTCTGCAGTATCGGCCGGGCGATGTGGTCATCTGGAATGCCGGCAACGGAGGGCGGGCCGCCGAGTTGCCGGGGCACCAGGCCAATGTCTGGTCGTTGGCTCTTTCGCCAGACGGCAACACGCTGGTGACCAGCAGCTACCAGGGGGAAATCATCGTCTGGGACCTCACCACTGAAGAAGAAAAAGCCAAGCTCGCAAAGTTCAAAAGTTGGGTCCGCTGCGTGGCCTTTGCTGGCGACGGTCAGCACATTGCCGCCGGAGGCGAGGACGGATCGGTGACCGTGTGGAAAGCCGACGGGCTCGAAGAAGCCAACAGCTTCCAAGCCCATCAAGCCTCCGTTTCGAGCCTCGCTTTCTCCCCTGATGGCAAGACGCTTGCAACAGCCAGCACGGACAAGACCGTGAAGCTGTGGGACCCCCTGAAAGCCAAGGGGACAGACAAGCAACCTGCCAAGGAGACCGCCCAGCTTGAAGGCCACACCGATGCCGTCTGGTCGGTGGCCTTCTCCCCCGACGGCCAGCGTCTCTCCAGCGCAGGGGCCGATCGGACCATCAAGATCTGGGACACCTCTGGCAAATTGCTGGCCAGCGTTGCTGGGCACCGAGACTGGGTGTGCTGTGTGCGGTTCTCGCCCGACGGCAAACGTCTGGCCAGCTGTGCCCACGACCGGTTGGTCAAAGTTTGGGAGGTGGAGAAAATGCTGTCCCTGGGCCCCAAGCTGCAGGAGGCAATCGAAGACCTTAAGAAGCAGCAAAACGAGCTGGATCAGGCAACCACTCAACTGACCGAAGCCCAAGAGCAGGCAGAAGCCCGCCAGGCTGAAGCCAAGGCGATTGCCAGTATCGCTAGAGCCAGGCAAGCCGCCCAAAGGCAGCAGAAAGCCCAGGCTGAGCTTGAGAAAGACAAAGAGAACACAACGCTCCAGGAGTCCGTCAAACAAGCTCAAGAGGCCGCCAAGAAAGCAGAAGCCGAATCTCAAGAGGCCATCAAAGCCGCCGGAGGTGATAAGGCGTTTACTGACAAAGTGAAGAAATTGCAGGGCCAACAGCTTCCTGATGTCGCCGCCGAGAAGGAAACTTCCGCCAAAGCCGCTACCAGGGCGGCCGCCAAAAGCCAAGTGCTCGCCAAGAAAAAAGACGCCGCCCAAAAAGCCCTCGACAAGGCACGTCAGAAGCGTCAGTCCTTAGAAAGCCAAATGACCTCTGCTCTGGAAGGTCATCAAAGCACTGTGTGGGCCGTCGCGTTTTCTCCCGACGGCACACGTCTGGCCAGTGGCGGCCATCGCGTCGGCAGCGACAAAAACACCCAAACGATCAAAGTCTGGGACCTCGCTGAAGGAAAGCCGCTGTTCTCCCCGCCGACACAGAAAGCTCCTTCCCAAGAGTAGCCTCCGCAAGCAGGCGTCCGTTCAGAGAGCTTCTCCAAGCAAACGCCCGCGGCAACCCGAGCGGGTCTCCCAACAGCCACCGAAAAACGCCTGGCTCTTCGACCTCCAGACTGCTCAACCACAGTCAGGATCAACCAGAGCCAGAATCAACCAGAGCGAGAATCCATTGAAGCGCGATTGGGAAGTGCCAGCAGTTTTTGGTAAAAAAAATTTTAGCGCGTTCTTTGGCGTGACCTTCTCTCCAGAAAATCGCCCAAGCTTCACGCCAAACCCTGACACGCGTCCCTTGTTGTCGAGGGAGGCCTGGGACCGACTGGAGGCGTCACCAGCTTGCTCTCTGCTTTAAAAGAAGGCGATGAGGGTGACCGCCAACATCAAGGCCACAAACAGCGGCCAATAAAGCAGCTTCGCCAACAGATTATCGCGATACTCAACGAGCCAAATGGAGTCGGTGGTGATAAACAGTAGTGAGTTCAGGGATACTGCGACCAGCAGGACGTAGGAGATCAAATAGAGCGACTCCAAGTAGGTCACCACCTCGGCGTCGATTCCTCGACGAAGATCGATGTGCATCAATGCAACGGTAAAGAAGAATGCCCCGCAGGTCCCCAAGACCCCAAAGACGTTGAAGCCCGATTTGGACTGCTGGTCTTGGTTGGGGCTGGACATGATCACCACGCCGTAGAGAAGCGCCGTGACAATCAAAATCGGCACGATGTAAGAGATAAACGGCGTCAGGAAGCGGCGGCGAACAACGAGGTTAAACCGTAGCTCAGTGGTCTCTCCAATGGCGGACTGGCCAACAACACCTGGGTCGACCAGTTGGGGAAAGACGTCGTAGCTGAAGAAACTCCCTTCGAGGTTCCATCCGGGCATCCACAGCTTGGAGTGGACCCCTGGCCGGGCCGAAGAGTTCAGCAGCCGATAGCTGGCAAGCTCTGGCACCAACAAAACGTTCTGGCTTTGATCGGCATGACGCAGCGAGACCACCATCTGCTGGGTATCAAAAGGGAAATCCGAATAGTCGAATCTGTTCCGCAACGACGCCCGGAATCTCCAACGGATCACCTCAAACTCGTCGGTCTCGGCACGGTATTCCTCCTCGATGGCCACCGCCTCAGCGTCCGAGGCCACCTCCGGCAGATCGAACCCTCGCGTCAGCCCGTCATGCTCCCCCTTGCGATACGTCTGCCAGACGGAGCCACTGACCCGTACATGATAAGCGCCGTCAAACTCCACCCCCCTCACCAAAATCCGCGTGGGGATCAGTGCCGGGGGTGCCGCGTGGACTTCTTCGGCGGCCTCCTGACGCTGGCGAACGAGTTCCTCCACTCCCTGCAGGTCAGTTACCATGCGGGCATCATCGAAGGTGAGAAAATCCCTCCGGTCGACATTCAGCCACCAGATGTAGCCGATGACCAGGGCACCGCCGAGCGAAAACGTCGTGACCGTTGCCACCCAGGTCCGCTGATCGAAACAGTCGGTCTTGAGGAACACCAGAGGCAACAAGGTTGCCCCAATCAAAGCGGTGAGGGCAAACCAAATCCGCCAGCGGTTCAAGAGTTGCTCGTTTCGATAGAGCTCGTTCTCGAAGATGGCCACCCCAAGTCGCCAGTCGGCCGGCTCCAGCGGCCCATAAAAAAACCACCCACTCTGCAGGTTGGGCATCCGGTGCGAGTTGCGGAAGCGAAAGCGGCCTGACTTCCCAGCGACCATATCACGTGCCAGTCGATACAAAGGCTCACTGCCGCCGGGATGAGAACGAAGCAGTTCCTCCCAAGTCCGCCCCGCTCGGACCTGGTCCTCATCTGGAAACGCCAAAAGAACACCCTGCTGGTTGACCATGATCCCTGCCCCAAGTCGGCCAACGAAACGAGTGTTCAACAGGTCCGTCAACGCCGTCAGCGAAATGGCGACATTGACTACACCAAGCAGTGTCTTGCTGGAGCCTGATTGTTTGGATGCGAAAAACGGGACACTGTAACCGGCATAAGTGGAGCCAGCAGCTGGCCCATAGGCAGCGACCCACTCGGGCCGCCCGCTCTCGGCTGCGGCCTGGTACCAGACGGCGTTCTCTCGCTGGTCGGGGTCGGTGTAATCATAAAAATCTTCACACTGGAGGAACGTTTTCTTGCTTGAGTCAAAGTACGGCGCGTAGAGGCGACGGTCAGACTCAAAGACAAACGGCTCATAGGCGACCGTAAAACCCAGAACCCAGGACTCCTTCAGACTCTCGGCTCGCAACCGTTGCCGAAGGTTTTTGGCATCGACCTTGCCGGTCTCCAAATCCTTCGCCAAGGCCTTGGTCTGTCGTTCCAAGCGTGTTGCTTGGTCCCGGAAATGGTCGAAGATCCGCTCGACCTGGGCTTGGCCGACGGCGATCGCCTTGGCGTCACCTTGAGCCATCTCGGTTCTCAACCGGTAAGCCTGCAGCAACATTGAGCCGACACAAGCAAGCACAACGACCAAACAGAGGCTCTTGAACCACCGAACTCCCCCGGCAGGCCATCCCCGCCAAAACGTCCCGTTGCCACCATCATGGACCATCAGCACTCTTCACAGACAAAAGGTTCCAACACAACCTCTGAAAACAGCAATGCCAGCGTACACAAGCTGCAGCCTAAAGAACAAACCGCCTGGATGCTCGATCAGTTTTGATCTCTTCGAGGAGCCATCTGCCCGGTTAGCCCAGCAAGCAATTCCTTTTCATGGAGGGCAGCTCAAGAGGAGTGGGCTATCTTTGGGGGCGTTTCTTGATTGCCGAGGAGTTTCTCGAGGGACCGAGTGGATTCCGGCTGTGTGTTGATCTAGGGGCCGACGAGGCTTTCGGTCAGTCTCGGGCTGGTCCAGGCAGCCGGTCGCCGTCGGTTCAACAGTTCTCCAGGAGGCGATCCTGGGTTTGAAATCATAACACGTGCCTCTCTGATCATCTCCCACTCTCACTGGCTGACCAAGAAAAACCGACATCGCCCGCACAACCGACTCAACCTGACCGGTTGTATTGGCCGATAAGGGGTTCACACGGCCCATCTGGGCCGGCTCAAGGTGTCAGCAGCTCTCGGTGTCAAAGTCTCACCGTGCTGATGGCACTTGCTGTGATGGCATCGGTGTCCAGCGTACCGTGTGCCAGCGGCAATTGGTGATGGCAGTTGGTGGAAACGGCCTCGGACCCGATCTGGCCTGATCGTCCGCCCGGAATGCACTCAATCAGGACTTGAGCACTCCTCGACCCCCAGATTCTCGGAGGGCACCTCGCATGTTGCACAGTCGACTCAGCCTGGGGATCGCTCTCGGCCTGGCCTTGGGCACGGCCGCGACGGTCTTCGGCCAACCCCCTGCTTCGCAAACTGGCCAGCCAGGTGCTGGGCAGTCAGGGCCCTCGAACCCACAGGATAACTTCTCAGAGCGATTTCGGGAGTTTCGCAATCATCTTTGGGATGATTCGCCAGCGGGTGCTCGCCCGGCCACCAAGCCGTCCTCTGGAGCCGTTCCTTCGGGAGTGCCTCAACCAAGTGGCGGCCGACCCTATCCTGATACAAGCATTGACAAGACCCTCGGGCCTGCCGCCCCACCTCGGACGGCAACACGTCCCAAGTCCGTGGCCGGCCCCCCACAAGCACCATCGACCAATCCACCAACCGCCCCGAGACCAAGCAGCCCAAACCGGGCTCTGCCTCGCAATCCTTTTGCTGCCCGTCCGGAGACGCGACCACAGCCGACGTCATCCTCCTCGGCTCCGTCCAACTCCGGGCAGAGCGTGCTCCTATCGCGGCAGACGCCGATTTTGACGGTCGAGACGCATGGTCCTCGCCAGGTGGTCATCGGCCGAAAGGCGACCTACCGAATTGTTGTTCGCAACAGCGGGACCGTTGCCGCCCGAGAGGTCTCATTGACAGTCAAGGTGCCGCAGTGGGCGGAGATCACTGGCTCAGAGGGGCAGACAGCGGGATTTGTCTCTCGAGACGAGACCAGCAGCGACTCCATCAGGTGGACTGTGGAGCGGTTGGATAAGGCCAGTGCCGAGGAGCTTCTGCTGGGGGTGATCCCACGCAAGGGCCAACCTTTTGACCTCTCCATTGCTTTGACGCACAGTCCTGTTGCCAGCCAGACTTCGTTGGAAGTTCTGGAACCCAAGCTCACGATGTCGATCAACGGGCCGCCTGAGGTCTTCTACGGAAAACAAGAAGTCTTCCGACTGACGATCTCCAACCCAGGGACCGCCGATGCCGAGAACGTGGAGTTGAAGCTCTCGGCAGCCAACCCCGGTGAGGATCCCCCGCCGCCAACGCAGTTGGGACTGATCAAAGCAGGAAGCAAGAAGATCGTCGAATTGGAGCTGACAGCCCGTCAGGGTGGCTCGCTGACAATTCAAGCGACAGCCCAGGCTAGCGGCAATTTGCATGCGGAGATCAACGAGACCATTCTGATTCGCAAGCCCGAATTGCGTCTGGAGGTGCAGGGGCCCAAGTTCCGGTACTCCGGAACCGCAGGACGCTACTCCCTGAAGATCAACAATCCTGGCAACGCCGCGGCTCGAAATCTGCAGGTGGTTGCCTTGCTGCCACCGGGCAGCAAATTTCTGTCCGCTGATGGGCAGGGCGCCTACGACCGCGAGCGAGGCAAGATCACCTGGCGAGTCCCGAGTCTTGCCGCCGGAGGCGAGCAGGACCTCTCCTGGCGGTGTGAACTTGGGGAAGCCGGCCAAGCACGGATTCAGGCCGCTTGTGTTGCCGACAATGGGCTGAAGGATTCCAACAGCACCCTCACAAATGTCGAAGCAATCGGCGATTTGATGCTGGAGGTCACCGACCCTCGGGGCCCCATCCCTATCGGTGAGACCATTCAGTATGAAATCAAGATCGTCAATCGGGGCACTCGGCGAGCCGACAACATCCAAGTCGAGACCTTTCTCTCGGCCGGGTTAAAAGCTTTGGCTCCCACAGCAGGACTGCACTACGAGATCTCCAGCGGCCATATCACCTTCGAGCCCATCGACTCCATCGGGCCTGGCCAGGAGGTCGTGTTAATCGTCAACGCCAGCGGCACCATCGGAGGAAACCACATCTTTCGTGTTGAGATGAAGTGCCCCACGCTGGATACCAGCATCGTGGAAGAAGAAAACACTCGCTACTACACCGACGATGTGCTGGTGCCCACCGGAGCTGGATACGCTCGTCCTCTGCCAGAAAAACCCATCGGCCGAAGTCTCTCCGAGCCAAGCGAGCCTGCCGAGGAGGCCCCCACACGAATCACCGTGCCCCTCGAAGGCTACGGGCGATGATCCCACGCAATCGGAAAGACACTCAGAGAGCGGGCTAGACACCGCAGAGGCCACCAAGGCTTCGAAACACCGCAACAGCAAGCGACCGCGTAGGTGAGCAACTCAGCGCTCGGCCGGGGAAGGCCACAAGGTCATTCCGGCCGAGCGTTCTTTGATGACCAGCCGAGCTGTCCAGGCGGAACCCCCCCGCGGGACCGCTGTTGGCCAGAAAGTCTTCCCCCGGTAGACTCCCCGCCTTCCAAACAGCCAGCGAGACCCAAGCGAGTTCCAGCACAGCCCTGCTTGAACCGAGCGCGCTGCACCCCACACAGACCGATAGTGTTATGACAAATTTGTCCAGCTTTCCGAGGTTGGCGGAATGGAGAATTTTGGCGATTTGGGGCTGTGCTCTTGGCTACTGCTGGTTGCAACCTGTCCAAGCCGGTGAGCCGGTTCCGGCACCTCTGCCTCCGGTCACCGAAACGGATTCGCAACCGACGTTCACTCCGGGCTCCACATCCACAGCGTCTCTGCAGGGACCGCTCCCCTGGGGGGCTTTCGAGCTGCCTCCTTTGCCGGCCAAGCAAGCTGCAGACCGCCCAGACCAGCGGGCCACGGAGCCGACAGACCAACCTCTTTCCACGACGGCATCAACTGGCGTCGCGACCGTTGCGGCTCTTCCCAACCTTGCAGAGAGAGAATCACCCCAGCCGGATTCCAGCCAGCCGGATTCCAGCAGGGCGGAAACTGGTCAAGCGGGTTCCGATCCAGCGGATCCTGGTCAGGCAGAGGCCATCCAGGTGGCCGATCGCTCCGCGGCGGATTCCACCATCCTTGGCCCCTTGGGGCCTGTGCTGCCGGATAGCAGCCTTCCCGATCATGAGGCTTCCGAGAGTCAGCCCGCCAACGCTGGCCCTGGTGAGACGGTCGTCTCCGAGACTGTCGTATCGGAGACTGTTGTTTCGGAGGCTGTTATTTCGGAGGCGGTGGTCTCAGGTGATGGCGATCCGCAAGTGGCTCATCCGGACGGGGCCGCGACGGTCGCCAGTCCTTGGTGGGGCGGCTGGTTCCAATCCCCGGGCGAGTATGTCTGGTTACCCTCGGAAGATCCACTTGCCCCCTTCGATTGGGACGCGTGGTTTGCTGAGCGTGAGTGGTTAGATTTTTGGACTCCCAATTATTTTGAGCTAGGTGGATCCCTGACCGAAGGGACTCGCAGTGCGTGGACGGTGACGACGAAGACCAACTGGGTCAGGGAAAGTGAGAACTGGAAGCACCGGGTTGAAATACGCGGCCGTTATACCGAACAGGAGAGCGAAGTGGCGGCCAACGAGTGGATTGGCAGCCACAACCTGGACTACAAGAGCACCAAGAGTCCCTGGCTGATCTTTAATAAGATCCGCGCTGAATACGACGAAATCGAACGGCTCCGTGTCCGTGCGACAGACTCACTCGGGGTGGGTTACCGAGTTTGGGATGACGCCCCCAACAAATACTTAGTTTTCAGGATTGGTCCAACGGTCACCTACGAGAATTACTTCAGCCCGACGACCCAAGAATGGAAACCTGAGTTCTTGGGCGAAGGCGAACTCAAATACACCTGGAAGCCGGTCACCTTCGAGCACCGCACAAGCGTCTACCCCAGTTTGCAAGGCGATCAAGGCATCCGTTTGGTCAATGACACCGGGATCCTGGTTCCTTTGGATGACGACAAACTGTGGAGTTTTAAATTCGGGCTCCTGCACACGTACAACGGAACCCCCAACACCAACGTCCAACGCAACGAGTTCACCGCAACGGTGGCTCTTGTCTTCAAACGTTAGCTAGATCAGTCAAAGAGCCACACAGAAGTCAACCGAAACCCCTGACCCACACCTCGAATCCCCGGCCCTCGCCGGTGCAAAAACCTTCGACAGCGACAGATCCACCTACCCGGCCAGTTTCGCGGGCTGATCGCCCGATCAGGTTCGCGGGCCGATCGCCCGACCAGTTTCGCGGGCCGATCGCCCGACAGGATCTGTGAGTTCATCGACCAGCAAGTTCCCAGCTCACGGAGGAAAGGCGCAGGTCATGGCAAGACAGCATGGAATGATCGCCAGCGGTCGCATTCAGCTTTGGGCTCTGAGCTGCCTGATTGGCTTGTCTGCTTGGCCCTTGGCAACTACGACTCAGGGCGACTCCCGGCTCAGCCGGCCAGAGCAGTTCTTTCACGACAAAGTTCGTCCCATCTTGGCCAAGCACTGTTTTGAGTGTCACAGCCAAAAGCAGATCAGCGGGCTCCGGCTGGACTCTCGTCCGGCAGCACTCACCGGAGGCATCAGTGGGGGCAAGGCAATCGTCCCGGGAAAACCCGAAGAGAGCTTGGTTGTCGATTATATCAAGTACGATCCGTTCTCCGTGCAGATGCCGCCAACTGGCAAACTCTCTCAGGAGAAAATCGACACCATTGCGAAGTGGGTTGAGATGGGCGCGCCCTGGGACAACAACGAAACCGACCCTGGGCCCTCCACGGTACGAGTCTTCTTCGCCACGGACCGAGCGCCGTTGAGTGCTCAAGAGGCCCACCGGTCGAGGCTCTGGTGGCCAACTCTGGCGGCTTGTTGTGGGCTGGTGACCACGCTGTTGGGACTGGTCGGCTCTTGGCGCCGGTGGACGGCCCCCTGGCGGTTCAGCGTGGTGTTGTTGCTGTTGGTCACACTCGGGATGACCGGATACGCCACCCTCGACTGGCTCTCAACTCAGGGCCGCTACCCTCGAGCGCGTCGCTACGGCAGCCAAAGAGGTAAGCTGGAGATGGGTGTCTGCGATGTCAGCATCCCCCCACAGCATCAGCCAGGGCAGCTCGAGGCTCCTTCGATCTGGCGGCTCGAATTGCAGGAAGATGTCCAGGAGCATGTCGTCTTAGTTTCTACGGAGATTCGTGAGCCGGAAGAGTACTTTGCTCAAATGCAAGTAGTCGCCGAGGCCAGCGAGCGTCAAGAGGCGTTTGTCTTCGTCCACGGCTACAACGTAACTTTCGAAGATGCCGCTCGACGGACCGCCCAAATGACTTACGACCTCAAGTTTGATGGCGTGCCGATCTTCTACAGTTGGCCCTCTCGAGGAGAGCTGTTGGGCTATACCGCCGATGAGAATAACGCCGAATGGACCGTTCCTCATCTCAAGGATTTCTTAGTTCAGGTGGCCGACCGCAGTGGAGCCAAATCGGTGCACTTGGTCGCACACAGCATGGGCAATCGGGCTCTCACAGGCGCCCTTCGCCAAATCCGCTATCAGTACCGCGACCGTCTGCCGATGTTCCAAGAGGTGGTACTGACAGCCCCCGACATCGATGCCGAGATTTTCCGCCGCGACATCGCACCGGCTGTCACCCATACAGCCAGCCGCGTTACTCTTTACGCTAGCTCTAATGATGGTGCCTTGAAAGCCTCCAAGAAGGTTCATGGAGGTTACCCTCGAGCAGGGGACAGCCAGCCGATGGCTGTGGTCCTCCCTGGGGTGGAAACAGTTGACGTCTCGGCTGTGGACACAAGCTTGGTAGGCCACAACTACTATGGGGAGAACAGCACTGTCTTGGCGGACCTGATCGACCTGATCAACAAAGCTCAGGCCGCTCATCAGCGACCTTGGCTCTCCGCCCGACAGCACTCCTCGGGATTGACCTACTGGCACTTCGACCCGACCCGACTCAGAGATGACTCACCCACCAACGCCCCAACCCAGCAGATCACCACCTCACCAGATCCCAGCGATCGCCCTTTGAGACGCTAAAGCGAGGATCGGGTGAATGTTGGCTTTGAGGGAGATGAGCCTTGGCCGATGCCTGGAGGGAGCGACAGGTTGACGTTCCCTCCAGGAAAGTACCCCAACTAGGCGCCACGGTTTTCTAGCTGCAGGGGTTGCCCCTGGTATCAGCTTAATCTCGACGCTCCCCAGCACTCCAACCGCTGTTGGCAGGTCCAGAGGGCTGTTCATTTCGGACCACCAAAGCTCGCAAAAGCCGAGTCTCGGGGCAGTCCACCAGACTGCCCGGAGACAATCCATCTAAAACACGCTATTACAACTATTTCTTTGCTCAACAGCACCCTGCAGACGACGAGGAGGCAACTGCTTGGACCGATGTGGCTGGGGTGGTTTGATGCGGCCTGGGGTGACTCAGGCCGATTTGCTTTGATGGCAGTTGAGGGTTAGGGTAAGGGGTTGAGAAGGAGATCTTTTCACCCCCTCGATCTGCTTTTTTCCGCCTATGCGCTGCCTTGCCTTATTGACTGCAACCGCTTTTCTCGGATGGGTTTTCGCTGGGATGGCCTCAGCGGGGGAACCGCCCGGGATTCAGAATCGGCAACCGATCCAGTTCTTTGAGACGGAGATCCGGCCCATCTTGGCCAATCACTGCTTCAAATGCCACGGTTCCGAACAACAGAAGGCTGGCCTCCGACTGGACACTCGTTCCGGGCTATTGACCGGCGGCCAGAGCGGACCAGCGGTGGTTCCGGGGAAGACCGAAGAAAGCTTGCTCATCGAGGCGGTCCACCATGATCCCTTCGGCATTCAAATGCCCCCAGCAGGCAAACTGCCCCAAAAGCACATCACCGCACTGACACACTGGGTCAAAATGGGGGCTCCTTGGCCGAACTCCGAGGTGGAGCCCCGGCCTGCCGCTGGCCCCAAGATCACCGAGCACGATCAGGCGTTTTGGTCCTTTCAGCCTGTTGTGCGTCCTGCGGTTCCGAATCTCCAGCAGGACAACTGGTCGCAGACAGCGATTGATTCTTTTGTGCTTGGCAGGCTGCGAAGAGTGGGACTGGAGCCAGCCAGCCAGGCGGATTCGCGGCAGTTGATCCGCCGAGTGTATTTTGACTTAACGGGGTTGCCTCCTCCGCGTGAGGAGGTTGAGCAATTTGCTCAGGACCCCTCACCGGCGGCCTATGCCAGGCTGGTCGATCGGTTGCTTGAGAGCCCGCAGTACGGCGAGCGATATGCCTCCCTCTGGTTGGATTTGGTACGCTACGCCGAGAGCGACGGGTTCCGCCAGGATGCGTTTCGTCCGCATGCCTGGCGATACCGGGACTATGTCATCGACAGCTTCAATGCTGACAAGCCCTACCATCAGTTTGTGCTGGAACAACTGGCCGGGGATGAGATTGCCCCTGACGACCCCCAGGCCATCGTGGCCACCGGTTACCTTCGTGGCGGGATCTACGAATACAACCAGCGGGACGTCCGGACTCAGTGGAACGACATCCTCAATGATGTCACCGACACCACAGCCGATGTCTTTTTAGGGTTGGGAATGGGCTGTGCTCGTTGCCATGACCACAAGTTTGATCCCATCTTGCAAAAGGATTATTACGCCTTGCAGGCATTTCTGGCCCCGATGATCTGGAGGGAGGATGTGCCGGCTGCAAGCGGCCAACAACGTCGGGAGTACCAACGTCGCTTCGCCGCCTGGGAGGAGAAAACCGCCGAGATCCGGACGAAGATCGCCCAGATCGAGCAGCCGTTCCGAACGCAAGCCATCGAGTCGTCAGTGGTGAAGTTTCCCGACGATGTCGAGGCGATGATCCGCAAGGACCCCTCCCAGCGTCAGCCGCTGGAACATCAGCTTGCCGAGTTGGGCTATCGGCAGATTGAGGGATCGCTGAAGGCCCTGAAAGTCTCCAAAAAGCTCAAAGGCGAGAAGAAGACCGAGTACGAGCGTCTGCTGAAGGAACTCGCCCAGTTCGACCAGGACAAGCCACCGCCGTTGCCGGTTGCCTACTCTGTCACCGACGTGGGTGACCAAGCGCCTGCAACGGTCATTCCCGGCAATCAGCAGGCCGACCCCGTCGAGCCCGCTTTTCTCACGGTCTTGGGTGGCCCCGCCCCCAAGATCCAGCCCCCAGCAGGACGTGCCAACACCACAGGTCGCCGAACGGCCCTGGCGCGTTGGATCGCCGATCCGGACAACCCGCTATCGACTCGAGTGATCGTCAATCGCATTTGGCAATGGCACTTCGGCCAAGGTTTGGTCTCAACCAGTAGCGACTTCGGCCGTTTGGGCGAGCCGCCCAGCCACCCTGAATTGTTGGATTGGCTGACCGCCGAGTTCATCGAAAGCGGTTGGCGGTTGAAACACCTGCACCGGCTCATCCTCACCTCCGCGGTCTATCAGCAAAACGCCTTACGACCTGCTCCTGAGCTGGCACGCCAGATCGATCCCCACAATCGCCTGCTGTGGCGGATGAATACACGTCGACTTCAGGCCGAGCAAATCCGTGACGCGATGCTCGCCGTCAGCGGAGAACTCCAACAGGATCTCGGCGGACCCAGCGTTGCCCCTGAAACTCCCAAGCGAAGCGTCTATACAAAGATGATCCGCAACACCAAGGATCCTCTGTTGGATGTTTTTGACTTTCCAGGCCGCTTTGCCAGCACTCCGCTCAGAAACACGACGACCACGCCGACCCAGGCCCTGTTGATGATCAACGGCTCGTGGACTCTGAAACGTGCTGCTGCCCTGGCAGGACGTCTGCAACGAGAGCTCGAAATCTCGCCGAGATTACCTTGGTCGGCCAGGGAGCGAAACGAGTTAATAAGCCGGGCGTTTACCCACTGTTACAGCCGTCAGCCAACTGCTGCGGAGCGTCGCTTGGCAGCGGGTTTTCTCACCAAACAAGAGGCGGCCGACCAGAAGGCGTTCGGGTCGATCCCGTTTGCCATCAGTGCACTTCCAGGACGTGACTCTGCGGATCTGGGGGTCCTGATCCAAGGGGGGCCCCAGGCTCCGGTTGTTCGTGTGCCCAATAGCCCCCGGTTCCCTTCTGGCGATTTGACCCTCGAGGCGTTCTTTCGGCTGGATAGTCTCTACAAAGATGCAGCTGTTCGCACGATCGTCTCTCAGTGGGACAGCAACACAAAGCATCCTGGTTGGTCACTGGGGATCACCAGTGAAAAATCGGGATACCGTCCCCGAAATCTGATCGTCCAGTTCGTCGGGGAGGATCGACAGGGCCAACAGGCCTACGAAGTGCTTGCCTCGAACTTGCACATCGAGCTGGGCAAGCCGTATTACGCCGCTGTGTCGATCCGCCTGGAAGACACCTCACCTGCTGGGGTCACTTTTTTCTTGCAACGCCTCGATGGCGATCATCCCCTCCAGACCGCCCAGGTGACCCACAAGATCGTCCGCGGCTATCGAAGCCAGGTTCCCGTGACCATTGGAGGACGACACCGTTCGGCCCGTCATCAATGGAAAGGCGTGATTGATGATGTGAGGATCTCCCAAGCTGCCCTATCGGCCGATCAATTGCTGATTCGAGAGAGCCAGTTGCCATCGGCCAACCAGCCTGAAGCCAAAGCCTCTCCAACGGTCGGTTTTTGGCGTTTTGGCGAAGGCCGAGACTTCTTTGCGGATTCCTCGGGCTGTGGCCATACCATCAGCTCCTCTCAAAGCCCAAAGAACGCCCCGCAGCTGGCCCTGATCGACTTCTGCCACGTTCTTCTCAACAGCAACGAGTTCCTCTACGTCGACTGAGCAGCCCCTCGCCGCCCTGGGCTGAAGGCCACGTTCATGATCAGGACATCAAAAATCCTGCCAAGAATCAAAGCCCCCGCCAAAAGCTGGCTGTTTTCCAGACAACGATGGCCTTCAGCCTTCAGGGCAACGCCCGGGGTTCTTGCCGGCCGGAGTTCTTGCCGGCCGGAGTTCTTGCCGGCCGGAGTTCTTGTCGGCCGGGGTCACTTCAAGGCGGCCAAATCCGCGCCGTGGTTGATGTGAAACACCTGTCCGTCGATGACCACCGCCGGAACGCTGTTGACCCCGGCAGTCTCGGCCTCACCGATACGCGACTGGTGCTCTCCCAGGTGAACGACCTCCAGGGCGAACCGCTCTGGGTTCAGTCCCTGAACCAGTGTCTGCTCAGCGGAGACACAAACAGGACAGCCGGCATGGTAGAACACGGCCTTGGTCTTGGTAGCATTCATCGGTCAGTTTCCTCCACACGGGTGAAAAGACGAGAAGAATTCAGCGCTCCGACCCCCGTGGCCGGATGTTCTCAATGGTTGGCCAACCGACAGCGACGAACAACCGCGTACAATTCGGTGTGATGGGTACAAAGCGGTGAGAATTGTGTCCCCAGGGATTGAGAAATTTCTCTTGGACTGAGGACTTTGGACTGAGGACCTTGAACTGGGAGCTTTGGACTGCTGAGGCCCAGAGTAGTATCCGGCTGAAGAAGGAAACGCGAACAACGAAGACTTTTTGGGTCCAGATTTTTTGCTGTCAGGATTTTTCGCTGTGGATCGGTCAATCACCTCTCCGAGACCCAATGATTCCAGCTCCAGCCAGAATGCCACGGCTTCTGGCAGCTTGGCCTCTGTGGCCTCGGCGGTGGAATCGATTGTCGGCTGCAAGTGGTCCGTTCAAGTTCTGGGGGCCATCCGCCGCGGCATCCACCGGCCTGGCGCTCTGGAGCGATCCTGCTTGGGCATCTCCACCAAGGTACTCAATGAACGGCTCCGCAAATTGCAGGATTTCGGCTTGCTCCGTCGGCTGGTCTATCCCGAGATCCCGCCCCGTGTGGAGTACCATTTCACCCCATATGGACAGCAATTTATCGGCTTGCTCGATCAGATTGAGCGACTTCAACAACAGTTGGACCAGGGAACACTCTCAAGTGCGGAAGGGATGCCGGAGGTTCCTGGTTACGCATCAGGCTCTGATGAGCCTCCGGAGCCGGCACCTCAGGAAGGTCACACACAGGATCAGAGCAAGGGTGCTTCTGGCAGAGGGGGGAGCTGATGTATATTGCTGTGTAAGAAAAGCCTCACCGCCGACACAAGTTCCCATCCGGAATGAATCATGCAACAACTGACAGCCCAAGGCCGGCAAATCGTGGCTGACTTAGCCCAACGCCATGGGTTTAGCTCCGATGCGGTCAGCCACATGCTCTTGGCCGTCTGGCAGGGCAACGGCAGCATGGCTCAATTCAACCACCCCGAGTTCGGCGGCTCCGGCCAGTGGATGCTTGGAGGCATGCTGATGCTGGGGGATATGTTTAACCATTCCCTCAAAGGCCGGGTTGAAACACTCTGCTGCGAGATCTCGGAGATCCTCGCGGGGCAACCGGGTCTGCTCCACTCAGGGAGTTTTCAATCCCAGAGTCAAAGCGGTAGCGGGCAGCAAAGTCAAGCCGCTGGCGTCTCCTTCGGCCAATCGAGCCTTTTCGTACCAGATCCCAGCACAAACTGGTGGCCCTCTGAGCTGGGTAGCCCGAACGCGGTTGGTTCCCAGAACAACGTTCGCTATGCCTACTTTGCCAACCAACGGCGACTGGCCGTTCAAACCGGCAGCGATGTTTGGGTTTATGACACCCAAGATCACAACATCGGCGGCTTCTCTCAACAACAAGGCTCCGGAGGCTCCATTCTCTTGACCAGCCAATATGGCACCGTCAATCTGAGCTCCCTGCCGGTGGTTTTTCGCAGCGGACAACCAGTTCGGCTCAACGAGACCTCCTCATTCGCTCCGCAGACGCCCGACTTCCAGGACACCTCGGCCGCTGACAAGCCCGCTGGCCAGCCTCCCAGCACCAGTAACGACGTGTTCGCTGCCTTAGAGCGATTGGGTGACCTGAAGGCCAAAGGGATCCTCACCGACGAAGAATTCGCCACCAAGAAGGCCGAGCTGTTGGCTCGTTTGTAGAACCGCTTAGGCATGCCAGCGACGTGAGTTCTGGCCCGGTTGGTTTTGGCTCAGTTAGTTCTGGCCCGGTTGGTTTTGGCTCAGTAAGTTCTGGCTCAGTAGTACCGGGTTGTGAGGGGGTAGGCCGGACAATTGCTTGAACGACCAAGTCCTGTGGGTCAGGGGCCCAACAGGGGGGCTGGAGCAAAGTCCTGAGGAGGTTGCGACATCAGTCACCTTGCAACCAGCGGCGACGTTCTTGCTGGAGCCTCCGTCTGGTGGCCTCACGAAAGCGATTGTCAAAACCGCCGCCGGGTCGACGATCGAACTTCTCAGGGGCGATGATGCGGCTGATTTGCTTGGCGAAACCGATTGAGGGGTTTAAGTAATAGGCCAAGGTCGCGTAGTGAACCTGATCATCGCGATTCTCCACAGTGGCTCGGGCCATCTGCAGATAGGCCTGGCCCAACAAGCGAGTTTGTCCGGGTTTGCCGCCCTTGGCCACCTCGAGAGGCTTGTAAAGGTCCAGGGTGGGCCGAAGCACCGAGGCGGCTTCGGCGGACAACTGCAGATCGAGGTAACGTGAGGCCAGTTCGACAGCGACCTGGAGATTCTGAGGTTCCTCGGCATGTCGTCGGGCAAGCCGGACAAGCCGATCTGGGGCAAGCCGCTGACCAGGAGTGGTCCATTGCTGGCGGATTTGGTCGCTGACCGGACGCCGCGGCTGGTTCGCTTGGATCCTCTTTTCCCAGTTCTTCAGGGGTTGCACCACCCCATGTTCGTCGACGAAGAACGTCAAGGGGACAACACCAAAACCTGTCGCATAATTGGGGTCCACTAAGGCTGGGAAGGTGACCCCATGCTTGTCGTAATACCTCTTGGCCGGCTCGACCCCCTCGACATCCAGGGCGATTCCGACGACTGTAAATCCCTGATCCTCATACTCTTTGAAGCGTTTCTGCCACACGGGCAGATTCTCTCGACAGAATCACCAACTCGCCCAGCAGTAGATGATATACCGCTTGCCCAAAAAGGCTGAGAAGCGGACTTCTCGGCCTTGCATGTCGTACAGCGGGATATCCGGCAAGGTCTCACCAACGCGGAAACCACGGTTCCTCCCCCAAGCCTCGTTGTAAGACTGAACGGCCTCTTGCTGGAGTCTTCCTGGCTCCCGATTTCCTGCTGGCTGCTGCCCCTCAAGAGGCCGCAGGGTCAACACATCCTGTTGCCTGAGCACCTCAAAGCCGAGCGCTTGGCCAATCACATCGGCTTGAACGTACAGAACATCTTCCTTCTGCTGCCAGGGCACGTCGGCAAGCCGAATGGGAACGCAAAAACTCTCATCCTCAGCACGACAGAGAACCAGCAGTTTTCCTGGTGAGACCAGCTTGGCTTTCCACCCAAACGTGGCCGCTGTCTTGGCGACATCGAGAAGCAGGGCCGAGCCCTTCTTGAGGACAGCAACGCTCTCAGACCGGCCTGCGACACCTGCTGCGCCTGGAGTCTGGACCGCTGGAGTTTGGACCGCTGGAGTTTGGACCGCTGGAGTTTGGACCGCTGGAGAATCTCGGGAGGATGGCAGTTGAGCTGTCGCACTGGAGGGCAAGCTGGGACAGAGGGCCAACAAGGCCATGAGCCAGCAAGACCTGAGGCGATGTTCCTGCTTGGAGGTTGCAGTCAGGAAACGGATGGTAGCACCCCGCTGATCACCTGGCGGAAGTCAGTTTGCTAGAGGAAGCACTTCAGGCCAAGGTGGTCCTCCAGCCAGTCGGCCTCGAGTTTATCAAAGCTTGGGCAACTGTTCAGGAGTCTTCCGCTGCAATTTCTTCAATTGCTCAGTCCGGCGTTTTGGGGGTTGAGGTGGTGGAGGAGGCGGAGGTGGATTCGGGTTGGGATTGGCCGGCCGAACAACAGGCATCGGGGGCGGTGGCGGGGCAACGTAACTCTCATCGAGGTCAAAACCAAACCCGTCCTGAAGCTCCCGATTGGCCAACAACTCCCAAGGAGTGCCTTGATTCTGCTTGATACATCGTTGCAGCAGCCGCTGGGCTTGCTCGCCCATTTTCTGGGTGGTGCTGGAGGTGTATTCAAAAGCCGGCTTAAAGTTCCAACGGTTACTTTGTTGGTCGACGAATTGCCCACCTTTGCCCTTCATTTGGGCCAGGACTTGGTTGTACTCGCTGTTGCGGACATACATGGCCAACAAGCGACCGTAGGTGTAGTCGTACCACGCCCGCCAACGAGGATCCTCTTCCTGTTGGTATTGTTCCTCAAAACCCTTTTGGCCAAAAAAGCCTAACATCTGCCGCAATCGCGGCTCGTTGTAGGCAACCACCTTCTGCGCTTCCAAGAGCTCTGTCTGATAAGTCGCCCCGGTGGGAGCAAATTCCAGCTGAGGTGTCCCCTTGATTTTGAGCTGATAGCTCAACTGGACAGCCCCGCGGATGGCCTGACGCAAGGGACTTGTTTGTACCTGAGCGAGATAATCCTGTGGAGAGCCGTAAAAGGGCATGTAAGGCCGCATTGTCTTCAGACGAAACGGGCTGCGATCGGCCTGGGCATCATTGATGAAATAGGCTCCTCCACTTTCCATGGCCAGACGGGTGAGGGCATAGGGGCCCAGGCCGCTATGAAGGGTGGGCAGTTGGCTCCCACCGAACCAATAGGGCAGGTCGATTCGCTCCTGAAAGGCTGTATCGGGACCACGAAAAACCGGCAGGTCGTATTCTTGGCCGTCTTCGGGGTCGACATAGTGGTGCAGCCCGAGTTGCTTGCCGAACATCGCCGAGGGTCCGACGGTGAAGACGGGGACGTTGTAACGCTGGCAGAGGGCCACACAGTCCTCCAGGCGTGTGTAGTCGTCACCGCTTTCGTCGGTCCAGGCGACGATCATGATCTGCCTCTTTTCGGTGGAGATCATTGGCCGATAGCGTTGCACCGCCCAGAGGATGCTGGAGAAGATATTCTCGATGCCGGAGGGATCCTGCTGCACTTGGCCAATGGCTGAGAGGATTTGCTGCGCGTCGGTTGTCGGCGGCACTCGCTCTTGGAGGCCTTGGCCAAAGCCGATGACCGAACTGAGCAGTCCTGCGGTCGGGCCGCTGTTGACTTTCTCGATTTGGTCATAAACCCTCTGCAGACGAGTGGCGACCTGGGCCCGATCGTCCACCAGCGAGATGGACTCGTCCATCAGCCAGACCACCATCACAGGACCCAACTCCAGCCGCTGCATGATCTCTGCTGTGATGCGATCGACAGCCCCGTCGACGTGCAAGACCTCTTCGCCCACCTGACCGGGCCGCTGGACGACGGTATTGAGAACCGCCGCGGCCACTTCCACAGTCTCAGGCATCTTGAGTTTGATGTCGGGATCTGGAAGGGGCTCAAACAACGCCTCCGGCGGAAGCTCAGGCGTCTCAGTCAGCAGCGATGCTTGAGAAAGCGCGATGGAAGCCATCACGTTTTGCTCAGGAGTCTCTTCGGCAGGTGCCATCGAAAGCACAGGTTCCAGTGGCAACTCTTCCTCAGTGTTGAGTCGATAGCCAGTAATTTCCAAAATGTAGCGACTCGGCGGATGGGAAACGGTCATCTCCGCGCAAAGCAGCAACGCCGCTGCGTGGAGCATCACACTCAGCAACGTCCCCTTGATGCTACGCTGATCGTACGCCCTGAACTGAAAGGCGATCTGCCTGAGCCGTTTCCAAGGACTGACCGTGAACTCTTCGTCTTCCCGTTTCTGGTCTTGCCCAGAAACCGCCTGCGTGGCCGGCGCCGAGCTTGGTCCCAGCACCGCAGGGACGCTTCCCACCACGGAAACACCCTCAGGCCCCCAGGCCCCAACACCTGGCTGAGTCCCCCAAGCTGCAAAGTCGCTCGGAGTCAGCAACGGAATGGCAGACTGCCCACCGTACTGGTGATCCACCGGAGGAGGGGGAAGCAGCGCCCTTGTTGTTGCGCTGGTAGGGCTCCCAGCCTCCCAAACCCCTGGTTGTGTGGGAACTGACTGGCCAGCCGGTCGTTGGGCAGCCGCAGATGGTGCTTCCCCTGGTTGCAGGGGCGTTGTTGGTGCTTGTGTCTGTGTGCCCAGTGTCTGTGTGCCCAGTGTCTGTGTGCCTGGTGTCTCAGAAAGACCGCTGACCACTTCGCGTAAGCGGATGATCATTTCCAGCATGGTCTCACTCCTCTCAATGAGGGACGCACTCTTGTGGTCCAGACCAAAGTGCCGCAGGTGTGATGCTCGAAGGCAGCCTCAGACCACACGCAAGCCTGTGCCAATCGGCTTCGGCTGGCGAGCAGGGACCGGTGAACCTGAACCGGTGAGCATATGGGCCAATGAGCATAAGAAGGCGGGAATGGATCGCCTTCGGCGGACGCAGGTGGGTTTTGCTGGCTCAGCTCCAGCGAAAAAGCCTCTTCCAAACTTTGAGTTTCTCAGAATTTGGTTACCGTTGGAACCCCGAAATATCTCCACCTCTCCGCTTCTCGATCTCTTCGCTTCTCGATCTCTTCGCTTCTCGATCTCTTCGCTTCTCGATCTCTTCGCTTCTCTGGCCGCTCCACCGTCTGCACCGTCTCCACCCAAAGGACGAGGGTTGGGTTTTGCAGCCCCAGGCTGGCTGTTGCGGGCCAAAACTACCGGGCATGCCCCGGCACAGTCACCAACAAGACAGCATGATCCTTGCTTAAGCCAGCCAAGACAAGCTCTTTTCCGTTTGGAGAGTAATCAAGATCATACCCTGCTTGCAACGGCAACTGCTGATAATGCAGTTGTTTGCCACTCTCAACATCCCAGATGTACAGTGTTCCACCGTATCCAAGGGTGGCTAAGCGATTCCCTTTGGGATTAAAGGCTACCCTATAGATGTAATCATTATGGCCAGCCACTGAACGAGTCGGGTTTTCCTGACCGAGGTTCCACAGGTGCCAGAGCTTGCCAAGTCCTCCTGCAGCCATTCGTTGGCCATCGGGGCTCCAGGAGACCGAATACAAGCCATCTTGGATCCCGGCTGAGAGGACCTGGACTTGCCCTCCTCCGGCGGTCCACAGGCGGACTGTTGCGTCGCTGCTGGCGGTGGCCAACTCCACACCGTTGCCTGCTGGACCGGTGGGCCGCCAGCGGACATTGTAAACTGGAGCCTCATGTCCACTGAGCGTTGCAGAGTTCTTCCCATCGGCGGTCTGCCAGAGTCTGACGGTCTTATCGGAACTAGCACTTGCAAGCTTGGTACCATCTGAATTGAAGGCCAGACCATAGACCAATCCTCCGTGCCCACTGAGCGATCGTAAGGCGGTCGGCTGGGCCACCAACCAACGACGGACGGTTTTGTCAGCCGAGCCACTGATGAACGTCTTGTCGTCGGCGGCCAAGGCCAGTCCAGCCACAGCAGCGGTGTGACCGGTTAGTTGCTGAGTGATAGCAAAGCCAACCTCGTTACCTTGATTTTTTTGGCGATTTTCGCCATAGCAGCGAATGACATGGTCGGCCCCTGCCACGACAACCGCCTGCCCTTGGCGGTTGAGGGCAGCGGCGGTGATCGCCGCTGGGGTTTCGATTTCACCGATGCGTTGTCCGTTCCGGGCGTCCCACATCCGCAGCCGCCGATCTCGTCCTCCGGTTGCCAGAACTCGACCGTCAGCGGAGACGGCCAGGGCGACGTTCACATCACCGGAGTTGTCAAAAGTTCGCTGACTGTTGAGATCGTTTTTGTTCCAGGCGGCGACCTTCTTGTCCTGGCTGGCTGTGTAGATCTGGTTGCCATCGGGAGAGATCCCCACAGCGGCGATAGGCGATTGAACGACGACAGCTCCAGTGGAGACGGCAGGACGATGGAGCCGAGCCCGTTTGTCGTCGCCGGCGGCGATCAGCGAGTTTCCGTCGGCGGCAAACTCGACGGCCCGAACAGCACCACTGGCTTGACGGAACTCCTCCAAGACCAGATCCCGCTGCAGATCATAGACCCGCACGACGTTGTCTTCGCTACTGATGACCACGCGGCGGTTATCGTTGGCAGCCGAGAGGCCAAGAACACCGGTGGGCACCTCCAATTCGGCCACCGGCTTGCTATCGCCCTGTTGCCACACACGGACTCGTTTGTCTGAGCCACCAGCGATCACCTTCTGGCTGTCTGGGGTGACGGTGAGGGCACGCAACGGGCCACCAGCCCCGGAGAAGGTCTTTTCTTCTTCCCCGTTGCCAACGTTCCAGAGCCGCACGAGTTTGTCGTCTCCGGCTGAGAGCACCTGGCTGCCGTTGTTGGCAAACGCCAGGGCATTGACTTCCGCGTCATGCCGGAAGGCCCTGACAACTCCAGTGGATTCGCTTTGCAGACGACCATCTTCAGAGGCAACGACAACAAAGTCGTCATCTTGACTCGGGGCGATCCCAACTGGGTCGCTGTCGACCTGAACTTTTTGCAGCAAATGGCCGGAGTCGATTTCCCAACAGCAGATGTGCCCTTGCTTGTCACCGCCGAAGATTCGCTGGCGATTGTGATGAAAAACGACACAGGTGACTCTGTCGGCAAGCCCTGTCAGCTCGGCGACTCTCTTTCGGTCGCCCGTTTGGAAGAGATGGATTTTCTTGTCGTCTCCACCAGCGGCCACCAGCTGACCGTCGGGGCTGATGGCCAGGGTTGTGAGCTTTGTACCAACATCGATCTTGCCGACGACCTTGCCCTGGCCGGGATTCCAGAACTGCAACTGCTTTCCAGCAGCAGCCACCAAGGATCCATTGGGGAGATAGTTGAGGGCCACCGCTGAGCCGCCAGAAACGTTTTTCTCGTGGACGATTTTGCTCTTGTTGATCTCCGCCACGTAGAGACGCCCTGCGGTATCGGCGAAGGTGACTTGCTGGCCGTTAGGATGCAGGGCAACCGCTTGCACTTGATCTTTGGCTTGGATTGTCTTCTGGGGTTTGGCATCGCCGGTGTTAAAGATGCGAACCTTTTTGTCCTGGCAGCCGGTGACCAGCTGCCCGGAGTCGCGTCGGAAGCCAACGGAGAGGACCTTGCTGCTGTGGCCTCCAAAGGAGCGGATCTCGCGACCATCTCGCAAGTTGGAGAGTTTTGCGGTTTTATCGTCGCCCCCGGTGAGCATCCACTCTCGGTTGGGCGCGACCACCGCGGCGGAGATTTTCGAGCTATGGCGTTTGGTTTCCCAGGTTATGGCCAAGGGGAGCTTCCAGAGACGGATCATTCCATCGATCCCGGCGGTGGCCAGTTGCGAACTATTCGGATGAAACAACACCGCCCGGGCCTCTCCTTCATGGGCTTGGATGCTTGTCAGCAGTTTTCCATCGCCGGCCTGCCAAATTCGCAACCGCCCTTCTGAGCAGACAGCAGCGATGTGCTGGTTGTTGCGACTCCAGGAGACCGCGCGGACCGGCTGCTCCATCTTGAGTTCGCGTTGTTGCTTGCCATCACCGATGTTGTACAAACGAACGAAGGAGTCATCTCCAGCGGTGACCACCTGAGAGGCGTTATTATTGAAGGCCGCCCCGCGGATGGTGGCATTGACCGCAGAAAACTCTAAGCTCGCCTGCGGAGGCCAAAGAGCCACTCGCAAGGCCCCATCGGTTCCAGCAAGCACCATGCTGCGATTGTCTGGTGAGGGAACGAAGGCCGCCGCGGAGGGAACGCAGAGCGATCCGGTGGCCTGACCGTTGTCTTGCCTCCAGCCTCGCAAAGTTCCATCGGACAACAACGCCAGAACCTCGCTTTGATCGCGTTTGATCGCCACGCTCACCGGCGGAGCGGAGTTGTCGGTATGCTCGCGAATGAGTTTGTTGTCCTCAGTTTGCCAGACTCGAACTCTTTTGGAGGAATCTCCAGAGAGGGAGAACTTGCCATCTTGGCTGATGGCCACACACTTCACCTCACCGGGTTGATTTTCCAAGGTGCTCAGCGGATCGAGCCGAGGCAAATCGTACAACCGAACTGATCGGTCGAGACTTCCGGAAGCCAATAGCCGAGCATCAGGACTGATCGCCAAGGAGGTGACTCCCTGTTGATGGTCCTCGATGACACGCAACACCTCGCCGGTGGCACGATTCCAGATCCGCACTGTGTTGTCGAAGCTCCCGCTGACCAGCAACTTGCCGGAGGGGGAATAGGCCACCGCGTAGATCGCCTCGCGATGCCCCTCCAGTTTCTTGACCTGTTGGGCCACAGCACCATCAGGAACCGACAGACCAGTGACCCCCAAGGCCAGAGAGATCAACAGCACCAAGTGCTCAACAGTCCCGAGCTGGCTAGGCAACAAACAAGTGCGTCGGAGTGTCATCTGGGACTCCGTCAAGAAATGCGGCAACTGAGAAATGCGACAACCGACAGTGAGGCAACCGAGAGTGAGCCAGCCGCGAGTTGAGGCAACGGTTGTGGCGGGAGCGTGACTCCCTCACACGCGGAGCGTGCCAGACAACCAGACCAAAGCCTCTGTGACTGGAACGACGTATCGTAAACGACTGATGCGTTGCCGGCAAATTGCGATGCTCGCTCCGAGCCGCCCTTGAGCGGCTTGGCTGGACTGCCTTGGCTGAGATCGCAGGTCTTGAAAGCCAAAAGAGGCAGGGTTCTTCGACGAGGGAGCTGCGGATTTCCAGTTCCGTCACCAAGAGCCTCTTGTGAACAGAAGTACTGCCACCGTCTCGTTGTTGGTTTTTGCCCTGCATGCTCCAGTTTGTGGAGAAGACCAACCTCGGCCTCTGAGGGTGTTTTGCTTGTGGGCCAGTCGAATATGCAGGGCAAGGGAAAGATCAAGCACTTGGAGGAGTGAATCGCAGAGGAATCGACCTCCAAGACTTACCAACACCTCCAAGTCGACGAAGAGTGGGTCAAGCGTGATGATGTGTGGATCAAGTTTTGGGAAAGGAAGGGCCCGCTGACAGTCGGCTACGCAGCGGCGGAGGATCGCATTGGTCCGGAACTGGGCTTTGGGCATGTCGTCGGCCAGCAGCTTTCTGAACCCGTTCTGCTGGTCAAGGTGGCCTGGGGCGGACAGACAGAGGTTGGGGAAAATGCGAAGGAGAGCCAACGACCACCGCTGCCGAATCAGCAGGGATGTCCTGGAGCGAACGGCCTTCGGCTGCCTGGCTTGACGATGCACCGCTTAACGCTCCCCAAACCACCAGGGAGAGAATTGAGGCGGACGAATTGGGCAACCGCAGCTGCTGAGTCTTCATGAGAGAACCTCTGCCAATGGAACTGTCCGAAACGGTCACAAGGTTGTCGACAGGCCAGTTTGACCAAACCAAATACTTGATGGAAACTGTTATCCGGCTCAATAGAAATCGAACCGGGGATCATCTTCTTGGAGGCTACGCTGCTTCAGCAGTTTCCGTCGCTCCCTTTCTGCCTGAAGGCGAGCAGCCTGGGCTGCTGGCACAAGAATCCCCGAGAGCAACGAGAGCTGAGGGAGGTTGGGCTGAAACTCGACCCGGGTCGTCAGCTTCCGACCCCGTCGCTTGGGCATGAACAAGTCAATCAGCGGCTGGCGGATTCTTTGAATATACTTGGCAATCGCTCGTTCTTCGGCATTGCTGCTTTGACTCAATCGGGCCACCTGTTGGTCGAGCAAACTCTCTCCCAATTGACGGCCCTGCTGGAGAAGCCCCTCCAGTTCCTTGGCATCGGCCTGGTCGTCACAGATATGATGCAAAGCAACCATCGAGGTGGATTTGATGATGGCCTCCAACTCGATCACCTCAACCAACGCAGGGACCTCCTGAAACGGCTCCAGCTGCGACGGGAGTTGTTCGCGGAGGGCCCCCAGCGTGCCGGTGATGATGGCACGTAACGGAGTCATGGCCACGACCACCAAGAGATCGGCAGAGTCATCCTGTTGGGCCAACCTCCTCAGCAGAGGGCTCTCGGCATTGGTCCCATCCGCAGTGATCATCATCTTCAAGGTCCAGTTGGTTGCCACCAACAAGGTCTTCTCATCAGCCCAGCAGTAGGACGGCAGGACTACAGGGGGTTGGGGACCTCTGTCGAAGGTCGGAACGTTCAGGGTCAAGCCTTTGTAGGTCTTCTGCTGAAACCGGAGGGGCAACTGCTGCAGGGCTTTGCCCTGGTCGACCGGCTGGGCAAATCTGACAACCAGCCCGTAGTCCACCGGCGGGTTGATCAGAGGATTGGGCACGCCGAAGAATACAATCTGCTCAACCTGCAGCGGATCCAAGCCGAGCTCTTGCAAACCCACCGCCTGGAGCACTTCCAACGGCATCAGCTCAAACTCCTTGCGGTCGAACATCCGCTTCGGATACACCACCGCTGCAGCCACCGGCGTCGAAGGGATGTACTTGAGCGAAAGCTTCTCGGCAGCCCCAAGAAACTGACCTGGCCAAAACCCGCCAAGCAGCAAGCTCAGAACAATCGCCCCTGAAATCACATACTTCTGTTTCCCACATAATCGCCTCACAGGCCTGAGCCTCACGCGAACTGCCTTCACGCAAACCGAAATCGAGCAAAGCATGGCCACACTCCTCTAGGAGAAACTTGATAAAGCAGGCCAGCCTTGGCAGACCCGCCCCCAGAACAAACGCTTCCAGAAACAACGCTCACAGAAACAACACCTGAACCAAAGACACCCAGACACCGGAGGAGGTACGAAACGCTCCTAAGACCAGCGATTCAACAGCAGCACAACCATCAGAAACCAAATCCGACTCAAGCCACTCCCAAGCCGTGGGGTTGGCTCTCGCTGGTCGATTGAGATGATCTCCAACGAGGATGACCGGGAAATGATCCTTGCAACCGTGCAAGCTCGAGCCCTTCTTGGATTTGCTGGGCCGGTGGTTGCTGTTCAGGCCGGTGGTTGCTGTTCAGGCCGGTGGTTGCTGTTCAGGCCGGTCGTGCTGAACGAGACTGGGTTGCCCATTTTCCAAGGGCCGGTTACAGTATGTTGCGTCAGGGATTTGTGGCCGCTTGCAGCCTTCATCTGCTAAAGAGCTATCATCTCGGGATCAATCAAAGCCAATCTGAGCTCAACTTACCGCACCCATTGGCCAATCACACTGGTTTACCCGAAGCGGTGGTTTCCTCAACAGGCCTTTGAGATCCCGCCCCAACTCCCCACCCCGAGGTGGCCTCTCTCCATGATGGCCTTAGCCAAAGGGGGTTTGGAACCTTCGATGAGAATCCTCCTGGCATTTCGCTAGATGTTGGACTCTGACCGTTCCAATTCTGGGGGTCCTGCTGCGGCCTGTCTTTGAGGGCGGGTCAGCACTCTGGACAGATGGGGAGTTCGCCAACGGCCGATCCCTGCAAGGTCGGCTATCGACCTCCCATCGTCCGAATGTGCTGTTTCCGAACACCTCTCGAAAGACACACTGATGGCCAGCAACTCGTCAAATGGTGTTGAGGCTCTTCCACGCACCTCTGCAAACGGCTCCTCCTCAGTCTCGTTGGCCCAACGTTCCTGCCCCACGGAGACGCCCCACCAATATGGCTTCTCCACAGAAGCAATCCACGCTGGCGAAGCTCGCCAGAAAGCCGGCGACTCCATCACCGATCCCATCTATTGTGCGGCGACTTACACGTTCGCAACGACCCAGCAGGTGATCGATTTCATCGAACAGGAGCAACCTCGCGAGGAATACGGGCGTTATGGCAACCCCGGCGAGAAGGTCATCGAGAAAAAGCTCGCCCAACTGGATGGCGCCGAAGACGGCTTGCTCTTTAGCACTGGCATGGCCGCCATCGTGGGCCTGTTGATGGCCAAGCTCAACGCTGGCGACGAAATCGTCTTCTTTGACGAGTGTTATCACCGCAGCCGCGAGTTCTGCACCAAACACCTCTCCCGCTTCGGCGTGGTCACTCGTCAGGTGAAGACCGGCGATTACCAAGCCATGGAAGCCGCCATTACCCCGAACACCCGTCTGCTGGTCAGCGAGTCGCCGACCAACCCTCATCTGAGTGTGGTTGACCTGGAACGGTTCGTAGACATCGGGCGAGGCCATCAGGTCGAAACGCTCATCGACGCGACTCTGGCAACCCCTTACAACCTGCAGCCGATCGCCGCTGGTGTCGACTACGTCCTCCACTCAGCGACCAAGTATCTGGCCGGCCATAACGACCTGCTGGCCGGGGTGCTCTGTGGTCGCCGTGAGGCCCTGGAGCCAGTCCGGAAACTCCGCGGTATCACCGGCGGAATCAACTCACCTCATAATATCTACTTACTGCAGCGGGGCCTAAAAACCTTTGAACTGCGGATGCAGCGTCATAACGAAAACGGCTTGGCGATTGCACAGTTTTTGGAGAACCACCCTCAGGTCGAACGGGTATTCTACCCTGGGTTGAAGTCTCATCCTTATCATGACGTTGCTGTCAGAACGATGCGTGGCTTCGGGGGATTGGTCACCTTTCTGCTGAAAGACCAAGATTGGAGAACCGGGGCTCGAGTGGTCGACTCCGTCAAGATCCCCAGAATCGCTCCCAGTTTGGGTGGGGCAGAGTCGCTGATCGAGCAACCCCTCGTTATGAGCTACTACAAGTGCACCCCAGAAGACCGTCAGAGATTTGGCATCGCCGATAACATGATTCGGATGTCCTGTGGGCTTGAAAACAGTGAAGACTTAATTGCTGATCTCGCCGCGGCGCTCGAATCCATTTCATGAGATACCCTCTCATCAGTCTGTCCAGCTGAGGCAACTGGGCTCCCTGATTCCATCGGTGCTTTGGACTGTTGCTCCATTTCCTGAGCGCAACGCCCGCTGTGCCTTTCACTCCGGAGACCTAAGGAATGTTCCGCATCTGTGCCAATCTTGCTGCCCTGACTCAGCCTACTGAGGTTGAGGAGAATCTTAGCTCGTCCGGTCGTGAGGCAACGCTGCCAGATCAGTCATCATTCCGCCGGTCCTCGCGTTTCGGACGAGCAAGAATTTTCCTCAAGTATAGCAAGATCAGCCTTATCGTCCCGCTTCTGGGTTGGCTGGTTCTGATCGGGCCAGACAGGCTTCTGGCAGGTGGGCAAACGGGCCAGCAGAATCAGCAGGGTCAGGCTGAAGACGCTGATCCCCCCATGATCCCACCGGCGAGGACGACTTACCTCGGTCGACGGATTGCCCAGACAATGCACTACGCGGGTGCTCCCTGGTTGATCCGGGAGAGTCGAGAGCGGGAAGAAGACTGTAGCAAGATGCTGAAGGCTCTCAAGGTCCGACCGGGCCAAACCGTCTGTGACTTAGGGTGTGGCAACGGGTTTTACACTTTGCAAATGGCCAAGATGGTGGGGGAAAAAGGAAAGGTGCTGGCTGTTGATATTCAGCCGCAAATGCTCAGCAAGCTCAAAGCCCGGGCTGAAGACCAAGAGCAGAAACCCGGCGAGCTTCTAGATCGTATCAAACTCATCTTGGGGTCGGTGATCGACCCTCATTTGCCGGAAGGTCAAGTCGATACAGTGCTCTTAGTTGATGTCTATCACGAATTCAGCCACCCACAACTGATGCTCCAACAAATCCGCAAGTGCCTGAAACCCAAAGGCCGGGTGGTTTTGGTAGAATTTCGCTTAGAAGATCCCAATGTGCCGATCAAGCTTCTGCATAAGATGAGCAAGAAGCAAGTCAACAAAGAGCTGACCGCCAACGGGTTCAAGCTCGCCGAAGAGTACGACGAACTCCCATGGCAGCACATGATGTTCTTCCAACGAGATGAGTCTTGGACCCCCCGCAAGAAAGATCCTTAACCCGGCTGACCCAGAAAACACCTCCTGGAAGATCCCTCAGGTTTCCCCGGATGACCTCATACTGATTTCTGGGAACCTGCTTGCTCGTCCCAACCGCGGAAACCACGCCAAGGACCACTGATCTTGGCTGCCTTTTCCACAAATCGGGCGAGCCGAGAATTTCCCAACCTCAGTGGTTGGACTGTCCCAGCTGTGGCCGTGGCCTACCACGATGTGGTGCATGGACCTGTTGAGTGTCCGACAGGTTGGACCTTGGCCAACAACCTACTGATTCCCTGAAAAGTCTTCGACGAAGCGGGGCGTTTCGTCCGGCAATCCGGGCTTCCGTTGGTCGCCCTTTGGTCGCAGACTTATCTGAGGCTCAGTAGTGCCTTGTTTCCTATGATTTTAGCAGTCGGTTGATTTTAGCAGTCGGTTGATTTTGGCAGTCGGTTGATTTTGGCAGTCGGTTGGACGTGGATCCCCCGATTCCACGAGAACCAACTGCCAAATCAGAAGGAAACCAACCACTAGGACAGACAACCACTGCAACACCATCGCGAGGAGACCACCGGCACAGCCTCGCCCCGGACAAGCACGGCCAGCACCAAGGCCAACGACGGTGCTGAGGCTGATCTCCTGAGGCTTGTCTGGATGGAGTGCTGGTGAGTCAACGGGGTTCTCACCGCCACCATCCCCACCATCGCCAGCCACGTGCTTTGGGTTCTGTCACCAGCAGGGCTCCGTGTCGGGTGGGGTCGAACCCGTCGGGCCATTCGGTATCCTCGTCGTACAGTGCGGAGGTCATTCGCACAGTTGAGAGGATGGCTCCCCGCAGGTCGGCCCCACCGAGGATGGCATAGCTGAGGTTCGCTCGGGTGAGATTGGCCCCTGTCAGCACAACATCGGTCAGATCGGCGCTGTGCAGGTTGGCTCCCTCGCAGACGGCCTGGCTGAGATCAGAACCTGTCAGGTCCGTGTTCTGCAGGTCAGCAAACCGCAGGGACGCGCCCACCAAGACGCTTTCTTGCATCTGGGCGAAGCTCAGATTGGCATGAGACAAATCGGCGGCTGTGAGGTCGCTCCGGGTCAGATGGGCATCCGTCAAATCGGCGCCGACCAACTTGGATTCCCGAAGGACAGCATCCTGAAGGTTGGAAAGACACAAAATCGCTTGGGAAAGATCTTGGTGATCCAGTTGGGCCCCGGTGAGCCATTGATGATGAAGGTGCACGCCGGTGAGCGTTTCGGATTCCACTACTGTTAAGATCCGGCCGGTCCGGCTCTTGATCTCGATCATGGTTGCTCTGCTCCCGCTTGGCATAGGGGCCATTCCAGAACTCACCTGCCATTCCACACCCGCCAGAACTCGCCTGCCTCTGGCCAGACCAACCAGAGCACCCTGATGTTGAAACTCTCGACTCTCGGAAAGGTTTTGTGGGATCGAAGGTGAAAAATCCTGCCTTCCCGGGCTCCTGGGCTGTCTGGGCTCCCGTCCTGGGTCGGAAACGTTTCTAAGCCCCGTTCGTTGGGATCTGTCGGTCGAGCCTTGTTCAGCCCCTAACACACTGGGCCTGCAAGTAACCAACACCCGAATAGAACTGTCGAGGATGTGGCCATTGCCCAGCCCTAGGTTGCCGCATGGACCTGTTGAGGGCCCTCCAGGTTGGGCCTCTGCCACAATCTGGAACAGTCGAACTAAGGAGCTCACCCCGCACAAGGGGGTCAAACACCCACAGACACCTTGGGACCTGGTCCATCCTGGTAGAGTTTATTCTCCTGCAGGGGTGAGCAGTCGACGACTTCCCCATCCAGCATTCTGACTGACGAGTTGTTCGTGCTGGTCGGGCTCCCATTTGAAAAGGGCCCGAAAAAGCTGACCCAGAAATCGGGACCGGGTGTTGCTCCGGCCGGCAGTTCCTCAGTCGCCTGGCTGGTGAACGTTTGCTAGGCAATCTTGGTTCGTTCCAGCAGCTTGTGAGGAGTTTCCACTTCAATGGGTGCCGACCGACCCAGGTCAGGCACTGGCCACATCGGGGAACTGGACCCTGAATATCGCAAGAGTTCTCTGGCTACGCCCCAACGGACTGGACAGCTTCTCTGGTGGTGAGCCGACGCTCTGAGGTCTGGGGGCTCACTGAGGTCTGTGGGAACTTACTGAAATCTGTGGGGACTCACGATGCGATCGCTCCAGAGGTGAACGCCTGGTCCGTCGTTGGCCAACGTTGCCTTTGGGGTGAGTCGTTTGGTTTTTGGAGAAGGGGTTGGCCGGTGTCACCGATCATCAACGCCCGATCCGTCAAAACGATACCACCTGAACTGGTATGCTCTGGGGCATCCCAAGTCAAACAGATTGTCCAACTTGAGTGATCAGCTGGCAAGCGCTTCAGGCCACCAGTTACCAGGGAAGTTGCTCTGGGCAAACAAGCGGAGCTGATGTGCGGTTGTGGGTCGTTTTGTCCGGGCAGATTTCCAGAGGTAGGGTTTGTCCGGGCCACCAGTGGCGAGCTGGTGACCTTGGTTTTGTCAAGGGCAAGCTTCTTTTCGGGAGGCTGTTGTGTTGAGATACGCCGTCGTCAGCGGTGTTGCGTGATCAGGGAATGGGGCAAGCATTTGGAATCAAGCCACCGGGCTGCTGCAGAAAAGGTACATCAGGGAACCAGCCGGGTTTCCTCAGCCATCGCGGAGGCCTCAGGCTTTGGCGCTTCCGAGCACGCTTTCGATTGCCTGGCGTCCAGGAGGGTTGAGGGAGCGATAGCTCAAGCGAGTGCGGAGTTCTTGGGCCAACCGGTCGGAGACTCGCCCCTGAAGTGCCTCGACGGCTCGTTGTCGGAGGTCAGCCGGGGTGATGGCAGTCTTGCCGGCTGGCCGGGCGTCTTCAGCGTTGGCGATCACTTCGGCCAAAAACTTCTCTGCCTCGATCACGCCGGTCTTGGCCAGGGCGTCCAAAGCCAGACGGACGGCCAATGGGTCGTTGACTTGCAGATTGACAGCACCAACAACAATCCTCATCAGCGTTTTGACAGCCGTTTTGGTCCGCATCAGACCAAGATGATCCACCAACGACCGAAGGACATCTGGCGTCAGAGGATTGCTGGCCGCCGCCGGGCTGCTGATCAACCGCACTAAAAAGGCCACGACTTTGTCGTGCCCAGGGTGCTTTCGGCACAAGGTGGCGATAGCTTGGCTGAACTTAGGATCAGCCTCGATCATGGCATTTTCGAAGTGCCGGTACTTCCAGGTATTGTAGTCTTCCGGCCGTCCTCCCAAGCTCACGCTGGAGGCGGACTGAATATCCGAGAGCGAAGGTGCGGAGTCTCGGGGTTTGGGGGCCTCTGTCGGCAGGATCTGTGCGGGATCGTGTTGCATCTCAGCAGCTTGCCCGCCGTGAGTGCCCGGCAGTGGGTTATGAGGAGGGCTTTGATCACCGACAACGGTGTAGGGGGCGCTGCCGGCGACGGTATCTCCGGGTTGAGCGGCTCCGGGAATCTCGCCAAGGACATTGCCCCCAGCTGGTCGCTGAGAATCCAGCCAAGCCTGGAGATCGTTGGCCACCTCCAGAGAGGTTTGATACCGGGTATCTGGGTTCTTGGCCATCATCTTGCTGAGGACCGCCACCAGCTCCTCAGGAACATCCGGGCGATCATTGGCAACCGGTGCTGGTTCCTCACTCTGGTGCCGCATCAGACGCATCGCCATCGACCCATCGGGGAAGGGTGGATGACCTGTCAGACAGAAATAGAAGGTGCAGCCCAAAGCATAGATATCTGCACGGCCGTCAACATGGTGGCTATCCAGGGCCTGTTCTGGGGCCAAGTAATCGGCCGTCCCCAGCATGCTCTCGTTGAACTGGATGGTGATCGAGCGGACTTCATCGCTTGTTAAGCGGACCATCCCCAAGTCGAGGACTTTGACCACCCCTTTGCCATTGACCAGGAGGTTGCCGGGTTTCACATCGCGGTGGACCAAGGAAGCCTCATGGGCGTGTTGCAGGCCCAAAGCCGACTGACGGATATAATCGGCACAGAGGTTATAGGCAAGCGGACCACCTTTTTCCACCAGACTCTGGAGAGTGGGGCCCTCGACGTATTCCATGACGAAGTAGTACAACCCTCGATCACAATCGACGTCGTAGGCTCGAACAACGTTCGGGTGATCCAAGGCAGCGGCTGCTTGGCTTTCGCGGAGAAACCGTTCCAGGTGAGACGGACTTTCGGTGAGCTTTTGGTTGAGCACTTTGATGGCCACGCGACGCTTCATCATCGTGTGAATGGCCAGGTAGACCCGGCTCATTCCACCGGTGCCCAAGTGCGCCAGCAGCTTGTATCGGCCGATGAAAAACCCCTTGGAACAGCCCTTCATCAACTTGCTGTTTTGCCAAGGAGTAATCAGTTGCTTTTCAAGAAGGTGTTGGCTGAGCACCTGACTGTCCAGCGGTCGGGTGGGGAACCGCTGATTCAGTTGTTGGATCGCCTGCTCTAATTGAGCTGGAGGTACCAGACCGCTGGTGCAGAGCAACTGTTTATACGTCTCAACCGCAAGAGACATAACTTTGCGTCCGCCTTCGAGTCCAAATGCACGAGGTTCAGGAATATCAGCCTTGGGGGCTGCTTGTCCCAAAATCACAATCGTTCCAAGATAAAATGCCAGCTACATACCACCGTATCCTGCCAGCAACCGGTTGTCAGGACCCGGATCCCGAGAGGCCAGGCTTTCCTCGAGCCAGGCTTTCCTCAGGCTAGGCTTTCCTTTAGCTTGGCTTTTTTTGGCTTGGGGTAACTTTCTCTTGAAACGCAATTGTGGTGACAAGGGAAACGTTTGAGCTGCAAACTTCTCTGAATCAGTTTTTCTTGAGATCGGTTTTTCTTGGGATCGGTTTTTCTTGGGATCAATCGGTTCTTGCTGGGATCTTTGGGGGGGGAGGAAAGGTGACTCCCGGCAAAAGGAGCTTCGTGGAACAGACCCTTCCTCTAACAATTTCCCGGGTGTTAGGTGATGAATGTTCGCAAAAGCCCAAGACTGCCGCAGTGAAGATCCCAAGAAGAATCGATCAGATACCCGATTGCCAATGATTTCGATGATTTCTGAGTTTGTTGATACTCGGAGTTGGGGCCTCCGGCAACTCCCCGTCCCCTGGTTTGCAAAAAGTTGGCACAAACAAGTTGCCAGATCCCACGGTCTCGACCGAATTGGTTCAGATTGGGGAGTTGCACAATTGTATTGTTGAGCCTGGCAGTCAACCCGAAAACCTGGCTGTTCACTTAAGGCGTTGATAGATTGATCGACCGTTTGTGGGAACCGATCCGCTGGAATCGTGTTTTGGAGGCCACAGATTGCTCCCCAAATGGTCCATTGTGGGCGCAATCCCATTCTTCCACTCCAAGCCCTCTCTTCCCATGCAACCGCCGCAATCAGCCATCACCTCGTTTCTCGGGCATCACTCATTTCCCTTTCAGGCAGAAGACAACTGAGTGACTGTCCGAAAAGTGTCCCGGCACAACGAGGATTCGTTGCATCAAGACCCGTGAGCCACCAGCCGTTGTGCCTCCACCACTATTTCGGACAGACTCTGAGTTGGCAGCCTCATCGGAGTCGAAACTTCCCGACGCAACCGCCCCATCCCAGCAACGTCATGGTCCGCCCAACTCAACGTTCTCGCAGCAGGTACCGACAAACTGTCCAGGCTTTTCTGGATCCAACCGCTGTTGGACTGTTGGAATTCTTGAGATACAGAGATCCCATCCAGACTGCGGCTGCTGGCAGTACGGCCTCATCCGGATGCTTCGTTTGGCTAGAATCCACAATGGGGTCGAAGGGGTGATCGTCGAGCGGTTTTGGAATCACAGAGAAAAGGTTTTGCTTGACCAAGTCAAAGCTGATTGTGGGAGGATTCCAACCCGAATGTTCCCGCCAACGTTTTGCGAAGAGTCGCAACGGAAGTGGTGCTGTTTCACCTAGCCTTTTGGCGATCATAATTGTCCACGCGAAAGACCGTCAAGCAATTTCTCAGAAAAAAACCGACCTCGTAGTTGGGTGTTTGAGGTAGCTGATTGAGGGGGCAGCCCTCAGGCACTGCTTGTCCCCAACTGCTCGAGGAACTCTGGCACTTGCAACCGCGGGGTTTTGCAACCCAGCAGACTTCGCCACCATCCCAGCACACTCACCCAGGCGCCCAAGAGTGCCTTGGTGATGGCCGACCAACTTCACTGGCCGACACTGACTGGCCGACACTGACTGGCCAACACTGACTGGCCAACACTGACTGGCCAACACTGACTGGCCGGCACTGACTGGCCGGCACTAACTGACCAACTTTCACTCAACGGGAACCTGGGTGACTTCTCCGATTCTCGCTCACAGACCAGCAACGCCAAACCTGGAACGGACTCAGAGGCTCACGATGCCACACCAACACCTGCATTCCAACCAAAAAGTGCCCTCCTTCGGGCCAACAACCCCGCCTCTTAAAGCTGCTGTTTTCCGAGCTGCTGTTTTCCGAGCTGCTGTTTTCCGAGCTGCTGTTTTCCGAGCTGCTGGCTGTCGGATCATCAGCAGGCGGAAGCAAGAGATTGTTCTAACCTGTCTACTTCTGATCTTCAATCTCTTCCTGGACGGTTTCACTCAACCCGCCCTTGGCCAGCTAGCCGGCCAACCCCAAGCCGGCCAACCCCAAGCCGGCAAGGCACGATGCTGGACGTATACTCGGCCTGATGGGGAATCCTTCTTTGCATTGAGTCTTTCGGCCGACGTGAATCGTGCAGAGACAGCGCCGCGTCAAATTGTGCTCCTGTTTGACACCTCAGCGAGCCAGACGGGTTACGCTCGGACCAAGGCACTGGCAGTGTTGGAAGAACTCGTCAAACGCTTACGGCCCAACGATCTGGTCAAATTGTTTGCTGTTGATGTCCAAGCGGTGCCGCTGACGCCCAAGTTTGTGAGCCCGCAGTCGGATGCGTTCTCCCAATCACTGAAGAAGCTGAAGCTACGCACTCCCCTGGGAGCAACCGACTTGCCAGATGCCCTGAAGGCAGCCCAACAAGCTTTTGATTCGTCCAACCCAGACCCCCAAGTTGTTCTCTACATTGGCGACGGCCTCAGCGCCGCTCAGCTGGTGGTGCCCGAAACACTCGCCCAGTTGGTCTCTCAGCTGGCCCAAGCCCGCATCTCGGTGAACTCTTACGCCGTTGGCCCCCGTGTGGACACGCCCTTGTTAGCAACGATCGCCAACCACACCGGTGGGGTGGTTGCCGTGGAACACACAGACTTCCCAGCCAAGAAATATGCCCATTACTTAGCTAACGCCGTGAGGGCCTCAGTTTTCTGGACTGTGGAGGCCAAACTCCCCCGGCAATTTGCGGAAACCCTTCCCAAGAAAGCCCCTCCGCTGCGGAGCGACCGGGATTCGGTACTCATCGGCCGCGGCCAGCTCCCACCACAGTTCGAGGTCACTTGGGTTCTGGAGGTTCCTCTGCCGGGCGGTCCTCGAAAACGGCAGCTCACCTGGACCGTTGAGCCGCTGCCCTCAGACGACACTCATAGCTATCTTCCTGAATTGGTTGAGAGAAACCGTTCTGATGGTGGGATCCGCTTGCCCCTTCCTGGCAGTGATGGGCTTGTTGAAGCCCGCTTGGCCCTCAATCAGGATCTTAAAAAACTTATTGTGTTGGCCCGACAAGCTGTTGTGGCCACCAACAGCCTCGATTCTGCAGAAACCCTCTGCCGGAAAGCCCTCCAACTGGACCCCACCAGTGTGGACGCCCAAAACTTACTCAGTGCCATCAAGCAAAAGTGGTTCGAAGAGGCCCAAAAGGCGGCCAAGAAAGAACAATTTGATCAAGCGGTTGTCTTGTGCCTACGAGCCCTGAAGATCGATCCCGAATTCCAAGAGGCCACCGAGTTTTTGAAGCAGTTGCCGCAAGCACCACGTGGTCGGCCGGTTTCCGCAAAGCCAGACGGACAACAGCAACCCAACCAAGACAAGCCCACGGACTCCGAGGACTTGATCATCAGGAACTAAAGCCTCTGAGTTGGGCCTCATTTCCTACTCCAACACAATTGTCTTCAGCGGGAATCGGAGGGCCCAGGTGGACGGACAGGGGCTGGTGCCTCTTTAGTAGCCAACCGCCGCAACGCTCCCCAGGCATCCCGGGTGGGACGCCGACTCGGGGCACCATCAGCCCACCTTTGGAGGACTTCTTTGGCATCCGAGGTTCCCAGACGCTCAAGGACTTGAAGGACTCGAACGGCACGACGAGTGTGTGGTTGAGAAACGGCTGGAAAGTGGTCGATCCGCAGGAGTTGCTCAATTCGGTGTCGGCTTTCTGCAGATTGTCCTTGGTTCAAGGCGGCCTGTAAGGGCTCGATTGCCAGAGGGAGCAGTTCCAACAGCGACTCAGTAGCAGTCTGGCGACGAGAATAGTCGTCGTGCCCCAGATCAGTAATCCACTGGTCGATGGCGGCCCGCACGTCGGTTTTCTCTCGCCGCTGGGCCGCCTGCCGCCCAAATTGCACAGCCGCCTCAGGACGTGCGTGCAGCTCCCAGAGAGCAGCATAGGCTGCTTCAGCATCGTCCGAAGCTAGTGTCCGCCAGAGACCCAGTGGGGTCCGATCCGTCAGCCGCTCAGCCGCAGAAGAGACCATCGTCGCCAGACCCAGATCCCAGATGTAAAGGCCTGCATTGCCACCGACTGAACCACTGGCCAGTCGACGCCCATCGGGACTGAAGGCAACCGTCAGAACGGCCGACCGATGGCCGTTGAGACACAGGACCTGCTGCCCCGTATCTACCTCCCAAATCCGAACGGTGTTATCCACCGACCCACTGGCCAGAAGACGCCCATCGGGGCTGAAGCTCAACGCTCGAACCTCACCGGTGTGCCCCACTAACCGCCGAACCGGCCGTTGCAGTCGGATATCCCAAAGGCGAACCACCTGTTGCTCCCCACCGACGGCCACCAGTGGCTCAGTCGGCGAGGCAGCCAAGGCATAGAGTTTCTTGTTTGGATGACCATGTCGAGGCAAAGTTGGTCCTGGTTCTCCCTGGAGGCACCAGAGGCGAATCGGCCGGTCACTGCTTTTGGCGATGGAGACGACCAGGCTGGGACCCGACGGCTGAGCACGCTTCTGGAGCTGAGGAGGTTGTTGGCTTGTCTCGGATGGTCGGGATTGAGGTTGTTGTTGCGGAGGTGGATCCGGCACAGGGCGTTGGGCATTCCAAGAGGGCCAGGAGGTCTCAGGCAGAAAAGCGATTCCCTCAACCCAGCCTTCTTGGCCTTGCAAGGTCTGGAGGAGCTTGCCGGAGGATAGGTCCCAGATCCGAGCGAGCCAATCACGGGAGCCTGTTGCCAGAAGGCGTCCGTCTGGGCTGAGGGCTGCGGACTGGATGCCAACTCGGTGCTTGGGAAGCTGGCTTTGGAGAGTCCCGTTGGCGATATTCCAGAACAGGACCTTGCCATCGAGCCCGGCGGTGATGAGCGTGCGAGAATCGGGAGAGAAGAGCACCGTTTGGATTCGCCCGTGGTGCCCCTGAATTTGGTGAGGTTGGTTCTGATGCTGTTGTTCGGGCTGGACTGAGGTCGGCTGAAAGGTCCGCACAAATCGTCCATCAGCCCGCCAGAGAGCGAGTTGGGATTGGTGGTCGCCGACGGCCACCAAGCGGCCGTCGGGACTCCAGGCCACACTCCCGATTGAGGCTTGCACGTCGCCGGGGATCATCAATCGGCCAAGAGCTCCGACCGGCAGAGCCGGCTGGGTAAGTTGTTGAGCTTGGGGATTTGGCAACGACCGAAAAGGGAGCTCAGGCGTCGTCAGTCCCTTGTCATGCTTGAGCTGGTGGGCCCGGTCGACCTGGGCAACTGCTGCGGCCGAAAGAACCCCAAAGCTCAGGACACTCACACTCAGCACAACACCACGCAAGCCACAACGACTCAGACCTCCAGAACTCCGGGCTCTCACCAGCATCCAGTTGGGGGTCCTCGGGATGGGCCTGGTGAACTCCGTCAGGCTGTCCGATTTCATGAATTTGCCAGGTTGTCAGGTCTTGTGGGATTCCGAAGGGTTGTCGGAGTGCGAGCGAGAGAACAGTGTGCGGCAAGGGTGATCGAATTGGGCAACCGTCCACGGCGAAGTGCCTCTATTGGTGTGTTCCCGTTGGTGCGTGCTCCCGTTGGTGCGTGCTTCCGTTGGTGCGTGCTTCCGTTGGTGCGTGCTTCCGTTGGTGCGTGCCTTCGGTGAAGCCTTCAGCTGGATTTGGCCTGCAGGAACGGCGGGTTGGGGCGCTGCCGTTGGCTCGCGATTGTGAACCCATCACCTCTCTTTCTAACGCTCACACGCTGCCGGAGATCACCGGCTTTCCAGACCGCCTTGCTAGTGCCTTGTTTCCTTCTGATTTGGCAGTCGGTTGGACGTGAAATCCCCGATTCCACGAGAACCAACTGCCAAATCAGAAGGAAACCGACCACTAGGGCTGGGCAATGGCCACATCCTCGACAGTCCAACTCGAGGACTTTCCTGAAGCGTCTTGCCAGAGAACGCCCCAAACAGTCTTGCCAAAGGCCAAGGTTCTGCCAGCTGATTCGGTTCCAGCTTGGCATGGCGACCTCTGCCAGTCAAACTCCGGCTGAACTCAGGCCCACCAGCCATTGCCTGGCGGGGAGCAAGCCTGGCCCTAGGCCAGGAGTCCAAGAAGGCCACGCTGGAGCGAGGCTCCGCACACATCCAGGGCAATCAGCAGTCTCGGCGACCGGGGTCCATCAGAGGTGACGATTTCCCCAATTCTCACTTGTGTGGCGGTTTACGGGTTGTATAATCCTCCGGTAGACGTCTGCCCTTGCTGGAGTCAAGACACACCTCACGTTTTTTTCTCCTGAAGACACATCCTCAGGATGGGAGACCCAAAACCAGCCCTGGAAGCCAACCGATCCTGTTCTCAAGAATTCATTCTCGCGAACCGGTCGATGGTACCCGGGTATCAATGGGGTTGCCACGGAAATCTGGCTACTACAGGAATCCGGGTCCAAAACGAGAGGTGGCGGGTTACGAGACAAGCTGATCCGCCTGATGGCTTCTTTTCTTCCACTGCAGGCCGCTGACGTGTATGGATTGGACTGTTGATGGGGCGATTTCACCGTGAATTCGTTCCCCAAAGCAGTGATTTGAGATCAATGGTGTCAGCGGTCTGAGCTTTGTTGCGTTTGCCAAAGGTCTTGGCAACTCTCCAACATCATCCACCATTCAACCTTTCATTCTGGGTTGTCTGGACTGATAGCACGCTCCAACCCCCAGCTGCGACACCCCAAGTGGCCCTCCCCGATTGTTCGGTTGTGAGCAACTCTTCAACGACTCTCCAAATAGAGTCCGATTGGTTGGCCTTGGTTGGTTGAACTTGATCGGTCGAGCTGTTTTTTTCGGCAGTGCCATCACTCTTGGCCAACGCAATCGTGTGGCCAGAGGATCTTGCCGGGCAGACAATCTCGACAGGGTGGAGTGACCCCCCAACATCGTGGGGATGCTAGTCTCTCTTGGCCAATCTCGAGTTGTTCTGCTTGAGTGACTTTGGTCGGGGCGTTTGGTAGGGGCGTTTGGCAAGCCAATGATTTCCGAAGATCCCTGTGGTGGCAGTTTCTGTGACGGGATTCCTTCTCAACCGACAAACGGTGACAGAATGCCCTTCACGAGAAACTGCTGACCAACAGTGACCAGAAGCCTCGAACAGGCGATTGTCACCTGCTCGATGGCCTCAAGGGGGTCTTTCCCGTGCGTAACAACCCAGAATTCGAGAACCGCTGGAGTCGTCTGCTTCTTGAGGAACAACCCATCCGGCTATTCTCATTCTGCGGTTTGTTCTTGTGAGTGTGTTTCTGTTTTTTCAGGAGTGGCGAGTATGCCTGTGGGGACAATCAAAAAGTTGGTCCACGACAAGGGTTTTGGTTTCATCCAGACAAATGACGGGGCTGACGTCTTCTTCCACCACTCGATCGTTGCCAACCGCGGTTTCGATCGATTGACCGAAGGACAACGTGTGGAATACCAAGTCGATTCCGGAGGCGGTGAAAAAGGCAAGGGCCCCAGGGCCTCCTCAGTCACCCCAATGTGATCGCAGCCCAATTCCATCTCATCTGGCCATCTCAAATCCTGCCAGGATAAACTTGGCTAAAAGAACTTGGCCAGAAACACTTGGCTAGAAAACGGCTTATCTAGCACAAGCTTCAGCCAGTACGTTGACGGTTCTCCTGGAACCGATGAGGACCAGAGAAACTGTCTTCTGCTGAACAAACTAACTGATTTGCTTGCAAATCAGTCTTGCAACCGGGCTGCTTCAAAGCGACCCGGAGATAATCACGTTGGGAAAGCCCAGCCATCGTCGGTTTTCTCGACTCGTCGGGCCTCAACAGGCCTCAGAGATCGTTCCACCAACGATGTCCATCTTCAGGCAACCCAGCCAAAGGATCGCCCTTCTCGAATCATTCTGAGAGCGATCCTTGGGCACGTTGATCACCCTCCAACTCCTGCAACGTTGTTGGCAATCGCTCGGCACCCCGCGAGGTTGCAAACCCATTCACGGTTTGTCTGAAAACCTCCCGGGGTCCAGCACCTCTCTCGCCACAGACCAAGAACAACCACCATCGACGAGCGGGTCCATAACGCCCGATCTCTTGGCACTTCATTCGCGTCTGCCCACAGCGGCCTGCCTTGGTTGAGTCTTGGCTGCTGGGAGAGCTCCCGAGAACCTCGGCCTTGGGGAACTACTCTGAGGAGGTTGCCTGTTCAACCTGACCCTCTTCGGCTTGCCCACTCTCGGCTTGCCGCTTGTCAGCTTGCCACTTGTCAACTGGCCGCTTGTCAACTGGCCGCTTGTCAACTGGCCGCCCTTTGGGCATTCGTCGGCGTCGGAGCTGACGGGCGTGTTCAAAGCACTCACGCATTCGCCGTTCCACCTCCAAAATCAACGCTCGTTGATCGAGGCGAGCGATCGCCTCAGGGGTGATCGGCTCCCCGAAGACAATCTCCAACCAACCCTCAGTGTTGGGCAGATGCTGCTGGCGAGGCCATATCTCAAAGGCCCCAACCAACGCCACCGGAACGATCGGCACCCCAGCCCTCTTGGCAACGGTGGCCAGACCCGGCTTGATGGCATGCAGCTCTCCGTCTGGGGTGCGAGTGCCCTCGGGAAAGACGAGAACAAACTTCCCTGCTTTGAGACGGCGGATGGTTTCTCGCAGTCCCTCTAAGCCAAGTCCATCACGTTCCACCGGAATGGCATTGAGTGAGCGGATCAGCAACCCAAAGCCAACACTGCGAAACAACCCGCTGCGTGCAAGAAAGTGCAGCCGCGGCGGACAGGCCATTCCCACCAAAACTGGGTCGAAATGGCTCTGGTGGTTGCTGACGACAATCCCCCCACCGTCGGTCGGGACAAGCTCACGCCCCTGACAGCGACAGCGGTAGACGGTCACAAAGAACAGCCGGGACCACAGCCGTAGCCATTCGTACCACAGAGCTTTAAGCAACTCGACCATAGAGGCATTCACCCGAGGCATTCACCCTGAGTGAACTTCGATCTGATCGAAGGATTCAATCGCCGGGTGACCGTGGTTGGGTTCGACGGGCGTGTTTCCAGGGCGGACCACCAAAGCGGTTTGCAACGCAGCCGCCTCAGCGGCATCCAACTCGGCGGTCACATCGCTGAGAAAGAGGACCTCACCTGGCAAGACATTCGCATCCCCGGCGATGGCTTGATAGCTGGCGGCCTCTCGTTTGGGCCCGGTGACCGTGTCGTAGTGCCCTGAGAGAAACCGCAGCAGGTCACCGGCCTGAGTGTGAGCAAAGAACACCTTCTGGGCCGAGACACTTCCGGAGGAGTAAATCCGCAACTGCAGTCCTGCCTGCACCCATCGGCTTAGAGCCGGTGGCACATCTGGGAAGACATGCGACTGCAGATGCCCGCTGGCGTATCCTTCCTTCCAAATCAGTCCCTGCAGATCCTTCAAGCCGGTGGCCTTCAGATCAGAGTCCATCAGCCGGCCCACTTCCTCGGCCACCAGCCGCTGCTGGGCAGCCGTCTGGTCCGACTGCGGGCCTAAAACCTCCTGCCGCCAGGCGTCAAAAGATGGTCGACCCAAGTCGGCTGCCAAGAGATCACAAGATCGAGCAACCTCCGGGCTCTCCCAGTGGCGGCGGAGGAAGTCACTCAGCTGCTGCCGAGCATAGGGAAAAAGCACATCATAGACGTAGCTGATCGAGGAGGTGGTTCCCTCGATATCCAGCAGAATCACCCGACCAGAAAAGCGAATCACCTCAAATGCACCTGTGGACCTGCGAAGAGTTTGCCAGAGACTGCCTGCCCAGAACTGCCCAACCTGGTGAGAGCCTAGATCTTAACGGGCGAATCTCCGAAGTCGGTTTGAGCGCCGAGGTAAGTTGGTCCCCAGCAGACGGGTTGGTAGTTCTGGTGGACGCCGTTGTCGACGTAGTGGGGGGTCCAACCGCTGGGGTCCAGAAACAGCCGGATGGCGCGGATGGCCCGTTCCTCGCAGAGGTCGAACCAGTGACAGGTGCCGGCAGGCACGTTGATCAGGTCGCCGCCATCGACTTGGATTCCAAAGACCGGCCCGCTTTCGGGGTGGACATGGAAGATTCCGCGGCCTTTGACGATGAACCGCACTTCGTCTTCGCTGTGGGTATGTTCCTTGTTGAACTTATCCAGCAGGGCCTGCAAGTTGGGGGTTTCAGGGGTGACATTGATCACATCGGCGGTGACATAACCCCCTTGAGCTTTCAGCCGATCGATCTCCGGCTTGTAGGCCTCTAGGATCTGCTCGCTGGTGGCCTCAGGGCTGACCCGAGGTTCGCCCAAATCCCATTGCTCGTACCAGATCCCAAAGGGTGCCAGAAAGGTGCGGATCTGGTCAGCATCGCTGATGGTGCGGTTTTCATCGGGGATGGAGACAACCGCCATAGGTAGTTTCCTCTCTGCTGGTGCACTTGTCAGGGCCAAAGGGGAAGTGCCCAAATGTCATCGGGGCTCCATCTTTCCGGGGCAGGCCGGGGTCGTCAAGCCGTGAAGACGTGTGTTGCTGCGAGGCAAAGGGGTCGTGAGCGCTCTTGGAGCATTAGAAAGAACACTGACGAAACAAACCTGACGAAACAAACCTGACGAAACAAACCTGACGAAACAAACCTGACGAAACACAATCAGGGTGCTGACTGAAGTGGAAGCGATCCCTTGGATCCAACGGGTCCTGGGAGTTCAGGGGGGAAGGACAAGTCGAACGCTCAGGAACCGGTCATGCTGGACAACTGCCCTTCCGACACCTCTGCCTGCCAGTGTAAGGTGCCCCAGCAACGGCAACAGCGATCTGGCAAGCGATGCCGTAAGGCGTGCTGAGTCGAAAGCCTGGCGGAGAACCAGAAACTGTGCGAAACTGGCAGATTTTCCCGGTTCGGCTGAGGTTTCAGGCAGCAACGGCCGATTCAAGCGGCAACGTGTGTGTGTTGACCGCGTTCCGGACCCAGCAACGGATGGCGACCCCTGTAACGGAACATCCGGACAGCGAGGTCTGACAAGGAGGGATGAGGACTGTGCCGCAATCCAGACCAACCCTCGCGCAGAACATCTTGGGATCGTCGCTTTTGTGGGGCGGGCTGTTCTCGGGTGCTTTTTACGCAGCGGTCTTCTCGGGTGAACTGCCGATCCATCCGTTGATTGTGCGGTATTCCGCCGGGCACCCGGTCGAATACGTCACTGTGGTGCTATTCTTTGTGGCGTTGATTGCTCAAATCCTCAAAGGATTCGCCCTCTTTCCCCAAAAGGCCGCCCTCAAGAACGTGCGGCTGGGAGAGATCCCCGACGGCGGACAGTCCGTCGACCAAGCCAAAGATCTGCTGGAGGAAATCGCCCTCCTCCCCCAGAGGCTCCGAAACACCTACTTCGTCAGGCGTCTCGAGGAAGGCCTGGAGCACGTCCGCCGAAAACACTCCGCCGACCGCTTAGAGGAAGAGCTGAAGTATTGGGCCGAAGCGGACAGCGAGACGCGGCATGCCAGCCACGCCTTTGTGCGTGTGATCATCTGGGCGGTGCCGATGCTGGGCTTCTTGGGCACGGTGATGGGCCTCACCGAAGCAATCGCCAACTTGTCAGTCGACGTCAGCGATGCAACCCTCAGCACCGTGCTGACAGCCCTGGGCGGGGCTTTTGACACCACTGCTTTGTCTTTGGCTTTGTCCATGGTATTGATGTTCACGCAGTATTGGCTCGATCGCTCAGAGCTGAGTTTGCTACGCCGCGTGGATCAACGCACCCAAGAGGAACTCGCTGACCGATTTACCAATCTGGGCACCGCTGGCGACCCGGTGCTTTTAGGCGTCCGCCAGATGTCCGACGCAGTCCTGCAGGCAACCGCCGAAGTCGTCCAGAAGCAGAGCCAACTCTGGCAAGACTCCTTAGCCGAAGGTCAACAACGCTGGCAGGGTATGGCCAGCGAGCAACAACATCAGCTAGAAACAGCCCTCAGCCGAGCTCTAGGCGAAAACTTGAAGCGACACTCCGAGGCGCTAAGCCGTAGCGAGCAGCACTTCGCTGAGGATAACCGCCGGCATTGGGACTCCGTCCAGCAGGCCTTGCGGGAGACAGCGGGATTGATGGCCCGACAACAGCAGGAACTCACCCGGCAGGGAGAGGTGTTGCTCAAGGTCGTCGAATCCACCGGCCAAGTCGCCAAGCTCGAAGAGGCGCTCAATCGCAATCTGTCGTTGTTGACCTCTTCGCGCAGCTTTGAAGAGACCGTCCAGACCCTGGCAGCGGCGATCAACTTGCTCACGGCCAAACTCGGCGGAGTGCCCGATTCCACACGGCATGTCTCGCTCTCTCAGATGCCCTTGGGGAGATCGATCAGTCCCAGTGGGCTCAGTCGGCCTGAGACACAGTCAGAGCTCACTCACCGCGAGCACCCGCGGTCTGAAACCACACATGCGAATCGCTCGCACACTGAGCATAATCCAGCTGACCAGACACAAGCTGACGAAACTGGCCAGGTACCGCCGCCGCACGGTTGGACTCCCCGAGAGGGACGTCTCTCTCAACCGGCTCATGCCGAAGGGAACCATGACCCCAACGATCCCTGGGCCGATTCGGGACAACTCGGAAGCGACTCGGACCAGGCTGGCGAAAACCTCCTCGGCAAGCATCCCTTGGGCTTTTGGGAAAGGGAACAACCTCAGTCTCGATCCAAGCAGGATGGTGAGTAAGCAATGGGTTGTGTAGGCGAAAGCTCCTTGCTTGATGCCTTCCTGAAACGACACACGAGCTGCGAACAACCTCATGGCCAAAAGCCGTCGCAGGCAGACTCCGGCTGTCACTCTGCTGCCGTTCCTGGCGGTGCTCATCTGCACCATCGGAGCGCTGACAGTGCTGCTGATGATCATGTCCAAACGCGCGCGTGTGCACGCGATTGAGTCTACCAGCGAGAAGCAAACTCAGCCGCCTTCCTCATCTCAACCTGACCTCTCCCGGCCAACACATCCCCCTAAATCGCCTTTGTCTCCAGACTCGCACCCTGCTGCGGAGTCCACCTCTCGGCCGGATGCCACCGTGCAGAACCTTGCCAGGCAACGACAACCACTCGCCCAAGAGCAAGAAGTCCAAGAGGACCAAGCCTCTTCGCTTTCTGAGACGCCTCCGCGGGCAAACAGCAACACCGGCGCTGAAGCCTCACCTGGACCGAGCGAGCCCCTGTTCCAGGAGGCTGGCTCCATGCGGCCGAACGGGCAGCGAAGTGGCTCAGAGGCTCCGACCTTCCCACAACCTTTCAGTCCCGCAGACCAAACTCAGCACCCAGAAACGTCACCCTCAAATACTCAGTCATTGGAATCCCCCGATTCGCACAGGCCGCTCCTGCAGCCTGAGGCGTCCGAAGCCATGGCACTGGAGACGCCTGCCCGAGCACCTTCCCAGGATTCTGTTTCCCAGGAATCTACTAGCCCGGAATCTACTAGCCCGGAATCTACTAGCCAGGAAACTGCTAGCCCGGAAACTGCTAGCCCGGAAACTACTAGCCAGGAAACTGCTAGCCCGGAAACTTCAGGGAAGGAGACCCCGGAAAGCGATTCGCCACCGCAGCCGGCAAGCTTGCCGAATTTGCTGGGAGAAGATTCTGTGGAGGACAATGAGAAAGTTCTCAAGGCGCTGCTTATTCAACGGGAACCGGAGGAGGTGTTGGCTGTCTTGCAACGGCGAGCAGCAACAGCAGAAGGAGAGCGAGCGGGTTTCCTCGAGCAGTTGAAGGAGGAACGTCTGAAGCTCTCTCATATGGAGACGCACCTAAGAGAGCTGCGAGAACAGTGGGAGCAAATTCAGGCAGCCGAAGAGAAAATGGAGAAGCTCCGCAACTCGCAAGGAAAGAAGAAACATCGCCTGCAGGAGCGTTTGGCTGCCCTGCAACAGGCACTGCTCGACAAGCAACAAGTCATCCAAGAAGCCCAAGAGGAAGTTGCCAGCAGACCTCGGTCCTATGCAATCTTGCCCTTTGAGGGGAAGCACGGCACGCGTCGGCAACCACTGTACATCGAATGCCGTTCGGACATGATTCTTCTGCAGCCGATGGGCATTCAACTCACCAGTGATGATTTCGTTGGTGTTGGCATCGGTCCTGGCAACCCGCTGGCGGCAGCGTTGCGAGCTATGACTGAACACCTTGTGTTACAACAGTCCCAAGACAACACCCCTCAGGGACAACCGTATCCGCTGCTGTTGGTCCGCCCCAGCGGAATCCGTGCCTACTATGCTGCCCGCGAGGCCTTGACGGATTGGGAATTTGAATTTGGGTACGAATTCATCGAAGACGATTGGCCTCTGGTCTTTCCTCCGCCTGATCCTGGCTTAGCCCCGTTGGCAGAAAAGGCCATCGCCGAGGCTCGTGCAAGGCAACGCCAATGGGCACGGATGGCACCAAGGTTAGCTGCTCAAGCCCGGATCCATAACGACTGGAATCCGGCAGAGCAAACGCCCAATCACCGGCCCCAACCACAAACCGCGTCCCAACCCGCCAGTCGGCCTGCCAGCTTCCCCAGACAGCAACAGCCGTTGATCGCACAAGACATCGTCGAACGAGCACGAGGCAGCAGTTCAACACCCGCCAACACAAAACCAGCCAACGGGGGACAGAACGCCCTCTCAGCGATGGCATCCCCGTTTGACCAACCATCAGCTAACTCCAGCTCCGAGAAAACCGACGCTGCTGGGACAGCCCAAGTGGGGCCTTCGCCAACTCAGGTGGCAACAGGAGATTCCAACTCCCGGAACTCAGCCTTTCCTGGCCCAGCACAACCGGGGTTTTCCTCCAGCAACTCAACGCCGCCAACTGGCAGCACCTCACAACAGACCGCCCTGAATCCTCAAGGCGGAGGTACAACACAATTCGCCGGCCGATTTCCGTCACAAAACGCCTCAGCACTCCCCGGGGGAGGATCTGCTTATGGCCAAGGCCGATTGCCACCTCCTGTTGGTGCCGAGCCTCCACAAGCCAGATTGGCTCGACCGGGTCTCAACAACCCCAGCTCGCCCGCGCAGAGGTCCAACCAATCAAGCTCATCCGGCTCAGGTCAGCCTCCGGGACAGCCATCTGGCGGGAGCCAGTTTCAGGGAAGTCCATTGAGCGGAAATCCTGCTGGCTCAGCTCCGGCCGGCTCAGCTCCGGCTGGCTCAGCTCCGGCTGGCTCAGCTCCGGCCGGATCGCAGACTGCCAGCTCCCGAACTTCGCAAGGGCAAGCAAGCCCGTCGGGAGCAAGTCCATCGCGGGGCTCTCCGGGACGATCTGGGGGAACGGCCTCACTTGGTCCCCAGATGGGGGAAAGCTCTTCCGTAGCGGGTTTGAACTCCCCACAAGCAGGGGTTGCTGCGATGCCGCCGCCTAGCGCCGAGCCACCCCCTTTGCGGCCTCAACTTGGTCCGGGTGGACCGAGATCCCAAGAAGCGGAAACACCCAGCTCAGGGGATCAGCGGCAGGGGCAGCCTTCGGTGCGAGTTCGAGAGGTCAATCCCTTGGGCAACGGCGGTCCAACACCCGGTCTGGTGGGAAGCGGCCGGCCAGGGGCCACACCTGCCGACCCGGTCGGACGTTGGGCTGCAGCGCCTGCTCAAGCTGGAGCCATTGGTCTGCAACGGACGATTCGAATGCGTTTGGGTCGCGAGAGTTACCAGATGCTTCCTCGTGGGCGACGCCAGGCTCTGGAAGGACCTTTGCTCAACTCGGCGAGTCAGTTGGAACGCGACCTCAAAAAGCAAATCGAGTCCTGGGGTGTGGCAGCTCGCGGAATGTATTGGCGGCCCTCTTTGGAAGTGGACGTGCAGCCAGGGGCGCAGCCTCGGTTTCGAGAGCTTCAACAACTGCTCTCAGACAGCGGAATCCAAGTGACCGCTCGTCCTGCCGACTCAGCCTATCCAGCCGAGCAAGCCTATCCAGCCGAGCAAGCCTATCCGACCAACGCAGCTTCTGCGGCCGGCTCGCTGCCGACTGCTGGAAGTCTTGATCGGCAGACCCCTCGGCCCCAACCACCCAACTCGGCAGCTGGCCCCACACTCAGCCCAAGACAGGTTCCCAATCCGCCGACTTATCCCTCCACACGCACACAACTCCCCCGATATCGGACCACTCGCCCACGCAATAATCCACCGGCCTTTGGGGAACCCGGCCAGACCACGCCAGCGAACCCACAACCACAACCGGTTTATCCGCCCTTTCCGGGAGCTCCCAACATCCCGACCCCCAGGGAGCCATCCCAAGCTCAGCAACCCCGAACAGCCCAAGGGCCCAATCAAGCCTTCGCCGATCAGCCTGCTCCCCAAGTCCAGGCTTCCCAAGTCCAGGCTTCCCAAGTCCAGGCTTCCCGAGTTCAAAATCCCCAAGTTCAAGCGCCCGTCTTTCCCAGAGGGCCAGTGTTCGGTCCTGCGGAGCGAGGTTCCGGTGGGGTGGGTTCGGAGTCGTCACCGCCGACGCAGCCGCCGCCGTTTCCAGCGGTGCCCGGAGATCGCGTTCTCCGACTGCCGCCGGCTTCTTAGGGCAAGAGTCCGTCGGTGGCCCAGCGAGTCCCTCGCTGTTGGGGGCTTTGGCTCGATGGTGCGATCCGAGCCGGGCAAGACTTTTGAAACGGAGACAGCGATGAGTCAGCAGGAAAGGGATGACCCACAGTTTGGAGGCGACTCCTTTCTCGATGTCGTTGCCAATGTCGTTGGGATCCTGATTATCCTCATTGTCGTGGTGTCCATGAGGATTGCTCGCAACCCAGAGATCCATGCGGAGCCGGCAGCTGCGGCCGCCATTCCGTCAGAAACCCCGCGCCCAGATCCTCACTCGCCAGATCCTCACTCGCCAGATCCTCACTCGCCAGAACTTAACTTGCCTGAGCCAGACTCGGAATCTTCGGGATCGGCATTTCGAGACCCTGATTCGCCAGAGACCGATTCGCCAGGACCCAAGTCACCTGTCTCGGCGTCGCAAAACCAAGATGCCCAGGGGCAGGCGACTCCGAGCGAGGCGAGCCGCGTTCTGGAGGAGTCTGTGCGAGATACCGCCGCGAAGCCAGCGGAATCAGCACCCCAGGAGGAATCCCGGCCGCCGGAACGGGCCGTTTCGCCTGATTTCGTTCGACAGATTGGGCTGCTTCAGCAAGAGGTTGACCGCTTGGAGGGTGCGCGGGATGACGCTCGCAGACAGGTGGTCCGCCTTCTGATTGAAGGCCACATCCGTGGATTGGAGCGATCGCAAACGGCAGTGGAGGTCAGCCGGCGAGAGCAAGAACTGGCCCAGCGGAAGGCCCAACTCGATGCCGACCAACGCAAGGAGTTCGAGCTCTTTGAGCAGGTCAGCCGGCTGGAGGCGGAGGTCACTCAGTTGGATGAGCAGTTGATCCGGATTCAGTCCGTGCCCAGTGAGGTTGTGGAGATCCGCCACGACCCAACTTCGTTAAGTCGGACCGTCTACGGGGATGAACTTCATTGCCGCATCGCCGAGGGGCGGTTGGCGGTCATCCCACTCGACGAGCTACTCTCACAACTGGAACAAGACTTGCTACAGCAAGCTCGTCAGTCTTGGAAGTTTCGCGGTGGCAAGCCTCTGCGTAGCCAAGTCGGTCCGGTCGATGGTTTTCGCATGACATACCAAGCCGTTGTCGACCGGCTCTCCTCCACCGTGCGTGTGACACGTTGGTCAGCGATTCCCGATGACTACTTGCTCTCCGAGACCGTCGAGGAAGCCCTGGGTCCGCGAAGTCGCTTTCGAGAGGCCCTGAAACGGACCAACCCACGACGGACAACCGTCACCTTCTGGATCTATCCAGACTCTTTTGCCGCTTTCCGAATTCTCCGCCAGAGAATGGCCACAATGGGGTACGGTGTCGCCGGCCGCCCTCTGCCGGAGGGCCGGCTGATTAGCGGCTCACCAAACGGAAGCCGATCGGCGGCTCAGTAAAACCACTATCTAACCAGCAACTCTTCCCAGACTCCCAAAGACCAGACTCCCAAAGACCAGACTCCCGAATTTCAGACCGCCAACGTTCAGCAACGCCACCAGGGGCAATCGCGAGCCTCGCCGACCCAGCCCCCAATTTCGTGGTCGGGGATGAGTTCCCCATCTACTTCTCTTGCGATGCCTCGCGGAACTTTTGCAGCGCCTCGTTCTGCTCCTCGAGACTGAGGATGAAGTCGCCGTTGGTATCAAACTTTTCCAGCACGGCTTTTCGGATCCGCTCAGGATTCAGAGCAGCTAGCGGTGACCCAAAACCAGCCGGTGGGAAGTTCTTGCCCCCCAACACACGTCGCATCAGCGGCAGCAGCAACGCCGCCTCTTTGGGCTCCAGAATCCCGTTTTGGTTGCGATCAAGCCCAGCTCTGACTTTTCGTTCAAACTCTTCCCAACTTGCTTTTGCCTGAATCATCCGTTGTTCCAGAGCCTGCCTGGCCGTCATCAGCTCTTCGGCGGACAATTGGCCATCTTGATCCTTGTCGAATTCCTTCTTGACCTCAACGCGAAGCTCCGCGGGCAGTTGAGCCAGCAGTTCCTCAGCCTCGCTTGGTCCATTCCCGGGAACTGCTGGCTTGCTCGTCGGCTTCGCGGACGGCTGGTCAGGTTTCGGCAAGTTGGCCACCTCCTGGTCTTGGCTCTGAGCGGTCCCGCTTAAGGTCGCCGGTTGCGTTGGCGTTTCGGCAGAAGGTGCCTCAATCGGCTGACGTCGGAACTGCCCCTGGGCCTCCGCCGCAGCTGGGGCCTGACGCGCGGCGGTCAGCTCCTGCTGGTCGATCTGGCCATCACCATTGGTATCAAAGCGTTGGAGGAGTTGCCGCCGAAGCTGCTGTGTGGATGACTGTTGGGGAGTCGCCGACCGATCCTGACCCACCGCCCAGCCAGCCCAAATCGTGACAATCAACCCAATGCCGGCCCGAAAACATGGTTTCATGCTCTGAGATCCTCAACGGCGGAAGACTCGGTTTTGGAAAAAACGCTCGATCAACGGTACGCTTCTGATAACTCCGCGTCGTCAACAAGCGACATGGCCTTGGCAAGCTGTGACTTTTTCTCAACCAGCACAAGCTCTGGTCTTGATCTGCCTGGTCCTGATCTGCCTGGTCCTGATGTGCCTGGTCTTGATGTGCCTGGTCTTGATGTGCCTGGCCCTGAATGGTTTCGTCCTCAGGTATCCAGTCGTCAAGTATCCAGTCGTCAAGAATCCAGTCCTGCAGGTTTGAGATGGCCACACACAGTATGTTGCCCAGGGGAGGGACCCAATTAGAACCAACCCCAATGGAAGGCCATTGGTTTTGGTCCAGTGAAGAAAATTTTTCGCAAGGTCGCATTGACCAAATCGGGAGAGTTCGAATTCTGTTTGATCTGACAGTCTGTCCGAAAAGCACCGGAATCCACCTGGATCGTGTTGCACCATGACTTGGGCTCCACAACACAGTGGATTGCCGGATGCTTTTCGGAGAGTCTCTGAGACCCGGGTGGTCACAATGCTGAACCGGCGGCTTGGTCTCCCTGAGACCTGGGCAGACCGGGGGCAAACTCCGCCAATTTCCACGTTTTCAACCGATGATGGTTCCCGATGCTCAAGCACCAACTCTTGCACCCTGAGATCAATGCCATTCTGGGGCGAGCCGGCCACACTTCCAAAGTGTTGATTGCTGATGCCAACTATCCGGCCAGTTCGACACTTGGGCCCAATGCCGAGCTGGTCAGCCTCAATCTCATGCCCGGCGTTGTCCTTTGTGAGCAAGTGCTGGAAGCTCTGGTCAGCGCGATTCCCCTGGAGCGAGCTCAGACGATGGCCTATGCAACCACCGGGCCTTATGCCCTCACCGCGGACCCTCCCGTCTGGGAACAGTATCGAGCGATCTTCCAAAAAGCCGGGTTCACGCTTCCGTTGGAACCCATCGAGCGGTTTGCTTTCTACCAAGAGGTCGCCACCGACGACCTGGTACTGACCATCCAAACAGCCGACCAACATCTGTATGCCAATTTGTTACTGACCGTCGGGGTCCGCTTTCCAGATTCCTCAAACTGACCCCCAATACCCCTCCTTGTCCTCGATCCGACCACTTGGCCAACAGCGATGTCTGCCAACAGAACTGACGATTCTCGGGAGGATTCTCAGGAAGACTTTCTAGGCGGTTCTCCCGATCAGCCCCAAGACCCATCCCAAGGTGCTCAGCAAACCATCCGCCTGGATCAATTTCTCAAGTTCGCCGGTGCCGTTGGGACAGGTGGGCAAGCCAAACTCCTCATCCAGGGAGGTCAGGTGCTGGTCAACGGCCAACAGGAACTCCGTCGTCGCCGCCAGCTGCATCACGGCGATCTCGTCGTCCTGGATGGAAACACCTATCTAGTCCAACTGGACGGGGCTTCTTACTGACCTTCGGAGAAGTATTCGACCCAGGGCGACCAACGGAAGCCCAGATTGCCGGACGAAAAGTGCCCATTTCGTCGAAGACTTTTCAGGGAATCAGTAAGAACCTGTCAAGGTCTTGCAACCCCCCAGGAAAACGCAGCTCTCTCATGCCAAGAGGCGAACCTTTGTCAAGCCCATCCGGTCACCCCGACGCCAGCGCAGCCCAGAGCAGAACAACTCCAGCCACAACGCCCGACCAGGAGACCAACCCCTACGCTGCTCCTCGCCTGGAGGGGCGTTTGGTCCCACCCCAGATGAGCTTAGTCGAGACACTGGAGGATCTCAGAACCGCCGAGGACCGACTTGCCGCTGCGGCGGCTACCCAAGGGCCGAACGTCGTGACGGCCGAAGGGACGCTCACCGAACAGGAGATTTTGCAAGGCTTGGCTCTGAAAGGGACAGCGAGCGGGCCAGCCTCCCCTCCTCGAGGCCTGATGGTGCTGATCGCTGTGTTGCTGGCGATCCTAGCCGGCCTGAGGCTGTTGAGAGGCGACCTGCTGTGGAGCTGGATCCTGCTTTTGGCGGCGTTGATCATGGTAAGAATTCGCGTGGCCATGCCTCAAGTGAATTGGAAGGGGCTGATGCCCATTTATCGCCGCCCGGTTCGCTGGCGAATCACTGGAGACTGGCTGCTGGTTTCAGCCCCGGATTCCGAAGGGCTTTTTCCCTGGAGTTATTTCACCCATTACCTGTGCTGTGTTCCCCCCATGCCCGAAACGGAACGGGCGTGGTCGGCGATGAACGCTGAGGCAGACCAGGCGGATCCGCTTGAGCCAAACCGCTCGGAATCAAACGGTTCGGATTCAAACCGTTCGGAATCAAATCGTTATGGGGTGAATCGCTTTGGGGAAGAACCTTCTCATCCACGGGAGCTTGTGGTGCTTTGCAGTTTATGGAACCCGACGGTGGTGCAGGTTTTCCCGCGTCGGTTTTTTGCCTCAGCCGATGGGTGGCGGCAATTCCGAACAATTGTGCAAAGCAGACTCTCTGAAGGACCGCTCCATCTTGGGGATGTGGACTGGTTGCCGCTGAACCAGCCGGAGCCATCACCAAGCCAACCTCCAGTGGAGCTCACTGCGGCCCAGGCAAACAGCGGCAGAGGGAACGTCCTCTGTGCGGGATTCCTCAATCGAAGTGAGTTTCTCGGTGGAGTCCAGCTGGTGGGAGGATGGCGGCGGACGATCCAGCTGTTTGTCCTGCTTGGCTTCCTGGGGATAGCTCCGTCGGCTCTGAGTTGGACTTTCTTGGAGGGAGCCTGGCGATGGTCCGGCACGGCCCTCGGCGGTGGACTTGTCTGCTCTCTGCTGACTTACATCTATGTGGTCACGCTCTTGGCCTACCGACAGTTGCGGCTCGGACAGATTCCTTTTGCCCATCGAGTGTCTGATGATGGCCTGGTGGCCGTGAGACAACGTGTCATCGGCCGCTATCGCTGGTCGGGTCTCACCTCGTTCCGACACACTGGCAAGCTCGCCGCTGTCTGCCTCAAGACCAGCAAAGTCTTTCACTTATTTCCACGGCGGCTTTTTGCCAGCGACGACTACTGGCAGCGTGCACTTCACCTTCTCCAAGAACACGTAGCGCAAGCAGCACCTCAAAGCTCAGGGGGTGATCTGCTGGACGACCAAGTTCGCCAGAGAGCGTGACGCTGGTGCCTTGAGACCGACAATCACATCCTCTCTTGTTGGCTGACACTGTCCGTTATCGGGGTTTCTGCAATTCTTCGAGTGCCTGAGTGATTTCTGCTTCCAGCACCTTGTCACCTGCCTCCTTTGGCAACAGGAAGAAATATCCCTCCCAGGCGTCCTCCCCATAAGTCACGTTTGTCCCAATTCCGCATGTCCCGGCGGATCTTGAGGTACCCAAGCGCTCGCTGATAGGCCTCCGGGTCAAACTGCGGTCGCGTTTTCACGCCTTGCAGCGCCGCCAGGGCAATGGCGGAATCCAAGGCCATGATCTTCACGTTGAACATGGCTGGCACCTTTGCTGCAGGCGAAGAACTCCGATTCGAGTTCTCGAAGCTTTGCCATCGACACAGGCGTCTTGGTTTGACTCTGTCGGAGAAATCGTATCCAAGTGTACAAATACCAGGTTGCCCCTTCCTGCGGATTGAGCCTGACGGCCTCCTTCAATTCCGTGAACACCTTGTCGTTGCAAACAACCCTTCCTGCCAGAGCAAGTTCCAAATTCTCCAACGCGTCAAGCCACCGACCCTGGTTCATCGCCGCTTGGGCATCGCTGAAGTGCTTCTCAGCTCCTGTTCTCTCTCGTTGGGTTCGCTCCTGTTGAAACCAACGAAACACCGTCCCGATTCCTATCAGCGACACCACAGCAATCACAGCCACAACCGCAGCACTTCTGACCAGGATCTTGTTCCGTCGCCCAAACTTCGCCAGCCGCTGGCCAAGCGATGGTCGCCGGGCGTGAATCGAGCGGCGAGCCAGAAACCGGTCCAAGTCCTCAGCCAACTCAGCCGCTGAGGCGTAGCGTCTTTCAGGCTCCTTCTCCAAACACTTCAGGCAGATCGTTTCCAGATCCCGAGGGACAGAACCTGCTCGGCGACTTGGCAAGGGAGGATCTTGGCTGAGAACCGCATTCATTGTCTCCTGCCGCGTCAATCCCTTGAATGGAGGTCCTCCTGCAAGCATCTCGTAGAGGATCGCCCCCAGACCATAGACATCGGTTGGCGGAGCGATCTTCCGACGCTGCCCAAGAACCTGCTCAGGAGCCATGTAGCTCGGCGTCCCCAACGCCTCCCCGCTGGGCGTGTATCCAAGATCGTCATCTAACACCTTGGCCAAGCCAAAGTCGGCCACCTTCGGCGTCCCATCGCTGCCCAAAAGGATGTTCCCTGGCTTGAGGTCCCGGTGCAAAATCTGATTCTGGTGGACAAAGTGCACCGGTCGGCTACCTTTGACATAGGTGGTTCTGCTGAGCAATCTCGCTACGCGGGCTCAGCAACAACCGCTCTGAGGTCTGCTCCTGCGGCACCGACGGCGTAGGTTCCCCCAGACAACTGCACACTCCCCTTTCTCAGATGAACACGGAAGACCAGTTCTTGGCGGCCCTGCAGGCTCAGCCGGAGGACCACAGGGTCCGTCAGGTATTTGCCGATTGGCTCCAGCAACAGGGCGACCCAAGGGGAGAGCTGTTGCGAATTTCTAGCCTCTTTTGCCAACCTGAGGTTCCCCATGCTCAGCGGTTGGAGGATCAGGTCCGGCAGTTAGTCCTCCAAGAAAAGGTCCGTCCTGTCGAGCCGCTGCCAGCCGGACTGCCGGCGCGTTGGGCCACCAGTCTGACTCAAAATGACCTCAATGTCGTTCTGTGGACCATTGGAGGATTTCGAGGTCGAGGCGACGAATTGACGGCAACACTGGGCAAGCCAGCAGAAGAGACATCAGAACTCGAAAATCGCTCGCTGGCAGGACTGCACGCCCTGTGGGGTCGGCCCTCTTGGGATCAATCCTTTCTGTGTTCGGGCCTGCCAGTCATTTCTGACGAAATTCGGGAACACTTTCCTGTGGCAAAACACGCCCGGTGGGCACTTGGCCTGGGGGATGCAGAACTCCACTGGCTGCTGGCCAATGCTGCGGAGTTTGCAGCTGGAGCAGATCGGTTCTTCGATCGCCTGCAGAGTCACCTCTGGGAGCCGTTCACGCGGTACAGGGTCTTTCGGTCGGGACACGCCTTGAAATCGCTGGTGGAAATCGTGCGTGGGCGCCGTTACAGTCTTGATGAATACTGTCGGCGTCTGGGCGAGGCGGAAGAACAGCTACGATCTTGGCTGAGCAACGAATCTCTGCATTGTCGTCTCCGCCCCGACCTATAAGCTGATCGGCGGTCACTACCACGGTTCTTGGTGGAAACGCCTCACCGGGAAGCGGATCATGGCGTGACACGAGCTTCGGCCTCTTTGAGGAGCACCCGCGGCATCACCACAGGGTGATACGCCCCCCTGCTCCCGATCTCGATGCTTCTGAGATGGACTCGTAGCCAACACAATGACTGATCTGCCGGACACGAGTACTTGCACCACGAGCCTACTGACCTTCGGAGAAGTTTCCGACCCAGGGCTTTCCGTCTGCCCTTGTTAGTGATGACCTCAAGGGGGCAGCCTGAGGCACCACAGCAAGCCCGGATCGCCGAACGAAACGCCCTGCTTCGTCGAAGACTGTTCAGGGAATCAGTAGTGGTCGGTTTCCTTCTGATTTGGCAGTTGGTTCTCCTGGAATCGGGGGATTCACGTCCAACCGACTGCCAAAATCAACCGACTGCCAAAATCATAGGAAACAAGGCGCTAGATTAGCTGACTATGACGGCCAGAGCAAAGCAGGGGTTCAAGACCTCAACAGTGTCCAGGGAGGCTACACCCGTACGCGTTGCCATCCGCCTTGCCAGAATCGACCCAGGGAAAGCAAACAACGAGTGTTCAAGTCGATTTGCATAGCATACCACGCCCCAACGATTCCCCACTCCCAGTGGTAGGCCATGAGAAAAGTCAGCGGCAGGCGGACTGCCAAAAACCCCAGCAAGTTGAACAACACCGGCCAACGAGTGTCGCCGGCCCCACGCAGGGCCCCGTTGAGGATCATCGTCAGACCCAAACCGGGCATGGCAAAAGCCACGATCCTCAACAGTTGGCCGCTGGTGGCTCGGACCTCCGTTTGATCGCTGCTGACAAACAGCCCTGCCAATTGCGGCCCAGCGAAGTAGAAAGCCAGACCCATCAGGCCCACAAAGATCAGCCCAACTGTCAAGGCGCAGTGGACCACGCGGCGGGCCCGCCGGCGGTTACCCGCCCCCAAAGCCTGGCCCACTAAGGTCGCTGCGGCAACCTGAAAAGCCGTTGCTGGTAAGTAGGCCAAACTCTCCACCCGCAGGGCCACTCCATGAGCCGCAGCAGGAAGCTGTCCGGCCGGCCCTGAGGAAGGATCGGTCAGCCCGTTGACCAACGCGAGAAACCAAAACTGACAGAGGATGATCAGCATCATGTCAGTTCCACCAGGAATCCCGATCCTGAGAAGCCGCCGACACAACGGCCCATGGGGCCTCAACAGCTTCCAACTCAACCCCAGCCCGCTGCGGCCAACGACCAAAAAAACAACCGCCAGCAGACCTCCCGCTAGTTCCCCACAGGCAGTGCCCAAGGCAATCCCGTCCCAACCCATTTGCGGAATCGGCCCCAAGCCAACGACAAGCGCCCAGCTGACCACAAGGTTGACCACCACCACCACCAACATGATCCACAGCCCCCCACGAGTGTCGCCCACTCCCCGCAGGCAGGCCACGCCGATCGCTTGAAGCATGATCCCGGGCAATACGGGAAACACCCAATAGAGGTACCGCAACGCCAAATCGGCGGCTTCGCCCTTCAGCTGCACAAGCCACACCAGCCAGCCCCCGGCCATCAGCACCACCGCTGTGAGCACCACCGCCGCAACGGCCCCCAGGAGGACCGATTGATTGCAGGCCCAACGTGCCTCAGCAAACTGGCCAGCTCCGACAAACCGAGCAATGACTGCCGTCGAGCCCATGGCGATGAACACAAACAGCTCTGTGACAAACCAAAGCAGATACGTCATCGAGCTGACGGCAGCGAGGTGGGCCTCCACCCCTTGGGGAAGAAACTGTGGCAACACTTGGCCGGTGAGGAACGTATCCGAAAAGCCGACCAGCATATGGAGCACCTGCTCCACGAAAACCGGCCCGGAAAGCCAAAGAAGTGCCGGCAGCGGACTCCCCGAATGAGCTTCGCTCAAGGAAAGATCAACGCTATCCTCCGAGGGGGCTGTCTCCTGAAGGTCGGTGTCGCGACCGCCCCCTTCAGGCGGATGGTCGTGCCTCTCGGTGAGAACCTCCACCGGAGACGTCTGATTGGGAGAGGACGTCGAGGAATCCAAGGGAAGAGTCAGCTGTTGCGCGTCGACGGCAGACCAGAAAAGGCCCTGGCCAGAAAACGCTTCGGGGTGATCGGGTCAATCGGGTGGAGGAGGCCTGACTGCCAGGCACACTGTTAAGAACCACAAGGCGGGCTGTGAATCACACTGATGTTGCCGGCGAGGCCATTGTAGCAACAGCTCGGCGTTTGTGGACTCCCGGTCGTTCCGCCAACAGCAAAGACTGACCTTCAACTGCTGCCCTCGGAAAAGTCTTGCTCGGCCAAACCACGCGAGCCGCCAGAACAACCAGTGATCTGCCAGCTGCTGATCTTGCAGCTGTTGATCTGCCAGACTTTCCGCTGTGCCGGACGAGGCTGGACGAGCCAAGATTTTCCTCAACCTCAGGAGTTGGACTGTCCCAGACGTGGCCGTTGCCCACCCATAGGTTGTTGCACGAACCTACTGAAGGCCCTCCAGGTTGGGCCTCTGCCACAATCTGGAACAGTCGAAGTAGACCTTCTGAGCGAGCAAGCCCGCCGAATGAACAACGCAGCTGATCACCAGCAGCCAGGAGGCCCCATCTCTTGCAAGGGTTTCTTTCTGCGGGTTTTACAGGCCCAACCCGCTCTCGTCGAAGATCGCCTGTCCGATTCCCACAAGGTTCTCAGGAAGAGAAAAAAGGATGCTGTTCAGCTCGGCTTTCTGCTCCTCCTTGACCAGACCATCGGTCGCCAGAAAGGCTGCCACACAGAGCTTGTTGGCCGGGCGATCATCAAAATACTTCTCAGCCATCGCCAGCATGATACTGGCAGGGATGGTGGGATAGCTCCAGTTCCGGTTGGTCCCGCGGGCACGAACAATCAGTTTGGTCGCGCTGGCTTCCACGATGGCGATCACCGTGTTCCCCACTGGGATCTCGGCTCCGGATTCCAAGGCAGCGATCTGAGCCTGAACCCCCTTGTGAAACCCATTCCAGGGCTGAAAAACCCTGGAGACGCGTTCGAACTCGGCCTTCTCCTGGTCGCTGATGGCGTTCTTCTCAGCAACAGCCAACTGCTGCTTGGCCGCCTCCAGCTCTCGTTCCGACATGGCCCTGCGAACCAACGTCAAGGCCTGCTGGAATGCCTGTTGCTGTTGAGGCGAGGCCGTCGTCGGACCTGGCGCCTCGGGTTCCAGCGGCGCTGGAGCTGCAATCTCAAGACCCGGCTGCAGAGGCACCTCGCTTGGCTCAGGTTCTCCAGGCTTCAGTTCACTCCCTACAGGTTCACTCATCTCAGGCTGTCCGGGCCCAGGCTGTCCGGGCCCAGGCTGTCCGGGCTCGAGCATCGCCGGGCTGGGTGGATCGGCCGCTGTCAGGCCCTCTGAGGCAGACTGAGCCATTCCTGGTCCGGTCATACCTGGTCCAGTCATACCTGGTCCAGTCATGCCAGGTCCGCGTGAGATGGTCTTGGAGGGATTCGGGTTGCTTGCGCTGGGGTTCTGGGGGGTGGTCTGCGTTGGCTCTGGCTGAGGAGAGGCCGGTTGGGAACGTCTTGGCTGCGGCTGCGTGGATTGGGGTTGTGAGGGTGCTGGCTGGGGTTCCGGTTCAGGCAAGCTCAAATCGGCTGGGCCAACTGGTGGCTCTTCTTTTTCCTGCAGCGTGGCCTGCTTGGGCTTCGTACCGGTGTTCGCCAGGTAGGCGATTCCGCAACCTAACAAAATCACAGCAGCGGTGACCGCACCGATCATCGCGGTGTTGTTGGTGGTCTTGCGGCGTGTCACGACCGCAGAACCCGTGGAGGAAACCGACGATTCAGAATTGACAACTGGACCAAGCGCCGCTTCCAGCTGATGACTGAAGGCAGCCGGTGCACCGTATCCCAGCGGAGCCTGAGGAACTGACGGCAGGCCTTCAGGATTGGGAAGCGAAGGAACCGTCGGAATGGCCGAAGCAGCCCCACCAGCACCAGCCACTGCCGGAACCGAGGGCACTGCCGGAACCGAGGGTACTGCCGGAACCGAGGGCACTGCCGGAACCGAGGGTACTGCCGGAACCGATCCAGGCGTCATGGCAGAAGCAACCGGTTGAGCCGCCGTGGGATCGGAGACGTAAGAGACTCCCCCCATCCAAGCAGGCTGACCCGGCTGACTGGCCTGGTGAGACTGGCCAGCCTGGTACGACTGATAAGTTTGATGGCCCGCAACGCCTGGTTGTCCACCGCCTAGATCGTTTGCACCCGACCCTGCTGATTGATGACCACCAGCAAAGCTTGTAGCGTTTTCCGCTGGCTGCCCATTTGGGGCAAACTGCGCAGCTGAGGTGGCCCCTGCTCCCCAGGACCCAGCTGGCTGAGATACGCCCGGTGAATCACTCGCCGGTGAATCACTCGCCGGTGAAAAATTCTCTGGTGAATAATACGACTGTGAAGAAGGTATTGCCGTGGAGTTGGTCGTTGTGGAGTTGGTCGTTGTGGAGTCTGGCTGGACAGGATCGAGCCCAGCGATCTGGCGGAGCCAGGCGTCGTATTGGGCTCGTTGGTTCGGGTCGCCCAAATAGCCCCGAACAAAGCTGATCTCTTGGTACAGACGTCCGGCTGCCGCGGCATGTTCGCCGGCCAACTGCCCTTGAAGATAACTCAACCACTGATCGGCTGCATTCAGGATGCGGCTGGTCTCCGACTCAAACAGCGGCAATCCCAGCAACCGGTAGTAGTTGGGCGGTTGCTCCTCAGGAGGAATCCCCAACCAATGGAGATAGGGGTCGAACGTTTCGGTGTTCATGCCACAAACCCTGACCAAAGATGTCTAATCCGATTCTGACTTTCCGATCCTCAACTTCCGAGGACTCACCGTCGGGAGGAATCCTGAAACCGTTCATCTGAGCCGCAAAAAGAATGCCACTGTAGACATCCGCCACTGTGGGGATCTTCGATGAGCCTGGCGCCCTCTTGCTGAGGCCCAAGTGGGCCACCCATCCAACAGGGGTACACTGGTTCAGCCCACACAGCCCCGTAAATTTGATTGCCGACCATTGGGGGGAATGATCCTTCAAAGGTGAGCCCAACCAGCGTTGGCCGTTGCAGAAAGGTTCACCGGCAAGCCAGGAAAGTCAACCTGAGATCCTTTGTGGGGCCGTTGGGCTTCTTGGGAGGTTTCCGAGACATGCAGCACGCCCGTGGTAACAGGGGGTTACCACGGGCGTGCCAAGCATGAGGAGCAAATCAGGCTGGGACAACACGAGCGAACTGGGCCGTTGGCCAGATGGGTTGTGGCCGTGGAGGCATTGGCTGAGCTGATGATGTCCCAAGCGGGAAGGCAAGAGCAGAGTGGCTCATAGGGGAGAGTCGATAAGAGTTACTCCGATGGGCACTGCTGCGACAACCGTTTTCTGATTCTGCACTCTGGCCAAATCATGCAGGGCTCAGCAGGGGCACTCGCAAGCGAAGCGCCCCTCAGCCGAGGCATGCTTAGGCGAAGAGCTCTTTGATGACCTGACCGCCGTTGGCGATCTTCATGGGGCGGCCTTGTTTGCTGGTGAAGGTGGTCTTCAGGCTGATGCCCAGAGCATGGCAGACGCTGGCCATCAGGTCTTCGGAGCTGTAGGGGGTGGTGGCGACTTGGGTGCCATCGGCGTTGGTGGCACCGACGACCTGACCGCCGCTGATGTTGCCGCCGCCGACCATCACGCTCCAGCTACGGGCCCAGTGGTCGCGTCCGGCACCGGCATTGATGCGTGGGGTTCGGCTGAACTCACCCATCCACATGACGACAGTGTTTTCCAGCAAGCCACGCTCGCTGAGATCTTCGATCAAAGCAGCCATAGGCTGGTCGATCAACGGCAACTTGGTATCCCGGAGAGTGGGGAAGATGTTGCCGTGGTTGTCCCAACCCCCGTAGTCGACTTCGATGAAGGGCACGCCAGCCTCACGCAGACGACGGGCCATCAACAGGCCGCGGGCGAAGTTGCTGGTGCCGTACTTGTCTTGGACTTCTTGGGGCTCTTCGGCAACCTTGAAGGCCGACATTTCCTTGGCGGTCATCAGGGAGATGGTTTTGTTGAGGACCTTGTCGTGGTCGATGGCCAACTCGCCCGGGCTTTGCTTGATGAAGCCAGTTTCGATGGTCTTGAGCATCGCCAGCCGCTGCTGCATGCGATCCTCAGGAATCCCACGGTTGTTGAGGTTGCGGATTTGGCCGTTGCTGCCGACGACTAACGGAGCCCAAGACATCCCCAAGAAGCCGGGGCCAACGCTGCCACCACCAACGGAGATGAACGGTGGGATGGGGTTGTCCGGATTGGCCAGCTCGTGGGAGAGCATCGCCCCGTAGCTGGGGTGGCTGACGTTGGGGTTAGGCACATAGCCGGTGTGCATGTAGTAGCGACCGCGGCCGTGGTCGGCCTCACGGGTGCTCATGCTGCGGACCAGGGCGACCTTGTCCATGACCTTGGCCATGTTCGGCATGTGCTCGGAGATCTCCACACCAGGTGCGGAGGTCTGGATCGGCCGGAACTCACCACCGGTGCTGGCACCAGGCTTGAGGTCCCAGATGTCCATGGTGGAGGGACCGCCGCCCATCCACATGAGGATGGCACCCTTGTTCTGCTTGCGGAGTTGCTCAGCAGCGTGGGCCATTGTGTGGGTGAGGCTGACAGCTGCAGGAGCCATCAGGCTGGCACCAGCCACGTGACGGATGAAGTGACGCCGGTTCATGCCAGCGGGGATTTTGGTCATTGCTCGCTCGTCTCCCGGACTTGGAGAAAAAGGGTGGGTTGGTTGACTCGTGCTCGTTGAAGCTTCGCTTCTACTCGTTCGCTGCTTGGGCTGACTGCTTTGGCGAATCAGTTGGTTGTGGTTTGTGGCTGGGACTTAAGTGGAAGAGTGACCGGCTGTTTGGTTCTGTTAGACCTTCGCTGTCTCCTCTTCAGGGCGACCACCGGGCTTACCACCGGCTGGGTTTTTTGTCGTTGTTTTTCGCTGTTGAGGCTGACAGTTTTCCGCCAGCTTGTTCTGGGATTGCTTGTTTTGGGATCACGGGTTTGCAGGGGATCCGGCTGTTGATCAACGTCTTGGTTCTTAAGAGTTGAGCTGCCAGGTTTTGCTTTATCAGAAAAGGTGACAATTGTGCGGTTTGCCGTCAAGTCACTGGACCTTCACTCCCAACCGTCGTGAGATCCCGGCGGTCTGAAACTGGGATCCAAGCCAGGCTCGAAAGGGGCGGTGCCAAGACCGCCCCCAGAGGAGCTGGGCGTTGGCCAGCTTGGGTGTTGCTTTAGTGCTGGAGGATGAACTCGTTGCTGTTGAGCAGAGCCCACCACACATCTTGCAGAGCCCAGATGACGGCCTGCTTGGGGTTTTTGGCACCTTTGGAACGAGCCAAGACCAACTGGTTGGCGACCTGCAACTCGATTTTCTTGGGCTGTCGTCCCAGAGCAGCCACGTAGAGGTCCTTGATCTTCTTGCTGGGGTCGCTGTTGGCGGAAACAACCCGATGCAAGAAGCTCCCTGGCTTACAGGCGCAGGCGTCTTGGATCTCCTTCCCATTCATCAGCATCAACGCCTGAGGGATGGTGCCGTTGAAGGTGGTGGCTTCGTCGTTTTCGTCGGTCCCGAAGCCGACGACGAACTGTTGCAGCCAGGCATTACGGATCTTGTTGCGTTCTTCGATGCTCTTGGCCGACTTGTCGACCTCTGTGGCGGTCATCAGTGTTCCGTACAACTGCTCAGCAGACATCTGACGAATGTAGAAGTGCGTAAACAGGGGCACTTCACCCTTGGCGGGGTCGTCGATCCTGTTCATCGGCGTTGCGTTGCTGGAAAGGCTGTAAGCCTCGGTGAGCGTGTACCACCGCATCAAGCGACGCAAATCATGACCGTAAGTCGCGAATTCGTTCCCCACTCGGGCAAGCAATTCCGGGTGGCTGGGCGGATTGTGCGGACCCATGTCATCGACGGGTTTGGTGAAGCCATAACCAAAGAAATGACCCCAAATCCGGTTGACAATGGCCTCTCGCATGTAAGGGCTCTTGATAACCAGCTTGGCCAATTCATCTCGACGGTTCACCTCATCGGCATAGCCCACAGGACTAATGGTGGTGCCGTCAACAAAACGCGGATAGGCGACCTTCAGGATCCCGTTTCGCAATTCGTAGTAGATCTCCGCTTCCTCAGGATCACCCCCTTCACCAGCAAAGTCTTGGTCTTGAAGCTCGGCGCTGACCACATCGCGTCCTTGGAAAGTCCGCAAAGCCTTCGCCTGCTTGAAAAAGGCATTCATGCTCCAAAACTGATCCTGCTTCCACTCGTTGAACGGGTGGTTGTGGCACTGCGTACAACCAACTCGCAGACCCAGGAACAGCTGGCTGACTTTATTGGTTGCAGGGACTTGACCTTCTTGGAGGTTATCCAGCAGGAAGTTGGTGGCACCGTTGAAGCCGGACTCACCGGGTGTGTTATTTCCGTTGGCCGAGATCAGCTCAAAGACGATGCGGTCGTAGGGCTTGTTTCGCAGGATGGAGTCGCGGAGGTACTTTTCCAGGCCGGTACGGTTGACCGGACGTTCGCGGTCGTTGCCCCCGTTGCGGCCAATGAGCAGATTGGTCCAGATGGTGGCCCAGTTGTTGGCAAACTCCATCGCATAGCGGCCCTCTTGATCGAGCAGCTTGTTGACCCAGACTGCCTTCTTATTGGGGCTTTTGTCGGTGAGGAAAGCCTGGGTCTCTTCCAGAGTTGGTGTCCGGCCGATCAAATCTAAAAACAGCCGCCGAATCCATTTACCCTCAGGAGCCTCCACGCTGGGTCCGACTTCATTGTCACGCCACCCAATGCGGATCCGCTCGTTGATGTAGTTGATGACACTATCATCACTGGAATTGCCGGTGTTGGCCTTGGGCGTCTCGGCCACCAGATCCTTTTGGGCAGCAGCCGGCAGCGCCATCACGGCCACCACTGCCAGGCCCAACAGACCGTGGCGCAACAGGCCACAGCGCAAAACCGCAACAGACGGGTGCAGCATCATAGGGCAGATCCTCGAGAATCGTAGGATGGGACGGACTCTGTAGAAAACTTCGACACCAAAGGGAGCAAACCCCGTTTGGTCCATTGTGTGTGAGCTTTGCGGCCAGCCAATGGAGCCATCGCAGGCCGTTGGGGAGCTGAAGGGGCCAAGTGGTCAGATGATCACCAAAAAAGCGTGAGTTGGTCATCAAGTCGAGGTTTTCAACAGGAAAGTTTCCCGAATCTCCACCCTCAACACAATCGCCAGGAACAACTTGACTCCAAACAGTGAAGGTTGGCCCTGAGTGATCAAACAACCGACCCTCAATCAAAACGGGTCCGTTCAGCTTTCGTTAACGGTACCTACCCCGAGTAATGCATGTCGCCGGAAAATTGTCGGCGGTGAGGGGCTCCCCCGAGGTGAACCAGGGCGAGCAGTTCGACGTGCCATCCGGGACCTTGGAGTGCAGGCCATCCACTCAACCGGCAAGCTTGTTTCCCGTCTGTGTGACTTGCTTGCTGAGAAGTGGTCCTCCGACCAGGCTTGAGTTCCCAAATTGCAACAGCCGAAGGCTCACCGAAACTGGTGGTTTTGTCTGCCGGATTGTATCAGTTGGCGACCACGGCCCAGCAGGCTGGGCCTCTCGGGTCCTGGCAGACGGAGCTTTTGGCAGACGGAGCTTTTGCCAGACGGAGCTTTTGCCAGACAGAGCTCTGAAACAGCCTTCGCTGTGAACTGTGAAAGGCCAAACGCCCAAGCGACGCGGCATCGCTTGTGTGGCGAGACCCTTTGGGCGGAGGCCAAATTCTCAAGAAGCAAGTCACACGGACGGTCAACAAGCCAGCCGGTTGCGTTGGGCCAGTTGACCTCTTGGGGCGATCTCCTCGGAGTCCTTAATCAGCTGTCTCGGACGATCCCTCCTCGGCAGCTTGGGCGTTCTGGACTTTCTTGCCGGCCTTGCCTTCCCCGGCGTCGTGTGAGTGACCGTGGTCTCCGTGCGAGTGATCGTGATCGTGGTCCGGCTGATGGTCGCCGTGTTCGTCGTGGCTGTGTTCGTCGTGGCTGTGTTCGTCGTGGCTGTGTTCGTCG
>CAZYKP010000016.1:0-113022 GCA_964648025.1 uncultured Pirellulales bacterium | reverse complement strand
TCGTACAGGGGACTTGCACCCCACAACAATCACGCCCATGCCGGGCGTACACAATGCCTTGCAGCAGAATCGCGATGACGTCCTGCGGTGTTGAGAATCCTTTGGCTGCGATCTGCTGAAGGCAGTCGTTCGGTGTGAAAGGACGACACGATGGACACAGTTTACATCGAAACATCAATCGTCAGTCACGCGACGGCATGGGCGAGTTCGGACATTCAGATTGCTGCGATTCAACAGCAGGCCCGCGATTGGTGGTCGATTGAACGCTCCAAGTTTGAACTGGTCACGTCGCAGCTTGTCATTGATGAGGCATCCGCTGGTGATCCATCAGCAGCAGCAGATCGATTGAAAATGCTGGACGGTATACCAACCGTTCCGATCGATGATGACGTTCGGTCGTTGGCCCGCGCGATTGTGTCCGCGTCGATTATGCCAGCAAAAGCGGCTGCGGACGCACTTCACGTTGCCGCTGCAGCGGTAGCGGGATTACAATATCTGCTGACACTGAATTGCAAGCACATTGCAAACGCCCACGAGTTGCCCCGTGTTTATCGCCTTTTGGATGATCACGGATTCGGGCAACTACTGATTTGTACGCCAGCTGAATTTCTTGGCGGAGACAATGTTGATGACAAAGAATCCGATACTTGATGAATTGCATGCCGTCCGCGAACGCCTACTCGCGGACGCTGGCGGAACACTTGATGCACTGGTTGATCGGCTCCAAGCCGAAGAGCGGCAGTCAGATCGTCCGCGCTTCAAATCACGACGAACAAAACGGTGCACCGGAGCGGCGAAGTCAGGCGAATCTGAAGTTGAGAATCTCTCGTCGCCGCCCGGTGACCTTTGACGTTAGGCGGCGGAGGGCTTTTGAAGGGTGTCGCCAAAACAAACCGTGTACCGGTGGCTCATCCACCACGGGTTCGTCGAACTGCGGATGCGCGAGTCCCATGCAGCTGGCAGCTCGTGGTGGTGGCTCTTCCGACATCGGCGGCGGTTCTGTGGGTATGGGGTCGCCCTCGCGAACCTGCTCCACCGGTTGCATGAGACGGTACTGCAGCCGGAGTTCACCGAGACGGACTTCGGGTTCCTGAACCACGCCGTGCCCCGGTTCCTCCATGAGGTCGGGGACGAGGCGAAAACGGGCTTGATGGCGATGCTCGTGCAACTCCACGACGCAGTGCCCGAGGAATTGAAGTCGCAACTGACCTGGCACCCAAGTGAGTCGCATCGCCGCAGCGTTGAGGCAATCAATGAGACTTTGCGTTCGTTTGAAGAGCTTGTGGGTCGGTCTGAGTTGTCCGAATAAGTCAGGCCGAACAAAGCGCTGCACCTGACCGCGGCGGCATCAGGTGGTTCCAGGGTCCAGGCTGCCTCGGCCCCCGCCGCAGGTGAGCTTGGTCGTTCGGTGAAGAAATCCACAGAGAGGAATGATGATGCACCTGTTATGGGGGTTGCTGACTGTTGGAATAGGCCTGTTCATGGTGATCTGTGGCACACTCCAAAGTGAGTTCGTCCTGTACCGGCTAATGGCCGCCAGAGCCCGCTTGCTCTGGGGCAACGGGGTGCATCGGTTCTTCCAAGTGTCTGGTACGTTGGTCGTCGCAATGGGAGCGTTAATGGCCTTTGGGATCGTCTAAGTCAGGGGAAGCGGACCGTCGGCTGTGGCACCCTGAGTACCAGCAAGCCGAACCAGGCGCTGCACCGGACGGCGGGGGCTGTGTGTGCAACCTAGATTTCCTATCACCTGGTGCCCCCGCCGCAGGTGAGCTTGGTCGTTATGCCTCTCAATGTCGATGCGCGAAGTCTATTTCCACGAAGACGACTACTGCCAAATCGGGCTTCTACCCGAAGTGAGTTGGGATTTTTGCGCAAGCCAGATAAAGGAGATCGACATGTTCTCCGATCAACATCGCGCCGATGTGGGCTGGACCGACATCTACGTCCGCTCTGAGAATCCAACGTCGATTGCCGACCTATCCATCACCAAAGACATCTTTGTCGAGTCCTTGGTTGATCTACTGCCGCCGTTCGATCGCATTGGCACGGGATACAGCACGTACACCGAATCCTGCACCGAGACAATTGTGCTCGGCCGCAACGACAATGCTGTCGTCTTTGCCGAACACGACGCTCAAAACACAATCATTAGGATATGGCTTACGCTGGACGTCTACACCTCAGATGACGCGGCCATCGCGTTGAAGGCGTTTCAAACATTGTCACAATGGCCGTTGATCATGGCTGATTGGGGATGGAGCGTTCTGCTTCGCCTCTCTGATTCCGAAGCGCTAACCGAATACTTCAGCAAGCGAGTCAACGCATTCGAGCAATTCAGCCGCAAATTAAATGTAAATAAAAAGTTATAAAAAGTCCTTGCATCCGACCGCCAAACGACGTTGTCAAATGGCACAATCAAGCCTTGCCGGCTGGTGAACAGAGGTGGTCACTGGGCAGACAGACTTGGTACACTGGTGTCTGGCTTGGGTGAGGTCTAGCCAATTCGAGCGATGCAGCGTCGCTTGGGCGTTTTGCTTCTTACAGGTCACAGGGAGGGCTATTTCAGAGCCGCTGATTCCGGGATGAGTTAACCGGTTGCGCAACGGTTCTGGAACAACTGCACCAACTGCCGTTCCGTTGCGCAACCGGTTAACTCATCCCGGGCGGTTCGGTGAGCCCTCCGCTGTCGCAGGTGATGGAAGTAGACCTCCTTGCAGTGATTGAAGCGATGGCTTCACACTAACGTTCTGTTGCGATCTGGTTGAAGTCTGGCGAGGTCGAGCCACAAGAGCGATGCAGCGTCGCTCGGGCATCTTGCTTTTTACACACCACAGGGAAGGCTGTTTCAGTACCGCTGGTTCCGTCACGTTGAGATCCGGGTCACCCCGGTTCTGGAACAACACCGCCGACCGCCGTTCCGGGGTGACCCGGATCTCAACGTGACGGGCGGTTCGGTGAGCCTTCCGCTGTCCCAAGTCAGGAAGTCGACCAAACCAAGAAAATCACCTTGGGCGGTTGTTGCCCGTCAACAACCAACACTTCACCGATGAGCTCTCGACAGAAACCATTTGCGGAGCTACCACTGGGACTCGTTTTCCAAAAAGGCTTCCATGACACTCCGTCCTTGTTTTGTTGCTCTGATGTGGTCAAGCTACATGGGCGATGTTGCGTCGCCCGGGCGTCCCGTTTGTTTACCATCACAGGGAAGGCTGTTTCAGATCCGCTCGTCCCTTTGTGCAAAAGGCTTTTTGAGGCGGTTCTGGATCAACCTCGCCAACCGATGTTCCGCCTCAATAAGCCTTTTGCACAAAGGGGCGGTTCAGTGAGCCCTCCGCTGTCACAGGTTGTGAAGTTGACCAATTCCGAGTGAAGGACCTCAAGCGGCTTGATTTCAATTTCTCTCAACTCAAATAGCATTGGAGGTCCATTCCCAAGGTGTTCAACGATAGATCGATGCCTGTTGTCCTGTTTGAGCCAAGTCTAGCCACATGAGCGATGTTGCGTCGCTCGGGTATCTTGCCGATCACAAATCACAGGGAAGGCTGTTTCAGAACCACTACGGTCAGCTTTGAAATAGTGCGTAGGTTCTGGAGCAACGCCGCTAGCCGCCGTGACTACTCACTATTTCAAAGCGGACCGGAGGCGGTTCGGTGAGCCTTCCGCTGTTTCAGGTCAAGAAGTAAGCCAAACCAGGGCTGTTGATCCAGGTTGAGAACTTCGAGAACCCACAAGGGGCTGGTCAGGCCCTCGCCTTCTCAACTCCATAAAGGAGCGTCTCGCTCCGTTTTGGTTTAGCGACTTGAGTGACGTTGCGTCACTCGGGCGTTAGGTTTTGCACAAGTCACAGGGAAGGCTGTTCCAGAATCGCTCTCTCCCACGCAGATTGTGGCAGTCTCCGCGGCTCTGGAACAACACCGCCGACCGCCGTTCCGGGGTGACCCGGATCTCAACGTGACGGGCGGTTCGGTGAGCCTTCCGCTGTCGCAGGCTTGGGAAGTAGACCAAATCAGCGAGGATGGCTCCTCACAGAATTCCCCGTCTGAGCTAACTTGGTTCTGAAGCACCGAGCAACACGCCAACTGGAGGTGGCCTGTGTCTGAGCAACCTGATTCGTCGCAACCCGAACACTCGGAGTCCGGTGCCCCGATCTACCACCATCAGGCACGGTCGCGAGAGTTCGAGCTCGCTTCTGGGGACGAGGAAACCATTCAGCGAATCAGCGACCACATCGAACTGCACTGTGGAACCCCAGAATGGGTCTTCCATGAGCTCGTCTCCGACTTGGTCCATATTGACATCCATGTCGTCCCACCCAACGAAGAACGAGACTTCTACACAGTCGTCACCTCGGGGATGAGCGATCGCCCAATGAGTCCTCCGGCTGGGGCTGAAGAATACCAATACGCCGAGTTGATACTCTGCCTCCCCTCGGATTGGCCTCTCCGCCAAGAAGATTTCAAGGATGAGAACAACTACTGGCCTATTCGTGCCCTCAAAATGTTGGCCCGGTTTCCCCACGAGTATCAAACTTGGCTGTTCACTGGACACACCGTGCCCAACGGCAACCCACCCCAACCGTTTGCCGAAAACACACAAATGTGCTGCTCACTGCTCCTGCAGCCAATCCTTTTCGATCCAGAGTTCAGCACCCTGGCTGCCAACTCAGAAAAGACAGTTCATTTTCTCAGCCTCATCCCCCTCTACCAAGAAGAAATGGACTTTAAACTCCGCGAAGGACTCAATTCGCTGTTAGATCGCTTCGATCAGGTCGGCGTCTCGGAGCTGCTCGATCCCAACCGTGTCAACGTTTGTGCCTGACTGTCAGCACACCCCTCACGGAGATCGAGGCTTCTTGGATTCCCTCTGCTTCCGATCTCGGTAGCTTACTTCCGGCCGAGTCAAAAACCCCCAGTGAAGCGCCTGATCCTGCTCGTAGTTCTTTCCCAAAGTCATCGCCGTGACCGCCTTGGCCATCTCATAGCCCAAATAAAACGCATGAGAGGCATCGATGCCCTTCGGGTCGGCTGCCAGCATCTGCTCAAAAAGCTCAAAGGGGTCCTCTCCGCAGAGATACCCTACAGCATTGATCACATGAATCCGCCCCTCGGCGGTAAACAGCCGATAGTTGCGGTCCTTCACTTGCTCGGCAAGTTCTCTGAGCTGCCGGGCCGTTGGCTCCACCAACTCAGGATCGCGAAGCATCACCAACTCTGTCTCCACTCGCTTGGGAAGACTTCGCCGGGTGATGGCATGATAGACCAACCGACGTGCCACATCACACTCTCGCACAGCCGAACGCGCCCAGTTGATCACCTGCGTGGTCAGCACACTGCCGACTTGCAGTTCCTGGCATGCTGCCAACAATAGTGTATTGACCCCCGACGAATCCACATCGGTCAGCTCGGTCAGATTGCCAATGCCCATCATCATCCGGGCTTCCGGAAATTGCTGGCGAACTTTCCAGTAGCGAATCAGGCTGGCTAAAAAGCCAAATCCAATAGGCTCCAGAATAGGATCCAGGCGATAGCTAACGTTGCCTGCTTCCAAGACCGCAATCGTTTCCTCCAGCCCAGCGAGAGTGGCTGGGTCATCCGGGACGGCAACAACCTCAACCCCCCAGTCGGCTGCGAAGGAACGATTGGTCTGGTTGACACTGAGCACCAATTCCGCCCCAGCTTGGGCGGCTGCGTTGATCTCGACCGGGTTGTAGCTGTCGACCGAAACTCGGTGCCCCTCGCTTCTGAGTAAGCGAACGACCTCGCCGACACCAGTCCAGGTCTCGCCCGGATCACATCCCACATCAATCACATCCGCCCCGTCTTGGCGGTAAACCTCCGCCATCGCCAAAATTTGCTGATGAGAAAGACGAGGGGCATGATTGATCTCTGCAATGATCTCAATGTCGTAACGCCCGTAGTCCACGGGGCGCGGTGGGGCTTGGCCGAAGTAATCGGGTAGCTGCCTGATATCCTTGGGACCACGTTCCACAGCAACCCCACAGGCAGCTTCGACCACCGAGAGTTCGCCTCGGCAATAACCCGGCAAGATCACACGGCAAGCCGCTTGGGGAACGGCGATCCGCCGCGCCACCCATTCGGTCGTCATCAGAGCGGCCACGGTGATGTTGAGCACCTGAACCGAATAATCAAACCCAACTGCCGGAGCCAAACTCTCCAAAACATCTCGCACAGTCGTTTCCGCCAGTTTGCTGGTGACGAAGTGAATGTGCTGGCGGCTCATGGGTCTTGGCTGGCTTGGCTCGTTTGGCTTGGCTCGTTTGGCTTGACTCGTTTGGCTTGACTCGTCTGGCTTGACTCGTCTGGCTTGACTCGTTTGGCTTGACTCGTTTGGCTTGACTCGTTTGGCTGGGCTGAGCTGTGGGGAGGGCTCGTCAATGTTGGGGATGGCTGACCGGCGCTGCTTGGCCCCAGTGTCCGGTAAAGACAAATTCTTCCAGCGGCTTTCTGGTTCGACTGGCTTGCTCTTTCTGGCGAAGTGCTTCAGGAAGAGCGTCTGCGGACCCGCGGTAGCCGATCGCCAGCATCACCACCGGCTCATGAGTCTCGGGGATGGCATAGAGCTCTCGTGCACGCTCGGGAAAGAACCCTGCCAGCATATGCAGCGAAAGTCCTTCCGCAGTCGCCTGGATGGCCAGGTTGCCCAGTGCCAGGCCCACATCGTGAAAGGCATGGCGGTTGGGCTCGCCGGTCCGATCAAAATCCAGTTTGGTCGCCAAGAGCATCAGCACCGGGGCCTTGCCGGCCCAAGAACGGTTGAACTCGTTGAGGCAACTGGCCAATCGCTCATGCTCGTGAGGTTGGTCGGCGGTGGCCACCAACACGCTCCAGGGCTGCTCATTGTAGCTGGAGGCCGCCCAGCGAGCGGCCTCCAGCAAGCTGCCCAGCTTCTGCTGCTGCACCGGGCGGTCGGCAAAAGAACGCGGGCTCCACCGCTGGGCCAGCAACTCATGGATGGGGTAAATCACCTGGGCGATCTTCCCGGCAGGGGTTTCAAGAAGTTCACTCATCGGCTGGTTGATCTTCTGGTTTCAAAGAAAGACGGCGAGATCGCCCTCGACGTCGAAGGCTCCGAGTGGCATGCGGAACTCTGGGGGTTGGAGCAGATCGGCCAGTCGGTGGTCCAGCTTCTTGGACTTTTCCGTAAGACGCCTTGCGTTGTTGCTGACGCGTTTGTCGGACCGCCCGTCGCAAGGCCGGATGCCATGCCGCCAGGCAAAGCTCTTGCCGGTGGTGTTGGAGTTGCCGGAGGCAGACCGGATCAAACCCCCAAGACCGCACCCGTTCTTTGTAGGCAGGAATCTCCGCAATCAACTTGGGATCCGTGAATTTCAGGGTCAACAACAGCCCGCGACAACGGGTGTCGTCGCGGCAGACGATCTCCTCAACAGCGGTGAGGGTGTATTCTGGGGCCACGTTCATATCGGCGATTAACCAGCGGACCTTGCGATACTCACGACGAGGGACCGCTGGGGAGCGTCGCTGCAGATGGCGAAAATTGGGATGAGCCAACACCTGAGGATGCATCGCGGCGGGGTCGATTCCCAGCACCGAAAGCCCTCGATCCAGCAGGGCCTGCACGGAACCTCCCGGGCTACTGCCCAACTCGCAGGCAAGCTGTCCGGGTTGCAAAGGCAACCCTGACCATTCCAAGGCCTGATCGAGCTTGAGATAGGCCCGGCTGACAGCATGATCTGGTAATGGCTTGGTGCATAGGCCTCCAGGCCAAGGAAGGTGTCCCCAGGGCAGATGGCCCCAAGTGATCCGAGCCTGGCTCTGATCAGGTCGGCCATGTCGGTGATACCCCACCCACCAGCGACCAGGGTCAACCAACACGACATCCAGAACCAAATCCCCCGGCTGCGACAGACTTTGGGGAGGATGGGCCAGAAGATCCTTTCCTGCCTGAAGAATCGCCCCGGCGGCCTCATCGCACTCGGCAGTCAGCGTCGGCAGATAATCCCGTTGCCCGGCTGGCAGCACATCACGGGGCCACACATGCAAACGGTCAAACCGCAAGCCAGCCTCCAACACCGGCTGAGCTCGTTGCCAAACAAGTCGAGCTTGTTCGGCCTTGCTCTCTGCTTGAGCCCCCCCAAGAGAAAGACCCCAGCAACGTGCCCAAGCGCTATCGAGAACCAACTCGGCGGTGGGTGGATCTCCCGGAACCTTGAAGGTTAAAAAGCCAGGCCGCGAAAACGCCGGTCGCCAATGGGGATGAATCCGGGCAAGCTCTTCCTTGACAGCCGCCTCAACACCGGCCTGAAACGTCACAAAGACAAACTGCGAAGGCAGATCGGAGAGATTCGACTGGGCGAGGCTTTCCCTTACTGACCTTGTCTCTGCCGGGCTTGTCTTGGTTGGATCGGTCGTGGTTGGATCGGTCGTGGCTGGATCGGTCGTGGCTGGATCGGTCGCGGCTGCGTCGACCTCGACTGAGTTGCTTTTTGCTGGGCTTGCTTGAGGAGGGTTTTCGGGCACGTTGAGAGGGGAGGTTTGTGCTGTGTTCATGGATCACCTATTGCATCGTACAGGACGGCGCCTGCCGATCGAGCCTTGCCCTGACAGATCAGCCCTTAGAGAGTGAGCTTGTGAAAGTTGGCGGCCGCATTTCCCCCGAAACTTCAGCACAACTACGGAGGTCAAAACCTGGCGAGGCCTTCGGTCTCCGGACTGGGCGGTCTCCGGACTGGGCGGTCTCCGGACTGGGCGGTATCTTCGCGGTGCTGCCTGAATGTTCGCTTTTTGAGATCATTGCTTCTGCGAGTCTGTGATGCACTTACGTTTGTTGACGACTCCTGCCGTTTTCGGCCGCTGCGGGGCGCTGTTGCTGGCGTTGGGCTGGTTCTCGCCGGTTGTGGCTGCTGAGCCTTGGTCTGCACGGGTGGAACTGAACAGCGGACCGATTGCTGGGACTGTGGAGAAGAACACCCATGTGTTTCGGGGGATCCCGTTTGCTGCTCCTCCGGAAGGGGATCTCCGCTGGAAACCGCCGCAGCCTCCCACAACTTGGTCGGAGGTAAAAGTCTGTGATCAGTTTGGGCCAGCCTGTCCCCAGCCGGAGGCCTTGTTGGGCAAGACCCCACAGCCGCAGAGCGAGGATTGTCTGTATTTGAACGTTTGGACTGCTGCTGCCTTGCCCCAGGAGCGACGTCCGGTGATGGTCTGGATTCATGGCGGCGGCAGCACCTCGGGAGCCGGATCGCTGCCCTACTACGACGGGACTGCCTTGGCCCAGGAGGGAGCCGTGGTGGTGACGATCAACTACCGTCTGGGCCCTTTTGGCTACTTGGCTCACCCGGCTCTCTCAGCAGAGAGCCCCCAGAATGTCTCCGGCAATTACGGAGTGCTGGATCAACTGGCAGCTCTGCGTTGGGTGCAACGGAACATCGCCGCTTTCGGCGGAGATCCCCAGAGAGTCACCATCTTCGGGGAATCCGCTGGGGCAGTCGCAGTCTGCCGGCTGATGGTCTGCCCCCAAGCAGCGGGGCTGTTTCACCGGGCGATCGCCCAAAGCGGTGGAGCGGTGGGCCGGAATGATCACCTCCGCCGACAGCAAAGGGGTCAGCCCTCGGCAGAATCGGCCGGCGAAGGGATCGCTCGTCGACTGCTGGATCCGCAAGTCTTCAGCAGTGGCCATGAAGCGGTCGCTGCTGCTTTACGAAACATCCCTGCCGAGAAATTGCTCCAAAAGACCAAAGCCGATTCAAGGAATTTTTGGCCAGGGGACCAAGTTCGGGCCTATTGTCGATGGCTGGTTGATCCCCCACGATCCCCAAAAACTCTTCAACGAGGGGAAACAGCATGATGTCCCGTTGATGGCAGGCAGTAACGCAGACGAGGGCTCGATCTTTCGTCAGCAGCTGCCGGTGAAGACCCTGTTGCCCTACCAGCTGACAATGCGGATGCTCTTCACACGTCATTATGACCAAGCGATGTTGGTCTTTCCTGCTGACTCAGACGATGAGGTTCCCATCGTTGCCGAACGCGTCTTAGCAGTGATGTCCTTTGTGGCTCCCGCCAGAGCTCTTGTTCGCGCCATGGACAAACAACAATCGCCGGGGTATTTGTATCATTTCACCCGAGTTCCTCCGCTGGCAAAGACTCGCAATCTGGGAGCGTTCCACGCTTTGGAGATCGGCTATGTCTTTGGGAAGTTTGTCAATCCTCATCAATTCGATCAGACTGACCAAAAACTTTCTGCTGCGATGCGAACCTATTGGGTCAACTTTGCCCGTGATGGAAACCCCAACGGCAAGCCAATCAAGCCTGGCACGTCAATCAAGCCTGGCACGTCAATCAAGCCTGGCAAATCAGAGACGTCTCGCCTGCCGAGGTGGCCCATTTACACAACAGCAACTGACGAGCACCTGGAATTCGGCGACACCATCCAACTCGGATCCGGTCTTGAGAAGGAAGCCTGTGATCTGATTGAGAAGGCCTGGGCTGAGCACCGACTAGGATCGTGAGGTTTCTGGATCGTGATGTTTCTAGATCGTGATAGGTGCTTGTTTGCGGAGATATGAGTTGGCCCTCAATCGGCCGAGCCGCCTCTGGCCTTTCTCATACACTGACTCGTCAACGGCTCATCGACGCTTACCTCAACGATGCAACTCCCCCCGAAGCACTCGCAGACAGAACTAGCAGGACAAGTCGCTGTTGTCACGGGCAGCTCCAGCGGAATTGGCCAAGCGATTGCCTTGGAGCTAGCCTTTGCCGGTGCTGATGTGGTCGTTCATGCACGGCAAAATCGGTCAGGTGCCGAGCGAACAGCTCAGTTGGTTCAAGAGCAGGGCCGCCAGGCGTGCGTCTGCCTCCAAGATGTCGCGGAGCAGGGCCAACTGCCGGGCTTTGTCGAGAAGGCCTGGGACTGGCAGGGCCATGTGGAGATCTGGGTCAACAACGCCGGAGCCGATCTTCTCACCGGCCCGCCAGCAGCCTGGTCCTACGAGAAGAAGCTGGAGACTTTGCTGAAAGTAGACGTCACCGCCACTGTGTTGCTCTCGCGGCTGGCAGGCTTGCGGATGAAAGAACACGGTCGCGGGGTGGTGTTGACGGTTGGCTGGGATCAGGCTGCTGGGTTCGGCATGGCCGGCGAAAGCGGCGAGCTGTTTGCCACCAGCAAGGGGGCGATCATGGCCTTCACCCGAAGCCTGGCTCTCTCCTTGGCCCCAGAAGTGCGGGTCAACTGCCTGGCTCCCGGTTGGATCAAAACGGCCTGGGGCGATCAGGCCTCAGAAAGCTGGCAACAACGAGCGGTGCGAGAATCTGCCCTGGCCCGTTGGGGCCAACCCCAAGATGTGGCCTCAGTCGCCCGTTTTCTGGCCTCCCCGGCTGCGGGGTTTATCACCGGACAGATCATCCCCATCAATGGCGGATTTCGACCCACCTTTTGAGGCACAAGAAGGTCTCCTGATCAGAGACAACAGCCCCAGCAGCCAGCCGACCCGCTGGTTCCTCCCAGATCTCTGAGGAGTCCCTACCGACCGACCTCAGCCGTTTGCCGAGGAGCCTTGGCTCCCATTCGACCACTCTTTTTCACCACTTTCCTGATGCTGTCACGCTGTTGTCTGGAGGCGTGCGGTCGCCTTGGGTTTGGCTTGAGGGTATGTTGAAGGGAGACCACAGTGTTGGGGAGTTTGTCGGGGCTTTGGCTTCCGATCGGAAAGGGCCGAAACCTGGACACCCTTTGCAACCTTCTTGATCTTTGTTTGCCCCATAGCTTGCTAGGAGGGCCTCTCGATGAGATACCGTCAGCTTTTCACCCTGGTAATCCTGGTCGCTGGCCTGGGCGCGGGACTGACCGCCTGGGCCCTGACCGAGCAGAACGCGAAACCTCAACAAGGTCCGGCTCGGTCGACGGGTTTGCCAGCCGATTCCGTTGAGATCGTCGATGTGCAAGAGGGGGCCGGGCCCTTGATGGAAGCCAAGCTCGAGCATGCCCAGGCAGTCCTGGCCGGTATTGCGATGGAGGATTATCCGAAGATCCAAAAGAACGCTCATGCTTTGGCCGCTTTGAGTCAGGCCGCCGCCTGGCAGGTCTATCAGACTGAGGAGTACAAGCAGTTCAGCGCACAGTTTCAGCGAGCGGCCGACTCGATGGCCAGAAACGCTCGTCGGAAGAATGTCGAAGCCACAGCCTTGGACTACGTGCAGCTGACGATGACCTGCGTCAACTGCCACAAATACGTTCGCAACGTCCGGCTCAGCCAGCTCCCCGCCGAGTTCGCCGATCCTACCGCCCAACTCGGCAGCCTGCAGGGTCTGCCCAACCGAGACTAGCCTGGTCTTAACGGCAGCTCGCAGAGGACCAAACGCAAGAACCCCTTTCCATGCTTCAGCAACCGACGATTTGTGAGAAGCAATCTGCTGGCTGTCCCTAAAGCAGCAGCTCGAACCCTCTTTGGGGACAGACAGCAGTCAGCCGTTGGGCACAGACTGCAGTCAGCCAAAAGAAAATCTGCGTCCTTTCAGCAAAACGTCTGATTCATTCTGGGTGCTGGATTCATTCTGAGAGTGTCTGACCACATTCAAAGCGTTTTGCAACCTCGGGTATTGCCTGCTATGACGACAGTGGTGGAAGCTCGTCAACTTTTTCAGAACAACCAACTGGATCAGGCGCGCTCGATCTGCGAGATGGTTCTGTCCATCGATTCAGGCAACGCCGAGGCACTTCACCTGTTAGGTTTGACTCACATCAAGCAAGACCGCTACGAACAAGGGTTGGAGTTGATCCTGCGGGCCTTGCAACGGCAGCCAACCGCCGAGATGCACTGCAATGCAGGCGCGGCTCTGCGATCGATGGGACGCTTCGAGGAGGCCCGCAGTCAGTTTTACAGCTCTCTGGATTTTGACGGAAAGTTCTCCAGAGCGCTGAGCTACCTAGCGCAAACCAAGCAATATTCTGGAGGCGATCTGGAGGGTCAGGCGCTGCTTTCCAAGATCGATCAGCTCTTGGAGGAGGAACCCCTGCCGCTTGAGGACCAAAACCACCTGCACTTCGCAGCCGCCAAGATTCACGAAGATTGCAAACGCTATTCGCAGGCCTTCTACCATTACCAGATGGGCAACGCCGCCCGCGGCTTTACCTTCGACCCCAGCCAGGAAGCCCAGTTTGTCGCTCGGACGATCAGGGCCTTTCCGGCTTCCTGCTTTGAAGGGCCCGAGGCAGAAAAGCGTGCTGCGATCAGTCACCCAAGCCGGCGGCCGATCTTCATCGTCGGCATGCCCCGCTCAGGAAGCACCCTGATCGAGCAGATCCTCTCCAGTCACCCGCAGGTCCATGGCGCCGGCGAGCTGCCCGACATCCCCTCGATTGTGGGAACGCTCCCACGTTATGCCGACGGATCAGCTGAGTTTCCTGAGTGCGTCTGGAACCTCAAGGTTCGTTTGGGAGATATCGCGACCGCTTACTTGAACAGGCTGAACACAATCAACAGCACAGCCAGGCGAGTTATTGATAAGAATCTGAGCAACTATCGATATTTAGGGCTGTTGGCATTGATGTTGCCCAACGCCAGGATCATCCATGCTTGTCGTGATCCCCTGGATACATGTTTGTCATGTTTTTTCCAGAATTTCGTCAACAACCACGAATACGCTTTTCACCTCGCCCATTTGGGCTTCAAATATCGGCAGTATCAAAAACTGATGCGGCATTGGCGGAGCACCCTGCCCAATCCCATTCACGATGTCTTCTACGAACAATTGATCGCTAACCCCGAGCGAGTCTCTCGCAAACTGGTGGCCTTTTGCGGTCTGCCTTGGGATGACGCCTGCCTGCAGCCCAACGCCACCGAGCGACCCGTGGCCACCGCCAGTAGCTGGCAGGTCCGCCAACCGATCTACCGAACCAGCCTCCAACGCTGGCGGCGGTATGCCGATTTCATCGGCCCGCTGCGGGTGGCCCTCCAGGAGCAACCCCAGCACCCCAGCTCAACCACCAGCCCAGCACGCTAAGCCCAAGACACTTAGCCCAACACACTCAACCCAATCTGATCGAGGGGCACTGAGGCAGCTGATCCCCGGCCAAGCGGTTTTCTCGGCAGACGCTCTCAATTCCTGGCTGGGCGGCGGCCGATGGGGATGTGTGCGGGCGGCCTCTCCTGCTGTCCCGTCGGCTTGCTTTTGGGGTGATCTCTCGTCTCCGGGCTGATCTCTCGCCAAAGCCGTTGACTGCGACCCATCCCTGACGAGACCCCGGAAGGACTCCGGGAAGTCCCATGGCTGAGCTGAATCTGGCCTTGTTGGCACAATTGGAATCGCTTCAGGACGAAGTCTTGCAAGGGTTAGAAGAACTCAACGACCGGGTGGAAGCGACTTTGGCTCAGTTCGGGGCCCCCCCTCGGACACAGCGAGCCACAAGCCTGACCCCTGAAGACAGCACGACGGACTCTGCCGAGGGCTTCTGAATCAGTGGTTGAAGTCGGTCCATTTCCACCGCCCCTTCTCTCTGGTGAGGTTGGAGCCGCACAGCACTGAGACTGGACCGCCAGGAAACTCCGAACACTGAGAAGGCCTCTCAGCAGCGTGAGCGTCAGCAAAGCGGATGGGAACAGTCCTCGGCGAGCTGCCAACATCAGCCGGTAGTTGCCTCAGCCGGTAGTTGCCTCGGCCGGTAGTTGCTGGGTTGACCCCTTGAGCTGAACTCGGCCTGCAGCACCGGCGGGCTGACGCCTTGCCTTTTTCCGGCGATTGTGGGCTGGCCACCGATTTTTCTGAGGCTCACATCTCTGAACTGGGGTTGTTCGACACCTGCAGGGTGATCTTGCAGGAAGGGCTGGTTCTGGGATGATCACAACAGGCCCGCCATGACCATCTGCAAAACCCCACCAACTGACCATGTCTTCCCAGAGCTCAGAATCAAGTCCGTCTGCCTTTGTTCACGTGATTGATTCTCACACCGGTGGGGAACCCACACGCGTCGTCCTCTCAGGGGCCCCCCCTCTCGGAGATGGGCCGCTCTCGGATCGCTGTGAGCTGTTCGGCACCAAGTTCGACGAGTTTCGCTCCACTGTCGTCAGCGAGCCCCGCACCAGCGAGGCCGCTGTGGGAGCTCTGCTCTGCCCCCCACAGAACCCCGCCTGTGCCACCGGGGTGATCTTCTTCAATAACCTGGGCACTTTGGGAATGTGCGTCCACGGAGCCATCGGTGTGGCCGTCACCTTGGGTTACCTGGAACGCGTCAGACCAGGACCCTTGCTGCTGGAGACGCCCGTCGGAGTGGTCAGTTGTCACCTGGATCAAAATCTCCGTGGGGTCACCGTTGGCAACGTGCCCAGCTACCGGCATGCTGCCGATGTGGAGATCGAACTGGAGGAGCACGGCCCGCTCAAGGGAGATGTTGCCTGGGGTGGCAATTGGTTTTTCTTGCTTCAAGCGGACCAGCATCGCCAGATCCTGCACGGAGCTCGGCTTTCCGAGTTGACAGCCTTTTGCAAGCGGGTTCGAGGGGCACTGGTCGCTGGGGGAGTCACCGGTGCCGAGGGAGCGGAGATCGACCACATTGAGCTCTTTGCGCCCTCCAGTTCGGCCGAGAGCAGCCGCGCCGACAGCCGGAATTTTGTGCTCTGTCCAGGTGGAGAGTATGACCGATCTCCTTGCGGAACAGGCACCAGCGCCAAACTGGCCTGTCTAGCAGCCCAAGAGCAACTTGAGCCGGGCGTCCGCTGGCGTCAACAAAGCATCATCGGCAGCGTCTTTGAGGGGTGGTATGACGAAATCGTCCACGATCAGACCACCAAAACAGCGGGGCCGATCATCCGACCGATGATCCACGGCTCGGCTTACATCAACACCGAGGCCACCATCATTGTTGATCCTCAGGACCCCTTCCGCGCGGGGCTACGTCTGCTCGACGGAGAGCCGCTCCCTCCAAAGTGAGTAAAACAAGCCAGTGGTGCTCGGGATGATCTCGGGAGTTCCCATTTCTGAGGAACCCATCGGAACGACAGACGACCAGCAGTCCCGGGATCGCCCAAAAGCGAATCACTTCAAGTGCGAACAATTTCAAGAGCAACAACCCTGAGAGCCAACAACCGTGAGAGCCAACAACCTGGAGACAGCCGCTTGATCCTCAGACAAGGGGTCCTCTATGTTACCTCTATTGCCCAGCGTGATTGGATGCTTTGCAGTCCACCACGCGGATCTAATCTCCCTTCGATATCTTGTCAGAATCCAATCATGACCCACAGGATCTCTCAACTGGCAGCGTTTGCGTCCACCCGAGGAAGTCTTGGGTCGCAATTGCTGTTGTTGTGTACTTTGGTGGTAATGGCGACCGCAGGTTGTTCGGGCCGTCCCAGCCGCATCGAGCATGCCGCCATCGACCCAAGCGGGACAGCCGCTGCAGCGATGCAGGCCTATGACACCAACGGCGATGGCATGATCGCTGGAGAGGAATTGAAGGCCTGTCCGGAATTATCGCATCCCTTGGTGATGCCCTCGATCGACAGCAATCAGGATCAACAAATCTCTGCCGAAGAAATCGAGGCGCGTCTGACAGACCTGCAAAAAGGTGGAGCGCGGGTGTCCACCCAGTGTCGAGTGCTCGTCAACGGCCAACCGCTCGGCAACGCCACCATCAAATTGGTTCCTCCTGAGTACTTGGCCTCAGCGCTTCCCACCTCACAAGGAACCACCGACGAACGAGGCCAGGCCTCGATCATTGAGCCCGAGGCCGAAGATGGTACTGACTTACCTCCCTTCGCTGGTTTCTACAAGGCAGAAGTCACCCATCCGGAGTTTCCGATTCCTGCCAAGTACAACACCCAAACGACACTTGGTCTGGAAGTGACGGGCTACATGCAGCCCGATACCACCCCAGAGTTTAACTTGACTCCCTAAACCGACTGCTCCAGATTGTGGTGGAGGTTCCACCGGTGGGACCACGGTCCAATCCTTGTGGCGACATCTTGGCGAAGCACAAGGGTTTGGGGGTTCGGATCAGATCTGGGACGGTTCGAGCTCAGGGGGTGATCTCCCCTGGGGTGATTGTGCTTCTTTTGACGCCCTCTTACCTTGCTGGGCCATTGCTCAAATCAGGGACTTGCCCAGAGAAGCTGGCCCTGCAGAGATGACGACACGCCTCGTGTGATGGATAACCGGTCCCCAGATCCCTCAACGGTCCAGCTGACTTGTCTTGAGTCATGGAACGATTCGTTGGTCAGCCACCGGCCAAGGTTTCTCGTTCGGGCCCTAATACTTGGAGAAAGTGTCAAAGATGACTTTACGGCAACGCCCCCAGGGATTCGGCCCTGGTCACAAAATGCTCCAGACCCGTTTTGGATTTACTTTGGTGGAATTGCTGGTGGTCATCACCATCATTGGGATTTTGATGAGTTTGCTGCTGCCAGCTGTTCAGCAGATACGCCAGGCAGCTCGAAACCTCCAATGCAAAAATCACCTCAAGCAGATTGGCCTGGGGGCGTTGAATCACGAGGCCACACACAGTCGTTTCCCGGCCAACGGCTGGGGATGGTTTTGGGTTGGCGACCCCGATTTAGGATTCCAAGAGAAGCAGCCCGGGGGGTGGATTTACAACTTGCTGCCCTTTATCGAGCAGACCAACCTCCGCGATCTCGGGGCAGGGGAAGCACAGGAGCCGAAGAAGGAGTTTGCCACTCAGTTGACTCAGAGCGTGATCCCAATTATGAACTGCCCGAGCAGACGGGCGGCTGAGCTGTTTGCCAACACGGTCTTCGGCGGAGATCAGGCAGTCAACGCGAACCCCGTCAGCGAGCATGCACGCAGCGACTATGCCATCAATAGCGGCGATCTTCGTGCCCAGAACAGTCGTGGGCCAAACAGCTACGAACAAGGCCTCAATCAAGACCAGCAGTGGTGGGCATCCTTTGGAGATTCCTCAGGTCACACCGGAGTGAGCAATCTGCGGCACGGAGTGAAAATGGCGCAGATTCGCGATGGTGTGAGCAACACTTACTTGGTTGGAGAGAAATACATCAACCCTGACAACTACGAAGACGGCGGAGATGGTGCTGATAATCTCAGCATGTACCAAGGACAAGACTGGGACGTCTCCCGTTGGACAGCTGACCCTCCCCTGCAAGATCGACCCGGGGTGCTTGAGTTAAACCGCTTCGGCGGCGTCCACTCCGGCGGTGTCAACTTCGTCTTCTGCGACGGATCGGTTCACTCCATCAATTGGGGGATCGACCCACTCGCCCATCGACATCTTGGGAACCGCTCCGACGGCCAAGTCATCGACACCTCAGAGCTGGGGTTCTAAGAGCATCGTCTCGCATTTGCTGGAGAGTGAAAGTCTGGCTGAGACAGATCCTCAGCCAGGAAGTCAGAGAACTCTCAACGAGTTCGTTGCTGGAAACACTCTTCTTGATGAAAATTTCTGCAGGAAACGGCAAGAGAATCCTTCAGGCAAAAGTACTAACAAGCACGCCTGGACATTCTCTCCCCGACATTGGGCGGGTTGCACAGCTTTGCAGAGTCTTTATACTTGGGCAAATTTTTTGTAACACTTGAAAACGACTTTCACATCCTGTTCTGGCCGTGACTGTCGCATCAATTCCTCTTGCCATCCTACAACTCTGATCTTGTTGGGAGCTGCCATGGTTGCCACTCCAGCAGCATGCAATAGCATGTTTTGGACGACTTCCCGCTGTATCCGCAGATCCCCCTCCCGGGGTTTCACATTGGTTGAGTTGCTGGTGGTGATCACCATCATTGGCATCCTGATGAGTCTACTGCTGCCGGCGGTGCAGCAGATTCGTTCGGCGGCTCGCAGGTTGCAGTGTCAGAATCACCTAAAACAGCTTGGTTTGGCCTGTCTCAATCATGAGACCAACGTCAAGCATTTTCCAACAAACGGTTGGGGCTGGACCTGGGTCGGCGACCCAGACCGTGGGACTGGGGACCGCCAGCCAGGTGGCTGGATTTTCAACGTTCTGCCCTATGTTGAACAGCAGAACATCTACGATCTTGGGGCTGGTTTGACCGGTCAAGCCAAGAGAGACGCCCTCGGCCGGATGCAGAGCAGTCCGGTCCCCGTGTTCAACTGCCCAAGCCGTCGTCCGGCAACGACTTTCCAGAACACCCGTCACCTGGGAGCTCCCATCAAGAACGCCACCATCGTTCCAGAGCACTGTCGCTCAGACTACGCAGGCAACATCGGTGACCCCCCGGGCTGGAACTGGGGCGGGCCACAGAATGAGGAAGCTGGCGATAACAGGGCAGGTTGGGACTCGAGGACCGAGCCCGGCAACTTCAATGGTATGTTCCACTACGGCAGCAGAATCAAGATGGCCAAGGTGCGTGATGGAACGAGCAATACCTACCTGATCGGTGAAAAATCTCTCACTCCCGAAAGGTATGAAAACGGTCAGTCCGCTGCCGATGACGACGGGATGTTCCAAGGGCACGACTGGGATATCGTGCGTACTGGTTACGAGCCTCTCTTCCAAGATAGGCCAGGGCTCAACTCAGACTGGTCATTCGGAAGCGCTCACGTCGCCGGGTGCAACTTCGTGTTCGCCGATGGATCAGTCCACTTGATCAACTACAATATTGATCCAGAAACTCACAGACGCCTCAGCAATCGCCAAGACGGGCTCGTCATCGATACCTCAGAGCTCGGCTTCTAAAGAAACCAACAGTCAATTTCCTCTCTTGGGTCGCCCTCCTTGAGGTTGGGGAAAAGCTGCGAAATCGCCAGTTCTTGTGCTGTTTTGGCGTTTTGGACGAGCAAGAATTTTCCCCAAGCGCAGTGGGCAACAACCTATCCGACACTTCCCTGATGGCTCCCATCTCAAATGGGCCCTTCACGGAAGTGTCGGTTTCTTTTCGGCCAACTCTGGCCGCTCAACACCGGGCTTGATTCAGGGCGAGTCGATATCGGCGAACGTCAGCAAGCCGAGGTCCCACAACCGTCCATCGTTGGGTTGGGATTGTCTCTGGGTTTCGGTCGGCTCCTGCTTTCCGATATCTCCGATGGATGTTGAGTGGAGATCCCCGGACCGTTGTGATGGCCCGATCCGATAATCCGAAGTGATCGGCTGCCGCCTGCTTGGGTCCTCTCTCGATCGAGACTGATTGGCTGAAAGCCATATCCATCGTAGCCTACGGGCAACGCCCTAGGTCCTCAGGCTCGCTTTTTTTCTGAAGCCTTAATGATCAGTCGATCCTGGCTTTTGGTCACCGTTGATCAATGGTCTGGGATCCATTTCAACCAACAGCCTGAGGGCCCTGGTACTCTCAAGAGGTAAGAGCGAAGGCGGCGAGCCTTCTCTTCACGAGACAAGTTCGTCAGGATCGAGCCCAACATCCAGATCCGTAAAAACCAGAAAAAATGGAGCACTGCAGTGTCCTCTCTGGTAGAGTGTTGGCTTAGCTCATGCGAGTCCTTGTTGGAGAGAATCCGTGTCGACCAACCCCGACCAGGTACACCAACACGCCCGTCATTTGGCAGCGTTGCTTTACAGTCAGCCCGACCCAACAGCTGACGCCGAGCTATGGCAGGAATACGCCGCGGCCCTGGCAGCGGTGGACGATCTGGAGAAGGAGACGGGCACCACGCGGTCAATCGATCAACCGACCAATCGACGGCCGGAAGGTCAACTGCTCAGCCCGGACCCGCATAAGCTGGAGATCCAGACACGGATTCGGATGCACCAAGTTCCCATCGGCGTGTATCACCTGCTTGATCCGGAGCGTGAGCCGCTGGTGACGGTCGAACTTACCAAAAAAGACTACGATGAAAACGACAACCCCAAGCGAGTTCGCGTGAGTGTTTGCATGGAGGGCCTGTCGGCAAACTCCGTTCGCTCGGTGCTGCTGAAACGCGACCAGACCCAGCGGCTCTCTTTTCTTCCCACGTTGTTCCCAGAACGGTCCCGTCTGATCCATGAAGTGCAACGGGCCACCTTACAAGTCCAAGTGGACGACCTGGCAACGGGCGTGATCGAGTCCTTCAACAGCCATCATCTGACGCTCCTTGGTCGGTCCTCTTGTGTCTGGAAGGTCCGAGCCGATGACGGAACCTGGACCGACCTGGGCCACTACTTTGCCGCTTGGGTCACTCCTCATGCGCCCGCGGTGTTGAAACTGCTCCGCAAGGCCGCCGATCGTCTGCAAGGCACACATTTGGGCGCAGATCGGCGAGTTGAGGCAGCAGTCACTGCCCAGGTCAAGGCTCTCTATGAAACGCTGGCCGAAGAAGGCTTAACGTACATCAACTCGATTCTTGACTTTGGTGCAGGGTTTATGTCGGTCAGTCAACGAGTCCGACTTCCCTCAGAGTCTCTGGAGCACCAAGCGGCCAATTGCATCGATGGAACGGTTCTGCTGGCCAGTCTGCTGGAAGCGGCCACGCTGCGCCCTGCGATTGTGATGATGCCCGGCCATGCCCTGTTAGGCTGGGAGTGTTGTGAAGGAGCGGGACGGATGAACTATCTGGAAACCACCGATGATTGGAGCCGCGAGTTTCGAGCAGGCCTGCCGGTCGGGGCAGCAACAGGTGGAGCTTCACGGCAGCAAGGTGAAGGAGTACGAAGTCTCTCGGTTGCGGTCCGAAGGCATCTGGCCAATGGAGTGAGGTGGTTGAAAACAACCGTAGGCGAGGAGCCATCGAGCGAGATGCAAAGGTTGGCTTTCCGGCCCTCCAAGGAAATGTCAATAAAAATCCAGGTTTTTATAGTTGACACTCCAGCATAAGGGTTTTTACTGGTTCTGATTCTTTCTCAACCCAGGGACCTGGAGTTTGCCGCAACTGTGAGGCGCAACCTCCCGTCGGCATGACGCAGGCAAGCAGGTCCGGCACTGGATGCAACTCGCACGTTCTCGTGGAGCACCGTGGTGTGCAGAAGACGTCTAAACGTCGAGCGGAAGTGCCAGATTGGGTATTGAGACCGGCATTCAGACGGAAGAACACCACTTCTGCCTTGGATTGTATGTCTGCCAGTATCCAAGCATCCGGACGGGGTCACAGGCCGCTAGGTGGAACTGGAAGCCAGACACAGGATGGTCTCTCTGCACATAGCATCCCCTTTTGTGCCTAGAAGCTGAATTTGGCAACTCTGGGCAATCCAATCTGGCAACGGTCACGGCGGTTTTGCAGAAACCAGGCCAGTGCAACGCAGGAGTCGCTAGTGCGGCCAAACCTTCTGGTGGGATGATGAACATCGTTTGTGAAGTGAAGCTCTTGGAAGATCGTGGCGAGCAACTCGAAATACGCTGGCGGGAGAGCGGAGCGGCTTTTGAGCCCTACCGACTTGATGAAGACGATACCAAGGATTTCCGGCGGGTCTCTGATGAAGCCCGCTGCAAGCTGCGGAGGCTCAGCGAACTCCACAGGAACCGTGAATCGGCGCAGAAGATTGCCCAACACGTCCGGGAGATTGCCAAAAGCGGTCGGGAACTTCGGGACTTGCTCTTTGCTGTCGGTGGGACGAATGCCTCGTTGGGTGACGAGGTCCAAGATTGGCTTAAGACGGTTCCTTGGGACCCGGCACCGGGGCTTGAGGTCTCGTTTATTGACGATAGCCGGCCGTTCCTGGTGCCGTGGAACATTGTGTACGATGGCGACCCGAGAAACGCTGACTTTACGGACCCAGAGGGAGCAAACTGGGAGCACTTCCGTCGCTTCTGGGGTATCCGCTACGTCTTAACTGGGGGAAAACAGGCCACACCCCTGCGGCGTCGTCCCTTACCGGCAGGCACCGAGGCCCTTTTCATTGTTTGTCCGCAAGTTGCCAGTCAACTCAACTGGGATCCCGCGAATCGGTTCGCCCCCGATCAGTTCCAGCTCGTCCAGTCTGTCGAAGAGTTAGAACAGCGCCTCAGCGACGAGCTACCGCCGATCATTTACTGGTTGGGTCATGCTCAGAGCGATGCTCTCTATCTAGATGGGGCACCGGTCCACCTGCAGCAACTTCGTCGCTGGCTGAGGAGCGGCTCCAACTCCACCCCAACTCGCACCTTTCGCGGGTTGGCAATCCTCAACGCCTGTCAGACCGCAGCGCCGGGAAAGTTGAGCAGCTATCTGGAGTTGTTTCAAAAGGTCAACTACTCCGGCATTCTCGCCACCGAGGCAGAAGTCCTGGACAAATTCGCTGTCCCCTACGGCGAGCTGCTCCTGCAGGAACTCTTTAGCGGCAAGATGATCGGGCCCTTCTCGCATGCGTTGCGTAGTCGCCCCGAGCAACTGCCCCAGAGTTTGCTTTACGGCACTTATTGCCCTCCGACGTTTCGCATTGACGTAACGCCCGTCCCCACCCCGGCGACTGCTGAACCGCCGTTCCAGCCCCCGAAGCACATCCAGGCGACATTCCTGAGCGATACCGAGCTGCAAATCCGATCCACACGACTTCGTTTTTCGCTGCCGGATGAACCATACCGACCATTGGCACCATTCCACGCGGAACATCGGGCGCTCTTTGCTGGCCGGGATCTGGATGTTGACTATGTTGTCGAGCAACTCGCCGACCCAGGATGTCGTGTGCTGGTGCTCCACGGGGCATCAGGCGTTGGCAAGTCTTCGTTCCTCCTGGCTGGAGTGGTGCCCTGGCTGGAGGAAGAGAGGCTGGGATTTCTCTGTCTTGACGACCCCGATGGAGATTGGGCCACGCGCAGCAGCCTGTTCGTGCGAGCAACGTCCGATCCGTTCGCTCAGATCGCCGGTCGACTGCAACTGTTTTGCCAGCAGCCGTTTCGATTTCGCACTCCAGTCGGGAAGGAGGTCGAAGTCGACCTGATGCGAAGGTTGCTGCAAAGCGTTGGGGCAGGCGATTGGGAGGGTTCGATCGATGTCACCCAACTCCGCGACTTATTGGCCGCCCAGCCAAATCGGTTGACCGACGCATTGAATGCCATCGGTGAGGCACTCCCTTTCTCCCCAGTGCTCTTTGTTGACCAGGCAGAAGAGATTTTCACGCTCTCTCGCGAAGAAACGGCCATCCACAATCGGGAAAGGTTTCTGCGGTCAGTCCGTGTCGCTGCGAGATCGCTCGTGTCGGCCAAACTCGTCCTCTCACTGCGGACCGAATATCACGGCCGCCTGGTGGACGGCATTCGAGGCAGCAGCGGAACCGGCGGTGTCCGTGATTATTTGCTGACCGACTTGGACCGCGACGGAATCCTGCAGGTTTTGACCCTGCCGACTTCAGATGAGGGGATTGACGGCCAGTCGCCACGGCAGAAGTACAAGTTCACATATGCCGATGATGTCGCCGAGCGAGCCTCGGAGGCGATCGCCTCAGGAGGCCACCAAGATGGAACGGCGCTGCTGGGCCAGGTCATCGGAGCGGAACTGTGGCGCTCGCGTAAGTCGGGCGTCATCGACGAAACGGTTCTCGCGGGGTTGACCAACGATCAGCAGGGCGAAGGGCTTGTCGAAGGGGCACTCCGCCGCCATGCCAAACGGCAGATCGAGGCGATCTTCGCGGACCGTTCCGACCGCCAGGCGACCTGGGACTTGCTCGATCGGCTGTCCTTGGCTCAGCCGGATGGCAGTTATACCACCGCTCATCTGGCACGCGCCGAGGTTGCCTGCTGGTGGAATCAGAAGAGCGGCGCGAAGATGGATTTCGATCAGTTTGCACCACAAGCTGAGAAGCAACGGCTGATCCGCTTCACCGACAACCCCACAACCACCGACGGGCCACAAGCGGCTTTGGTGAGTCTGGGCCATGACGCATTGGCCAAACTGGCCGCAGCACGCCGAATTGAGCGGGCGAAGAAGGAAACCGTACGGGCGATTCGGCAGAAGATCTTGCTTGCCTTGCTCACGTTGTCAGTTCTGGCCATCGGGCTGGTGTACTACTTTTCACGCACTTGGGTTGTGCGGGGAAAACTGTCGGCACTTGGTGTCACAGTGACACCGCAGGATGACGGGACCTGGATGGCTCGGGCCGACGGTTACCGCGACGTCGAGACCAAGAAAATTGGCACAGGAAAGTTTGAAGAGCGAAACATGGCCAAGGTGGGCGCACTCTTGGAGAGTCTGCCGAGTGTGCACCGCATCGACTTTGACGACCTGGCAACCCTGGAGACTTTCGATATTCAGAACTGTAAGCTGCCAGCCCTCGAGAAGCTCGAGTTAGGGGGCTGCGAAAGGCTGATCCGGGTAAAACTGCCCGAACTCAAGGGCCTCAAGATCTTAGAGCTGCAAGGCGCCTTGATACTGGAAGAGGTCGAGGATTTGTCGAAACTGCCGAATCTGGTTGATCTGAATTTGTCTGGTTGTGTCCAACTTCAAGAATACCAAGCTGTCATCAAGTCGCTGCCAAAATCAGTCACAACCCTCGGCCTTGGACAGTGGGATCAGTACGAGCCAACCATCGTCCGGACTCTTGCCAAAAACAATTCCGGCAAAACAGTTGAAAAGCTCACGCTGTCTGAATGTGAAAAGTTGGACCTCGATGGAATCAGCACATTAACAAATCTCACAATGCTGGACTTAAGCGGCTGCAAGACTGTTTCTGGACTTGGAAAGCTGGCCAGCTGCCCCAAGCTTTCGTGGCTGAAGGCCCAAAAATGCTCCTGCACATTGCTCAAACAGCTGGCCGGTGTCGATCTTGGCGAAATTCGGATCCTGGACTTGTCAAATTCCCTAACACTGACAGACGCACAACAGCTTCCATCATCGGAGAGCGTTTGCGTCCTCAATCTATCAGGATGTACCCAGCTTCAAGACTTGAGTGGCATCGCGGCTAGGTTTGAGAACTTGAAAATCTTATACCTAGACCGATGTGTGGCCCTAGGCCAGAATGCCGATTCACTTGTGCCGCTCAATCAGCTCGAGCACCTTGTGGAACTCTCGCTTGATGCGACAACGCACACTCAGGGAGAAGAGAAGATGGGACTGACCAGCCTCCAAGGGCTGGACAAGCTCCGCTCACTACGAAGACTCAACTTAACCGCGTGTACCGACCTGAGCGACTTGGCTCCGATCTCAGGATTGGCCCTGGAAGCTCTCGATTTAAGTGGCCTCGACCCGGAAATTCATCTCGACGCGCTAACCCAATCTGCTTCGCGCAAGTCACTAACGAAGCTTGCCTGGCGGGGACTCATGTCGACGCGAGAAGGAGTGTATCGCGACGATCCCGACTACCCTCTCCTGTCTGTCAAACCCTTCACAAGTTTCCTCAACCTGATCGAGATCGATTTTGGCGATGCTGTCGATGACTACACCCCTGATCCCCCACACGTGACGGATGTTAAGGCCCTACAATCACTCAAGAAAGTGAAGACATTTAACATGTATGGTTGGGACCAACGCGAAGATTTCAAGAAAACCTTGGTGGAGGTCTTCGATGAGGTGAAGCTGAGCCCAAAGCGATGGCGGCACAGCCTCGCCCGAGAGCGGGATGTTCTTCGTCAGTGCTCAAACTCGAGTTCTCCCTGATAACACTTCGCACACCCCTTCCGGCTCTCGATCATTTCCGCGCACCTGGTCCTCCAGCAGATTTCAGGCCTTTGATGTCTTCCACGAGAGTTTCCACATGATTGTCCTTGGGCGCCACCAGCTTGAGGTGAGAGCAGAGGCGGCGAGCATTCCCCTCACTGCCCAGGTCAAGGCTCTCTATGAAACGCTGGCCGAAGAAGGCTTAACGTACATCAACTCGATTCTTGACTTTGGTGCAGGGTTTATGTCGGTCAGTCAACGAGTCCGACTTCCCTCAGAGTCTCTGGAGCACCAAGCGGCCAATTGCATCGATGGAACGGTTCTGCTGGCCAGTCTGCTGGAAGCGGCCACGCTGCGCCCTGCGATTGTGATGATGCCCGGCCATGCCCTGTTAGGCTGGGAGTGTTGTGAAGGAGCGGGACGGATGAACTATCTGGAAACCACCGATGATTGGAGCCGCGAGTTTCGAGCAGGCCTGCCGGTCGGGGCAGCAACAGGTGGAGCTTCACGGCAGCAAGGTGAAGGAGTACGAAGTCTCTCGGTTGCGGTCCGAAGGCATCTGGCCAATGGAGTGATCGCTGAGCAACCAGCACCTGGTCGTCGTGTTGCCCTTTCGCCTCAGCTTCCACCCATACTTATTAGCCTATTGCACCACAAGCCTAAATTAGTGTACATTTGTATATATTCGCGAAACGATGCAGAACAACCAAGACAACTGCGACGCTCCAGCTCGGCAGGCACTGGCTACGGCCCGCCTCCGCTCAGTCTGCCTTCCGGCTGTCGCTCGGCTCCGCCTGCTTGCTGGCTCTGGGGCTTGCTGGACGGGTCTGCGGCCAGGCGGAAGCCCAGGTCGTCGATGCGGAGCGTCGGGATGCGCCCGCTGCGGAGCGACGAGCGACAGTGCCTGGCGGTGCTGCCCCAGCTCCCGCCCCGGCCTACCCGGTTCGAGCCCCTCTCAGGCCCTTGAGGGTCCGGCAGGATGCTATTCTGGTAATAGTCTGCACCGAACCGATCATGACACCACTCCCAAACACTGCCGTGCATGTCAAACAGACCTCTCGGATTCGGACGAAAACCCGCGACCCGCCGCGTACTCCCGTCAGAGTTGTCGAGACACCAACCATAGTGCCGAAGGAGTGTTACGTTGCTTCCAAACGAATAGGCCGTCTCAGTACCACCCCGACAGGCAATCTCCCATTCAGCTTCTGTCAGAAGGCGAAAACCTGACCGGCCCAACTGCAGGGAGTCTGGCTCGTTCGCGTAGCATTGATCCTCCTCCCCGAATCCACGCTGCTGTGTTAACCATCTGCAATACAGTGCTGCCTCATTCCAACGTACATCCACCACCGGCTCATCGGGCTTCCCCGGTGAAACCTTTGCGTCCCGACTTGGCCAAGACGTAAACAGCCTCCAGATAACCTCCCGATCGGTTACAGCAAAAGGTCGTGAGATGTCAACCTTGTGTCGGAGTTCATGTTTCGTACGGTACTCTTCGTTTGGGGGTGAGCCAATCTCGTACAATCCTTTTGAGAAGACAACAAACGTGAAGTACAGCTTTCCTGGCTGCTCGGCATACTGCCCCGGTTGCGGGCTCGTGCCGGGATCCACTTCCACGACGTACCAATCCCGTTCGCCGGTTTCGTCATAGGGAACGGGCGTCTGATCAACACGTGCAACCAAATCCTCATGTTCCCACTGGCGCAACAACCAACCGCTGGCACCGTGGACTGCCGAACTTGGGTCTCTGGCGTACAACTCCTCCAACTGCTCGATCCGCCTCCCACGCTGTGATGGCGGCAGATCCTCCAGCCCAAACTCACCCAGTGTAAGCAGCAATCCATACACAACAGGATCATCTGCCCTTCGCTCGTCCCCTGTCTTGGTCCGCCGGAGACCAAGCGCTGTATCCAGACAGTCCAGCACATCCATGACCGGAACCTTCCTGGACCGACAGCGATGCACAAACTGAGTGAGCGACTCGGGATCTTCGCGGCCCCGGAAGACATCGAAGATTCCCTCGCGTCTCCCCAGTTTCAAGAGTGTTATTGCTGCTTCGGCACGGGCCGCTCCCAGGAGTAGCCGTTCGGCGGCGGCCGGAGTTGATCCAAGCCCCTTGAACAAAAGGGCCTGCCCGCCGGCGAGGTTGAACAACGTCGCCACAGCCTCTGATTCAGCCTCGTACGACTCTCCCAGCCAGTTGGCTGCGGCGATATGCTCTTGTGAGCCCCGTTGTGTATCGAACAACACCTTAGTGAGCGGACGGAGAAGGTTCTCTTGGGATGGCTCGAGGAACTTCCAAACCAATCGTTGTTGATTCCCAGGAACAGCCACAAATCGGTCAACCAAGAACCTATAGTCTTCTTCAGTCCAACTATCTGACTGTGGTTGATAGCTGGCGAGCGCCAAGCCCGCCCGAAAACGTCGGGCTCTTTCCTGGTTGGGGTCGTGAAGCACCTTCCACAGTTCTGGACAGACCTCACTTGGAAAAGGTCGAAGTACCTCTTGAATCACGGCCAGATAGTCCCAGTCTCCCTCACTCAGCAGAGCGTCTGTCAAAGGCTCCACATGCCCCTTGTCGTGGTGCAACAACGCCAAATGAGCGTGGAGTTGCTTGCGATGGGCCTCTGGACTTTGAGGTTCTGCCGCAACAAGGGCTTCCAACCTCCACTGCGCCAGAGGGTAGCTCGACACCTGGTTGGCGATTTCCAGGACGGAGCTGGGTTCAGCGCTCTCCAGACGGTCGACCAACGAGTTCGCCCGAGTCCAGCGAGCGAATCCGAAGAGCCCCAACACGAGCAGCGCCATGAACACGAACAGACTCGCTGCCCAGCCGACGGCACGCCACAGACGTTGTCGTTGTCGCTTGAGGGCTTCTTCTTTCTCCCGATGCACCCGGCGTGCGGCGGCCACCTTGGCCAGAGCGTCGTGCCCGAGACTGACCAGCAGCTCGGCCTCATCAGAAACTGACCCGGGTACGTCAGTCACCCGGAGCAAGCGACAGGCTTGGGCGTTCTCCAGGAATGCCTGGAAGCCACAATGCGCCCCACTCTCGGTTTTCCACCATCGCTCCACATCATCCTGATTCAACTGCGCGGTGGCATAACTTCCACCGGGTTGCCTGAGAGAAAGTCGATCCAGCAACGCCCAAGCAGCCCGCCGATCGGAAGGTTCCTTCAGGATCGACTCAATCTGCCGATTGGCGTGCCGATCGAGGGCTCCTTCGACCAGACTGGAGCCCTCAGCCAAGCTCTGCAGGACCTCTTCTGTGACAAGATTCTGCTGCCGAGATCGCCACAACTCGGCTCCGATCACCTGAGCCAGAAGAGCCGTGCCGTCGTGGTTCCCCGACCGAGCAATGTCGTCGGTCGCTCTCTCCGCCACACCAGGTGCGTAGGTGAAACCGTATTCCTGACGCGGCGAGTGGTCTGCAACGATCGCTTCATCCGAAGTCGGCAAAGTCAGGACCTGAAGAATCCCATCGCGTTTGAGATCTGTGAGCAGGTAGTCCCGGAGACCTGTCGCTCCACCGGGAGCTCGGATGCCATCAACCAGGCGACCGTGGTACTCCGTGCGGAGTGAGACAACGATCTTGGCAAATCGAAGAGAACGCTGGGCCGTGCGAAGTGCTCTCAAGAACGCCTGGCGATTCCGCTTCGCTTCGTCTTCTTGCGAGAGTGTAAAGATCTCCTCGGCTTGATCGATGAACAGGACCGGCTTGAAGGGCAAACCTTCCCCGATGGCATTCAGAGCTGTGGCCAAGTGATCCGGACTTTCCGCCAGCCACTCATGCAACCTCTTCACGTCGATCTCGGTCTCCGCCTCGGCGACCTCCATCACCCCCAGCAGCCGAGAGGCCAAGTCAACGGGTACCTCTTGTCCTGTCGGGGTCCGATAGTGATACGGTTCCCCGCAAAACACACGCAGCCGTTCCGCGATCTGACGGAACGGATCTTCCGTCGCCCGTACAAACAGATTACTGCGGATCTGGCTTGTGCCTTCTGAATTGCGGTCATCCAAGCACAACAAGCCGAGATTCTCCTCTTCAAGCCAAGGCACCACGCCGGCCAGCAGAAACGACGACTTGCCAACGCCCGACGCCCCGTGCAACACCAGCACTCGACAGGTCGCCTCGGTCAAGATGTCCACGAATCGGTCAACATCGTCCTCACGTCCCGCGAACAAGGCTCGATGTTCCGCCTCAAAGGGCGCCAGCGGCCGATAGGGCTCCTCGGGAAGGCTTTGCTTCAGTTGCGGGGAAGAGACCGTTGTGGCAACCACAGAAAACAACGCAGCTGAGCGCCCTGGTGGAAACTCCAGAGATTGCTCGAGACCCGCTGATTCTGGATGGAAGGAACGTCAATGCGAAATGTTGGTGGGCAGTAGGTGCCGTAGAGCAGACTCAGAGGGAGATGCTCGGGAACCGAACGCAGCTCCCGCGTTCGCGGCCCGACCAAGGCACCTTGGAGCAGGGATCTGAGCAACTCTTGTCCGTACGGAACAGCGAAGGTGTTCAACACCTCCGCTTCGGTGGCCAGAATCCCGGAGTACTCGTACCTCTGAAACGTCTCCAGGTACGAAGTCAGCTCGGCATTGGTCGCCGTTCCGCAGGCGTTGAGGATCGCCAGTCCGCGGAAGACCGCCGGCTGATCGGCAGCGTTGGACCCCCGCATCAGCCACTTGTCCAGATCGCTCAGACGAACAGGTTCTCCGTCCAGGTACAACGCATCTGGCTGCGCGTGGCTCAGCCAGTAAATGATTGGCGGACGCCCTTTGACCAATCGACGCTTGAGATCCTCCACAGAACAAACGAACTCCACCCGTTGGCTGAAAAGGCCGAACTCTTCGCGGGGATCCCACTCCAGTGGGCCGGCCACCTGGGGGCAGTACACCACCAGTGCTTTGCTGTCGCGCGGCAGGGGACGTCGTCTCAGCGGGCTGGCTTGGAGTCCTCCGGTGAGGGTGTAACGAATGCCCCAAAAACCCCGAAAGTTCTCCCGGTCCGCTCCTTTGGGATCTGCAAAGGTGGCCTCGACATCACCTTCGTAGATGATATTCCAAGGGACAAAGAATGGCCTCGATTCATCGGCGAAGGAGATTTCCAAGATCGGCGGCGGATCTGACGGCTGGGTCTGCAGCCACCTCTTGATCTCCTCGGCATCCGTTCGAGGTGTTGAGGAAAACAAACGCCCGAACAAGTCCCCTCCGGCCTCTGCGATCTCTTGCACACAGGCCGTGATCTGTTTGGGGTCGGCTCCGTTGGCATGAAGGCTGCTGAGATTCCGGAGCAGTCGCCGGGCTTCTGCGGCCTCCTTCCGGAACAACCGGGTATCCTGGCCGTTCAAGGTGTAGGGCCGAAAAGCCCCACCGTCCTCCCGCCAGCGGACTTCCAGCTCCTCGCCCTTGGTCCCATCCTGAACGGTAATTTCACAGACGATGCTCATCAGATGCCCCGGTCAAGTTAAGCAGAGGAGTTATTCTGATCATACCTGACAGAGGGTCCCGCAGGTATTCGCTGGAGGTCAGGCTTACCAGCAATCCTTGGGCAAACGGCCTGCGGCAATGGCTTTAAGTCTCTGTTGATGGTTGGTTCTCCATTCGTCGGCAATCGGAGAACGGAGTGGCCCCTGGTCACTCGACTCTGTTGAGATGGCCCTTCGCAAACGCAATGACTGCAATAACTTGCTTTATGTTACTATCCCCCAGGAGTATTAGATCGAACGTTAACAACCCGTTGATTGTCTTGGCAAGCACCTCAACCAACCTCCTCAGCGAAATCAAGGGCCAAACGTTCCGGTCGATAGTGCTCGTCTTCCTCTCAGGGTATCGTCTTCAGTCAATCTCTTTTCTCGCTGGACAAACCCACTTCGGATCGATCAAAATTGATGGATCATTGAAGAGTTCCCGCCTTTTCTCGCACCTTCGCCGGCTGGACGGTGGGACTGCGAGGCCCCTTTTTGTGAAGAGCCGTTGATGACCAGGTCAGCCGAGCGTCTGGGATGTGCTGAGTTTCGCCGTTCACTTGATTCGAACCGCCGCGACTTTTGCCGAGCAGGTATGCTGGGCGCCAGCGGCCTCTGGCTGGCTCACTTGTTGCGAGCTGAAGAGGGGTTGGCTGCTGAGGGGAAAGCGGCCCAGCGAGCCAACTCGGTGATCATTTTGTGGATGCGGGGAGGGCCAAGCCATATTGATATGTGGGATATGAAGCCACACGCCCCGGTGGAGTACCGTGGTGAGTTCCGGCCGATTCCCACCACAGTCCCCGATATTCACATCTGCGAGTTGCTTCCGCGATCTGCTGCCATTCAGCACAAATGGTCGATCATCCGATCACTGCATGGTGGGCAGCATTCTTCAGGCGATCAATTGTGTTTCACCGGCTATCCAGCTGGTCAGAAACCGGATCAGAACGTTGCCCCCAGTGTGGGCAGCGTGGTGGCCAAACAGTTGGGGCCCGGCGAACTGGTGCCCAATTATGTGATTGTCCCTCGTTTGGTCCCAGGAGCGGATTCTGCCTATTTGGGGCCCGCTTATCGGCCGTTTCAGACTCAAGCCGATCCAGCAGGCAAGGGACGCTTTGTGGTTCGCAACCTGCAACCGCCTCAAGGTCTTTCCGTCCACCGGCTGGGCGAGCGAAGGACGTTGCTTGGGGAACTGGACCGCATGCAGCGGGAGGTCGACCGCAGCGGCATGATGGAGGCGATGGATTCCTTTCAACAGCAGGCTTGGCAAATCGTCACCAGCGACGAAGCGAAAAACGCCTTTGATTTGGAAGCTGAGCCTCAGCAGCTACGCGAACGCTATGGGATCTACGATTATTTCAAGTCTCGCGATCCCCAAGGCGGAGGCACAGCCGCTTGGAACCAACGGATGCTGCTGGCTCGGCGTTTGGTGGAGGCCGGAGTCCGGCTGGTGACCGTCGACTGTCGCTGGTGGGATACGCACCAGGATAATTTCTGGAGCCTGAAAAATGGCTTTCTGCCGCGGTGGGATAAAGGTTACAGCGCGTTGATCGAAGATCTCGATCAGCGGGGTCTGCTGGAGACAACGTTAGTCGTCGCTTGGGGTGAGATGGGACGGACTCCGCGGATTAACACCCGTGCTGGAGCGGATCGGCCAGGACGAGATCACTGGCCCGATGCGATGAGCGCGGCCATCGCCGGCGGCGGCGTGCAAGGCGGACGGATCATCGGTAGCACCGATCGCAAGGCGGAGCGTCCCCTCGAAAACCCCAAGTCCCCTCAAGATGTGCTGGCAACCATCTACCGGCATCTGGGCGTGGACACCTCGCTGCAGTACATCGACCACGCTGGTCGACCTCACCCTGTGCTTCCCTTTGGCTCGCCCATCGACGAGTTGTTTTAGGGCAACCTCGCCTTTTGCGGAGCAGGTCTGTTGGTTCAGGCGAGCAACGCGACTTCGGCGACTAAGCCTGGGCCGAAGCCGAGCAGCAGAAATGGTCCTGAGACCCCCTGTTGTTGCAATCGCTGCAGGATAAACAACACAGTGGGCGAGGACATATTGCCCAGCTGGGCGAGGACTTCGCGAGAGACGACCAGATCCTCGTGGGAAAGGCTCAAGCTTTCCTGCACGGCATCCAAAATCCTTGGCCCGCCTGGATGAACCGCCCATCCGCGGATGGCTTCCAAGCTGCTGCCTTGCTGGTGCAGCCACTCGGTCAGCCAAGGGCGTAGATGCTCCTTGATACAATCAGGAACTCGCGAGGAGAGAGTCATCTCAAAGCCATGGTCGCCGATCCTCCAGGTCATCGCATCGGTCGAATCAGGAAGTAAGCAGGATCCGGTCGCCAAGACTTTGAGGCCGGATGGCTGCTGGCTTTCGCCAAGAACGAGCACACCGGCCCCATCAGCAAATAGGGCGTTGCCCAAGAATCGCTGAGGATCCCATTGAAACCGGTAGTGCAGGCAGCAGAGTTCCACAGCACAGAGCAACACAACCGCACCAGGGCAGTCGCTGCCAAACGCCTTGCTCACCCGCAGGCCATTGATCGCCCCATGGCAGCCCATAAAACCCACATGCACACGCTCGGTGGTGGGACGCAAGCCACAATGCTCCATCAGCTGCACATCCACGCCGGGCGAGTAAAAGCCGGTACAGGAAACGGTCACCAAGTGAGTGATCTCGGCCGGGTCGATAGTTCCGGCCTTCAGCGCCGCAGCGACCGCCTGTGAGGCCAACTCAAAGGCATGTTGTTCGTAGTAGTCCATCCGTTGGCGGGTCGTCGGCCCCAACGTGGGTGCCGATTCCGGAGGAGCTGGCGTATCGGCCTGGACAACTTTTTTGCTGGAATGTTCCTCCAGCAAACTCCGATCAATACGCGGAGGGCCGTTGTTGGCAAGCTCTTGAGTGGTGACAGGTTCGCCGTTGGTGGCGGAAGGCTCAAGATCCTGGCCACTGGAATCGCCAGCGAGCCAGGCCAAAGCTGTTTGGTAGGGAAGGCACGTATGGCGATTCTGCACACTCGCGTGGCGATAGAGAACATTCAAGATCCGGCGTTGCCGTGGATCGGCCTGGCAGATGGTTTGAGCCATCTGCACAGCCTGGTCTTGGCTCATTGTGTGCTGGGGCACTGCCGTGCCAAGTCCACGGATAGAAAGGGTCATCTCAGCTCAATCAATCTCAAGGGAAGTCTGTGTCGTTTTGTTTCTTGTTCTACTTCTCAAGGCTCAGCAGTCTCCCCGTGGCTTACACCGGTGTTCGACAGTGTCAACTGGTGTTCGACAGTGTCAAACGACCTCAAGCGGGCTGATTGATCAGTTGCCAGGCTGGCCGAGCCAGCCCTGGCAGTCGGGCCAACAGCTGGACGGCTGCCCCAGCGGCATACGGAGATCGGAGAAGGCGGCTGACGAGACGGCAGACCCGTTGGCGGCGACGGATCAATCGATGGTGGCATCGCTGCCAACGGAGTTCCACAGCAGGGTCCCACCTCAAGGATCCTTCCAGCACCGTTGGGACAATCGCCTGGGCTGAGAGCAGTGCCCAGGTCATGCCTTCACCTGTAAACGGTTCCACATATCCGGCGGCATCACCGAGGACTAACACCCGGTACGCCGCTAAGCGAGAACGTGTTCTGGTCAAGGCGGGAGTCCCTCGCCAGCAAGCCTTCGACAACGCAGCATCCCCATCCCAGGAGTCTGGCCGGCTGAACTTCTCAGGAATCAGCAATCGCAGATGGTTGCCCACGGCAGCGGCAGGACCTCCCTGGGACCGCAGATAACCAACATCGAAGGCTGCTGCGAAGTTGAGGCGGCCGTCCTCAACGCGAACAAGGCCCACATAGCCGCCGGGCGCATACAGCATGGCAATCGCCCCCGCCTGGTGGATTCCCTCGGCACACTCGATGGAGGTTCCCACCCCGACCCGGGATCCCGGTCGGATCTGTGGCTCAAACTCCCTCAAGTCAGACAAGAGCGAGCCAGCCAGACCATCAGCAGCCAAGATAACCCGAGCCGAGACAGTCGCTTGATGACTGGCCAAACCCCCAACGGATCCTCTTGCTAAGCTCGGGCTCTGGCGGAGCTGCACCTGTCGCGTCTCCGTATCACAGCTCCCGAGTGTTGCGGTCGTCTGCGGAAGAAAATCCACGCCCTTGGTGATCGCCTCACGGATCAAAGCAGCATCAAAAGCGGTGCGGGAGAGGGCCACCCCGCCGGAGAAGCTCAGCGAGGCGGTCGCCTGTTGGCTGCTCAACTGGATACTGTGAGTGGGAAGAGCACCGAGCTGTTGGGGAAGATGCCCTAAACCACACTGGTTCAGCACAGCCAAGGCCGCAGGGCTCAAACAGCCTCCACAAACTTTGGGCCGTGGAAAAGCCGCTTTGTCAACTAACAAAACACGCAAACCCCGGAGGGCAAGCTCACGAGCTGCCAACGCCCCAGCCGGCCCAGCCCCGACAACGACCACCGGCCAGCATCGTTGCGTTGCGGACTCCCAAGACAGAGTTGAGAAAATCGGCTGCAAATTTTGCTGAAGAGGGTTTTGCACCATCAGAGGCTGCATCAGGCGGAGCTGGTTGGATCTTGCTTGGCTTGAAAATGTGGGGATCAACTGCCGGCCCGCTCAAGCGGACTCTGCTGGAGGGTGCCACTGAGCCAGCATCCGACAGGGCCAATGCTGGCTGATCTGGACGGCTTCGAGATTGGCCCTGCAGAACAAATCCGCCAGCTCACCTTCTGTGAACGCTGCAGCCACAGAACGCGGCCCATCGACATGAACAACCCGCGATCGAGAAAACACATGACAGGCAGCTTGGACTAGCATGTAGCCAAGTCGGCTCCGCTGCAAGTCGCTGACTAACAGCAACCGGTCGGTGGCGGTGGCCATCTTGGCCAGCAACTCGACGGCCGCCGATTCCTCCAGATGATGCAAAAACAGCGAACAAAGGGTCACATCAAATCTCCCCGGCAGCGGATCGGCCAACACATCCAGCTGCTCAAAGGCCAGAGAAGATTCGCAATCCCCACCAGAATTCTCGGTAAAGCTCTCCGAGAATCTGAGTTCTCCGGCTTGCTTGTTGGCTTTTGGCTGAATGGCTTTTGCCTGATGGGACCTTGCCTGATGGGACCTTGCCTGATGGGACCTTGCCTGATGGGACCTTGCCTGAGTGCTCGCTTGCAAAGCCGCAGCACGGGCGTACTGGACTGCCACGGGGCTGATGTCCACACCAAGGATCTGCAGAGGCGTCCCCGCCTGGGAGGCTTTCTGCCAGAGCCGAATGGTGATATCACCACCGCCGCTGGCAAGATCGAGGACTCGAAGGGGTCGGTTCAGCCCGGCTGCGGCTTGTCGCAGCCGGGCCCAGAGGGCGTTGGCGGTCAAACTGAGGGAGTTGAGACGGGCCAAGCCTTTCAAGGCACGATGGTGCTCTTGTTGATGAAGGCCAGGTTGATCCATTAGCTCCGGAAGGAGCCGGCGTGACGAGAGAGCGTTCACAGATGCCTAAATTGCTGAGTTGGCCAGTTCTCGAGATCGGCCAACGGTCTATCTTTTGCACAGGTCAGTTGGACTGACAAGCAAACGTGCTGGCTAGAGCAGTTCTATTGGTTCTCGAACAGCTTGTTGACCATGGGAAGGCCGGAAGTCCTCACTCTCCGGGCTTACGTCCTCGGTCGAAAACTCCCCCGAGGCTCAATAGGCTAACGACCGGCAGCTCCGAACAACAAGCCCACCAATGCCGACAGGATGCCGCAGACTTCTTCAGCCTGGTGATCCAGTCCGGTTGTTCAGCCCAAAGAGCCCCACCCAAATCAGGGGTCTGCCCACGACAAGGTTCAGGCCCCAGCGGACTCGCATTCTCCATAGACCAGCCCATCAGCCCACCACGACGAGCCGAAGAACCTCAAGCGACCGCTTCTATCGGCGGACAAAGAAGTTACTATTATTCGCCACGGGGAACAGCGGGCGATAACGGCTGCGGGTTGCTACAGAGCCGGTTCGTCCAGGATAAATCACGTAATTGAAACCCAGAGCCCAAGCTTCGCGATCGACCAGATCGTCCGTGGTGTCTTCCCGAGGGATCAAGTAGTTGAAATAGACTTCAAAACCCGAGAAGTCTGATATCACGAAATAGGCATCGCCACCGACAAGCCCATCGCCCTGTTCGGTGACCCCGCCGAAGATCCGGCCTTCATCCCCGGAATGGTAGTGGTAACGGTAGAAGGCCAAGTATTGACGGACCTGCTCGACTTCGTCTTGTTCGTCTTCGCCGAAGAAGTCGGCGACCTCTTGCTCGTTGAGACCAAAGGCTCCCCAGAACCCAATCTCATGCGGGCCCCAAAACCGGCGGCTCAATTCCACGCGGAGTTGCTGGAAGGTAATGTCCTCGAAGTAGTTATCATGCTGCCAGTCGAAGACAACACCATACTGCCATCCACAGGTGCCGCAGTAAGCTCTCCGAAACAAACCGGCGGTGACAAAATACTGATTGCGGTCATCGCCGGGTTGGACGATCTGATTGCCGTTGGCGAAGACCGCCGGGGTTCCACCCCGCAGATTACTCTGAGCAACCATCCCGCCGACCTGCATACCAATCCCAAACTTGTGCCACAAGGGAAAGGCGTAGTTGACGCCATAGTGAAAGCCGAAGTTGCCATTGAGGCCTCCATCCAGAGGCCCTTCAAAAGCCTGAACTCCAGCAAAAAGAGTGAGGTCTTGAGCCCAAAACCAACCCTCGCAAACGCGACAGTTGGAACGGCCCCACCTGCCAAAATCGCCTGCAATCCAGCCGCCCCCCGGATGCTCTTGGTATCCGTGCTCACACCCAATAGGGCAACCGCCGCTGTGACATTCACCAGGGTAACCCCCGCTGTAGTAACCCTCGCCACAGTGGCCCCCGTCGCAGTGGCCCCCGTCGCAGTGGCACTGGCCAAACCCTTCCACGCTTTCCCCAATGGTGATGCCCTCCTCGAACCCTTCGGAAGTGTGGCCAGGCGGCCCATGTCCATGAGGCCCGTGGTGGTCAGGGTACCTCGGGACCTGTTGGCTCTGAATGACATCGGGGCCGTCGACCACAACACCCCCTGGTGGCACATCTCCAGGCAGAATCCCCGGCGGCAAAGGACCTTGGCCCTCCGGTGACATCATTCCCGGTGACATCATTCCCGGCGGTGCAGTTCCCGGTGACATCATTCCCGGTGACATCATTCCCGGTGACATCATTCCCGGGGGCACAACACTCGGCGGAGCCGTCCCCGGTTGAGGCGGTTCCAGAGGTTGGTCCGTCAACGGGGGTTCTTCTCCCTCGCGGAACTGCCCAGGTTGCCCGAACCAGCGTCGCATGGCAACGTCCCAGGCTTTGGACCAGGTTTGGTCGGAGGTGGGTCGGTGGCCGCCGGCGTGTGGAGCGACCTGCGGGTCCGCATAGTAGAAGCTGGACTGATAGTAAGCTGAATGGGGTCGGACACGCGGAGGGCGAGGATCGCCCGAGGGCATCGCGCGATGCTGCTGGGCTGGCTCGGTCCCCAGGCGAAACGATTCCGCGGTGCTCTGGCTCGCCTCTTGGATGGAGGGAACCTGCGGAATCTGGTCAGCAGGACGTGCCGAAGTCGAAACGCCCTGACCAGACCCTTCTTGCCTAGAATCCGCTGTGCTGCTGGCTCGCAAAGAGCTGCTCTGCCCAGAAGGATGCTTTCGAGACGAGCTGCGGACCGGCTGCCAACGCGTGGTCCGCCGAAAATGGCCTGATCCCGAGGGAGACCCCAACCAAGAGGAATCCGGACCGGACGGAGCCCCCCCATCTGAGGATCGGCTCCCCCAAGGATCAGCGGAATGGGCGTCAGGGGACGCCAGGGAACAAATCAGACCGACAGCAACCAGCGGCAGCCAGGTGGTCAGGCAGACCCCCTGTTTGCTGCCAAGGTCGGCGGCCGAAAGCCCGAAAAAATGCCAGAGGCCGGGCATGCAATAACCTCGGACGATCCATCGCAAGCCCCCCTGCGTGATTCGCCGTGAGTTCGGGGCCTTTATCGGGCCCTGCCGAGCTCGGACTTTGGCAGAAACCAAAAATCTCGCAAAAATGTTTTCAAACGCCGGTCAACGGATGATCTTGCCAGGTGATCACCTCAGCGACTGACCAGGTGACCACCTGCAGTGCTGACCGGACTGAAAAGCCTCGCCAGACCGATCCCAGAACCATCTCGCAAGGCCCTTTGGAAAGACCCGCAACCCAGGAAGTCTCTGAGCAGAGCGAGCCAGCGTCTGCCGGCTCGCCCATGGGGTCGCCAAACCTTCGGCGTTGCGTTACTCCCCGTACACTGCCACTAAGGCAGCCAGATCCCCCAGGGAAGCAGAGAATCCCTCTGGCAAGTTCGGAACGTTGCCTTGCGGGGCAACAGTCCGCCGCCTTGGAGTTTTGGGGTTGACTGACTGAGGCCGAACTGACGTCTGAAGGCTGGCTTGTGTCTGAAAGCCTCCTTGCCCCAGAGCGACCGGGGGGGTCTGCGTGTCTTCAGGAGCAATGTACAAGAAGGAAGACACCTCAGGGAGGGATACGTTGGTTGGGGAGTGTTGCTGGCTGCAGGCAGCGCAATACTCTTGCCGCAACAGGTAGTCACGACCACAGTTCCGGCAACGCTTGGTGTACGGAGATTCAATCGGGTACATCGTTTCGCCTTTGGGCTCACTTCCCTGAGCACCTCAAAGGATCCCCGCCATGCTTTGGTAGTGCCCAGGCATGGAGTGGTTCGAGGAACCTTTGGTGGGGTCCGCGGGGATTGTTTGGGGGAGGGTTGGTTAGGGGTTGGTTGGTAACATTTGGGGGGACGCGTTCATCCAGATCGGTAGGGTCTTTTCTGGATGAGGAGGTTGTCAGAGTTCGATCAGTGATGACCGACTTTTTTGGTTTGCCAAGAAGCGTACAGCTTTCGCAGCAGGACGCAAGGAAAATCTCCCAAAATTCCAAAATTCAGCAAGCGGAGCCGCCTTTGTTCAGGGACTGACTGTCCTGAGACCGACGCCCGCGTCATTATGCTCTTGGGAGTTGTCAGAACTGAAGAGCCCACCTGATCAACAGCCTTGGGGCGGGGTCTTGAGGACTCCGCACCGAAACTGGTTGTGACCCCCGGCTGGAAGTCGTCGGAGTGTTGCCCCGAGCAAGCGATCGACCTTTAGGTCTCAGCAGTGAATTCTTGAAGCAACTCACCGCTTGAGGGCCGACGCTCCGGATGGGGGTCGGTGCAACGGACCACAAAACGACGCAGCTCCCAGGAGACCGGCGGGGCCAAAAACTGGAAGGCCCAACCAGCCACTGCCCCCAGGGAATAAATATCCTGAGCTGGATCGGAGATCCAACCGGTCAGCTTGGAAACATCCTCACTCACCACCTCGGGGGCCTTAAATCCATCCTGCCTCAAAGCAGCCACCCCAGCCGCACCAATCGGACACGCCGTCCCCAAATCGCCCACCCGAGCACAGGAGCGAGCCAAGGAAGCCGCGGCCCCAGCGAAAGGATCTTCTGTCTCGACAAGCAGATTTCGTGGGTTGATATCTCGATGCGCGAGCTTGTAAAAGCCGTGAAGCGTGTTCAATCCTTCCAACAAATGGCGGAGATACATCCAGAGTGTTGAGGCAGGAAGGCATTGATTGTTGGCCTGCAGAGCAAGGCAGACAGCCTGCAAGCTGCGGCCACAGTATTGCATGACCACAACCATGGCCGCCGGCTCCCAGCCAACTCCACGCGGCAAGTCGATCACATCATCCACCCGGACGATATGAGGATGGTGAGCATCACGAGCATGGAGGATCTCTCCCTGCACCAAGGGAAGTTGATCTCGCATGACAAACTTCAACGCCAAAGGTTTTGGGTAGCGGCCGTACGGAACTCGACGTCCGAGATAGACAACGCCCGAGGCCCCTCGTCCTAACAGATAAGCCTGTTCGCACTCAGCTAGATCGCCGGCTAAGTCATCCCAGCTCAATCCCACATGATAACGATCGCTGAGCAGCCCGCTGGAGGGAAGCCGCCAGTTGGCCGGTTCTTGGGTACCGGGGTTGGTGTCCCAAAAAAGGCGTTGCGACAGGGAAGATTCTTGACAGGAAGAGCCGGGACACCCGGCAGTGATGGAAGAGGGATCAGTTCCAGCCGAACCGGATCGAGGATCAAGGGGTTCAAAGAGGAGCCGGTCCATATCACGTCCATCGCTAGCTGCTTCAAGAGGGCGACCATGGGGCCGAGGCGTCCCGGGAACGCGGCCCTCTCGACTGACAAACCCAAAACGAGCTTCACCTCCCTCCGGTTCTGCTCGTTCGGTCAAGAATCATCACACAGCCCTCACAAACCGTTCCACTGGTGGGACGTCGCTGCGACGCGAGTTTTCGCAACAGGGCACCTTTTTCCGAAATGATTCTTTTTGAGCGAGGGGTTATTCATCCCAACGGATGGGTGCCCCCAGCACGGGAGGGCCGCGTTCCGGAGATGGCAGGACCATTGGCCCTCGGGGCTTTGGATAACTGGGGCACACAAAGCGGTCCATCCACACGGTTGGCTGCCAAGGGGGCTCCCTGAAGAACATGCCAAGAACGGCCAACGAACCGACAGACTTTTCCTCGGCGGCGGGAAAATCTCTGAGATCACCGAGGGCCCAAAGCCAGCGGTGGCAAGAAATGGCCGGATGTCCCCCTGGGGCCGAATCGCCGCCTCCGACGCTGAACAGGGCGAACACATCGTGGGGGGGATTTGTCCTCAATACGCGAGCCTCCAGCGGCACCACGTGCATCGAGGTAACGTTCTTTCGCACCATGCCAACGGTCTTCGGGTCTCCCATCCAGCGCCGCTTGACTCCGAACACGGCTTCTTGGCAACCGCCGGGACAAGGACGCTTGAGCAAGTTGACGATCTGATCAGCCCATCAAAGGTCGCCGTCTTGTGATCGCCGGGTCTCATCGTTTCACTTACCCAAAATCCACCGCCTGAGCTTTTCAAGATGACTTGAATGGCAGAAATCTGGTGCGCCGCCGGGCTGCTTGTTGTTCATCTGATGGTTGCCAGTTGGGCAAAGGAAATTGCCGTTACGGATCCGGCAGACGTTGGTCTGTCGGCCGAAAAGCTGCCAGCACTCACTACTCCCCAAGATGACCTGAGCGTCATCACCCTCTAAAAAATTATTTCCTTTTCATTGTTAGTCGAATCTACGATCAGAGGGCTTCTCTACAAGGCCATCGAAGATGACACTGCCCCAGCAGATCCTCCAGCAGACCCCCAGTAGACCCCTCAGCAGACCAGCGATATCGGTCCATGATGCTGGCGGCGCTTGCGTGATGCTGGTCTCACCCGGTCTCAAGCCGCCCTTAAGGACGAGGGTGCATCTTGAACCATTTGAGCACGTGGGCCACTTTGGCAATCAAGTGGCTCGGACGAGCGGCGATGCTATGAGAGGCTCCGGGAATCCGCACCAGCACCGTCTCCACTTTGCGGAGCTTGAGGGCCTGATAGTACTGCTCGGTCTCGGAGATCGGGGTGCGGTAGTCGACCTCGCCGGTCATCAGCATTGTCGGCGTCGAGACCTGGCCGACTAAAGAAATCGGCGAACGCTTCAGATAGCCTTCGGGGTTCTCCCAGGGAAACTCACCAAACCAATAGCGGGCAAAGTAATTGTAGTGATCCGCAGTCAGCACAAAGCTGTACCAGTTGATCACCGGCTTGACCACCACCGCCGCCCGGAAACGATCGGTCTGACCGATGATCCAGCTTGAGAGCACACCTCCTCCGCTTCCGCCGGTGACATACAACGCCTGCGGGTCGATGTACCCACGCTGAATGACCGCATCCACCCCGGAGATCAAATCGTCATAGTCCTGGCTGGGGTAATTGTGATCGATCAATTCTGCAAAGGCTGAGCCGTAGCTCGTGCTGCCACGGGGATTGATATAGATGACGACATACCCAGCCGCAGCATAGAGCTGGAACTCTGCTGCAAACCGATCTCCATAGTTGGCAAATGGCCCACCATGAATCTCTAAGAGCAGCGGATACTTCTTGTGTGGATCAAAGCCCGGCGGCTTGAGGATCCAACCGTGGATCTCTCTCTGGTCGTGGGATGACCGAAACCGAAAGGACTCGATCTCGCCCAGCTGTTTGTGGGCCAAAAGATCCTCGTTCAGGTAAGTCAGCTGCAGCAGCCCCGGCTTCTGTGGGACCACCGCAGCCACATCCGCAGGGCGGTGGGGCGTTGTTTTTGTCAGTGCGACCTGTCCGTCGGTGGCCACCGAGTAGGAACCACTGGCATAGGGACGGCCCAGGGTGGTGCCACCAAGCCCTTCAGCCAATGTCTGGAGTTCGCCGGTGGCCAAGTGGAGCCGACCGAGTTTCGTTGTTCCCTGATCGTCATACAGAAAGAACACCTTCTGACCATCACTGCTGAAACTCGGTTCCCGAACTGCCCGGTCGAACTTGTCGGTGACGATCCTCCGGTTGTTTCCGTCGCGATCCATCACATACAGCTCGCTCTGATGATAGCTCCGCTGCTGATCATCAAAACCAATCCAGGCCAGCTGACGCCCATCGGCTGAGAGAACAGGGCTGTTGTCAGGTCCGTCGCGGTCAGTCAAGGCAGTGATCTTGCCGGAGGATAGATCCACTTGGTGCAACTCAGAGTTGAGCGGATGGTAGGGCCAGTTTTTATCACGATTGGCTGAGAAAACGAGACTTCGTCCATCGGCATCCCAATGCGGCTTGTCGGTGTGATGAAACGACCCGCTGGTGACCTGTCGTGGGGTGCCCCCTTCACTGGGCAAGACAAAGACATGAAAGTACCCGTCTTGGAGATAGCCTTGGCCATCAGAACGATAGACCAAAGTATCGATCACCTTGGCGGATTCCGCCCAGACAGCCCCTTGGGGTTTCTTGGGCATCTCCACAAAAGGCTTCTCCTCGGAAAGGACAAGCATCACAAAGGCCAACTGATCTCCGGTTGGAGACCAAGAGAGATGCCGCGGGCTGTGCCGCACATTGGTCAGCCTGGCTGTTTGCCCGCTTTCCATCCAGCGAACAGCAATCTGCGAACCGTCTTCGGTCTTAACCACATAAGCCAGTCGCTTGCCGTCGGGCGACCAGCGTGGCTCGGTGGCCTGGCCCGACCATGAGGTCAACGCACGATGGTTGCGGCCATCGTCATCGACGATCCATAACCGGGAGCGGACCTTGTCGGTCATAATGTCCATGGAATTGCGGACATAGACAATGCGTCTGCCATCTGGGGCAATCTGCGGGTCGCTGGCATACTCCAGTTCAAAGACGTCAGTGAGCTGGAATCGGTCCGTCGGTCGGTTTTCGTCTCCCGCGGCTGGGCTCAAACAACAAGCAATCGCCAGAGCCACCATCAGGGACCTGACATCGTTCATCAGATACTGCGGCATGATCAAGGTTTCCCGGAACAGGGTTGAACTCATCGGCTCCTCGTGATTCTCAGAAAAGGTATGAGGCACCGAAGGGGAAAATCTCTGCTCCTCCGGGCTTCTGCTGTCTGGGCTTCTGCTGTCTGGCTGATCTGCGAAGGGGACTTCCCCCTTGAGGGAAGGTTTCTCAGCAGCCTCACGAATGGGGCTGTCCCAGATGTGGCCGTTGCCCAGCCATATGTTGCTGCATGAACCTGTTGAGGGCCCTCAAGCAGGCTCGACAACCACTGTGGGATGGGCTGACGGGGGGGCGATGCGGACGGTGTTGACTAAAGAGGGCCCGGATTCTGGGATGATGTGGATCTCATCGCCGTCCTGGTACACCCAATCCCGAGATCCGTAACTCAGCTTGCTGGTGCCGAAGAAGTGCAGATGCACATCACCGCTTTGGCGATGTTGTGGGTACTTGAAATGATGGTCTTCGCAGTTGGCCAGTGAGTGGCACATGTGCTGCTCTCCGGTGAGCAATTCCCCGCTGTCGTAGAGCACCTCATCATGGCGGCGAACTTGGCAGGACAGCTTGAACTGCTGAAAATCCCAATCGGTGATCAGTTCGGGGCCGACGGAACACTGGCGGAGTTTCGAGGGAGCCAAGTACAGGTAGTTGATCCGCTCGGTGGCGTGATCGGACCATTCGTTACCCAAGGCCAGACCCAAGCGTCGTGGCACACCGCGAGAATCGATCACGTAGCAGCCCACCAGTTCGGCTTCTTCGCCGCCATCGGCGGCAAACTCGGGCACCTCCAAACTCCAGCGGTGCCCACGCAAGATCAGACCGTTGCCCCGATAAAACCACTCCGGAGCGACCCCGCGTTGGCCAGGTGGAGGTTTGCCATGCTCGATTCCCATCTGAAACATCTTGGCAGAATCGGTCAGCTCCGGCTCAGGCCCGTCTAGCCTTTCAGAGACGGCATGCATGCTATCACGGGATTTCATGCTGCCCAGATGGGTCAGCCCCGTGCCGGCGACCAAAACTCGGTAGGGATCGGCAGCGTCGACCGGCGGATGCAAAAACGCTTGCTCCCCGTGTGGCTGGGCCGAAAGCAACGCCTCGTAATCCAGCAGAGAAATCCCTGGCTGCTCTGCCGCTTCAGCCAGCAAGTCCCCGAAGCGGGTCCCCAGCCCCTCGGCCTGATGAAAAACCTGAACAACGCTTTGCCATTGAGGCCGCACTGAAGTCACGTCACACACCGCTCCGCCCTTGACAACGCCCAAGCGACGCCCCTGACCAGGGATCTCAAATTGCACAATTCGCATGGATCGGATTCCTCCTCGATAGACCGCCTCGATCCCCTCCTGTAGACTGACATCTCCGCTTGTTTGCACCGCCATCTTGTTGGGGAAGTCTAGGTTCCGATTGGCGGATTGCCAGTTCTGGGCAACACGCTATGAAGACTTACCATTTTGCGAGCAGTTCGCAACAAACAAACACTTCTGCTGAGTTCTGATGTGTTCCATGCCTCAACAGTCGACTTCTCCACCTACGGCGAAACTCCTTCTCTCCAAGCGGCACGCTCAATCGGACAACATCAGCGTTGAATGGGACCAGGGGAATGAGCAATGGTGGGACTGGTACATGTCTTTAGCAGAAAACCAGCACGCCTGCATCCCACTGCAGGACTTGCCAGCTCCTGCGGCCGAGCCCTGTGCCAGCGTTGAACAGCTGCAGGAGGAACTGAGTCGTCCTTATGCCCTTTCTGGGGAACAAATTGACGCCTTCCGGCAGCAAGGTTACGTCAAACTCAAAGGCGTCCTCTCCCGAGCTGCGTTGGTTTGCTTGCGGATGGAGCTCTGCCAGTTGATCAAGACCGCTTCTGCCGGATCGCAGTTTAGCAGCCTGGAGATGATGTGGCAGCACAACTCCATTTTGCGAGGTTTTGCCTTAAGTCCACGGTTAGCCAGGATTGCCGCGGAGCTGCTGAGCGTCAGGCGTGTGCGGCTCTACCATGATAATGGATTGGTTAAGCAGCCAGGCTGCGGGCGAACCCCCTGGCACTATGATGCCCATCATTTCCCCATTGCCACAGCAAACATCTGCACTTTGTGGGCCCCCTTGCAGCCGGTTCCACGGGCCATGGGCCCACTCGCCTTTGCCCGAGGGATGGAGACCTACCGCTTGGTTGAGGACATCCCCTTCAACAAGTTCGACACCAGCTACGATCGTCAGATCATCCAGAAGTTTCGCGCCGCCAGGGTTCAGGTCGACGAGTCCGAGTTCGACGAAGGCGAGGTCAGCTATCACCACGCCTTCAGCTTTCACACAGCTGGCCCCAACCAAACAACAATCCCTCGTGGGGTGCTGGCGACCACCTACTTTGAACATGGCGCGTGTGTGACTCAGGCGCCGCACATGGTCAACGGAGATTGGCGGAAATTCATGCCCGGAATCGAAGCCGGCCAGAAAATCGATACACCGTTGAACCCCATTCTGGAAACTTGTTAACTGCCTACCTCGACTGCTCCAGATTGTGGCAGAGGCCCTACCGGGCCTTCGACGGATCCACGCAACAACCTTTGGTGAGCCACGGCCGCATCGGGGACAGTCCAACCACTGAGGTTGAGGAAAATCTTGGACCGCCTGGAACAGCGGAAAGGCTGCCAAAACCACTTGTTCCGGCGGCTCGCGTGGTTTGGCCGAGCAAGAATAATCCGAGGAGAACAGCAGGCGTTTTCCGACTGAGCGATCATTGAGACTGTCCCAGATGTGGCCTTCGGCACCTGGGACTTTGCCACTTGAGATTGTACCCGTACCCAGATGTTGTTGTATTGGCCCTCTCTGGACCTAACAAAGCTGGTCTCGACAGAGCTGATTCCAACAAGGTGAGTGTCCGCCACGATCTGGACCAGACAGGCTAAGAATTCGAAACCACCGTCAAGCGATCACCCTGGAATCGGTTGACTTTTCTCATCAGTTGATCATCTTTGGCGAGCCATGTCATGGAGCCCTCCCAGACCACGTTTCAGCGTAGCTGCCAGCATTGGAGCCAAGAGGGCAGGACGGGCATGGAGGCGTTTTACCGCCTAGCGACGTACGATTATCAGTTGTTGGCGGAGCAACTGGACTGGAAAGCGTTGTTGGAGGATCTGTCCAACGGCGAGACACTGCGGTTGTTGGATGTGGCCTGCGGCAGTGGCAAGTTCCCCCGGGCGTTGCTGGCCCACACGGATCTTACCCAGTCGAAGGACCTCCGCGTCGCTTACTCACTGCTGGATCCTTCGGAGTTCTCCATCCAAGAGGCTCGCGGGCAACTGAATTCTCCCTTTGAGCCCGACCGAGAGTATCCCTGGAAAATCCAAGAGCTCGACTGTCCTGCTGGCTTCTACCGAGTTCTCTGGGCGACCCACGCTCTCTACTGTGTACCAGCCGAAGAGATTCCCTCTGCGTTGCAACGTTGCCTGGATGCTCTGGCCCCAGATGGCCTTGGCTTTATTGCTCAAGCAACCGCTGAGGCCCATTACGTAAAATTTCACGATCTGTATTTGCAGAGCTTTGGTCAAAACCAAGGCGCTGCATATTCCACAGGTGAGCAGATTCTGACCAGCCTGAGATCCCTCGCAGCCGACCTTCCGTTGGTCACCTGGACGATTTCTTACGAAGGGCAGGTGCCCACCTCTGACCGGCCCACAGTTGAAAAGTACCTGCAGCGATGCTTGTTCGACGACAAACTTTCACTTGATGACATGTTGGCCGACTCACTGCTGGGCGACTATCTTCAACAGCGACTTGATGAATCGCAGGGGCAGTGGCGTTTCCCTCAAACAGTTCAGCTTATCTTCTTTGGTAGGGCCGCGGAAAAGCTCAACAGCTGGCGACGGGAAACAGCCGGAGGATCTCCTCTCTAAGCCCGCTTGTTAACCTGATAGCCGGATTGAGGAGGATTTCTTAAGAAGATTTCTCAATCGGTCCACGCAGGATGAAGAAGTCGACCGGATGGGGAAGAGCCCAACCTCCTTGAACTGTGGATCCGGTGGCGCGGAGATAATCTCGACAGAGCTGGCGAATCCCTTCATGAAGGTGGCCCAGTTCGACTTGAGTGATAAAGTCCAGCAACATCAGACCTTGGGGACAGTCGACATCAAAACAACGATCGACGTCCACCCAGGCCTCAAGTCGAATTTTGGTATAGGCGGTTTTCCAGAGTTGCAGTTGGGCTTCCAATTGGTAACTAAACCAGACATTTTCTTGATGACGTGACCAGAAACAGTCAGCCAAGGTGTTGAGCTCTGCCTTGGGGGCCAGGGCAACAACGAGCAGCCCCTCGGGAGCAAGCAACCGTGTTAAGCGAAATAAAGTTTGGGCCGGCTCAGGAAAGTAGTACAGGGAGTGAACGACATGAATGAAGTCGAAATCCCCCTCAGGGGAAAACTCTTCGACGGTTGCTTGCTGGAGCCGGAGTGAGACCTGAGGATGAGATGTCTGGGCAAAAGCCTCAAGGAATCGCTGGCAGGCCACCGGATTGGGCTCAACAGCGGTGTAAGCTAAATCGGAAACCGACGAACTGAGCCGATCAATCAGTGGGCAATCGAGCATCCCGTTGCCACAACCAACACTCAAAACGGACAACTGCTGGCGATTGGGCCAATGTTCGGCCACAAATTGTAAGAGCCACTGAAGGATCCGCTGCTGCTGGTTGCTGGACTGCTCAAAGGCCTCATGAGCTTGATCGTAGCGAAGGTTACTCAGAGGTTGGGGCTGAGGACTTGTTGCCAGCTCCACTCGCAAGCGGTCAAGCAGCGTTTGAGAAGCAGAAAGGCCAGATGCTGAAACGGGGTCTGTCAATGTCATCGAAACCAATCAGGCCTTTTCAAAAAAGCTGGTGGCGAACGTCTTGCCGTGGGTTGCGGCCTTGAAAGAGAATCCCCAACTATGGGGGGCTGGCGATTTTGAGCTTCAGAGCTGCCTCCTCGGCCAAATCATCTCTCCGAAGGCCTTGAGAACCCCACTGGCTGATCCCCTGGAATGGGGATACCGGCAAAGCCAATACCCACTGGTACCCACCGTTGGGTGGCCTGGGTGTTCACCTTTGGCTCAAGCTTAGTCTTCATTCCTCAGGGGTTGTAGACGGACTCGCTCCGGCTGGCAACCGCCGCGCAGCCGACCACCCCCGTTATGGGTGTTTTCTGAGGCACCACCAAAACCTGACCGTCGCTGAAGGAACAGTTCATCAGCCCCTCCGTGGCAGTGCTGTGAACACCTTGGGGGTCAGATGTCTGCCAGCGCGGAGAACAAGCTGGTGTTGCCAGCTTCTGTAAGCGTCCGCCCAATGGTCGGGAGAGCCTTGGACCAACTGGCCGCGAGACCAGCTTGCTCTGCGTGTTGACCGACCACCGGACCCCAAGGTGTTCACAGCGCTGGTTCAGAAGCGGTCACCACTCAGCCAAACACCCCCGACCAACAGACCCCTCAAACAATGGCAACGTGTGAACTGGCAACGTGTGAACTGGCAACGCGTGAACTGGCAACGATCGGGGATCGCTTGAAAACAATGAGTCATCAGCCTCGGAGCCGACAGCGGCAGACGGTTAGCCTTCCCTGGAAAACTCTTCCAAAACTCAAAAGTCGCCCGAACACACCTTGGGTGGTGCTTTGCCTGCGATCACAGGCAGCAAATCGTTGCGAGCTTATTGTCGTCGATCTCAGTGGTGTTTAAAATTATGAATCAGTGATGAAATGAGGTTTGATGGATCAAATCTCCTACATGATCTCACTTAGCTCAGAACAAGCAACACACAGCATTTCAGCGGTTGCGTGCTGCTCGCGTGGGTTAGACGAGCAAGACTTTCCCTCAAGAGCTGTGGGCCGATTCCCCTGCTGAGCCTCAGATAAGTTTTCAGCCCAAAATCACCGTCTGCCCCACTCTGCCAATCAAGGAAGGCAGCCAGAGGCTGACTCAAGGAAGGCAGCCAGAGGCTGACTCAAGGAAGGCAGCCAGAGGCTGACTGAAAACTTGGCTTGTCGGTCTTTCCTCACTGACGGGGTCGAGAACTTGTTCAACAAGCAGTAAGTCCATAGTCAGCTGCCCCAACGCAGCCACCCTCGAGAGCTGCAAACGTAGTAAAGGTTCCTCTCCCAAGTTTTTGGAGACCCTATCTCACGAGGCTTTGAGAATTCTCAACCTCATTTTGAGAATCACTTCAGGCCAGAGCCCTCGAGTGCTTTCTGTGGGAGAGGTGCCGGTGCAAGTATTCTCCAGAGGTGCGAGTCCACAACTGTTTTCTGAGGCATACAGAATAAGACTCGCAACCGGGAAGCCCTTGAGGATTGTGTCTGCTTGCGGGGGCTTGTCACCTCTTGAGCTTCCCCCAGAGCGATCATCCCAGGATCCTTGAGCATGCTGGGCATAGGCCGGACAAGGTTCGGGTTGTCATGGCTCGGCCTCAACAAAATGCCGCCACGGAAGTCCATCCCGGAACGAACGACTCGGCACTGCAGTTGCAAATCAACACCCACCTCACGGATTGAGGCCGCGGCCCCCAACGGCGACGAGTAACCCTTGTCTCTTCGGGTGGAAGTTCGGTGTGGTTTTGCTGGCTTTCACACAAAAGATCGGTGCTGTCAACCTATGGTTTCTTCTGCCTACCCCACCCGCGTTCTTGCAAAGTGGTTGAGCCACCTTCTCAACCAACCTTCCATACGAAGAGGGCGACGAACCCTTCCGGCCCACAACCGCCATCGCCTGGGGCGATTTGACCGCATCCCCTTGGCCGTGGAGCCCCTAGAGAATCGGATCCTCTTGGCGGCAGACCCCACAGCAACCTTCGCCGTCTCCGACCCCACCCCTTTTATTGGGTCTCAAGTGGACCTCACGGTGACGTTTGAGAACACAGGTACTGACACAGGATATGGCCCCTGGGCCGATCTGTTTCTAGACACCACTGGAGTCGACGGGGTTGCCAATCCGGACGGGACGGAAGCTGATCCTTTCGATGGAATCAGCTTTGTCGGCCCAGCGACCTATTTGGGGGCCGAGGTGAACACGATTGTCCTCACCTTGACAGAGGACGGCATTGAACACCCCTTTTGGGTGGATGCCTCTGGCAACCCTGTGAAGATCGCTCCGGCGGGATTTGTGGATGAGCCGGGCGAGGTGGCTGCTCCTGCGGGGTTTGAGGCCGGTGATCAGTTGGTGGTCTTTGAGCTTCCCTTTGGAAGCTTTACACCTCAACAACCGCCTGTGGAACTGATGATGAAGCTGGATGTCAGCCAGCTGGCCGACTTGGATCAACCTTTGAATATCGCCACGCGGGGCGGGTTTCGCTTTGGGATGGATCCTCTGGATAACCCGGCGACGGACCCACCGATTCCGGACCCTTCCGCTCCGGTGGTGCCGGACCAAACCGGCGATGTGCGTCCTGACCTGCTGGAAATAGAGAAGACCTTCAACGGGCCGGAAAACGAAACAGCCACCGGGCCCAACTTCCCCCGTGAGTACACCATCACCATCGATATCGCTGACGGCCAAACGATCACCGACTTGGACGTCATCGATAACATCCCGGACAACCTGCAGTTTGTCCGCGTGGTCTCCACAAGCGGAAACGGCAGCAGCAACATCACCGAGGACCTTTCCGGAGTCAGCACCACCACGCCCGGCGGCACGGTGATTGTGAACTTTGATCAAATCGTTGGAACCGCAGGAGATTCTGATGCGACCGTGGTGCTGGAGGTCTTTGTGCCCCTGCTGGACGCCAATGGGAACCCGGTGATCCCACCAGGCACCGGTGCTGCCCAGCAAATCACCAACACCGTGGACGCCCTGGGCGATTGGCCCATGCCGCTGGACGACCGGGATCCCGGTGGCATGGATAATGTCACAGAGATGGCCGAGCAGACTTTCACGGCACGCTCGCAAGCCATTCAGAAGAATGTGGAGATCGAAAACGACACAGGCAACCCGGGGGTGACGCCGGGCGACATCCTGAAATACACCCTGGACTTTCAGATCTCGGACTATTTTGCTTTTGACAATTTCGTCATCGAGGATGTGCTCTCCGACGGTCAGCGTTGGTACACCGATGCCATGCTGATGCCTGAGTTGCAGGTCAACGGCAATCCTGACGACTTACCCCCGGATGTGTTTGACTCCTCCAACATCACCATCACTCCCAACTTCAGCACGCCCGGCGACGGCGTCCCCACCGATGGCACGGATGGGACGACGAACATTATGTTCTTCGTCTCTGCGGAGATGGCCCGACGAGGCATTGACCCGCGGCTTCTCGGCGGCGGAGTCAATCCTGCCGGCAGCTCGATGCTGGATAACAATCTGACCAACTACAACAACGGCCCCACGACCGGTCAGGTCACCTTCTATGTGGAGGTCCAAAACGAATTCTCAGACAATGTGCCCCCTGGGGCGTCGCCGAATTTGACCCAGGGCGATCAGCTGGGTAACACCGTGATGTCGACCGGCGAGCTGCTTGATCCGGAGTCGCCCACTCTGGCCCCGATCCTTGATGGAAGCGGGAATCCCCAGGAGGTCACCGACGGCAGCACATCGGAATCCACCCTGGCCACAAGTGTGTTGCGGGAAAAAGAGGTCTATGCTCTCAACGGGGACACCTCGGTGCCCTCGGATATCGAGATTGCCGCAGGCGATGAGGTCACCTTCCGGCTGCGTTATCAGTTGCCCACGTCGAACCTAGAATCTCTCGTACTGACGGACTTTTTGCCGCTGCCGATTTTCGACGCCAGCGAGGTGAGCACAACGTTCGATCCGACCATCAGCGGCGATCCTCCACCGGCGGGGACTGCTAAGTTCGGCCCGGACAATACTTACACTGATCAAGCGGGAGCTGCCGGGGTCCCCGCGATGTCGGTCGATGGGCCATCCGGCGGCAACTCGGTTACCTTCACCTGGGGGCCGTTTGACGGTGGAAACGATGTCCCCTCGGAAATCGACATCCTGCTGACTGTTACGGTCACCGACGACCCGTTTGCTGACCGGTTAAAGTTGACCAACCAAGTCTGCTCTGAGGAGGATTCCACCAACGCGGGGACGAACAGTCAATGCAACATCGCTCAGGTGATTCTGACCGAACCTGAGTTGGACATCACCAAGGGGGTGGTTGCCACAGACAACCCGGCTGGGGTTTTTCAGCCCACGCCGGTTGGTCCGGTCTCCTTCAATGCTCCTGGGAGGTTGGGTCGTCGTTTCAGCGGCACGATCAACTCGGCTGGTCTGGCGGCTGATCCTATTGATAGCAATCTTTCAGGAGTTGACGAAGGAGATTTGGTCACCTTTGCCATTACCGTGGAGAACACTGGTTCCGGTCTGAAGGGTGCCTTTGACGTCTTGGTCCATGACACCCTTCCCTTTGGATTCGAGATCCCGGGGATTGGGGCGGAGGGCATCAACCTCCGGGTGACCGATGGAGGAGGACGGTTGTTGCCTTTTCAGCTTGAAGGCAACGGCTTGTTTGATCCCAACGGAGGCGTCCGGCTGATCGACCCGGCCTCCGACCAAGGTGCCCTTGCCTCCGGTGTCGTCAACGGGGTGCCAAGGGCCGACGGCCGCAACATCTTGGTGATCACCTACGATCTGCGGACGATTGACAACGTCCCCAACCAGGAAATTCTCAATATCGCCACCCTGGGAAATTATGCTGCCAGCGAAGGCGGTCCCGATTTCACTGACCCCAGCGGTGCGAACGATCCCACAGACAACGCTTTAGTGACCACCACCAACGTGCTGGTCGACAAGGTGCTGGTCGAGACGGAAATCCAAGATACCTTCAACGCACGCAACGAAGCAGTCGTTGGCGAGTTGATCACCTACGAGGTGACCATCACCGTCCCGGAGGGCCGGGTGCCAGACGCCATGTTGGTGGACCGGTTGGATGCAGGTCTGGGCTTTGTGGATGTGCTGTCGGTTGACGCTAGTCCGGCCCTGGTGTTCACCGGCGACCCAACCATGCCCACTGTCAGCGGAAATGCTCGGACGATCACCTGGGATTTTGGCGACATCGAGAACAACGATCGCAACAACAACGTCGCGGAGACGATCACCATCCGCTACCGAGCGTTGCCGTTGAATGTTGCCGAGGTTCAAGCCAACAAACGGCTCAATAACCGGGCTCGGTTTTCGTATTCAGGAGGGCAAGCCCAAGATGCTCGAGCGGAAAACGTGAGGATCATCGAGCCGCAAGTGCAGATCGATAAATCTGTGGTGGTCGACGGGATGGGTATCATCGGCCAAGCCGGCGACACGATCGAATACACCATCGTGCTCTCCAACCCGCCGGGTCCGCAAGGCAACACTGCCGACGCCTTTGATGTCACCTTCGTGGACCAGTTGCCAACCAACGCGGCTGGCTCATTGATTGTCAACCCAATATTCACCGTGATGGACACTGCCGGTCAGGTCACCGCGGCAGATTTCCAACTGACCGGCGACAGGGCCAGCGGGTTTACCCTGGAGACGGTCTCCACGGCTGATATCGATCTGCCTGTTGATCCGGCCCGGATGATCACCATCACTGTCAGCGGAACGCTGCCGCTGACGGTCAACCCTGCTGAGCGAATCATCAACGAGGGCACCGTTCGCTGGACGAGCCTCAATGGTGATCCCGGTCAACGGTCGACTTTCAGCCCCGATTCGACTGAACGGACTGGGGCCGGAGGGATCAACGATTACATCAACTCGGACACCGCTGTGGCCCACGTCGAATCCGTCGGGGCCGCCAAGACCGCGGTGGCGACCTCGGAAGATGCCACCGCCTCCGAAGACCTCGTCACCATTGGAGAGATCATCCGCTACAGGTTGGAAGAATCAGTACCGGCGAGCACAACGCGAATTTCCCTGGAGTTGGTGGACCGTCTTCCTCCGGGCCTCCAGTTTCTTGATGACGGCAACGCGACGATTGCCTTTGTCTCCGATAGGCCAACAGGACTGATTTCCTCGACGATCAACGATGCCTCTCCAGGTGTTCCGCCTGATCTCTTCCAAGCTGGAGATGAAAACACTGTGGGAGGGATTACGCCTGTCTTTCCGGTTCCTGCTGCGGCGATTGAGGGAGGGCCCTTTGGCAACGGGACTGATGTCACCTTCAATTTGGGGAGGTTCATCAATAGCGAAACCGATCCCAATGAAGAATTTGTGGTCGTCGAGTTCAACGCACTGGTGATCAACGTCGCCAGCAATGTCACCGGAACCGTTTTGGAGAACGATTTTGTGACTCGTATCAACGGTATGGATGCGGTCAACCCTTCTCCACCGGTCATCTTCACCGTTGCCGAGCCATCCATCACCGACCTGGACAAGACAACCCAGACCCCAACCGGTGACGCCGGGGATGTGATCCAATTCCGGACTCGCTATTCCAACACGGCCGACCCGAATGCTGCAGTTGCCTACGACGTCCGCCTGGTGGATACCCCGCCGCCCTTGTTCATGCAACTCGATCCGACCAGCGTGCAGGTCTTCCGCAACGGAACCCTCATCACCACCGGGTTCACCGACAATTCCTCGGGGAACACCGTCGACGTGGCCGTCGATGAGGTTGCCCGAGGCGATCAGATCGAGATCGTCTACGACGTCACGCTCACCGCGGCAGTCCAACCGGATCAGGTCATTGATAACACGGCCGACCTGACTTACACGAGCCTGCCAGGAAGCAACGGCACCACCAACAACCCCACCGGTTCGGTCACCCCGGGAGCCCCGGGAAGCTCCACTGGCGAGCGAGACGGCTCCGGGGGAATCAACAATTATATTGATTCCGATACGGAGTCAGTGACCATCATTGCCCCTGAGTTCTCGAAGTTCGTGGTTGGCACGGACATTTCCGAAACCACGGCCAATCAGTTTGACTCCTCGCTCGTCGACTTGGCCATCGGAGAGGAAGTGACCTATGCACTTGTGGCCACCCTTCCTGAGGGTCGAACGAATCTGACGATTACTGATGTTGTGCCTCCCTCGATGCAACTCTTGGATTCACGAGTTGTATTTATCGGGAGCAATATCATCAGCCCCAGTGTCCAAGAGGGAGACCGCGGAACCATCACCGGCAACCAGGTCTCCGTCGATTTTGGGCCAGTGATCAACACACCCGATAACATGGATACCATTGATGATAGGATCGTCATCCTTGTTGAGGCCCAGGTGCTCAATGTCCCAGCAAACACCGCAGGCGATGTGCTGACCAACACGGGGACTCTGGATTATCAAACCGGAACCGTCACCGACACAGCGGATGTGGAGGTTGTCGAGCCAGACCTTGAGGTGATCAAAGAGGTCGTCGGCGACACGATGGTCGATGCCGGCGTGCCGATTACCTACCAGGCGACCATCCGGCATACGGATCAGTCGACAGCCATCGCCTTCAACGTCGAGCTGGTGGATATGCTCCCGCCAGAGTTGCAACTTGTGCCGGGCTCGGCCACGATCGTCTCGGCTCCCAATTACAACTCTCAGTTCTGGGCCCCGCCGACAATTAGCGAATCCGGTAATACCATCACCCTGATGGCCAACTGGATCGATCATCCTGACAGTCCGGTCTCAGCGGGAATCGACGACGAGATCGTCATCCAATACCAGGCCATCGTCGTTGGGCCGCCTGATCCCAACGCCCCCCAGCCAGGCGAGATGGTCACCAACACGGCTGTGGTCGACTACGACAGCTACTTTCTCTCCTCAGATACTGACCCCGACGTCAGCCGGAACTATCAAACCGATGATGATGCCAAAGTCACCATCATCAGCAATTCCCTCAGTGGCAACATCTATGAGGATCTCAACAACAACGGGATCCTCGATCCGGGTGAGCCGCTGATCACCCAATCGGTGACCATCACTCTGACAGGCACCGATCACTTGGGCAATCCTGTCAGCGAGACGGTGACCACGACAACTGGGATGTACGAGTTCACGGACCTTCGGCCCAGTGATGCCAATGGCTACACGATCACCCAGGTCAATCAACCAACGGGACTGCTCGATGGCAAGGATACCCCGGGAACGCCTTTTGGTGGCGTTGGGACAGTCGGAGGCACACCGCGCGATGCCGATGCGATTACTGAGGTCGTCATTCCCCTGGGTCCCAACTCTCCTGGAGAGGATTACAACTTTGGCGAAATCTTTTCGTCCAGTTTGGCTGGGTTTGTCTTCTTGGACAGAAACGATGACGGCGATCAACAAGCCGGCGAGCCAGGCATCCCTGGCGTGACGGTGACCCTCACGGGCACCGACGACACCGGCATGCCGGTGAACATTGTAACCACAACCGATGCCAATGGTGATTACTCCTTCACCGACCTGCGGCCGGGCACCTACACAATCATCGAGACCCAACCACCGGAGTATAACGACGGCCAAGACACCGCAGGCACAGTCGGTGGAAACGCCGGCAATGATATCATTAGCGAAATCATGCTGCCACCGGGAACCGATGGCACAGATTATCGATTTGGTGAGCTGGGAACCTTCCTCAGCGGCACGGTGTATTATGACCAGAACAAGAATGCCATCAGGGAGCCTGGCGAAGTTGGTCTGGACAGTGTGGAAATCACCCTCCTGGATTCGGCCGGCAACACGGTCGCCACGACTACCACCGATGCCAATGGCTTCTACGAGTTCACCGACTTGACTGCCGGCGACTATGCCATCGTGCAGACTCAGCCGCCGGGTTATGGCAGCAGCACGCCCAATACCTTGGATGTCACTGTTCCTCTGGCGGGCCTGACCGACCAAGATTTTGGTGAAATCCTGGGTGGCTTGGCAGGCACTGTGTATGTCGACCAAAACAACAACGGCACGCTCGATGCTGGCGAGCCGGGGATCCCTGGAGTCACTGTCACACTCACAGGCTCCGATGTGTTGGGCAACGCCATCAATCAATCGTTGACAACTGATGCCAACGGCAACTTTGAGTTCACCGAGTTGTTTGAGGGCACTTATACGCTGACCGAAACTCAGCCACCTGAGTTTGATGACGGGCAAGATGCCGCGGGCACAGCTGGGGGGACCGTCGGCAATGATGTCATCAGCGATATCCAATTGGGCCCCGGTGTTTGCGCCACTGAGTACCTTTTCGGCGAACTGATCGGCTCGATCAGCGGAACGGTGTTCGTCGACCAAAACATCAACGCCCTGCTCGATCCTGGTGAGGCCGGGATTCCTTTCGTCGAAGTCCAACTGATCAACAGCGCGGGGATGATTGTTGATTCGGTGATCACACCGTTTGGTGGATTTTATGAGTTTACCGGCCTCCGCGCGGACACCTACACCATCAATGTGGTCACAGCCACTCTCCCGAATCCAGTGAACTTGACGCGGACAGTTGACCCCGACGGGGTCGGCACGCCCGATGTGGCAACTGTCACCTTGAACCCGGGAGAGAATCTGACCGAACAGGACTTTGGCTACATTGGTGCTCGCAAGCTTGGTGACCGAGTCTGGCTTGACACAGATCTGGATGGCAACCAAGACCCTTCGGAGGTGGGAATCCCTGGGGTGACCGTCGAACTGTTCGCAGATTTTAATCTCGACGGACTCTTTGAACCCAACGAGTTGTTGGCAACCACAATCACAGGAACCGACGGCTTCTACGCCTTCGACCGCTTGGTTTCCTTTTTGTTTCAGGTACGCCTGGCCGACAGCAACTTCGCCCCAGGAGGCCCCTTGGCAGGCCTGATCCAGACATTCGATATTGACGGGCTGAGCACGCCGAATCAGTCTGACGCCTTCCTTGGAAACGTGGACCGTTGTGATGTCGACTTTGGCTACGGCCCCTTGCTGATTCCTCCCGTGATTCCCCCTGGCATTCCGCCTCTAACGGGTCCTTTCATCCCTCTGGTCCCGATCATCGATGAAATCGAGCCGGTGGTGATCCAAACAATCCCAAACATTGACCCATTACCCTTCGGTGGCTCGAGTCTGCCGCTGGCTGCGTTGTCTGGGGTGGTCTTTCATGACCGCAATGACAACGGCCTTCAAGACGACGGTGAACCGGGGATCCCCGGCGTCGTCATCACCCTGGAAGGTACTGGCTCCAGCAATCGCGTTGAGCGAACGGGCAATGCAGGTGGATTCACCTTCTCACGACTTCGTCCTGGAACTTATAGTCTCTCTGAGAATCAACTTATCCCGTATGTCAACAGGGATTTGGTGATCGGCGACCACGGCGGTGCCCGAAGCGAAAACGACAGCATTACCGGAATCCACTTGAACAGCGGTTCTTTTGCCCAGGGGTACAAATTCGCCAAACTCAGGCCTGGGCTTCTCTCCGGTGTCGTCTACCTGGATGCCAACAACAACGGCATTCGTGATCCCGGAGAGGCCGGGATCCCGGGCGTCGAGATCATGCTCCAGGGAGAGCTGGCTCGCAAGCAGCCAGTAGGTCCCGTCCAGCAAGCTGCACTCCGCCGTTTTGACTTCTCGCAGACTCAACTGACCGACACCAACGGTTTCTACGAGTTTGATGACTTAATGCCCGGAACCTACCAGCTCAGCAAGAAGTCCCCAAAAACACTGGTCGATGGCAAAACCACTCTGGGGACCCTGGGTGGAGCCAACGGAACCCCTCAACACATTCAAGGTATCGAGCTTCTGGGGGGATATCAAGGAACCGACTACAATTTTGCTCAACTGAAACCCGGGACAATCGCCGGAATCGTCTTTCAAGATGCCAACAACAACGGCAAACAAGAACACAACGAGGCAGCATTAGCCGGAGTCACAATCATCCTGACCGGAGTCGACGACCAGCAACAGCTTGTCCAGGAAGTGGCTGTGACGGGCGAGGATGGCAAGTATCGTTTTGACTTGCTCAGGCCAGGCAAGTATCAAGTCTCCATCGATCACAAGAAGGCACCAGAGAGGCAAGGTCGCGATTCTGATCAGGAGCAAGTCCCGGAGGGCCAAGCAGCGAACAATGGAACTCGTAGCGTCGACCTTGATCACGGCCAAAAAGTGCAAGCTTTCGACTTGTGTCCGCCGGCTGAGAAAACAGCGGATGCTGCCACCGACAACACGCCCAAGCCCCCCCCTCAAGAAACTGGGCAGAGCGAGCAGCAACGCATCGAGCAGCAAGGCATCGAGCAGCAAGGCGAAGATCAGGCCAACGAGGCAGCTTGGCTGCAGCAGCTTGACGAGCTTGACGGCTTGGGCAATTGGGCCGCAGGATATTTGGCCACAGCACCTGTGGTCTCCTACCTGGCCTCGATGGCTCTGAGGTGTCGGGCGTCGCGTTTCCGACAGCTCCCCTGGGCCTCTTGAGTGTCAGTACCTCACCCAAGAACCACGGCCTGGACTGCATGCAGTCCAGGCCTGTCCCGGTCGAACACTTCTTCAAGGAACCTCTACAGGAATCGATGTTGAAGCAGCAACGCTTGCCCCCAACGAGATCTCAGTTGTTGGTCTTCTGAGAGCGTTCTGCGAACCGCTTTTTGTACTCAGCGGTTAGCGATCTACCGCGTTCCTGGTTGCTGCGAAGCTTTTCCAGCTTATCCTTGGCGATATCGCGACCTGCGAGCAAACGGTCCAGATCCTCAGCAAGCCGCTGCTGGATGGATTTCTCCTGACGGGGTTCCTGCCACATATCGAAGAAACGGATCCGGTTGTCGTACACGGCTTGGACTCGCCGGTCGGCTCCAACCAAGAGGGTCATTGGGAAGCCATAGAACGGAGAATGGAATTCGATCCTCTCGTTGACGTCATAGTAGAGGTCGATGGCGATCTTGTTCTCACGCGCGAACTTGCTTGCTGCCTGACGTTGCCAGTATCCGACGCTAATCGCGACAAACGGAACATTCTTTTTCGCATACTCGGCTCGGAGCTTGTCGATCGTCTTGAGAGTGGCATCGCCCAGGGTGGTCTTGCACCAGAAATGGATCACCGTGGGACGCTTGGTGAGAAGATCCTTGTCCGTGAGTTTCTTGCCCTCTGCTGTTGCGACTTCGAAGGATGGTAGCTCTTTGCCCAGCAAGGGATGGACTGCGTCTCGGCGACCCATCTGGTCAGAGTAGACAGCGTCTTCCGGGATTTTCAGAGTGAACGCTTCCTGGATGCTCGGTTGGTTGAAGGTCCAGTCACGGAACACGAAGGAAGAGTCCGAGATCCGATCGGGGCCCCAAACACTTTTGGCCACCCAGGCCGACAAATCAGGAACGATCTTGAGGGGAACGGGCTGATCGCCAGTGGCCACATAGATATCCCAACGAAACGGAGGTTTTTGCCGGACATCCTTCCACTGGCCCTTTTGGTTAAGGATTTGGCGAGGGCCTTCTAACTGCACATGATCAACGGTCTTGGTTCCCATAACACGCTGTCCGAGGTACTCCACACGACATCTTTTGAGATAGGATTCGGCAAGGCTCGGTCGCAGCAGTGTAAGAATCCGAACTACGAAATCGTCAGAATAAAAATCCTGAAGAACACGGCTTTTGAGCATCTCCGACATGCTGGCCGCTGGCTTCACGGAAAACCTCCCGACTTGTTCCCACACTCCGGTCCCCGCTCGCCCGACCCCATAGCCCTGAATCTTCAAACGGGGCATGTTGCTGAACTGCATCAGGTCCACACCGTCGCTGCGAACGAACTTGCCGGAGACACCCTCTTGGACAGCCAACTGTTTGTCCCCTGCCAGGGCGATTTGAAAATCTCGAGAAGGAGTGATAAAACCCATCGTCCCTTGCTCGTAAGCACGGAACTTGACTGCGAACTTGACCGACCGTTGCGCGGCAACAAATCGAGCCATCGAGAGCAGAATCTTCCGCCCCTTGCCTGAGGTCGGGTTGCCCTCTTTCTGCGAAACCGTAGCACCACCTGCTGGCAATGTTTGCCCGCTCGCCGGCTGACTGAGTAGCGCCACCCCACTGCAACCCAAGACCACGAAGCTGGCAACCAGCATCAATCCCGTCCGATCAGGTCGAAGATCCATCATGCTTTCCCTTTTTTTCTGGAACTAGGTAGACAGGCGACGATCGCCTGAGGAAATCAGTGACCGAAAATGACTGGGCTTCTCTGGAGCGGTTGCTTTTTCGTTGCTGGTTCGGTCGTGGATTCAACTTTCAGGTTGGCCCAACGTCCCCTCGCAGGAACGACGGTCACCACAGGGACACTCCAGCACCATCACTGGCAACAGCTTGTTTTTCTATTGATTTTCTAAGAAGTTCTTGGGGGCGTCCCTTAGGAAAGACCAACTTGAGGCACGTCCGACTTGAGGAACGACCGAAGATCTGGGCTTGCGGTGGTGGCTCTGGCTGCACTTGTTGAGTTGGCTGCACTCCTGGTCATCACGAACAAGGGCAGATGGAAAGCCCTGGGTCGAAATCTTCTGTGATGCTCAGTAGCACACCAGAGTCAGATTGTTGGATGTCGATGTGCCTTTTCTGCTTGATGGCCTTCCATTTCCATCCAGCGAAGTCTTCTGCGATAGGACACTCGTTCCCGTCGGCGGGATCTGTCATCATGACTCTTCACGAAACGGGCCAGCTGGCCTTTCTTGACCGCAGTTTCGAACACTGAGCAAGTGAGGGATCTTCGATGGTGGTTTTGCGACTGTGTGTGGTGAGCTTGGTAGCATTTGGGTGCCTTGCACAACCCATCCAAGCCGATCCGCCCTCGGGTGAAGGCTGGCGACCGCTCTTCAACGGCAAGGATCTCTCCGGCTGGAAGATCCCCCCCGGCGATAACGGACACTGGAAGGTCGTCGATGGCGTGATTGATTACGACGCTCGTTCTGAGGCCCAAGGGGACAAAAACCTGTGGACCCAACAATCCTTCGGCGACTTTGTGTTGCATGTGGAGTGGCGTCTGAAGAAGACCACCGGCAAGTACCCCATGAAGGTGATCCTGCCCGACGGTTCTTACCAGAAAGACGACAAAGGTCAGGACATCGTCCAGCCTCGGCCCAACGCCGATTCTGGCATCTTTTTGCGAGGCCGGAGCAAGTCGCAGGTCAACATCTGGTGCTGGCCCTGTGGCTCTGGGGAGATCTGGGGTTATCGCAACGACAAGAGAATGCCCGCTGAGGTCCGGGCTGCCTGTGTCCCCAAAGTCCAGGCCGACAACCCCGTCGGCCAATGGAACACCTTTGTGATCACCATGAAGGGCGAGAACTTAACCGTCCAACTCAACGACAAGACCGTCATCGAGAACGCCCAACTGCCGGGCATTCCTCAACAGGGGCCCATCGCTCTGCAACACCACGGTGGCTTCAATGCCAAAACCGGACAGTGGTCTCCTGCTTCCTCGCTGATCCAGTTCCGCAATATTTCTATCAAAGAGCTGAGCCAGTAGCAGTTCGCCCTTGAGCTTGGATGAGGTGAAGTGAGCCTTTGAAGGTGTCTCAGCGTGTTCTGGTTGCTAAGGAGATCAGCGAGGTCTTGGTGGTCGCTTGTCGGGACTGTCCTCTGTGGCATTCCGTCCAACTCTCCTGCCGCAGGCCAAAGAACATGCAGGCCAAAGAACATGCAGGCCAGAGAACATGCAGGCCAGAGAACATGCAGGCCAGAGAACACGCGGGCCCAAGGACCAACAAAACGCTACCGTGAACCGGAACGCCACGGAGGGCATTCCCTACAGGAAGTGTTTCCAACTTTGCGCCAGTGGCTCACAGCTGCAGAGAGTCGAATGCCCGAGACATCAGTCTGATTTCTGCTCTTGCAAGCCGCTGTGAGCAAGGCTTTTGGATGGCAGTTCTCAGAGAAGGGCAGGACCAGCCGAATCACAAGACTCTGGCTCACCCTTCTGAGAACAGTGCTTCTTGGCTCAGGGCTTTTCTACCAACCGCTTTCAGGCGTGATCGCTCTGCAGGATCAGCTGCTGGCCGACTCGAAGGACCTCTCCGAACCCTTCCTCCACAATCGCGTTCTGCCCAAAGACGTTCTCTGGCGGGCCATCACTTTCGCTTCCCAAAAACTGCCCGTGAACTTGCCGCAACACTTGGTGCAGGGCGATCCCGACATCTCGTTGTCCTGTTGCTGGGTTGACTTGGGGGACGCCGCAACGCCCGCAGGGCTTGCACAGCCGCAAGCGAAGTCGACCACTCTGGTCGCCGAGTGTTCCTCCGCGCATTTCGATCCAAGCTGGCTCAAGGTCGAGCACAATGTTTGGACGAAATCGTCTCATCGGCAGCTCAACCCCCTGTTGAGCGAATTGTTCGTTGACCAGTTTTAAGGAGGAATTGGAGGTAACCAGATAGGGGTAGGCATCGGCAAGGTGAAGGGTGGCTTCTTCAGCGAACAGCGGATCGGGGACCGATCGGATACAATCGGCGGCCAGCCGAACAAGTCGCAGTGGGCCCCCTTTCCTGGGACCAAGGCACTCTGTGAACCACTGGCTGGCAGCAGGCCCCTGACTGACCACCTCAAAGGGTGGCTGACCTGGATGCATCGTCGCGGTCAGTGGCTCAGTTGAGGGCTGCTCGAAAGGGACCACCAGCGATTGCTTCTGCGGAAAAAAAACCTCCAGATGGTCGTCTTGCAAGCCCACTGCCAACAACGCCATCTGGGGCATTTGCCGCTGGCTGACAAAGCCGTTGTGCCGATCAATGAGCATCCAGTGACGATCGAAGGGGAAGCCGCGAGCCCCCAATGGAGCTTCGCTCAGGTCGACACCACCTGCCGCTTTCAGGGGATAAGCATGCAGGTTGGTGATGGTTGCTTGCATCGATTGGCAACTCCTCAAACTGGCTCGGCCCCTGGACTTTTCTGCCGGTCAACTGCAATCCCGGAGTCCTCCCTCGACTGTCCCAGTTTGTGGCAGAGGCCCAATCTGGAGGGTCCTCAACAAATCCAGGCAACAACATCTTGGGTAGCTGGGCCACATCTGGGACAGTCCAACTAGTGGTCGGTTTCCTTCTGATTTGGCAGTTGGTTCTCGTGGAATCGGGGGATTCACGTCCAACCGACTGCCAAAATCAACCGACTGCCAAAATCCTGGGAAACAAGGCACTAGTGCTCTTGGGGACAATTCTTGCTCATCCAAAACGCTGCAACAGCATAGGAATCACTCATGTCGCAGCTTTTCCAAAGGCCGGACGAGGCAAGATTGTCCCCAACCTCAGTCGGCGAGCTTCTGCCAGAGTTTTTCGAAATGGTCTGAGAACACCCGAGCAAGTCGGGCGTCATCGGTCACCACCAGGTTTTCGTCATTGAACTGGTTGGCCGAGCGAGTCCAATTGTAGCTGCCGGTGAGTGTCGAGGTGCCATCAAAGACAGCGTACTTGTGGTGCATGTGGTGTTCGGTGCGGTCCACTCGAACGGGGATGCCAGCTTCTTGCAGACGAAAGATATCACTGCCGCGGTCTTCAGCCTTCTCGTTGTCGGTGATAATTCTTAAGGGAATTCCGCGGCGGTGTACGCCAAGAATCCCCTCGGCGATGACATTATCGGTGATCGTAAAGACGCACACATCGGCGGACTTGCGGCAGTTGTCCAACAACCGGCGGATCTTGGCTGCACAGTCATCCTCAGGACTGAAGTACACATAACTATCTGGTTGCTGGGTTGAGGTTTCCTTGGGACCGCGAGCGAGGACCTTGACCACATCCTCCACCCAGTCCAGCACTGCAGCCGTTTCAGGATCAACCGTTCCCTGCCGAGCGATATCAAACACCTTGGCCAACAGCACCGCTCGCTGGTGCTCGTCAGCCTTGGTCGTTTCTAAGGTTTCTTTGAGCACCCGTCGCTCGCCTCGGGAGAGGCGGTAGTCGTCCATGGACTGTTTGAGGAACTGCTCCACTTCATTTGGCTTCATGAGAGATTCCCGATTCCTGCAGAAAAGAAGAGATCACGCCTAGAGCAGCACGGGTCGCCCGGTTGGTTGAGAACGCCTGATTGCTTTTACGAAGAGGCAATCAGCTTCTGGGCGACTTGGCCAGCGACGTCGGTGAGCCGGAACTGTCGGCCCTGATATTGGAATGTCAGTTTGGTGTGGTCCAACCCCAGCAAGTGTAAGATCGTGGCATGCAAATCATGAACATGCATGGGGTCGGCCACCGGAAAATACCCCAACTCGTCGGTCTGCCCGTAAACGATCCCCGGTTTGATTCCCCCGCCGGCCATCCACATGCAAAAGGCCTCCTTATGGTGGTCGCGGCCAGCATTGGCACCGGCCGAGCCTTGCAACATAGGAGTGCGGCCAAACTCACCCCCCCAGATGACTAGCGTCTCCTCCAGCAGGCCCTTCCGCTTCAGATCGGTCACCAAGGCCGCCATGGCCTGATCAACCTCCCGACATTTTCCAGGCAAATTTTTGAACACCCCGCCGTGGTGATCCCAGGAAGCGTTGTACAGCTGGACAAAGCGAACTCCCCGTTCGACAAGTCGACGAGCCAGCAGACAGTGAGTGGCAAAACTCGGTTTGCCTGGTGTGGCACCGTAGAGCTTCAGCGTCTCTGCTGTTTCGCCGGAGAGATCGACCAACTCGGGAACGCTGCGTTGCATCCGAAAAGCCATCTCATACTGGCTGATCCGCGTGGTGATCTCCGGATCGCCGAAGAGATCATACTGCTGCTGATTGAGTTGAGCGATGCTCTCCAGCATCTGGCGTCGATCGGCTCGATCAACGCCCGGCGGATTCGAGAGAAAGAGAACCGGATCGCCGGAGTTGCGAAAGGGAATTCCCTGATAAACCGTCGGCAAAAACCCTGAGCCCCAGAGGCTGTTGCCCGCCCCAGCGGTCTTGCCCGTCTGCAAGACCACAAAAGCCGGCAAGTTTTGACAGGCACTCCCTAAACCGTAAATCGTCCAGGATCCCAAACTGGGGCGGCCAAAGCGGCCGAAGCCCGTCTGAAAGAACAGTTGTGCGGGGGCATGGTTGATTTCCTCTGTCCGGAGGGTCTTCACCACCGCGATGTCATCAGCGACCTTGGCCAAGTGCGGGAGATAGTCAGAAATCTCAGTGCCACACTCCCCACGCTGGGCAAACTTCGCTCGTGTTCCCAACAGTTTGGGATGGCCGCGGAGAAAAGCAAACTTCTTGCCCTCCAAAAATCGTGAAGGGCAAGGCTTGCCACTGTGCTTGACAAGCTCAGGCTTGTTCTCAAAAAGTTCCAACTGCGACGGCCCGCCGACCATGTGCAGAAAAATGACACTCTTGGCACGGGGGGCAAAGTGTGGTCTCTGAGGAGCCAACGGGCCGGTTGCCGTGGCCTCCTTCGAGACGTCCTGGCTTTGTCCGGCTACAGCGAGTCCGTCCTGGTGCAACAGTGACGCCAGGGCAACGGCTCCGACTCCAGAACCGAGTCGGCCCAACAGTTCGCGACGGGTGACCGCGAGCAAAGAATCCTCAAATGGTGTGGCAGGCATTGGCGGACCTTGGCTTGTGCAACGGTGAGCGATCCCCTTGAGTGTAACTGGTTTCCCGCCGAAGGTGGACCAGCACGAAGACCCGGTCCCTCCGGCTGCCCAACAAAGGAGGCCAACCGCTGTTCGCTTGGAGATCAACCCAGACTGTCTGACTCTCTCAATGCAAGCGTTGGCTTGCTCACGATCCAAACTGCTGTCTTTTTTTGTTTGTCCCAAACCGAGAAGCCATGTCGCTCACAGAGACCGCTCAGCTGACTCTTGAGGAGCTCTACTGCCGGCAGACTCCTGGTAGTGCGCAACGTGCCCTGGCGGCCAGACGAGTGCTGCCCAGCGGGATCGCTCATGACTCTCGCCGGATGACCCCTCATCCGCTTTACATCAAAGAGGCCAAAGGCTCCCGCAAGTGGGATGTTGATGGCAACGAATACGTTGACTATGCCGGCGGGCATGGGGCGTTATTGTTGGGACATCAGCATCCGGCAATCACCGAGGCGGTTGCTAAGCAACTGGAACGCGGCACGCATTTTGGGTCCTGTCACGAGCAAGAATTCCAATGGGCGGAGCTGGTCCAACAACTGATTCCCTCAGCGGAGAAAGTTCGGTTCACCTCCAGTGGCACCGAGGCGACCTTGCTGGCTGTCCGGCTGGCCCGAGCCTGGACGGGTCGAGCCAAACTGATCCGGTTTCTGGGTCATTTCCATGGCTGGCATGATCATATGGCCTTTGGGGTGGCCTCGCATCTGGACGGCTCACCGACGCCGGGCGTTCTGCAGGAAGTCGCCTCCAACGTCCTGCTCTGTCCAGCTGGAGACACACAGGCCCTCAAGCGATTGCTCAGCGAACACGACGTCGCTGGCGTCATCGTCGAACCCACCGGGGGCAGTTGGGGCCATGTGCCGTTGGCCCCGGCCTTTCTGCACGATTTGCGGAGGCTGACTGCAGAGCACCAGGCTGTGCTCATCTTCGACGAGGTCATCACCGGCTTTCGCTGCTCGCCCGGCGGGGCTCAACAGGTCTTTGGAGTCACGCCGGACTTGACCACATTGGCCAAGATCCTGGCAGGAGGGTTACCAGGAGGGGCTATTTGTGGAAAGGCAGAGATCATGGAGGCGTTGGCGTTTGCTCCACAAGCCGGTGCTCCACAAGCCGGTGCTTCACAGGGTGTTACTGCGGGGCGGGAGAAAGTGCCCCACCAAGGCACCTTCAATGCCAACCCTCTCTCAGCAGCTGCTGGGGTGGCCACATTGCAGCTTGTCCAACAAACGGATGCCTGCCAGCGTGCCAACGACTACGCCGCACGTCTTCGAGCAGCTCTCAACCAAGTCTTTGTTGAGGAGTCGGTTTCCTGGTGTGTTTACGGGACGTTCTCGGGTTTTCATTTCTATACAGGGGAATCCAGGACTCCTGAAGAACTGGAGCGTGGGGATGTGCCCCTTGAGGTGATCCACGCTGCTGCGGATCGCAACCTCCACAACACCTTACGCCAGGGTTTCAATCTTGGGGGCGTGGATATCTTCAGTTGGCCCGGAGGCCCGACCAGCGCTGTGCATACCGAGGATGATCTCGATCGAACTGTCACAGCGCTGCGTCAGGCCGTCCGCAAGATATTTCAGCGAGTATGAAACTGGCTGAGCTGAAACTGGCTGAGAAAGCAGAAGTCAGTTGGGGCCAGGATCAGTCCGATCAAGCAGTTCTTGGATGAGGCCCTCCATCCGCTCCATTCTCTGCTCGAGGCGCTCGAGTCGTTGCTGCAAGTCAGGCTCTGGCTGCACGGGGCCATCGACCAGCTGAAAGACAGCGTCCACAGGCCGATGGTCAACGGTCTCACGAGTGTCGGCAAAACCGTTCCTCGTCGCCAAGGTATCGCCGTCACGGGCGAGAATCCGGGAGACGCCGGACCAGGCTCCTGGGGCGCGATCTCGATTGCCGACAAAGACAAAGTCCAGCACGGTGTTGAACCGATTGCTGGCTTGAGTTTTGACCAGCGTGGTGGGGCGGATCCATGTGAACACATCGCCGTCGGTCAGCTCATCGATCCCTCGGTCACTGCTGCTGAGTTCAGCGTCGGGATTGGGAATCGGCACATCGAAGTTGAAATCACCGACGCAGATGATAGGCACCGTCTGAGTCCGTGCCCATTCATTGAGCAATCGCGCTTGCTCTTCGTTATTCTCATCACCCTCGTGACCCGAGCCACGCACAAGGTGATTGACCATCAATATGAACGTTTGTCCCGATGGTCGTTTCTCGCGGAGTTTTATGAACAAGGGTGCACGTAGACCTGATCTGTCTAATTGCACATCGAACGGGTCGTCATCGAGCTCTTGGAGTCCGCCAATGATTTCAAATTGATCTTCGTCGAAGATGATTGCCAGCCGTTGAGCTCGATTGGCCGTGGTGCCGGGGATCAAGCGGAAACTGCCTGTTTCGCCTTCTGCTGCAGCGGCACGATAGCGATCGAAGAAATCCTCCCGGGCTTCGCTCAGAGCCCAGATGTCCACCCCTCGCTTATCTTCCATTTGCCTGACAACAGTCTCGATGTTGCCTCGCTCGCCGGAACTACTATCGATGGCTGTTTGGCCCTCGACGTTCCAGGCGATCAGGCGATATTCCGCGTCAAACCGTTGGCCGCAGGCATAGCCCGCAAAGAAGAAAATGACAAGCCCTACAAAGATCTTACCCATCGTGTTCTCCAGCATTCATGGCACGAGCAACTGAGATCGCCGAAAACGACGTCTTGCTAGCCAACGCTCCCTGACAATGAAGTTTCCGGACAAAAGCCCCCCTTGGCCAAAAATTCCCAACCTACCTATCACAGTCAAACCTGTGAGAAAAACGGCCCACGTCTCGGGATTCCCCCAAAAGTTCTCCAGGACGTCCTTGTGAAACGGCTGAATCGTGAAACAGCTGAACCGTGAAACAGCTGAACCGCGAAACGCCTGATTTTTGGAAAGACTGACTTGTGGAACGACCGAGGATCCGGGCTTCGGTTGGTTGGCAATCGGGCTGGTTGAAGATCTTTCAGGGAATCAAGACCTGAGCTGGACTGTTGCAGATTGTGGCGGTGCCTCACCCTGTCGAGACCGAAACCGGCCAATGCAACAACACCCGGGTGGGCCTCAGGTCTCGGTAGGCAAGACCCACATCTGAGACTGTCCAACTCCAGAGGTTGGGAACAATCTTGGCTCGTCTGGTTTGATGGAACAGCTGCCCAATCAACAGCTGCCCAATCAACAGCTGCCCAATCAACCGCTGGCAGATCACTGGTTTGCAGTGGTTCCCGTATTGTGGACGAGCAAGAATGTCTTCAAGAGCAGTCGGTGCCCGGGCTTACCTCGGGCCGGCCTCTCATCCGGGAAGCCCGGTCTGATGACATGCTTTCACCAACAGAAAGAGCAGGCTGGGTCAGAAAATCCTGACCCAGCCTGCTCCCTTGAGGTCTGACAATTGGAGGGAAGCTCTGAGAGCCTTATTGCTAAGTAGCAGATGGCAACGGCCGACCAGCGAGAGATCAGCGAGGTCGGATACGCATCGACACGTCGCGGTTGACCGGCTGGAGCAGCCAGGTGGTGGCATCCGTTTGAGTGAAAGCTCGAAGTCGATCGGGGGCGACGACCTCTTGGAAAGAGCCTAAGCGTCGGCTGCCGCCCCATGTGTAGGCAAGATTGACAAAGCCGCGGATCCCGCCGTCGTCGTCCTCGGAGAAGTCCAGTTGCACAGCCCAGTAGTCGAACCGCCAGTTCATAAACAGGCCGAACTCAAAGGCGTAATCCCCGTAAAGATCGTCGTCCCAATCGACGTAGTTGAAGACCAGACCAGTTTGGATGTTCTCCGTCAAAAACATCCCGAGTCGCCACTGGAAGTCGCGGTCGGCTACTTTCGCCAAGCCCAGCAACGTCTGCCCGGCCGGCGCGAACCGGAACTCATCATCGTTGCCAAAGGTCAGCGACACATCGAGGGTGATGGGGAAATAGCTATCCGCAAAGAACAAAAATGCTGCATTGGGACCGATCTTGGCAAACTCTTCCTGCGCGTCGAGAGAGATTCCGTATTTGAACCAGTGCTGGTGATGCCAACTCTGGAACTGGAAACCTCGATAGAGATCCCCGCCGAAGTGGACAGAGTTGATTCCGGTCAGAGAATCCGTCACCCCGCCAAAGAGCAGCCGAGCTCCTGTGCCGTGTGTTTCGCCAAAGAGCGTGGCAAAGTTGACCCCCGGCACCCACACCGTCTGGGTATCGTTGGCATAAACACCTGCCTGGGCGTTGTGCAAACTGGAAACAGGCCAGTCTCGAAATGGGGAGAGCCAGTTGCGAATCCGGCTTCTTAAGGACTCCCGATCCGAGTGGTGAGGGTGATGGAACGGCTCGGCCATGCAAGTCGGACAGCCCGGATCAAACTCACCAGGGGGCAGTTGCCCCATCGGCAGTGAATCTGCATAAACCGGCGTCGTCATCATTGGGCCACTCGGCATCGACCCGCCCATCATCGGACCTCCCATCCCCGGACCGCCCATCATGGGACCAGCCATGCCCGGTCCGCCCATCATTGGCCCGCCCATCATGGGACTTCCCATCCCCGGACCGCCCATCATGGGACTTCCCATCATGGGACCAGCCATCATTGGACCGCCCATCATGGGACCAGCCATCATTGGTCCACCGGGGGCAGGGGCCCCTTGGGGCATTCCGCCGGCGCCACCCAGCGGTGGCATCCTCTGACCTGGGGCTAGATACGGCTGTGGGGGAACCGATCCCGGGGCCAAGGGGCCGGGAGCCGGGGCACCAGTTGAGCTTGGTGGTGAAGCTGGGTTGGCAGGTTGACCTGGGGCAGCCGGGGGGCTGGGCGGTGCGTAGACTGGTTGTGCATACCGGATAGTTCGGTGAGAAACTGGTGAGATGGGGCCAGTCCCACCGGTGTAACGGGGGTTATAGTTCACAGGCGTCAAGCCTGAGCCATACCATTGCCCTTGAGCCCAGACGGGCGATACCTGTCCAGAGAGGCCAAGTCCGGCTGCCAGAACAGCCACGACCGTCCCGAAGTTGGACGCTGGGCGTTGACGCTTCAGGAGGTTCATTCCGTTGCTCCGTTGCAGCAGGCAGGCCGGTCAATCACGGCCGCCCGAGGGTGTCATCCCGGCCCGAACGAGTCTCGCCGAATCCCTCCGGCGGAAATCCACGACGCGAGTTGCGCCTCTACGCCCTGTTATCGTCGTGTCATTGGCATCCCGCCAAGAATTTGGAAGACGGCTTGCCCGAGGGCCAACAATGTGCTACCGCCAGGAAACAATTCTTTCGTTTGGGTAAGATGTGCCGGCCCATCTGGCCTGCAATTGCCCGTTTTCCAGGTGCCAAAGATTCCTTGGCCCACAAACTTATCGAGGTTGGCTTGGGCAGTTGGCGGCTTTGGGCAAACTCCCCCCAATGAAGAGAAACCTGAGGAGGAGTTGGTCGGCCCAAGAACAAACACTTGGGGCGGAAGGCACGTTCGATCGGTCGAGCGATTTCCCAGCGTCCAAGAGACCAACCGCGGAATCCAGAGCGGCCCAACCGCGGTTCCGAGGCAGTGTCCGGACACTCGGTTGGGCTGAACGGGATCCTTGGGGGCCAATTGAATCTGTGGTCTTGCTCGGTGCTCAACGCTGGACCCGGGCGGAGCCCCCTTGGGCAAAAGCTTCAACCTCAGAGCGACGGGCGAGGCTGACATCTCCTGGGAAGCTTGTCAGCAGAGCACCGTGTGCCCAACCCAAACGGAGAGCTTCTTCGTGGTGACGGCCGCTGATCAGGCCATACACAAGGCCGGAGGCAAAACCGTCGCCTCCACCGATCCGGTCGAGCACGTCGAGTTCACAGGTGGGGCTGATGTATTCCTGACCGTCGATCCAGAGGACTGCCCCCCAACTGTGACGGTTTGTGGAATGGACCTCACGGAGTGTGGTGGCGACCAGTTTGACGTTGGGGTGTTTTTCTTTGGTTGCTGCGATCATCCCAAAGAAGGTTTTGGGATCGAGCTTGGATTTTTTGGAGTCCTCGACTTCCGGCCCGGTGACGCCGAGGCCCTTTTGCAAATCCTCCTCATTGCCAAACAAACAATCGACATGGCTGACAATCCGCCCAAAGACGCTTTGAGCCTGCGGGAGTCCACCCAGAGGGGACCAGAGTTTGGCGCGGTAATTGAGATCAAACGAGGTGACCGCCCCGTGGGCTTTGGCCGCTTGCATCCCCTCGATGATCAGCTCTGCGGTGGTCTCAGACAGAGCTGCAAAGATCCCTCCTGAGTGGAACCAGCGAACTCCACCGGCAAAGAGTTTATCCCAATCAAAGTCGCCGGGTTTGAGCAGTCCGCCGGCCTCATTGGAGCGATTGTAGAAGACAACCGGGGCTCGCACACCTTGTCCCCGGTCGCTGTAGACGGTGGCGATATTGGGGCCACGAACACCATCGTGCTCAAACCATTTGTAGAAGGGTTTGACGCCCATCTCGCGGACGCGGGTCTGCACCAGTTCGCCGATGCCATAATCGACCATGGCAGTGGCAATGCCGGTGTTCAATCCGAAGCAGGATGCCAAGTTGGCCGCGACGTTGTATTCACCACCGGAGACGTGAACCTCCAGCGAGCGTGCCCTGCGGAAGGGGATCACCCCGGGATCAAGACGATGGACCAGGGCTCCCAGAGACAAGAGGTCCAGCTCGCATGGGTCGGTCTTGATTTGCAGTTCAGTCATTGTATTGCTCTTGGTGATCTCTCAACGGTACTCTCTCAAGAAGAGGCTACTGCTCTTGAGGAAAATTCTTGCTCGTCCAAAACACAGGAATCGACGGAATGATGACGGATCTGGCAGCCTTGCCAAACCGACGGACGAGCCAAGATTGTCCTCAACCTCAGTGACGGGACGGCCCGGCCGATGGCCAGCTAGTGCCTTGTTTCCTATGATTGTGGCAGTCGGTTGATTGTGGCAGTCGGTTGATTGTGGCAGTCGGTTGATTGTGGCAGTCGGTTGGACGTGAATCCCCCGGTTCCACGAGAACCAACTGCCAAATCAGAAGGAAACTGACCACGAGGACGTTTCTTCAATGCGTTAGATCGTCACTGAAGAGAAGCCGCCGTCGACGACGATGTTCTGGCCGGTGACAAATGAGGAAGCCGCTGTTGAGGCGAGCCAGATGACCGCCCCGGCCAGTTCCTCTGCCTGACCAAAGCGGGCCATGGGGGTGTGTCCGATGATCTGCTGGCCGCGTTGGGTGTAGCTTCCGTCTTCGTTGAACAACAACGCGCGATTCTGTTCAGCTGGAAAGAAGCCGGGGCTGATGGCATTGACCCGGACTTTCTGCGGGGCCCACTCGCGGGCGAGAAACTTGGTCAGGTTGAGCACAGCGGCTTTGGCGGCGGAATAGGCAACAACACGCGAAAGGGGGATCATGCCAGACATCGAGGCGATGTTGATGATGCTTCCTTGGCCGGCAGCCAGCATGGGCTCGCCGAAAACCTGGCAGGGCAAAAGCACGCCCCCGACTAAGTTGAGGTCGAAGACGTCCTGCCAAGCCTCCAAAGGCAACCGGCAGAAATCGCTACCTGGAGGCAAGGTCGCATCGGGGCGATTTCCCCCAGCCGCGTTGACCACGATGCTGGCATGGCCGAGCTGAGCGGCAATGGCATCGCGTGCCTGGATCACCGAGTGGCGATCCAGGGCATCGGCGGCCTGAAACATCGCTGTGCCGCCGGCCGATTCAATCTGCTGCACCCGTTTCAGACCGCGTTCTTGGTTGCGGCCAACGACAGCAACCTGGGCCCCAAAGGCTGCCAGAGCGTCGGCCATCGCTCCGCCGAGTGCCCCGGTCCCGCCAATGACCACTGCCGTCTGACCGTCTAAGCGAAATAGGTCGTTTTTCATAAGTCAGCTTCTTGGTGTCCTATTTCAACGAGCCGGTTTTCTGGAATCTGGTGTTGAAACGCGGTTCTCAGCAAGGGCTATCGATCAGATGGTCTTTCACAGAGACAGCTTATAGAACTTGGCGGCTGTGCCGGCAAAGATCGACGCCTGTTCGTCTTGGCTGAGATGACCAACCAGCTCGACCAAGGTGGAGTAGACTTGCTCATAAGTGCCAGCCAACTCGCAGACCGGCCAGTCCGAGCCATACATGCAGCGCTGGGCACCAAAGGCCTCCAGGGCCGTCTCGACATAGGGTTTCAGGTCCGCCGGTTTCCAATTCTGCCAATCCGCTTCGGTGATCATCCCAGAGAGCTTGCAGTACACGTTGGGGAACTGAGCTGCCGCCCGGAGGTGATCAATCCAATCTTCAGTCGCTTGGTCTTTGATCCGAGGCTTGGCCAGATGGTCAATCACCATGGGCAACTCCGGCAGCTCTTGAGCCAGCGTCGCAGCATGTTTGAGGTGCTTGACGTAAAAGAGCAGATCAAAGGGAACTTGATGCTTTTGGAGCACCTTCAGCCCCCGGATCACCTCAGGACGCACGATAAAGTCATCATCTGGCTCATCCTGGGTGATGTGCCGCACGCCGACGAACTTCGGGTGCTCCCAAAACTCCAGTAACTGCTCTTCACATTGATCGCTGGCCAAATCAACCCAACCCACGACACCAATGAGAAACTCATGCTGTTCGGCCAAACCCAAGGCCCAGCGATTCTCTCCGAGATTGTGCTGAGTCTGCACGAAGATCGTGCGATCCACACCGAGGGCGGCAATCTGCGGGGCCAGATCCTCTGGCAAGAAATCGCGGCAAATCGGCGCCAGAGGCTCAACCTCCAAAAAAGAGTAGTCAAAGGGCTGACTCCGCTGCCAAAAGTGTTGATGTGCGTCGATCACAGGGCTCATCGGTAGACCGTTGGTTATCGTCAATCAGCGATTTGAGGCAAAGGTTCGGGGTGGTGGGATCTCTTCGGCGGTGGGCATTCAACCAGCCGATGACAGTCCTGCCTGCAGGGCATCGAGGTGTCGGCTGAAATGGTCGGCCAACACCTCAGTGTAAGTCTCCGGATGGGCATCTAAAACCGCGCGGACAGCCGGCCCAAACTCTTCATGGGTGAGCACCGATCCAAAAGTGCAGTGCAGGATTTGCCTCCCGGGCTTAGTAAAACCCTTGCCGGCAGGCACGTCGTCCCAACGCTCCAGGTACACCTGTTCCAGACGGACTGCATCGGCAATGTCCTCTGGTGCCGGTGTGCCCGCCAGCGTCGCCGAGACGTGGTAGGTGGCTTTGTCGACTTCATACCGAGAACGAGCAAATTCGATGATCCGACGAAACAACGCCTGGTCGTGACGGGCGACCACTCGGAGGGCCTCCAGATAACTGGTCCCGGCGGTCTTGACATGAAATCGTCCCTGGGTGGCCTTGGCCAAGGCCGGATACATCGAGAGCTTATCTGATCCGGAATGCAGGCTGAGCTTGTAGGGTCCTAGCATTTCGGCGATGGCAGCATGATCGCTGAGGGATGTTTCCAGGGCGGCCAAATCTCCCTTGTAGTCAACGCCTTTCTCGAAATCGCCAATGAATCGGGGAGCCAAGCTGACCAACTTCATGCCTCGGCTGAGGCACTGATCGGCAATGATGTAATGTTCTGCCAGGGTCGTGGGCTGTTCGGTCTCATCGACGCTGAGTTCGATCTCGTAGTCGCCAGCGGTTTTGGGGACTGTGCGAATGTGTTCCGCCAGGCTGATGGCCGCTTGGAGGGCCAAACCGTATTTGACAGCACACCGCATACAAGCTTGCTCATCCAGCGAGATGACCGTGCCGGTGGAGAGCGTGATGGTGTTGCCGAGATACTTATCCCACCAGTCGATTTGGTCGCCGACGGCGGCAAACTTCTGGGCGAGGGTGGCTTGGTCGTAACTGTCAGTCCGTTCGTCGACATGATCGGACGGATCAATGGTGAAGAACGTAAAGCCGGCCCCTGCCGTACGATCCACATCCTCGGGTGTTTTCAAGTGGTCGGCATCAGCTCCGGTCTGGCCGGTCCAACCGGCTTGCTGCATCCCCTTGAGGGCCTCCTGCATCACCTGCACGGGGTTGCGGTTGGTTCGCCGCATCTCACGAATGGACTGTTGTGGAAAGATCGGCTCGATGCCTTCGCCTGAGCGCTTCATCGCTTGAACGTGCCCAGCGGTGGCTGTGCCGATTCGGTCCCCAAAACCAAAACTCGGGGCCATCCCCAGCGTCACACAAGGCGAGGTTGTCGTCGTCGCGTCACTCATGGATCATACATCTACTAGAGTCGAGCAAGCCAAGGTTATTGCCCAAAATGCTCGCGATAAGCATGAATCGTCTGTTGGGCTGCCGCGTCAGAATCAGGGTAGGGGAATGCCTCGGCCGAAAGGTAGCCGTCGTAGTCGATCTTCTTGAGCGCTTGGGCGATGGGGCCAAAGTCAGTATGGCCCATCCCCGCTGCCCGCCTGTTGGAGTCCACAAAGTGAACGTGGCCGATATGACTTCCGCCGGCGACAATCGCCCCGGGGATGTTCGCCTCTTCGATGTTCATGTGAAAGAGGTCGGCCAACAGTTTCACGTTATCGGTCGTCAGAGATTTGAGCAGACTCACTCCGGCGTTGACTGTGTTGATCAGATCCGTCTCATAGCGATTGAGCGGCTCGTAGATCAACGGAACTTGGTAAGTGGCAGCATATTGGCCCAGTTGGCTCAGAGCCTTCCCCAACAGGCTCACAGCGGTGTTGCGGTCCACCTCGCCGCCGGAGCGTCCCTGCATCGATCCGATAATCGCCGGAGCCCCAAAGGTGCCCCCAAATTCGATGATCGATCGCACAAACTCCGCCGCCTGCTCACGCTTGCCCGGGTCAGAGTCGGTCAGACTCAGGCCCTGCTTGACCATCCCCGCACCAGTCCCCACAGCAGCGACTTCCAAGTTGTGCTCAGCCAGCAGACTCCGGAGCCTCTCACGGTCGACCGCATCAGCCGATGGGGCAAAGATCTCCACAGCATGAAAACCTAACTGGCTGGCTTTGCTGCAGGCAGCTGCCAGATCATCCCAAAACACAAACGGCCCTCCCCGGGCCTCTTCCACCAAGCTCACAGTGATTGCCGCTCGAATCATCAGTTCCTCACAGGCTCGGCAAAGTCGATTGCAATTCTTGGCAACAAGGCTTAACAACTTAGCATACTAGCGAGAATCAGCAACCAGAGAATCAGCAACCAGAAGCTCAGCAACCAGAAGCTCAGTAATAAGCGCCAGCGTTAAGCCTTAGCAACAAAATGGCGTCAGTTGTTCAGAGGTTCGTTCAAGCATCCGGTCTTCACTGGTCGCTGACCTGGATGATGGCTTTGATCACGCCACTTTCAGGATGAGTGTAGGATTCGAAGTTGTCGATGACCTGGTCGAAAGAAGTGCGGTGTGTGATCCAGGGGTTGGTGTTGATGGTGCCGTCTTCGATGAGTTTGATAATGCGGGCAAAATCGCTGGGCAGGGCGTTGCGGGAGCCTTTGATGGCCATCTCGCGGCGATGCAGCACCGGATGCGGGAAGCTGACTTCCTCGGTGGTGATGCCAACGTAAACCAACGCCCCCGTGTGAGCCACATAGTTGAGGGCCCCGCTCATGGACCGATGATTTCCCGTAGCGTCGGTGACGACCTCATACATATCGCCGTCGGTGATGGCCTTCATTTGTGCCAGCTCGCTGCCATCGCCCGAGAAAACAATGGTATGGGCAACGCCATAAGTTTCTCGGCAGAAGGCCAGACGTGACTCGACCATGTCCATGACCGTGATGGTCGCCCCGGTCAGCCGAGTGAACTCCAAGGTGGCCAATCCAATCGGCCCAGCCCCGATGATCAGCACATGCTGGCCCTCTTGTGGTGCCCCCCGGTCGGCCGCGTGACAACCGATCCCCAAGGTCTCGACCAAGGCCAGCTGTTCAAAGGTCAGCTTCTGGGAAGGGTGAAGCTTCTCGGCCCTGACCAGAAACCGCTCGCACAAACCACCGTCGATCATCACCCCGATGACCTCCAGGTTTTCGCAGCAGTTGCCGTTGCCCTTGCGGCAGGCATAACACATGCCGCAGTTCATGTAGGGCTCCACACTGCACCGGTCTCCCGGCTTGACGTTGGTCACATCAGGGCCAACTGCCAACACCTCGACCCCCAGCTCATGGCCGGGAATGCGGGGGTACCGAAAAAAGGGCATCTTTCCCAAGTACCCGCTGTAATCCGTGCCACAGATGCCCATCCGATGAGTCCGAACCAAAGCCTGTCCTGAACTAGGATCGCCCGGCTCATCAATCTCAACATGCCGGAAACGTTTTGGCTCTTCCAATCGGATGGCTCGCATGGCAAATGACTCCGAGGCTCTCTCCTGACTGACAAGACTTGCTAGTAATTTTAGCTAAAAATATTAACTAATGCCTCTGGCTAACAATTTTTATTGGCGACTTTGCCCGGTGCCCCTTATGGGCAACCCGGCTTGATGCCTCCAACCGGTGTCTCAAAGCAGTGATTCCCAAGATTGCTCCGCAGGTTGGCCCTGCTGACCGGAAACAGCAGCAGCCAACCAGATCCCCTCGGAGCCTTCACCTTCTAGTTGGACTGTCCCAGATGTGGCCGTTGCCCACCAATATGTTGGGAAATGGATCTGTTGAGGGCCCCTCGGGTTGGGCCTTTGCCACAATCTGCGACAGTCGAGCTAGGGCTCTGTCTGAAAACGCGCTGGTCAGCCAGAGGGCAAGATGGGTGAGTCGCTGGCCAAAAGGGCAAAACAGGCGAATCCAAACGATTCGTCGATGCAGCCGGACGCCGCTAGCCGCCCGAAGCCCAGCCGCCCGAAGCCCAGCCGCCCGAAGCCCAGCCGCCCGAAGCCAGGTTGGCGTTTTGAGACAGGGCCTAGCATTGGCAACTGGCCACCACCTTAGCGGCCAGGTCTGCCTCCCACTAGAGCCACCGCAACAAGAGACTCTGTCCCAAGAGACTTTGTAACAACAGCCCAGGCGCCGCTGGCGGGGCTGTTGGGTTCCAGCACGATCACTTTATCCCCAGGCTTTTCTGAGAAAACGCACCCAGTTGCCGTACATGATTCCCTCGATATCTTCTGGGGAATATCCGCGCTGAGCGAGCATTTCGGGGATCTCTCGGAGGTCAGCGATTGTGTCCAGGTCGGCGGGGGATTGTTCTCGGCCGTATCCGCCGTCGAGGTCCGTTCCGATCCCGACATGACGGGCGTTGCCAGCGATTTGGCAGATGTGGTCGATGTGGTCGATGACGTGAGAGATGCTGACTCCGGTTTCCTCGGGGGTGGAGGATCCGCGTTCCCAGTTGGGGATGAGCATCCAGGCATCAAAGGCCGCGCCGATGACTGCCCCGCGGTTGCAGACCAGTTCGCGGATTTGTTCGTCGGAGAACTGGCGGTTGTGGGGGACCAGTTCCCGGCAGTTGGAGTGGCTCGCCCAGATTGGGCCGTGAAAGAGATCCAAAGCCTCCCAAAAACTATCGTCACACAAATGAGTGACGTCCAGGATGATGTTCAGCCGTTGCATCTCTTGCAGCAAGTCACGTCCGGCTTGCCCAAGGCCTCCTGAGGCATCGGTTCCCTGGGCATACAACCCTGGCCCATAGTGGGCCGGCCCAATGGCGCGAAGGCCCTGTTTGTAGGCCAATTCTAGCCGAGAGACCTCCCAGATGCTGTCCGCTCCCTCCAGCGAGAGGATGTAGCCAATCGGCGCATCGGCGGGGACTTCCTCTGACCATAACTTTAAGTGCTTTTCCAGGCTTGCCAGGTCGCGAATCTGCACCAACTCGCCCAGCGTTTCCATGGCCTGATACCAGGCCAGCTGGCCCTGGGTCATTGCCCAGGCGATTTGCGGGCTGTGATATCCAGGCAACGGGTTGTCTTGGGTCACGTAACGCCCAATCAGCGTGCCGACGCACAGGCCCACCTGACCCCGGCGCATCTCCGGCAGGGAAACGGTGCCTTTGGCTCGGTCGGGCTTGTCGGTCTGCCCGGCTTCTCTTGCTCGAATCTCGCTGACCGGGCGTGTCAGATCTCGGTTCCAGAGCAAGGCATTCATGCTCAGGTCAAGGTGAGCATCAAAGATCAGCATGGTGGCCTCTTAGCAACCCAGACTCAGAGTCTGTCCGAACTCCCAGCCAAAATCCAAGCATGGCCAAAATCCAAGCATGGCCAACATCCAAGCATGGCCAACATCCAAGCATGGCCAAAGTCCAAGAGTGGCCACAGTCGAAGTGCTGTGGCAGAGCCACTTTGGCCAACGCAAGGGTTTGTCCAGAGACGCTTTTCGGTTCGTGATTCAGAAAGAGACTCAGACAAAGTCGTCAGATGGGGCGAGCTTCGAATCTGTCGAAAAAGTGGCGAAAAATCAGATCATGTCGCCGGTCTACTACAGGCTTTTATCAGTGTCTTACGGGCAAAGACATCTTGAAGACAGTCCCTTCGAAGTCTCTCAGGCAGAGACCAATCTCCACGGGCTTGCTCAGATTGGTCGGCCAATTGACACCCATGCTAGCGGTTGCCCCTTCCGCCGACAAACCATCGCCCCCAGATGAAGGAGAAGGAATGCCCAGGAAGCGTTTGTTGAACCACCCGGTCAAGGCTCCCCAAGCGTTCACTCCATCTCAGTTTCCTTGGCCCGCGTGGACTTGGCCCGCGTGGACTTGGCCCGCGTGGACTTGGCCCGAGTTCACTTGATCCGGCGTGCGATCACGGCGATCACACGCCGGTTATGAGGGGCAATCAACACTGTTGCTTGGCCTGGTGCTTTGGACTGCAAGCGACGCTGCAACTCGAGGGGGTTGAGCTCGACGGCGCGTCGTTTGATCTCGACTTGGCCGATGCCTTGAGCGTGGAGGTGGTTCTTGAGCCGGCGAAAATCATAGGGCAGCACCTCTTGGACTTCAAAGAGGCTCAACAGAAACGACTCACCAACGCGGTCTCCTGTCAGGTAAGCCGCATTGGCTGACCAGGCGGCCATCTGGTGCCGGGTCGCCAGTATCCCGGTCAGCCCGGCGGCAAGCACCGCGGGGTCAGGCTCGGCCACGTAGCGGCCAATGGAGGAGGCAACGGGAGGGGGGAGTCGATGTGGCGGGCCTTCGAGGCTCTCTGGTTGTCCATCGGGCGTGTCGAGAGTGGTGGCCTGGTGCCGGTGGGGGCCTTGGGCCAAAGGTCCGTGCCAAAGGACCTGTTGTCGGCATTCGCCGCGATGACTGATCCACTCGCGGGTCGAGGCCTCCGCCCAGGCGGGGAGGACCTCAGAGGCCGGTGCTAACTTGATGGCCGCTGCAGGGTTCCGTCGCAGAAGGGCATCAATGGCTTCTCGGGAAGGAGCCATTTTCTCGGGGTTGATGGTCCGTGTTGGGGGGTGTCTCTTTGTTGAGGAAGATTTCTCTGGCGGGGAGTGACTCTGCCGGCGGTCTGGGTCAATGTGCCAAGCCTGGACCGTTGAGGTCTCGAACCGACAGGCGTCGGCGATGGTGATTTGGGCCTGCAGCGAAGGATGGTAAGCTCGGAGATTGGCAGCCGCCAAAGATGCCAACACCTCGGACTGTTCCACGCCGAGGATCGCACCCGGGGCAGCCTGAGCCGCCAGGGCAATCAGGTCGCCACCAAGACCACAACAGAGGTCAGCCAGCGCAACGCCACTGGGAAAAGATGAAGCCTTGTAGCGAGCAATGGGCTCCGCAGTCGCCTGCTCCAACGCTTGACGCGTCAAGAACATCTTCTTGGCTTGCGAAAATTTGATGGCAGCTCGTTGGCGAAGTTCGGTTTGTTCCAGGATCAAGTGGGCCTGTTTAAGTGAGAGCGTGCGTCGCAACAGGGTTGTCGCCTGCAAAGGATCAGCCGGCAGATCAGCACTCAGAAAGAACCGTGCCTCCGCAGAGAACAACCATCGCTCGTCCAAACCAACCTCAACAGGTTTTTGATCTACCCCAGCTTGCCGAGACCATTCTAAGTCAGCCTCAGATGCTCCAAAACTTGCTTGACCAGGATCAGATTGATCAGGGCCAGATTGATCAGGATCAGAAAGAGGCTGATCGGACATGCGGGGACCTTAGGTTTGAACAAGCCGATGTGGGCTTGCGGATGTTAGGGGTTCTTTTTGGGGCAAGGTTTTGGCTGTTTGAGGTCTGGGGGAAGTTTGGTGGCGTTTCGCAGTGTGGAACCGTTGGGTGGGGTCTGTTGGAGCGGGCTGGCGGAGTTCACCGATTGGGAGCTCGGGAAATGCTGCCCGAATCAGCGGTATTTGATGAGGAACAGTCCCTTCCCTCTTGCGAATGGGGAAGGCGATCGAAATGATACAAACTCTGGGCAGGTCATCATAATTCCTAAACGCAGTGTGTTTCGGGAAGAAGACTCGGGAGATTGAGTCTTCTGCAAGGTCGAGTCTTCTGCAAGGTTGAGTTTCCTGCAAGGTTGAGTTTCCTGCAATTTTGGTGGATACCTTCTCAACACTCCATCTCCTCCTCTCACCTTACGGTTGGGGCTTCCACGACGGTTGGGGCTTCCACAGCCAAGCTGGACGATGAACTGGACGGACCTCAGAGCTTGGATTGACCTTTGGGCCGAGCGGTGAGTGTTCGCTGATCTTGAGGCTGGCGGCTGAGGGGGGTCGACAACGGAACCGAGGCGGTTCGCATGTCTAAGCCCGATGATTGGTTGGGGCTATACCTGCACTTGGCTCGAGCCAGTGAGTCTCGGGGTAGGCCCCTGGTACGCGACAAGCTGCTGATTTTGGCAGGCACCTGTGCGGTAGGCATGAATCTACCGGAGGTGGCGTGTTACTGCCGCAAACGGATCTTGGAACACAACCCTGGTCATTTGCTGAGGCGCTACCCCTCGTTGCAAGAGGCCATGCAGCAGGAGGAATTCCTTTCCTATCGCAACCATCTGCTCAAGGCGTTCTCCCTCGAAAAAGCCGAGCACATGCTCAGCTTGCTGGGGATCGACCGAGCCAAAGAACGGCAGACCTACGGTTCGACCTTAGAGTACGCCGCCGCGTTGCTGGGCACCGATGAGAACACGATGCGGTCACTGTATCTTCAGTCCCTAGCAGACTCGGGGGACTCGCCGGGCCCTACTAATCCAGGGGCCGACCAACTCAGTCGAGCCCCTGGCTACTCAGCTCTTTACGATGACCTCAAGTTTGAAGACGATCCTCTGTCCTCCACCGGGGGACCGGTCGGGTTCGACAGCGACAAGACCCACCCTTCTCCACGCCTTTCCCCTGGAACAACCGACTCGCAACTGGCCGACTCGCAACTGGCCGACTCGCAACTGGCCGACTCTGGCCACCCGACTTCTCCAGTGAGGGATTCCCCTCTCAAGGATTCCCGAACGAGCGAATCTCGAAAGAACGAATCTCCAAAGAGCGTTTTGCGGCCTGCCGATTCCAAACCTCCGGATGCTAGTCCGCGAAATTCTCGCCCGGCAAACCAAGACTCCATCGATTCCGACCTGGCCAATTCTGGTCCTCCGGTTGTTCGGGCCAGTCCTTCTGAGTCTCCTGCGACGGACTTGCCCGCTGCGGGTTTTCCTCCAGCGGGCCTCTCGGAGTTATCTGCTTTGGAGTTGTCCGTTTTTGAAGCGGATGATGCTCACGCGCTGACTCCTGAGACGGATGCATCCTCCAATGGCTTCGATTTCGAGCGTTCAGCCCTAGACTCGTCAGTGATTCAGAAATCTGAGGCCGAAGAAGAACCGGCAACTCCTCCAGAAGCTCTCCGCGAGAGCTGGAGCTCAACAGTGCAGGATGAGCTCCAGCCGCCAGAATCCCAGCCGCCAGAATCCCAGCCTGTCAAGCTTTCTCAGGAAGAGATTCCGAATGTCTCGGAGGGAAACTCGGCCTTCTCTCGCTGGCAGAGTCCCGAGGTGAGTGACTTTGCCTCCGATGAGCCTTCCTGCGAGTGGCCGGGCGCTGAGTTTTATGTCCTGCCAACCGAAGAGCAGCCCTCAGTCCACGACACTCGAGAACTTCCGATTCATTTGGGTGAGACCTTGGTCAATTCCTCCCAGCAAGAACCTTCCCAAGAGAATTTGCCGCCAAAAGAACCTTTGGCTCAAGAAGCTGTGGCCGATAACTCCTGGCCCAATCAATCGTTGCCAAACAACGACCTGGCAAACATCCACCCGGCAAACATCCACCCGGCAAGCGACTATTTGCCCAAAGAGCCTGTGCCCAAAGAGCCTGTGCCCAAAGAGCTTGTGCTGGAGAAGCCTGTGCCAAGGGATTCTTGGTCTGAACTTGGGGCTAGGCCAGGGGAGCCATCGGAACCAAGGGGGGATTCTGCCTCCCCGCATGGTTTTGGTGAAAGGAAGGAGTTGGAGGGGCAGCACTCCATGCCTCTGGGCTCTCCCCCGGCGGATGAAATATCCGATTCGCCTTCTGATTTGAGTCGAGATCAGTCCTCGATGTCGTTGTCGCTCAACCGTAGCTTGAAGACCACACCAGACTTGGAGCCTGAGGCGGCGGGTTCGGTCTGGGATCTCCCACCTCGTGTTCCAACTGGGGCTCAGGAGCCTGCCGAGGCCGAAGCTGAGCAACGGTTTGCTCAGTCGCGCGAGCCGCAAGAATCGCTGATTTCAAGCAATCTTTGGCTGGCCTTGGTGGTCACCGCTGCTGCGTTTTTGGTCTTCGCTTTGGCCTTGATGGTGCTCAATGGGCTCACCTGACGGCAGAACTCTCAGGGCAGCCCTTGAAAGACAGTCCCTGAAAGACAGTCCCTGAAAGACAGTCCCTTGAAAGACTTTATCGGGGGCAGCAGGCCTGGCAAGCTTTGGGTTTTCTCACCGGTTCGCCGGGCTCTGCCGACGGTGACGTCTCCGGTCAGATCGGTCAACCTGCCTGAATTGTTGACCGAACTCTAGCAAAGGACGCTTCTTGAGGAGGTCGCCCCCAGAGGTTCCGTTGGCCTCCTTGTTTTCGGCGATTTTTGAGGCTCGCTGAAACAGGCTTGCCGAAACGGCCTTGCAAGCAGTTCTTGTTCTCGGCGAAGTGAACTGGCCTGAGCTGAGCAACGGCCAGCCGCCTGGAGGTCCTCGGTGGGCGATCCGCTTGGTACTTGTGGCTGGGAACGACCGGCAGGAAGGGCCTGTCAAAACATCTTGTCAGATTTGAGCGATCGACGATGTCCAGACAAACGCTGTTATTGATCGCTGGTTTGGGGGCCTCGGTGGGGGTTCCTGTTGTGATGGACCGGTTGGATTGGCTTGGTCAAGAGCAGCAGCCGCAGCTGCCGCTGGAAACTGTGTTGGGCAAGCCGTTTCCAGGCGACACATCCCAACAGCCAGCCGAAGGCGATCTCGCCGATGCCGCAGAACGGCCCCTCCCTGAACGGGTCAGTGGGCCACCGGTGGCCGATTTCCGGGAGATCTTTCGGTTTGATGTCACCGTTGGTTGGATTCACAACCGTTGGGGTCGGGTCTCTCACGCGGATCGTCGGCTCGATCAGCAAGGTTATCGCGTGGTCTTGGTCACCGGCACACGTCGGGATGATCTTGCCGGAGCTCTCACTTACTACTTCGATGCCGACCATCAGCCAGTCGAGATCCACTTCAACGGTTCGACTGGCGACCCCAGCCGGCTGATTGCCACATTCCGGCAGTCCTACGGCTTTTCACGCCAACGGTCGCCTCGCCCCGGAGTCCATCTGTACGCCCATCAGCGGCAGGGCCAAACGCTGGGCTGGCTGGAAATCACTCCCGCCGAGGAGTTGACCAGCGATCAGCCCTACCAACGCTATTCTCTCACCCTTCAATTACGCCGTGCCGAGCAACAAGCAGGGATGCTTGGGGGCAAGACGCTGAAAGAGCTGATCTTCGGAGAACCTCCATCTCCCGCCAGGTAAGACCCCTTGCCGGGCAGATCCCGGGATCTTGAAGCTCTGGAATCCTTGTTGCCCCACAAGGTGGGAGTTACAGTGAACTTCATCGCGCAACCAGCGGTTCATGCTCGAAGGGGCTCAGCCTCAAAGGACACTTCTGATTGGCTGGGCTTTCAAAATGACCGGCCAATTTTCGGATTCCCACCAAACCTTTCCAGGGAAGACATCCTCGCAGAAACCATTGATGCCAAAGCCTGGTGATGCCAAAGCCTGGTGATGCCAAAGCCTGGTGATGCTCCAGTTCGGGTAGCCGGAGGCATTTGCTTTGCCACCATTGCGTGCCTTGGTTTTTTGAGACGCTGAAGGTCCTTGCGGTGGGGTGTTTCGCAGGCAGAGGTTCCAGAAGCTTGGATTCGAGAAACCCAGTTCGACAGTTTGGGTGTGCAAGAGATTTGCTGCCGAGGCCAAAGGCCAAGCCGATGTGCGGAGAAGAATGACAGATGCGCTTCCTGATGGACCCCCGGTTTGAGCAGGAACTGCTTGCACGCACTGATCACACACCGGACTGTTATGTGCGATCAGGGGAGTATCTCCACCATCTCTATCTGGGTGGAGTGAAGTATGTGGTGGCTCCGGCTTTGTACAAGTGCCTCAAGCAGGCCCATGCCGTTGGTGACAAGGAGGCTGAGGCTCACCTGCGGATGCACCAAGACCAGCTTGAGCCGCTGATTGAGCAGGCTCGCCAGGGGGGTTGGCTGGATCGAGCGATGATGCTCGGCGATCCACCTCCTCAGGATCCGCCCCCTGAAGAGGTGCCCCAACAGCCGGAACTCCAGTTCATACCAGCTGTCCCGCAATCTCTGGAAGAGACCGGCCTGAACCGGACAGTGGCGATCGAGCTGATCCTTCGGACGGTGTACAACTTCGGCCGTCCTACCGGCCAGGAGCTTGCCCGAGATTTGCGTCTGGCCTACAAGGTCATCGACCCTGTTCTCAAGGAGATGCGCAAAGCCGAGTTGTTGGAAGTTGCTGGTCAGCGAGGGGTGGGCGATTCCAACTACGAATACGTGCTGAAAAACCCCCGTGGGCAAAACGCCGTCCGCGACGCCTTGAACAAGACCGAATATAGCGGACCGGCCCCGGTGCCCTTCCAGGACTACCTCAAGAGTATCACCTCCCAGAGCGTCAAGTCAGTTCGGGTGACTCGTCGTAACATCCGCAAGGCCTTCGAGGACCTAATTATCACCGATGCGGTCTTCAACGAGATCGGACCGGCAGTCAATAGCGGCACCAGCATCTTTTTCTTCGGGTTTCCCGGAAATGGAAAAACAAGCATCGCCGAGCGGATCACTCGGTTGATGGGCGACGACATCTTTGTGCCGCATGCCATTGAGGTCGAGGGTCAAGTCATCAAAGTCTATGACTCTGTGGTGCACACGCCCCATGAGGTCGAAGGGGGGCCACCTTATGATCAGCGTTGGGTGCGGATCAAGCGTCCGGTGATTGTCGTCGGTGGCGAGTTGGTCATGGAGGCTTTGGACTTGCGATTCAGCGAAGTCGGTCGGTTTTACGAGGCCCCGCTGCAGATGAAAGCCAACGGCGGGATCTTCATGATCGACGACTTTGGACGCCAGACGATGCGTCCTCAAGATCTGCTCAACCGGTGGATCGTCCCGTTAGAAAAGCGTTACGATTACCTCACCACAATTACTGGAAAAAAGCTTGAGATTCCTTTTGAGCTATTGTTGATATTCTCCACCAACCTGGATCCTCTGCAACTGGCCGACGAGGCTTTCCTGCGACGGATCAAGTTCAAGATTGAGATCCGCGATCCGGACGAACGGCAATGGCGGGAGATCTGGGGGCTTGTGTGCCGCAAAAAGGGAATCGAACCCGATCCCAAGGGGTTGGATTATGTCCTGGGAAAATGGATTCACCCCCAGCAACGTCCTCTGAGGATGTGCCAGCCGCGGGATATTTTGGAGCAAATGGCCAGCATCGCCACCTACAATATGGAGCGACTGAGCTTCAACCCCGATTTGATTGACGCTGCCTGCGAAACCTACTTCGTCAGTAACATTCAAAAGGATTTCGGCGCGGCGGTGAAGACCTAACCCAACTGTCCCGAACTCGGCTTGAGCATTTGAGCTGGTTCAGACTGGGAAAGCCTTTGGTCGTGACCATCGGGAAAACCAAGAGAGAGAAGGGGCCAAGTCGTCTCAGGCTGAGAGGCGTATGTTTCCCAAGCGTATGTTTCCCAAGCGTATGTTGTCGAGGCATATGTTTGTTTTTGAATCATACGTTCTGTTGAAATCGTGTTGATGCATGCTCAGCTTGGCTTGCTCGTCATTTCTACTTGAGCGTCTCCTTCTTCTAAGGTTGAAGAGCGTTTTGGCTCGTCCGGCTTGTCAAAAGGCTGCCAGATCACCGGTGATTCCGTTGGTTCCCGCGTTTTGGACGAGCAAAAACTTTCCCAAGGCAGCAAGAGGAGACCGGCGACTGGGGAGGCGTCAAATGGGATTTGGTCCCTGAGGGACCTTCCAGGGCTGACATTGTCGTTAGCCCAAATCTGTAAGACTTGTTGGTACCTTAAGCGGTACAGATACTGTCACCAAGTGCAAGGGCTCGGTCTGATTATGACCTCCGACAGCACGCCGATCACTTGTCCCAGCTGTGGCGCGTCTTTTGTCACTCGTTGGCAACAATGCCCCATCTGTGGCTCGACGATTCCCTGGGAATCTGAGCATGCAGGATCTGATCCTTCAGCATCTAGCCCTTCAGGATTTACTGGGGGCAGCTGGGGCAGCAATCCCTTGGCGGCTGGTCCCCCGGCGGATCCGAGCTCCGTGCCTCGGCCCGAGACCGCTTCTGCTGTCCCTCCGATGGGCCAGTTTGACTTTTCGGATCTGGCTCCCCCAACCGCTTCGGAGAGCCAACTGCCTCTCAGGCCGCCATCAAGCAGCCCTCCGGCGATCCCAAGTCATTATTTTCCGGCCAGTCATTCTCCGGCCAGTCATTCTCCGGCCAGTCATTCTCCGGCCAGTCATTCTCCGGCCGAGGAGCCTCTGGGCAGCCAGTCTTCCGGAGGGAATGCTGCCGGCGGAGGGGCTGCGGCCACGGGGTCTTCAGAAGGCAGTCTGCCGGATGTGGGCAACCTCCCAGACTTGGGGGCCTTTGCGACTGCTGCTGATCCCGAGGAGGCGAGAGAGCGGGAGGCTGCTTCCGTTGGACCGGTTCAGTTGAAGTCGCCGCCGCCCGTGCAGAGCTTTGATGCAACCGACCTCTTTGGGCCTCAGTCGGCGCCTCCGACGCCTGAGTCGCCAGCGCCTGAGTCGCCAGCGCCCGATTCGCCAGCGCCCGATTCGCCAGCGCCCGATTCGCCAGCGCCCGATTCAGCGCCTGGGGGGGATCGCTCGTCAGGGACTGGTTCGACGTCCTCGACGGGGGACTCTGAGGATCGTCGGGGTCGATCCTTCAGCGCGATGCTGGACCAAACCGTTGGCGGGTCTGAAGCGAGAGGCACTGCCTCTCCATCAAATGCGCCCCTGAGTCGACCTGCCGGTGATACACTAGGCGATTTAGCTGGCAAGCCGATGAGGAGGCTGACAGACTCTGAGGCCACAGATCCCCCGGAGCCCAGCTCATCAAGGAAAACCAGTCCAGGGAGTTTGCTTGCCATTGTGATGGTTGTGCTTGCCGTCGGGCTTGGTGCTGCAGCGGTGATGAGGCTGGCGTCTCAGAAGCTCGGAGTTGGGTCTGAGGCAACCAGCGCTGAGGGCTCCACAAGCGGAGATGAGCAGCCCGCCGAGGCTGGCCAGGCAAGCGGCTCAGACGCTTCCGCAGGGCCAGTGAACTCTCGATTGGCGGGCTGGTTGGGGAAACTCAGGGGCTCTCAGGATGAAGCTCGAGAGGCGATTCAAGCAGTCCGTTCTTTTCCAGCCCAAGCGGTGACAACCGAGCTCTCCAAAGTGCTTTCCGCGAATCCTGACGGTGAGATCTGCTACAGAGCTGCTCTGGCCCTGGGGGAACTCGGTCCCCAGGCCGAACCTGCTACCGACGCCTTAGTGGCCTTGTTGGCCGATGGTCGTCGGGACGCTCAGTCAAGAAATGCGGCTCGCCTGGCGTTGAGTATGGTCGGTCCCACAGCGGCTCCCAAGCTGGCGGAAGTTCTTCAGGCCAGTGGAGATCATCGGACCGATGCCCTCGCCTTGCAGGCGTTGGCCAAGTTCGGTGAGAAAGCCGCCCCTGCGGCTTTGCCGGCGGCGCGTCTGCTGGATGGTCCCCCAGCGACGGCAGCCTTGGCGATGAAGGTGCTTCAGAACATCGGCCAACCGGCTGCCAAGCCCGTTGCCGAGATTGCCACGACTCGGCAGGAGACTGCCCAACTCAGGGCATGTGCCGTTTTGCAGCACCTCGGGCCGCAAGCTAGCGAGGCGGCCGGCCAAATTGCCGACCTGTTGCGGTATGGAAAAAAGGATGTGCCCGAGGCTGCTGCGCAGGCCCTGGTGAAGATTGGCCAAGCCAGTGTGAAGCCGGTCACGGCGTTGTTGCTGACTCCCAACAACTCGCCTCGATCAGAAGCGGGTCGGCAGATCCGCAAAATCGCTGCGGACACCTTGGCTGGCATTGGCGAGCCGGCCTTGGCATCTGTGGTCAACTGCCTTCAAAATTCCAAGGATTCCGACGTCCAGGTCTACGCTGCTTATTGTCTTGGCGAGATGGGAACCTCGGCCCTGCGTGCTCTCCCCCACCTTGAGTACGCCTTCAGACGCGCCAACAACGCGCAGCTTCGCTATTACGTCAAAGAGGCCATCAGGAAAATCAAGAACGCTGCACCGCGTTAGGACTCGACACAATTCCCGAGCAAGGGATCGTTGGTTCTCGCCAGTCAGTCGCTTGAGTCATTGGCAACGAGAGAGTGGGTATGCGGATTGTGATCGGCAGCGACCACCGCGGGTATATGGTCAAGGGCAACCTGATCGGCCGGTTGACAGCCATTGGCCATCAGGTCCACGACGTGGGCCCTCGGAGTTCGCAAAGTGTCGACTACCCGGACTATGGCAGCCAGGTGGCCCTGCAAGTGGCCTCTGGACAAGCCGAGCGGGGAATCCTGCTTTGTGGCTCCGGAATCGGCATGTGCATCGTGGCCAACAAAGTGCCCGGCGTTCGGGCGGCAACCTGCCACGACGAAGTGACCGCAGAATTGAGCCGCCGCCACAACGATGTCAACGTCCTCTGCATGTCCGCCGATCTGCTCGGCGAGCAAATGATCTACCGCATCGTCGACGTCTGGCTTAAAACCGAGTTCGAGGCAGGACGCCACGCTCGACGCGTCAACAAAATCACCACCTTGGAGGCCGGGCCAGAGCGATGAGTTTGGCCAGTTTCCGGGCCTCTGCTCTGGGACCCTGAGACAAGCGATTCAGCACCATCTGGATGGACCGAGCCACATCTGGGACGGTCCAACTTAGGCGGTTTCACGAAAGTGGAGTTCGTGAAGTCGTTGATAAAACTCACAGCGGCCGATCAGTTCACTGTGGGTGCCCACATCGATGATTTTGCCGCTGTGCATGACGGCCACCCGGCTTGCCAAAGTAAGGGTGTTGAGTCGGTGGGTGACCATCAGTGTTGTCCGGCCGCGGATAAAGTGTTTCAGGGTGTCGTGGATGGCTTCCTCGCTCTCCAGATCAACTTGACTGGTGAACTCATCTAAGATCAGGACTCGGGGATCTCGCAGAATCGCTCGTGCCAGGGCAATTCGCTGCTTCTGTCCCCCGGAGAGCCCACTGCCTTGCTCGCCAAGCTGCTTTTCATAGCCGCCAGGCTGCCCCGTAATGAACGCATGTGCGTGAGCTCGTTGGGCTGCCTCGATCACCTCCTCGGCAGTTGCCCCAGGATTTCCATAGCGGATATTGTTAAAGATTGTATCCTGAAAAAGGATGGGCTCTTGCGTGACCAAGCCGATGCTGCGTCGGAGTTCTCGCAGCCTGAGCAGTTGCACATCGGTTCCGTCGATGAGAATGCATCCCTGACGCGGGTCATAAAAGCGGAGGATCAGCTGCAACAGGGTGCTTTTGCCGCAACCGTTGGGACCGACGACGGCCAACGTTTCGCCGGGATGCACAGCCAGGTCGACTCCTCGCAGCACATCATGAGTCTGGTCGGTAGGATCGTCGCTGAGTTCGTAAGCAAAGCGAACTTGGCGAAATTCCACCGACGGGCAGGGAGATTCGGCCAAGGTTTTCTCGACGCCCGGCTGTCCCATGCCCGGCTGTCCCATGCCCGGCTGTCCCATGCCCGGCTGTCTCACGCTGGGCTGTCTCACGCTGGGCTGTCCCATGCTGGGCTGTCCTAAGCTGGGCATTGTTGGCGCGGAGGTGTCAGTGGTGGGGTCATTCGTTGCTCGGGAGACGTTTGTTTGTCCGGAGACTTGGGTTTGGGCAGGGCGATCGAGCATGGTGTAGATACGATCAGCGGCGGCAGCGGAGCGTTGCAACCGCTGGAGGACTCCAGCGAGTTTGCGTGCTGGATCACTCATTCCGGCCATCAGTCCATAGAAGGTCAAGAGGGTTCCCAGGCTCAACGGGCGTTCGGTGATTTGGATCCCAAAGAGATGGGTTTCCCCGGAGAGTCCAAGGTAAGCCCCGATAAGGATGGTCAACGCAATGGTTCCGATGCCGATCATCTCGGTCAACGGGCTGTTGAGGGACGAATACCGAGCGATCCGCATTTGGTGGCGATAGTACTCTCGATTGGCTTGGCGAAACCGACGCTGCTGCTGCCGCTCCATGGTATAAGCCCTAACAATAGGCATGTTGGGCAAGGTTTCATCCAGCACTCCATAGAGTCGGCTCATTCCCTCCATGGCTCGTCGGTTGGCCCGTTTGAGGATTCTGGAGAGGCGATTGATGGCCCAGGCACCCACAGGCACAATCACCAGCGAGAGAAACAGCAATCGCCAGCAAATCATCGCCGCCCCGAGAAAGCAAGCCAGCATTTTGAGGGGCTCGCGAGTACAACTTTGGGCAAGGAATCTCAAGCCGTCATGAAGACATTCTGAGTCATAGGTAAAGCGGCTGACCAACTCGCTGGAGGCGTCTCGACCGAGGGTTTGCTGGTCGACTCGCAGCGTTTTGCGGAAGAATTCGTTTCGCAACCTCAGAGTTGCTTTTCCGCTGAGGCTTTCTGCCAGGATGGAATGCCCGATGAAGAACAGGCTTTTCAGGAGGGTGCCGAGCATAAGAAAGCCGAGTGTGACCAGGAGCATTTGGAAAGGGCTTCCTGGCAGATACGAGTCAACAAACGGCTTGGCGGACTTGTAAAAATCCAAAGCCTGCTGTTCGGCGGCCAACTGCACCCGGAGCTTTTGCACTTCGCGGTTTGGCACGTCGCGGTTTTGGAGCTGTTGATTTTGGGTGCTCTCCTCAGGACCGGTTTCTACTTGCTCTTCTAGGGATATTTGTTGTTTTTCGTCCTGGGGGGCGTGAGTTGGCGGGTGTTCACCTGGCTTGTGAATGCCCGACTCGTGATCGCCTGGCTTGTGTTCACCTGGCTTGTGTTCACCTGGCTTGTGAACGATGGTCTTGTTGTTTTTTGGATTTCTCTGAGTGGTTTTGGGGGGTTGCGTGGAGGATTGCAGTTGGAGGTGGAGTTTGTCCAGGCGTTGCTGGCTTTGCTCGATTTGATCGCGGATCCACTGTTGGGGGCTTTGGCCTTTGAAGGCGATTTCCACCAGGGGGTAGAGGGCGCCGATATTGGCGCTCCAGAGGACTCCCACCACCAGGGCGCAGAGGAACAATCCGGTGACCTGCCAGGGGTAGCTGAGGGCCAGACGGACTGCGCGGGCGAAGTTTCCCATCCGTGAGCTGCTTCGGTCAGTGGCGGTTGAGGAGGTATCCGGGGTCGAAGGTCTTCGGCTGAACTGCCCGCAAATGCGTCAGGCGATCACAGGACGGTGAACACAGTTGCAGCGATCACCGATGCAGCGATCACCGTTGAGACAGCGAGAAGTTGTCTTGACAGGCGACATTCGACCAGGGCCAGGCTCATCACCGACGGGCCTCCGATTTCCCGATTTTTCGATTGGGACAGGAGCCCCTGGGGATGCTCTGCTAGGCGAGGGGTTGTAGCAAAGATCGGGCACTCGCCCAAGGCCGGTTCGGCGGGCAGGCGATCAGCAACCAGGTGATCGGCAACCAGGTGATCGGCAACCAGGTGACCAGCAGAATGTCCGGCGGAACCGAGCAAGTGAACTTTTCGGATCAAAGGGGTGTCTCTAGGGTTGCCCGAGCCCACAGCGTGAGACATAGTATTTGCAGGGCCCGCCGATGTTTTGGGCCGACTGTCCGGAGAGGTGGCTGAGTGGTCGAAAGCGCCGGTTTGCTAAACCGGTGAACCCTAACCGGGTTCCGCAGGTTCGAATCCTGTCCTCTCCGCTCTCATTTTCACCGCCACCCCAAAAAACTTTCTCACCGGCATATTCCAAGTTGCGTACAATCTTTCGACGGCCCTTGTCAAAAGCCTTGGGCCAGGAAGATTCAACAACTCGGAGTCACATCTGCCAAAACAAGTTTCGAAAGGTTCGTCTCACAGCGGCCAAACAACCCAAGGGAACACACGGGACGCTAAGGTCGAAAGTCGCCAGTTTCCTCATGCGATTGAGCCCCAAGCAAGGGTGATCTACAATCCTAAGACTGAATGACGCCCGCAGCTCTGCGGATTGAGACAATTGCATCTCCGCCGTCTGCAGATGATGCTGTCCAGAATGACGCTACCGCTGCGGTGCGGTTAAACACCTCGGAGGCCTGGTGACCGGGAATGCCCGCAAGCCACCTTCCGAGGATCTTTGACGGACCCTGTGGGTTCGCTGGCCAAAAACTTGTTCGTCAAGCCAACAACTCCGCACTCTCTAAAAGGAAGGTTAAGGAAACTTTTGCAGGATTGAAAAGTCCGTTTTTTTTACGAAGGGATTGACACCCCAAGTTCCGTTGATATGATCGACAGTGAGGCACTATTGACCTCGCACTGGCGAATGGCTTTGCAGTTCGCCTGTACATCATCTCCACACTGCTGAGATTTTTGTTCTCCAACCGACAAAGAAGGAATGAAGATGCCATACGCTGCGTTACTAGACACATGTCTCGTGGGACAGATTCCCATCCCAGACTTTGCGGCCATCGCGATCCTCAAAGGTCTGCTGGTGGTTTGCTCAGCTTTTCTAGGAGCGATTGCCTCGGAGTTAATTCGGGAGTGGTACAATCCTCCCTCGTCGGGTACTCGCTGACATGAAGAATCCCCGAAGAGACCCAAGAAGCTCCAGAGAGCTCGGACTCTCCTCGATCTGATGAAATGACGCAGCGCCTTCGGTCACCGAAGGCGCTCTCTGTTTCGGGGCGATGATCTTTCAGGCCTTGCAATCAGCCTTCCTCTGGTTTGGAATCTAGGTCTTCGACCCACCGGATCACCCGATCCACCACACCATCGGCCTTCTTCGGCAGTCCCCAAAACCCGTAGGCCGGCAGCGAACCTCCGTAGTAGCCACCCGGGTAACTCTTCTTCAGCCGCTCGATAATCTGCCCATCGCCAAAAAACTCCGGGCCCTCTGGGGTCAACACCAAGAGATTCTCAGCGCCTGGTCCTCCCAGGGCCGGGTCCAATCGGTCCGCCACAACGGCGGTCCGGCCGTGGGGGAGCTGGACGACGACCAATCGGTCGGAGGCGAGCCGGCGAGCGTGCTTCAACGCCTCTCGGCCTTGGCGTTCGCGATATTCGGTGATGCCCTGCGCCCGGCGGTCGGCTTTGCGGATTCGTCGAAGTTCTTGCCTGGTCGCACCCGCCGCGAGCATGGCGGGGATATGCCCACGGTCGTTGGCGGCAACCAGTTCCAACCAACGATCCCAACGAGAGTTGGGAAGATCCAGCAAGGCGAAGATTTGATGCAGGCTGGTCGGTTTGTCGGCACCGGCTCGCTCGTTGTGGTGGTCGACCCAAATGGCCTGGGGGATCTCGACATCCGGGTCAAGCTCGACGAGCACACACTGCCGACCTGTCTGTTGGGCAGCAAGCAGCTCCTTGTGGTAGTGTGAGGCCTTCGCACCCCAACGGAGCTGCTTGTCGTAAACGCAATCGACCCTTGCCTCCTGAAGAAGATCCCCAATGGTGACCATCTCCAAGTCGTGACCGCCTAAGAAGAACGCAAAGGGTCCATCAGAAGGAGAGGAGGGTGAGGGGTTCACTGACAAGAAATGGTTGCAAGAATTCCGGAATCGGCCCTGTTGGCGCTTAATGACCTCTGCGATCGCGATTGTGGCGGCCACCTTGTCGACCGCCACCCCGAGGGGAACCTCCGGCCCCAGAACGCCCCCCCGGTCGACCACCCCTGCCAGCACGACGAGGAAGGCGTTTCAGTGGTGTCAGGCCATCGGCCAGGGAGTGCAGCTTCTGGTGATCTTGGTTCTCATAGTGGTCATTGGCTACGAACCATTCAAACAGCTCGCCTTCAGGGGTCTCCGCATCGATCACCTGAGGATAGTGTACCGGCAGATCAATCTTCTCAGGGTCCCCAACCAAATCCAAGGCCTTGCGAACAGGCTCTGGGCACTGCTGCCGATAACTGTCTTGCAGAACCGGTAAGGTGGGGTACTCAGCGGAGGAAGCATCGTTTTCTGCCAGCAGCAATCGCTCCTCCAGATATCGATCAGGCAAGTCACCCAAGCTTCCTGCCTGCTCGGTCACTTGGGTCGCCTCATACCGCGGATCGGCAAAAGGATCGGCGGCGTGATATCGCTTCTGTCGGTTCACATAGGCCACCGCAAACGGATCAATCCGGACGCTTCCCAAACCCAGTGGCTTGCCCAGCCCCAGCTTATGTCGGAATGGTCCACTGGGCCGCAAACAGTAGGCCAGCATACTGAGCTCCTGCTCGGTGAGATTATCAAAATCGACGTGGAAGTAAAACTGGGCACCGACCTTGAGTGGTGTGGCTCGCATCTTCAGGTGCGGTCGATCCCCTTCGTTCGCCGTCTTCCAAGTCGGCTGGGAAGCGTTCTCTCCATGCAAAAAGACCTTGCGTCCCAGCGGTCGATGTTGGCCTGGTCTCAAGTGTTGCTTATCGATGAAGCCATTTTGCCCCGAGCGATCTTGGCTAACTTTTTCAAAGTAGAGGGTGGGACAGGGGAGCTTGGGTGAGTTGAGCGTTTTGAGCATCACCTCCCTGGTCAGCCAATCCGATGTGTCCGCATTCGCTGGAGGAACAGCATCGAAGAACCGCACACGCGAGGCCAACGCATAGGCGCCTGGTCGCTGAGGATCAGCCGTGGAGTCCATCCTGTCTCGCTGTTCAACCACCCCGAAGAGCTGTTCGACGGGGGAGAGGTCCGTGCCTTGCCTGCGCCCCAGCGGCAGAATCCAGTCTCCGTAGGATTTGCGGAAGAAGTCGTAGCAATCATCAAGGTCACACCGCCACAACGACGAGATGGCCACGGCCGCCACCCGGCCATTGTTGGCAAGGCGAAAGTAAACCACATCTCCGGTCCGTAACCGCACATTGTGGCCCGCGTTGCCTCCGTTTCGCCGAGCACCTTTGAGCGTGAACGGCAACCGCTGATGCAACGGTGTGTTGGGGGCGCTGCTATCCGGGTCCGTCCGAGTCCGTTCATCAGCCAAGTGCTCGAATCTGCAGCAGGCCTCTTCAGCATCAAGCTTCGGATAGTTCTCAGACTCGGGGTCGCCATCTCCAAACGCTGGATCCAGCGGCAAAAACAACTCATACTTTTTCGTAGGGAGCTGGCCAGCTCGTTCATTCAGCTCCAGCCCAAGGATCCGCAGGACGCCGCGGACATAGCGGTTCTCCGATCCGCGGCCGGCTCCCTGAAATTCCTCCTCCCGAATCAACCGCCCGGCAGCGTCCGATGCCGTGATGAACTTGCTACGACTGACGTGCGGTCGCGGAATCACCACCTGAAGGTCCCGGCCGGAACCCTCCCATCGCCCAATCGCTTCGTCCTCGGGAACTTCCATGTACCAGTATTCTCGGCAGTCCGGTGAGTGAGAGTTTTTGTCCGTGTGGAGATGTTTGTAGTCCTTCAGGAGAATTGGGTAAATCGGCGGGAAGGAATCCGGGCCATACTGTGTTTCCGGAATGCGGCAACGGACAGGACCCGATCCTGATTGGGAGCCTCTGGGGGGTTTCACCGGAGGAAGGCTCAATGGCGCTATCCACCGTCGCCCTGCCTGATCGCAGACGATCATCCCCAGGACCGGAAGCCGGTCCTCAGGTTCCCGGGCGTTGGCCCTCCGTGAGTACGGTGTATCGGTGAGAACTCGCATGCTGGATCCACTGGCAGCCTCAGCCAAAAATGAAATCAACCCGCGGAGGGTCGTTCCGGGGATCGCCAAGGTCTCGTCAGGAAGCCGGTAGGGTTTGACCAACGCTGCCCCCTTCTGGCTGTCTGGCTCCTGTTCTCCACCGATGATCGTCGGGCGTTCTGTCGTCACACGGCAGATCAAACGCCCGGAGTAGACCGGTTGCTCGCCTGAGCGTGCCAAGTAGGAAGCGTGCGTCACATGCGCAAACGCTCCGTTGGTTCCCCCGTTCTGAGGCTGAATTTCCTTGGTGGGCATCCACTGCTCATCCGAGGCTTTGGCAATCGGGAGAAACACAAAGGGATTGTAGAAGCGGTCGCTCGAACCCTGACTGGTTCGACGACTGGCCTGGTTGGCTTGCTGGCTGCCTGCTACCTGACTCCCACTGGTGGAGGCTGGTGCCGGCTGTTCGTTGGCAGCGGTGAAGAACGCTTGGCCTCGCTCGAGGAGTTGACATATCGACGGGCTGGCGGACTGAGGAAGGTGAGGATCAAACTGAACGATCTTCGCTGTTCCCCAGCCTTTAGAAGCACCCATCCCGACGGCGACATCGCCTTCATGGAGATCTCGCAGGACAAACATCAACAACCGCAGCAGGCGCTCTTGTTGGGAGACCTTAATCCTTGAGAGGTCCACCGCGAGCGTGCCTGTCAGAGTTGGGCGCCAAATCGGTTGGGAGTTGAACTTGGCTCCTTCGGCCGAACCCCCCGTGAACCGATCAATGGCCACAAACTCACGAGACTGTGTGTGGCCAGGCGAACCGAATTTCCCGACCTCGAAATCAGTCAGTGACAAAGGCGTCTGCCACGCGGTCGATCCAAAGAGCACCTCCAGATCGTTGGGAGAAAACACGGAATCAGCCGCGACTGTTTCGACAATCCGTTCGGCTTGCGAGCGAATCGCCCCCCGCAGGGCCTGGGCCGGCAGCAAGGGCTGACCGTGGCGATCCCGCCGCATCAGGTGGTCGGGCGTAATGTCATCCCCATCCGCTGGGTCTTTGACCTGGGAGGGGTCATTGACCAGCAAACCTTCTGGAAAATTCAGTGCGAGGGTGATTCGCAGATGCTGGTCCGGGCGTTGGACCTGTCCTTTTTCCCAGCGGTCCGCAATCTCCGAGCCTTTTCGTTGGAGCAAGATCTGCGGCGTTTTCTTCAGCGGCTGACACATCTGGTAGCCCACAGTCTGAGGCGAACCGTTCATCGCGGCAGCAAGCCAGCTTCCTGCGGACTTTTCTCCCAACTGTGCCAGCTCCTTCAGCTCCCAGTGGCAACGGCCCCATCCGTTGGCCGTGTCCCCTCCGATTTGAAGGGGAGTCGCGGCCGTGGGGTTGAATCCTTCGAGGATCGCCAGCAACAGCTCCACATGGGTTTGCTCAAGCCCGATCCCGGTGAACTCCAATTCGAACTGTGAATCCGGTGGCACATACTCGGTATGAAACAGACACTTTTCCAGAGCAGTTCGCGTACGACGTTCCAATCGCACGGAGGTTGCCACACAGGTTTTTCGGGTTGCATCCCAATAAGGTCCGGGGACGTGAGTGAGCGGCCCCAGCTCATCGGGCGCTTTGACTAACGGAGCATCTCGGACTTCGAGAAGCCCGCCGACAGCATGGTCAGCGTGCATGTCCCGAGAGCCCAGCAAGTGCTCAAGGAGCAAGAGCCCACGTGCATCCCCTTCCACGAGCCTCTCGCCATGCCCACGAAGGACCCCTTTGAGGGATTTTCCTGGGAGATAAGGACGCTTGCTGTGGTTGACCACAGTCTCGATCACCTGAATCGGATCGGTCACTGTGGAGTCAGCTTTTTTTCTGGGCATGGGATTCCGGTCGGTGACCTCTTTGCCCGAGCCAATATGTAAAGGACTGAGTGTGGCCAACAGCCCGCGGATCCGCCAACGTTCTCGAAACGCCACAATAGACCCCCTGAGCGAAAAGAGCGTCCACCAATGGTCATGGCTTGGTGGAAGAATTGTTAGCAATCGTTTTCTGTAGATGCACGGACCGAGACGGCAAACCGCTGCACGCGGTGCCGCAACGGTCTTGGGATGACCAGGTCGTCCAATCTAAGTTCCTGCCCTACACTGAGATTTAGGCTGGTGCAGAGGGCATCCTGTCTTTGCTATGACATTCCAGGTTGACAGCGATTTCCCCAAACCCATCTTCTGGGAGGAACGGACACTCATCCCACCGTGAGCCATACCGTTGCCCTGCCCAATCTGGAATCGGAAGTCCCGTTTGTGCCCAAGTTGAAATCAGGTCTTGGACCGAACTCGCATCTTCTGTGTTTTTGCCGAGTTTGACAACGAATACGCTGCCGGCCTCGGTCAACAGGAACGGAAAGTAGGGTCGGCCGTGTTGGTACCGACGGACCAGATACCCTCCCACCAGCCGTTGGCTCGCATAGAAGGATTCGAGTTCGAGATGTTCCGAGAGTTCTGTCCATACGGCGGCATAAGCTTCATGCAGGGACTGATGTGGATCTTGCTGAGCATTGCCGGCCAGTGGCAAACGTTGGGGATCGCAGAGTAGCGCCGGTGTCTGCAGGGTGAGCACCCAGCGGTTTCCGTCCAACGGCTGGAAAGACGATGTCAAGCAACTGGGCACAGAACTCGGTCGAAGCAGCCGAGCCGATGCTGTTGTCTTGGTTTTGCCAATGGGACCCACGCCCCCGGCCAGGAACGCCTGCAAGGCATCCACGACTCCCTGACGCTCCCCTTCGGCAACGCCGCCAAGGGAGATCGGACAATACCAACGGCAGTCTCCAGGGATGATACACTCGTAGGCGAACAACGCCGACTCGCGTGCCTTTCGCCTTTGGGAATCGATGGCTGTGCGGACGCGTGTCTCCCGGTTTAAGTGCGGCCACCCGAAATGGTCCCGAATGCCAGAGTCTGCCCGCTTCCAATCACTTTGGGAGCGTGGGTCCCGATCCGCGTGGGCCAAAGCATCCTCATCGCTGGCTAAGGCCATATCGGCTGGGATTCGTTCGTTCTCTGAATCACTGATGCTAAAGAGCGAGAGAGGCAGTTGCACAGGACGCTTTGCGAGCACATGAGCAAGCTCAGACTCCGGGTTGCCCTGGTGAGGTTCAGCGGGCCGAGCATGCCCGAAGCGAATTTCATTGAAGTGCCTGACCAGCGGTTGGATCAATGGATCGTATCGATCTCGATGAGGGCGGATATCGGCCTCAGGCGATAAACCTAGGATCTCCTGCAACGACGTGGCCAAAGCACCTCGAACAACACCTCCACTGATCACCTCGTCGGATACAAAGGTATTGCCAGCCAGGAGGCGATCACCAACGCAAAACGGTTCTGCGAAGGATAACTCCAACATCAAAGCATTGTGTTCGAGACAAGACTGAGCGTCAGACGAAACGCTCTGATAGGAAATGATCTGCGGGTCTTCCACCTGGAACTCGGCGACCTGCCCAAAGCCCACAGTCCGCTCGGCACCATACTGAGGGATCCAAGCCAGCAGCGTTTGCAAGACTCGCTGGACTGTGTCTCGGTCAGCATCGGACCGTGCTTGATACTCCACCTGACCGACCAAGTCCACAGCCTCACCAGAGGGGACGAGACTCTCGATGACCTGATAAGCACCGGTGGCGACAGTTCTGGTTTCTTCGTCGATTCGAATCCGATAAAGGGTATCTGCTGAAGTCGTTCTCGGTTGCGGCTCCTGCAACACTGTAAACCGCAAACGACCTCGTCGTTGTTGAGAGCGAAGATCGGTTGGGTCCTCCTCACCGCGTTCGTTGACCGGGAGAGGACCGAAAAGGTCTTCGACATCAATCATAATCGGCGGGGTGAGCGAGGACCCCAATTCTGCCAGTTCCGCTGCAGCCTCACGTAGTTTCCCTTTCAACAGGGTGCCCGGAAGCAGACAGCGACCATCGTCGGTTTTTCGCATCACCGCATCGAAACCGATGGTCACCCCCGCCTGAGCCTGTGAGAGTATGGGGCCCACGAGCTTGATTCGAATCTTTGATCGGACCAGCATAAATCTTTCCTTTTTAAGCTGCTGGATCTTCGAAGCTGGCAAGTCCCTGGCTGTTCTCTGAGACAGCTTTGCACCTGCTCAATCAAAAAGAAATCTGACCCCTCCCGGAGGATGATACAAGATTTCTCCAAAGGAAAATACCAGACTAGAATCTCGATAAAACTATACCTACATAGAACATATCGCCGGAAGGGCTACCCGCACAGTTTTTTCCCAACGCTTTCTGCCAAAACGCGGAGGCTGGTCATCAGCATTCGCGTATCCGAGATAAAGGAAATTTGGGATCGAGGCCTGAGGGTTCCACCGGAAGATGGTAGGGGAATCTGAGCTCAGTGCTCTTGAGGGCCTGAGACGGTCATCGGATCCAGCGGCAGATAATCCCAAAGCCGCAGCAGGTGGACCCAGGTGATCAGCCGGTCGCGACCAAGTGTGTTGGCCAAGTCCTGCAGTGCTTGTTGCGCTGCGGGGCTGTGAGGATGGTCGGGGTCTGGAATCAGCCGACGTGCCTCCTGATTGATCTTCGTTTCGTCGTTCAAACAATTGGGCTCCGCTCGCATCAGCCCCACGATCCGGTGCAACTGCCGTGTGGAAAAAGCCCCGCTCTGGGCGGCCGCGCGGATGGTCCGGCTGGCTTGATTGAGGGCATCCATCTTGGTAGCGGGCAGACAGAGCCTCCAGGCATGATTTTCCTGCTGTCCGTCTTGGAGCACATATCGTTGGCGGTGTTCGAGCAGATCTTCGCCAATGAAATCAAAAGACTCCAACACCTCATAGGCAACCATGCTCTCCAAGCTCGGCTCGGTGGCGAGCCCCCAGGCTTGGGCGGCCTTTTTCTCCTTCGCCAGATCATCACAGAGCTTTTTGGCAAGTTGGACAATCCGCTGGATGGGAGCATTGTGATGACAAAACACCAACCCGGCGGCATGGTGCAGAGGCTTGCTGTCGAAGGTCCATTTACCGCTGTGTTTGAAGAAAAACGACAGCACTCGCCAGCCTTGCCAAGCAGGGACAACCCAGAGAATCTCATCTCCTCCCCAAAGAAGGGTCTCGATGCGATATTGGCCTTGGTGGGTCCATCGTGTGTCCGCTTGTGTGTTCTCAGGTGGAGATTGCTCCTGGGCTTCCTGTTGCATCAGGAGCAGGAGGTCCTTGAGGACTCCGCATCGGTAATCTCCTAGCCGTTTATCCCAATTCCGGAGGTTGTTCTCCCCCAAGTTCGCCTGAATGCTTCCAAACTTATTCCCATCAAGATAGATCACAGCCATTTTTCCGTTCAAAGAACTTGGCACTTGGCTGTCTTCGGCAGACAATGAAGTCAGATCCTCGAAATCCTGTGTGAAGTTCCATTGACCGGTAAGACCTGTATATTCCGCGTAAAAGTTCTGCTTGCGTCTGATACCGAACTCCCGACGTCGAAGCACTGATTCGCTGACCAACACAGGTTGTTCCCCACGCCTGGTCGGCTCCGTCGCTGGACGCACTCGGTCAACTGCGCAAAAGGTGCCGTGGTTCCCGAGGCGTCGCTGCAATCCGGGATCTGTGATCTCATCTTGCAGCTTGGCGATTCCCTCTGGGGTGAGCGGTTCTGGAACTGCCACAGTCGGTTGGCGAAACTGCCGAAGACGATTGCGGACAATCACACGGTTGCGGCTGTTGCGGTCGTCGTTGCTAAGTTTCTGGATATCGACAACAAAGGTTGCATGTCGGTAGTTTGGGTTGCTCTGCAACCATCGCAGCACGGCCCGACGAAGTTCTTCCTCCTGACTCTCGGTGGCTTTGCATCGGAACAGGCCGCTGGAGGCCCCCACCGAGACCGCTCTTAAATCTTCGGGAATCGGGAGAAAGAAGCGATGCAGCTCGCTTTGTGAGTCGTTTGCTTCGTCGCGGAGACGTCGGCCCAGCTCCAACAGCAGGAGTCCACCTCCACGCACGGTGCTGAGGTCCTGCACGTCAAGGATGAAGTTGGAGAGATTGACCGCTTCAACACGCAAATAATACTCTTGAGGTTCTTCTGTCATCTTTTTGGTTGTCGTCCTAAGAGGTGGCTTAAATCGGGGCGGCACTGACCAGCCATCCGGGCAACCTGCATCCCAGGCGTGGATCATCGCTGCCCAAGATGCAAAGCGGCTACCGCCTCAAGCGAGATTCGGCTTGGAACGCGGATCTGTGATCACCAGGTCAGTCTTGGGTCGAGTGGTCCTGATTTGGAGAAGCCGATTGACTGATCGCTTGATGAGAACCGTGGGGCGGAGTGACCGGTCGGGAATTCAACCCCCAAACGGTGAGTCCGCCGAGCAAGAGCAAAACGCCCCCCCGAACCCCCAAGGATCGGGGGACACTTTGAAGCCAGCGAAAGCATTTGAGCACCTCCCGAGCCTTCATCAGCAGCCAAACGAACAGCCCCACGGCGCACAGCGGAACCAAGATGCTCACCCAGAAGCGTGTTGGGGATGAGATCTCGGGAGTCAGCCACCAATTGACCACCTCAATGGCCAGTTGGACCAAGACAAATCCGGTGGCCACAACGGCCAATTGCCCTTGGGAATCGCTTTGCAGTCGCTCGTTCCATCGCTCCACGATTTCCGCAGCTTGAGCGAGCTGATCGCTGACCTCCTGAAACAGTTCCTGGAGGTGAAGATGTTTGGACCACAGACCGTATAGCTCTTGGGCTTGGAGGTGGCCGCTGATCTCATGAAACCAGTGTTGGTTTCGGAATTTTAGGAACTCAACCTCCAGCTTGTTGAGTTCTTGTTGAAAGATGTCCCGAGCGTCGGGATTCTCTTCGCGTCCGTGCAAGGCATTGATGGCGTCGGCCATCCGATGCTCAAACCGCAACAAGGCTGCCCGTTGCGAGTGCACCAATAGCCCCAACAGAAAGTAATGGTGGCGAAAGTGTGCTAAGGCCCCACTGACTTCATCTTGGAAGAAGCCCTCCTCTCCAGCAAGGCCGACGGCATGAAAACCGTATCCACAACAGAGCCAGCGGGTCGAGTAGTCCCTTGCTCGCTTTTCGTTGGCCGAGTTCGGTTCCCAAAAGCGATCCAGGGCAAACTCTCGTAGCGGGTTCTCCTGAGGATGGAAGGCCGAACTGTAGGGAAGCTGGTTCGAATCGCCCGCTTCATCAACTCCGGCTAACCGCAGCCAATCGCCCTCGGAGATCCGGCGAGGGTCGTCCACTGCCAGGTAGGCCATGATGGGGATACGATCGTCGGCCAATTGCTCATAGGCAATCCGGGGCGGCTTCGCCCCAAGACCTGTCCAGGGCTTCAAGGGCAAAAGCATCCGTTGCCAGATCGGCAGGAGATAGGGCTCACCGGATTTCTGAGTGGTATCGAGGTGCTGCCTGATCAGATCCTCGCTGCCAAACTCGATCTCGCAGATTGGCTCCGAGTTGGCGGAATACAGTCGGATTGTGTGGGGGGAATGTCCCGCCTGCCACACCGCTGACCCATCCGGCCCAGAAGACGGCGACCAGTACGGGACGTAGGCCCGGCGGAGCGTGTCCTGCAGGCCAAGAAATTGTGCCAAACTGATGTCCTCTCCAGGGACAGTCATCAACCTGAGGACTGCAATGCCAACTCGACTGTCAAAGAGGAAGAGCTCCACCCCCCCTTCGCCCTGGTGATCGCCCTGGTGAGTTGTTGAGGGCTCGCTGTCGACCGGAGCATCTGGATCGGCAATCAGCAGTGTCAGCTCTGATTGGTCGGACAGAACAACCTTCAGTTTGTTGAATCCTCGGCGAACCAAACGCTGCAGGTTCCGATTGAAGGCAGCCTGCTCCCCCTCCCCCTGATCCCCGTCGAAGTGCTTGGAGTAGAGGAGGCTACGGACAAACGGGTGGAAGTAAACATACTCCGAGTATCTACGCAGACGTCGCGCGGCGATTTCTCCCGATTCTCCTTCCATACTCAGCGCTGAACGCACCCAGGGACAGGCACCACTCTGTTGCTGCTCTGGGTGCTCCATCCATTGCACCCACGATTGGAGCAACGGCTTCGATTCCGACGGTAGCCATTCACCGGAATCCGCCGAGCCGTCATGCAATAGCAATGGCAACATCAACACCAACTCGCACTGCTTGATCTTCACAGGGTCTGCGGGTGGTGCCTGGGCGGCTGTGTCCGTATTGGTCGAAACCTCGCTCACCGTTCGCTCGATTCTTGGTTCTTGGGTTCCATGATGTTCAGAGACTCATCATCAATAGCCAACGCACCGACTCTCTCTTTGGACCATCAGTCTCCGAGCACACCTGAATCCGCACTGCTGCAGGCGTCATTCACACGACAGTTTGTGTTGGGTGATTCGACGGGCTTCTTCGTCTCAATCCGCACTGCTGCAGGCGTCATTCACACAGCAAGAAGAAAACAGGAGAAAAGCGATGAACAGAAAGTCTCAATCCGCACTGCTGCAGGCGTCATTCACACAAAAAGGAAAAGAGATGAACGTTGCAGAATTCGTCTCAATCCGCACTGCTGCAGGCGTCATTCACACCGCACCCCTCACCCAAGCAACTGACAGATTTCGAGCTAAACCCAACACAGACAACGGTTTCCATCGAAAAGAGGCTGTCATCTGACCGAGATCAAAGTGCGTACTTCTTTAACCCCACCTTGGCCAAGTGGCTCGGAGGGTAACTTGAGGGGTGTTTCACGGCCGCCGTTCAGTTCCCGGTCAGTCGCCGTATCCTCACCCCCAACCGAACTCAGAACCGCAGGCCGGGCATCAACTGTGCCAACCGTCGCCCACGGAATTTCCACCTAATTTACCAACTGCCCAGGAGCAGACAAGGTTCACAACAATCGGACTGGCTCCCACTGATTGGGAGTTTGCTGCCAGCCGATCCTACGAGAGGGCTCTCGCAGATCCAGCGGAAACAGATCGAAGCGGTCTTCGCGGCCCAGCAGCGGCCCGACACGGCAACACAGCTCGCTGAGGTCAGGGCCCTCCAGCCAGACCTCAAAGACGGACTTCTGCACACGTCGGCCGTAATCCTGAAGGATCTGAGCGACACGCTGACGACGTCCTGGATGAGAGATGTCATAGGCGGCAACATAGACGCTCATCCGTCTGGCTCCGAATCCATCTGATAGGTAAACGGCTCCCAAGGTTCGCTGGGTTCCAGCAGCCAACGTCGCAGCGACCGCGCTTGGCGGAGAAATTGTTGGCGATAGCTCGTCGACGAGACTTGCCCTGCGCCGACCACCCCGGTCGCAAAGCCTTCTTGAATGATCCGTTGAAACTCTCGGGCTGCCGGCCACTTTAGGCTTAGCCGAAATGGGCCGCTCTCCGACCGTTCAAACTGATCCGGTCGCAACTGCGTGGCCGCATACAGGACCACGCGATCGGCAAGATGGCGAAACGGTTCCTGCAAGTCGCTGGCCAAGGCCGCATGGGTCGCCCGTGGACGGTGCAGCAACCCGACGGAGGGCATCAAACCGGCTGAACGTGCCGCCAAAATCATCTGCCGATAGAGGGCCGTCTGTGCAATATTGAGCAGCACATTGATCGGATCATCCGCGCGAGGGGATTGCCTGCCTTGAAATTGAAACGGACGCGGGACCCGCGCTCGTAAGCCCTCAAACCACTGAGCCGCCGCTGATCCCTCAATCCCCAAAACACTCTCCACAGAGGCGGCAGCGTTGACCCGCTGGGCATCAGTCCGCAACCGATTCGCCAGATCGTCGCCGGGCGTGGGAGCGGTTCGTTCGGCCAAGGCGGCGTGGTTGAGCAGCTTCGCTTGCACCAGAGCACGAGCGATCGCCAACCGTTGTTCCGGGTGATCGGCAGCCTGCACTTGAGCGGCGATGACTGCAGGATCCTCCAGTGAGCCAGCCGGAGCGATTACCCCGCGGAACCGACCGTTTTCGCGAGCCAGCACGATAGCAATCGACCGATCGACCAGCGTTGCCACGACATTGGCAGGCAAATGAACTTCACCCAGGATGATCAACTGGGCCAACTGACCGAGATCCCAGATCAGAAGCCGCGGATCAGTTTGGTAGCGAATGCGAAGTTTGCTGCCCTGCAGTTCGATCTCGGCCAGGCCAGGGCCGACGATGACCACACCTTCGGCTGACTGCGGCAGACGCTGGGCCTCCCCAGGCAAGGCCATCTGATCACCGGGCATGATCCGTCGTTTGGCCGGCTTCCAGCCGAGTTGGTCGACATCCTGGGCCGTGATTTCTCCTTGACGTTGCCAAGCCCGATTTTGGTCAAAACCGCGAAGTTGAAAACGAAACCCGAGAAACTCAAACGGCTCGGTCAGATCCAACGGTTGCGGGGGATGGTTAAGTTTCAAGCCGAGATCGTCGGCAAGATCCTCGGCCGATTGAGCCAGGCGTTGGGCTTCTTCCCTGGTTTTGCAGAGCACGAGAAAATCGTCGGCGTATCGGACAAGGTAGCCACCCTGGGCAGCAATCAGCTCATCAAAACGGTCCAACAACAGATTGCCCAGCAGCGGCGAGAGAGGGGCCCCGGTGGGAAGACCCTGAGGGGACTGTCCCTCACTGCTGGCCTGTCTCTCACTGCTGGCCTGTCTCTCGTTGTTGGCCTGTCCCTCGTTGTTGGCCTGTCCCTCGTTGTTGGCCTGTCCGGGATCGCGGACCCAATTCAGGATCAGATCAGCCAGGCAGTCGTCGGCCAGGTAGGCTCTCAGGCGGCATTGGAGTTCGTGATGGTCAACCGAGTCGAAGAACCGATCGAAGTCCTCGCGAACGGCAAATCGGTAGCCTTCTTGCACAGCCTTCCGCAGACGTTCGGCGGCTTGGTGGCGGCCCAGTCCGCGTCGCCAGGCAAAGGAGGAGACCTCGAAGAAGCGGTCCACTGCTGGCGAGAGTTGCCAGAGCACCGCTCGTTGCAACGCTCGATCTGTGGCGGTGGGGATTCGCAGCTCTCGGCGGTGGCCAGAGCGATCCTGCAAGGCAAGACCCCTCGAAGGTTGTGGTTGATAGGTCCCCGCCAGAATCGCCTGAGCGGCCGCATGCACCTCCCCAGGGGGAGCGTGGCTTTCCGCAGCCGCTCGGTCCAAATGCGTTGTCCGCAAGCTCAACTGCAGCAGGGAGACTGCGCGGGGGCAGGAAAAGGGGTCCGGGCCCAATTCCTCGATGCGATAGGCACCAAACCCAAAGCGGATGTTTTTGCCCAGACGTACATATTGGCCCCAGACCAACAGCGCTTTGCAGAGCGGATCGCTGAGCCGTAGCCGCACCCGACCAACCGCTCCTCCCAAGGTCTTGCGATCTCCTTTTCTTCCGTAGGCCAAGTCCAACCACACCAGACGATTCTCCACCGTCTCGGCAGCAAAGACATCGGGCTCCGGTGCGCCCGGCCGGGTGTGCAAACCGAGCCGAGGCAGACGCTTGGCCAGTCGTTGCAAGAGGATCCGCGGCGGGAAGTAAGCTCGGTCCAGAAACCCGTGGCCGGGCATCCGAGCCGACTGGGGACGTTCAATTCGCAAGGGGCTGGTGAAGCGGAGGGTGAGTTTGTCTTGGGGCAGAACTTCCGCCAACTCTTGGGAGATGTGTTGGTAGGGGATCGCTTGCCAAGGCCGAACTATTGGTGAGGTCGCCGCAGGCTCATCGCTGGTCAGCAGAGGAGTTCCTGCCACAAGGTCTTCCACTTGCTCGACCTCGAAATTGCCTCCCAGTTGCTTCTTCCGTCGCGAGTGGTCTCGGCCAACACGCTGCAGACCTTGGATGAGATGCCCCACGCGAGCGCCGACTGATTGGGGATCTGGGTCAATAAAGGTGGCACCGAAGGCATATCGCTCATCCTTTTCCAAGAGCACTCGGCACTGTTCGGGCACGTCCAGCATGAGGCCATCAGGAACCACACGTTGGCCGCCTGGTGGGGTGGCATTCGCCTCAGCCAACAGTGCGTAGATCACTCCGGCATGATGTGCATGCAGACGGGCTTGCTCGGTCATCCTCAGCAAAACCCGAAACCGAAACAGCGGCGTTCGTTCTTGGGTCTCTCCGGGATTCATCGTCATTCTCAAGAGATTCGCCCCGCCGTTGCAGAGACGAATTGAACAAGTGTGTGAGGAGATCTGCACAAGGCAGGAGTTCTGCCAATAACAAGAACGGCCTTGTCAGCGATTTAGATCAAGCGTCTCCACGTTCTCACTTCACCATCGATCTTGACGAAATGGAACGTCCTGTCTGAATCCGCACTGCTGCAGGCGTCATTCACACTTTTGCAAGGAGATGACTGATGCTTGAGCAACAGTCTCAATCCGCACTGCTGCAGGCGTCATTCACACGGAGTGCATTATGGGGAGTCGCACCCCCGTGGTAGTGTGTCTCAATCCGCACTGCTG
>CAZYKP010000015.1:74233-119551 GCA_964648025.1 uncultured Pirellulales bacterium | reverse complement strand
ACAAACAAGGGCAGACGGAAAGCCCTGGGTCGGAAACTTCTCCGAAGGTCAGTAGAAGGCGAGCTGTGAAGAAGGCGACCTGCCTGAGCAGGCCAACTGCTGGTTCCTGGTTGAGATGATTCCATCTGAGCAACTCCACAATCTGATCGCTTCCAGCCAAGACCACCCTGACGGTCCTGCTGCGGATCACCTGCTGTTGCATTTGATCGCCGGAGTTGGCCCGCGTCTGCGTCAGGCGCTTTTGGATCAGTTAGGATCGGTCGAGGCCGTCTTCCAAGCAAGTGGCGATCAACTCCGCCAGATCAGTGGCGTCGGCCCCAAGGTGGCTGCTGCTGTTCTGGCCGCACGTAGCGAGATCGATCTGGCTGCGGAACTGGAGGTGTGTCGCCGCCATCGCGCAGGACTGCTGTTTGATTCTCACCAGGACTACCCTCAACTGCTTGGTCAGCTGCCCGATCAACCTGCTGTGTTGTACGTCAAGGGCGAGCTGACCTCCGCCGATCGTCATGCTGTCGCCATCGTGGGAACCAGACATGCCAGCCGGTATGGGGAGACACAGGCTCGTCGTTTGGCCGGCGAGCTGGCCCAGGCTGGTGTCACCGTCGTCAGCGGCTTGGCACGGGGCATTGACGCGGCGGCTCATCGGGGAGCCCTGGAGGCCGGCGGTCGCACCATCGCCGTCCTTGGCGGAGGGCTGGCGAAACTGTACCCCCCGGAACACCGAACGCTGGCCAGCGAAATTGTGGAGCAAGGGGCGGTGGTTTCCGAATTCCCCATGCGAACTCAACCTGCCAAAGGGACCTTTCCTCAACGCAACCGCATCATCAGCGGACTCTCGCTGGGGGTGATCGTTGTCGAGGCTGGCCAAACCAGCGGTGCCCTCAGTACCGCCGCCCATGCTCTGGAACAAGACAGACAAGTCTTTGCGGTGCCGGGGCAACTGGACAACCCGCAGTCTCAAGGCTGCCATCAATTGATTCGCCAAGGAGCAGTTCTCATCCGATCAGCTGCCGATATTCTGGAGGAGCTTCAGCCGGCTGACCTCCGCCTCAACACACTCGCTGTCTCGAGCAATCAAGCTCAGACGGCCTCTTCTGGTTCGAGAAGCACTCCCTCCCCTGTTGAGCTTTCCGAGGAGGAGACAGCGATCGTTGCAGCGATTGATTCCGCCCCCACGCTGACCGATGATGTGATTGCCAACTGCGGCCTGCCTGCCCAGAAAGTGATGCACTTGATCACCATGCTCGAAATTCGCCAGATTGTGCGCCGTTGTGCAGGCAATCGGCTCCAGCGGCTGGTCTGAACCTTTGGACGTTTCCGTTGGACTTGGCCCGAACAAGACTTGATCGTTAGTCTGGCTACTTAAAACTCTTGCTTGGCGAAACATTTTACTATCATCCACCCCTTTTTCGGGGAAGTGCCCTTTGCCCAACGCTACGGACCCTCCGCCGGAGGTCGCTGAGTGCATCCAAGTTCGGGGAGCACGAGTGCATAACCTGCGGAATATCGATGTGGATATTCCACGGGGGAAGTTCGTTGTGATCAGTGGGGTCAGCGGCTCGGGCAAGAGCTCGCTCGCCTTTGATACCATTTTTGCCGAAGGGCAAAGACGGTATGTCGAGAGCCTCTCCACCTTCGCCAGACAGTATATCGACCAGCTGCAACGCCCTGATGTTGATTGGATTGACGGACTTCAGCCAACCCTGGCGATCGATCAGCACCATGCAACGGAGAACCCTCGTAGTACAGTCGCCACTGTCACCGAGATTTATGATTACCTCCGCTTGCTGATGGCACGGGTCGGAGAGGCACGCTGCTTCCAATGCGCAGCGGCCATCCGCCCGCAATCTGAAGAGCAGATTCTCGAGGAGCTGTTGAACTCAACTCCAGGCACCAAGGTCATGTTGTTGGCTCCCTTGGTACGCGGACGCAAAGGCGCTTTGCAGGAGACGTTTCAGCGAATTCGCAAGGAGGGCCTTCTCAGAGCACGTGTTGACGGAGAGGTTTTTGAGCTCGAGCACGTCCCGGAGTTAGCACCTCGCAAGAATCACACCATTGAGGCCGTTGTTGACCGGCTGATCGTCCGAGACGGAGTCCGAAGTCGGTTTGCAGAATCGTTGCGGCTGTCGATCAAGCTCTCTGGGGGAGGGGTGATCAGCTTGAGTCAGTCCCCTGATGAGCCAAGGGACTCTTGGACGGAGCGACTCTTCAGCACCTCCAGTGCCTGTTTGCAATGCGGGACCAGCTTTCCCGAGCTGGAGCCCAGAACGTTTTCCTTCAACAGCCCCTATGGAGCTTGCCCAGCCTGCGGCGGGCTCGGGGAACTCACCCGATTCGACCCCGAACTGGTTGTTCCAGAGAAAACCCGATCCCTGGCCGATGGGGCCATTGCCCCTTGGCGAGTCCGCAACCGACCCAAGCCAGCCGCTGAGCAAACACTCAAGCGTTTTCAGTCCGACGAAAACATCGACCCGCACACACCCTGGGAAGGCCTCACCGACGCACAACGATCTCAGCTTCTCTTCGGTGACTCGGCGGAGTTTCCTGGCATCCTGAGTTTGTTGGACCAAGAGTACCAGCAAAACAATCGTGCTTCGGAAACTCAGCGACTCAATGCCTTCCGCGCCGCTGTCAGCTGTTCGGCCTGCCAGGGCAGCCGACTTCGCCCGGAGGCAAAAGCAGTGACGATCTCGGGGCTGGCCATTCACCAGATGACAGCCTTGAGCGTCAGCGAAGCGCTTAAGGTCTTTGAGAATCTTTCCCTGGAGGAGGTCCATCAACCGGTGGCCGAACCTCTGGTCGCCGAGATCGTTGGCCGACTGCTGTTTCTGCAGCAGGTGGGCGTCGGTTATCTCACCTTGGATCGCGCAGCCAACACCCTCAGCGGCGGAGAAAGCCAGCGTATCCGCTTGGCCAGCAGTCTTGGCGGTGGACTCAGTGGCGTTTGCTATGTCCTTGACGAGCCGTCCATCGGACTGCATCCACGAGATAACGCACGCTTGATCGCCTCGCTGCGGCAACTCCAGCAACTGGGCAACTCCCTGTTGGTCGTCGAACACGACCAAGCCATGATGCGGCAGGCCGATTACTTAATCGATGTCGGCCCCGGAGCTGGCCGCCATGGCGGATGGATCGTTGCCTGTGGCTCGGTGGAGCAGATCACCGAAAACCCCCACTCGCTGACCGGCGGTTATCTTTCCGGAGCTCGGCGGATTGCTGTGCACCAGAAGCAACGGCCGATTGAACCTGAGCGTGCTCTCGTCCTGGCAGGAGCCTGTGCCAACAACCTTCAGGATGTGACCGTCACTTTTCCCCTGGGGGTTCAGGTCTGCGTGACCGGTGTCAGCGGGTCCGGGAAAAGCTCATTGGTCAACGCGACTCTAGCCCGGGCGTTAACCCGCCATCTGCACCAAGCCGGTCCACGTCCTGGGCCTTACCGGTCGCTCGACGGCTTGGAGCACGTCGACCGTGTGGTGCTTGTCGATCAGAGCCCCATTGGTCGAACCCCTCGAAGTAATCCTGCTACATACAGTGGAGCCTTCGATGAGATCCGCAAAACCTTCGCCAGCACCCGGGAAGCCCGGCTCCGGGGCTTTGGGGCGGGGCGTTTCAGTTTCAACGCCAAAGGGGGACGATGCGAGACCTGCCAAGGGCTCGGCCAACAACGCATCGAAATGAAGTTCCTTCCAGATCTGTGGATCGACTGCCCGGACTGCCTCGGCCAACGTTTCAATCGAGCGACTCTGGCAGTCCGCTACCGGGAGCACTCCATCGCCGATGTCTTGAACATGACCATCGAACGGGCGGCGGAGTTTTTCGAGAATTTTCCCGCCATCTCCCGCCTGTTGTCGAGCTTGGTCGAGGTGGGGCTGGGGTATCTCACCCTTGGCCAACCTGCCCAAACCTTCAGCGGCGGAGAAGCTCAACGCCTCAAGTTAGGCACCGAGCTCGCCCGGCGACCGGAAGGGCATAGCGTCTATATCCTCGATGAACCCACCACCGGCTTGCACCTCCAAGACATCGACACACTGCTGAAGGTCCTTTCAAAGTTGGTCGACCAAGAAAACACCGTCATCGTCATCGAACACCACCTCGATGTCATTCGAGCATCTGACTGGGTGATCGACCTGGGCCCAGAAGGTGGCGCTGAAGGGGGACAACTGCTGGCATTTGGTAGGCCGGAGGAAGTTGCAGCCAGTGAAAAAAGCATCACCGGCAAGTTTTTAACGGAAGAAATCAATCAGTTCTCTGATTGAGAGGAGAGGGTGCTAGCCCTCTATAAGGGTTAACCAAGTCCGCTGTCGGTGATGAGGAGTTTTTTCGGGCAGTCTTGTGGTTCTTGGGTTTTTGGTGACGACGATTCCCAGCCCAGACGTACTAGTTGTAGCGGTACACCAGGGTACCTCACATGTTCATGTGACCTCGCTGAATCCGTCAAGAACAATCCGAAACATGCTTCCATCTGCCCGCCTTGGCATTTTGTCACTCTCTCAGGTCGCAGCATTCACGGAATCGACATGCGGATATCAGATTGGTGCCGATGGGCGTTTGCAGCGCAACGGGAGCCAAGCACGTTTGTGCGAGTCCCGCCATCGACATCAAGCTTCATCTCGCTCTGGGGTGGCTCACCGTTGGGTTCTCGTGCTGGCTCAGTGCGGGTTGGCCGTTGTCCTGGGTGGTCTTTCCTTTGGACTGAGCTTCGCGGGATTGAGCCTCGCGGGTCTTCAGCATCGCGACAGCCAAACTGCGTTGCACGGTGTTCCCGGTTACATCTCAGCTTTTGCCGACCCCAACCTCCGGGGGTATGCGGTCAAAGCGTTGGCCGAGAAATATGGAGACCAGGCGGCGCCGCGGCTGGCTTTGGGAGTTGACCACCCCCAAGAATCGGTCCGCTCGGGCTCATTGTTTACGCTGCAGATCCTCGGCAACCGAGCTACCGCTGGCATTCCGGGGTTGGTGAAGGTGCTCACCGAGGCTGAGAACGCCACGGTGGAAGATCGGCTGATGATCGTCCGGGTGTTGGCGAACCTTCGCCCCCAAGCCAAAAGCGAATTCCAGAAGCATGGCCCCCATGTCGCGGCTGCCTTTGGCCCTGTTGTCGTGAGGGCGAGTGCCCAAAGTTCCCATCCCGACTCGCCCAGGCACCAATCGCCGGGTTTGCACACGCCGGGTTTGCACACGCCGAAAGACACAACTCGGGCGGATCAGAGGATTTCGGAGTGGCTCCAACGGAGGCTTGCGTTGCAAGCTTTGGCATTGTTCGGCACTGCTGAGGTGCATTCTCATTTCCAGAGGGCACTGAGTGCTGATGACGCGCGATTACGCGTTCTGGCGGTGGGGAGTTTGGGGAAGTTTGCGCCCGAGTCGTTGGCCTGGGTCCGAGTGCTGCTGATCAGGAGCTTGAAAGATGACGAGGGTGAAGTGGCTCGGCGAGCAGCCTGGGGGCTCCGCCGGTTTGGTAAGTCGGCGGTGGGGCCATTGGTCTGGGCACTGAGCCATGCTGATCCCAGAGTTCAACAAGCCGCGGCCAGTTCTTTGGCTCATTTGGGAGTTGATGCCGCGCCGGCTGTGACGCACCTGGCGAGCTTGTTGCAGGACAGTTCCAGGCCTCTCCGGGTCCAAGCACGATCGGCCCTGCAGGCGATTGGCCCGCCCTCGGTTGGTCCGCTGCTCTGGTTGCTTCGGCACCCGCGGGAATCCGTGCGGCTCGATGCGATCGATGCGTTGTCGAAAATCCATCCCGCCCCGATCACTCGGCTGAGACAGGCTTTGCACAATCCCGCCCCACTTGTGCGGGCCGGGGCTGCCGACGCGTTGGGCGAACTTCGCGTTCAAGCTCAAGCGGCCGTCTTCGAATTAAAGCAGATCGCACGTCGACCCGAGGAAACCGCTGAGGTCCGCCTGAGTGCGGCTTGGGCTTCTCGCCAAATCGAGAATTCCTTGCGTGCTCAAAGGGTATCCTCAGCAAGTGAGCTCTGAGAGCACTCGGCGGTGTCTCAACACGATTTGGTCGGCCCGAGGACGCGTTTGATCGCCCCGAGGACGCGTTTGATCGGCCCGAGGACGCGTTTGATCGGCCCGAGGATGCGGAGGGCGAGTGACCGGCCAGGAGGGCGAAGCAAGCCAGTCCATGAGACTCGTCGATCACGCCGCCGGAAGCCAGACTGTTTTTTGAGACAGATTCTCACGTCGACTCGCAGATTCCCGGGTGCCGACCATCCGAGCCAACTCCTCAGAGAGGACTCCCCAAAGAGTCCATCCAATCGCTTATCTTTGATGGAAAGAAGGCCGTTTGAGTCTGGGAGCAATCTCAGTTGCGTCTCCACGCGCCTTCGTTGCAGAACTTCCTGAGTGCGCCAGTTCCTCTTTGCGGAACTTCCTCGAGTGGTCCAAAAAACTCCGGCTTGGGGCGTTAAGAGGTTGAGTCTGCATAGAATCTGACTGCGCTGAGGCGTTGATGTTGATGACGCGTTAGTAGCCCTTCTGACGGGGGGTCATGCGGCAGGCGGCCAATGGGTAGGGACCGTCTCGATGAACCAAGAAGAATTCGCTGCATGTTTCCTTCGGTGCTATGAGCAACTGCTCCAGGTCGCTCAGCGACGCGGTGCAGCTGAGCCCGAAGACGTCGTTCAGCAGCTTTTCGTGGACCTCTTACGGGTTGGTCAGCAAGGAAAACCTAGGTTTCATTGGGTTCCGAGGGACAATCCAAGTAGTTATCTGGCTGTTTGTGTCCTCAATAAAATCATCTCGGATGGCCGTTGCCGGAGAAACGCCCCGGCCGCTCTGCTGACCGATGTCCCGGCACCTCAAAAGAGGCCCCCTGGGGAGAACGCAGCAGAAGAACTTCAGCGGATGTATCTTCGACTTCACCCCATCGTTGAGGGTTTGAGTTCCACGGAACGTCGCGCCCTTCTGGCGAAGTTGAACGGACAGCCTCGCACCGAAGCGGCCCTCACCCTGGGCCTCCCTCAGACCCAGTACGATCAGGCTTTGTATCGAGCCCGACGAACACTCAGGGAGAGCGTGCCGCGGCGGCTCTTTGAAGAAAACCTTTCAAAAACACTGGATATCTTGTTGCAGTTACTCCAGAGTGCCTGAAAGTAGGTCTGAAGGCCGCCTGTCCAGAAAACCAGTCCAATAGCTTGCAATAGCTTGGTCTCTGAGCTTGGCTGAAGGAGCCGAGAATCGTCGATCACGCAGAATTGCCGTGACTCGGAGGAAATACGTTGGCATGCTTGGCACCGGGAGGACGGACTCCTCAAACGGACTCCGCACACAGCGGCTGAGACAAGCAGCGGCTGGGACAAGCAGCGGGCGTTGAGTTTGTTGTTTCGGCTTTGGCTGTTGGTGTTGATGAGTTGACCGCTTTTGTGGCCCAAGGGCATCCATCCATGCGTGACCTCGATCAGTACGCTGAGTTGCTTGCTCGGGGAGAGCAGATTCCATCGCAGGCTTTTCGGCTACTGCTGCAGGACCCTCAAGCTCTCAAGCGGCTGAATAGGCTTTTGGCGTTGCGGTCGCTGATTGAGCAGCCTGCAGACGAGCTTGTCGAGAGCGGGCCTGCTGGAGGTGCGTTGATGGACGATCCTGTTCCGCCTGTCATCCAGGAGAGAGAGACTTCCTCAGAAGACTGGGGAGAGATGCTGGCCAAAATGGATCAGCGTTGGTTGCAGGGATGGAATGCCGAGGATCTGATCAAGTACCTGGAAGGGACCCTTCCACCTGAAGGGGAACGATTGCTCGAGGAGGTTCTCAGCTTGGTCGATCCAGAAGTCGTCAAGGTATTGCCAGGTACTTGCGAGCAAGAAACTCGCGTGGCCCAGACCACCGAGACCTCACCAGACTTCACTCAGATGCTCGAGCGCAACCAGACCGATCGGATTCTCCGGATTCTTGATAAGTACGATCTGCTCTCATCGCTGATGCAGGAGGTTGGCCTGGATGTCGCTGAGTCCAGCTCCTTCCGTTTTGAGTGCCAGGACCGACTTCAGCAACCAGCAGTCGGTCGTTTTCGGTTCCGAGATGCCTTAGCGAGTTGGTTGGTCGAGTTCGCCAAAGCTCGAGGGATCTCTCTCGAGCCGGCCGCGATCGTTCGGCTGTGGCCTCGGTTGGTGGAACGGTGCGTCCTGCTTGCCAGCTTGCGAGAGAGGGTGGATCAAGAGCCAGACTGGGTCCAGGCTTTCCGTGAACACGCCTTGCGGAATCAGGTCTCAACCATTGCGGAACTTCGTGTTCTGCCTGTCCCAGAAAGAATCGCTCAAGCCCCAGGCTTCATGGATTTCAAACGAGACCTCATCGTCCAAATTCGACACGATTGGGAAAACGCCAAGAACCAACTCGGGATGACGAACTCCTGATTGTTGAGAGGTGTCCTCAGGTTTCCTGTTGCCGACCACACTCCAGTGTGAGCTTCTGGCTGCCTGCAGCGGATGGAAATCTCATGCTGAGAAACTGTGCAGGTCTGGCGAAAGGGTGCAAATGATCAGCATCCATTTCCGCAACAGTCGCCACTATCCTGCAAGTATTGATTCTCGGAAAAGGTCTCCAGGAGAGCATTGCGGAACGACCGAGGATCCGGGCTTCCGATAATGCCTCTGGCCGCCCCCCTTCGTCATCACTCACAAGGGCAGACGGAGAGCCCTGGGTCGAAAACAGATCGGAGGCTCATGACTTGGACTGTCCCAGCTGTGGCCGTTAACCACCAAGATGTTGTTGCATGGATTTGTTGAGGGCCCGACAGATTGGGCCTCTGCCACAATCTGCAACAGTCGAAGTAGGATCCCCAAGTGATTCCGAATCTTCCGGAATTTGTGTGGGCATCGGACAATTCTCTCGGTCGCTTGTGATCTCCGAGGGCAGGCATCTCTTCAACGATCAGCTATTTTGCACCATCAACATGGAGTATATGATGCTTGTGGTCGTTGGCGATCCCGCTGACGAGTCAGTCCACACTTGCTCACGGAATCTTTTCAGAGGTTTTTGGGTCGCAAAGGGGGTTCTTCACCCGTCGGCGGGAAAAAAGTTTCCCCGAAGGCCCTTTTTGAGGGAATTTTCTTTCAATAGTTTCGTTCCCTAGATAACAAGAGCGCACTTTCCCCGGGTGTTCCACCACGGCCCTCTTGTCGGAACTCTGGCTCTGCATCAAGCGAGCTCCAACCCAACGGAAGTCTTGCAGATCCCATGGACGAGATCTGATGCAAAGCATCTCAGCTTTGTCAAACAAACGAACCTCACATGCCCGTGTCGACCCGACAGCCCTCAGAACTCCGGTGTCTTGAAGCCGTTCACCCCGCGTGGAACGCGGTTTTCAAGCCCAACATCGCGATGGTTGCTGTTACTTAAGGACAGTTGCCCAGAACCCCTGCACCTTACACCAGACTCGAGACCATGTGGCCGGATCGTCGCTTCACGAGCCGACCCAGCGTGATGTGCCATCGACTCACATCATTTTGCGACCCACTGAATCTGGCCGCAATGCTTTCCCGACCGAGTTGCAGGGGACTGACTTCGCTTGCGAAAATTGGTTCTGTCATCGGATGGATTTTTGGGCCCCTACGCGGGTCTCCGGTTGTCCTCTCAATGCTTGAAGGAAGCTACGACCGCCCTCAGAGACTTGCTCAGGTCAGATCGACCCAGAGGAAAAAGACTCAGTCGGGATTGGCCTGCTGAGTGCGTGGGGCCACTCGACCGCACCCTCTTGGCTTCGTCCGACTCCGCCGGGTCTCGTGTGCCGGGTTTGATTGGATCGCTTCCCAATCAAGCCTGGGTGATCGTCAGCAAGAAGCGATTTCCTGGCAGGGCGAGGAGCATTCGCAGAAGTCTGCAATCCACCGATCCAATATCTTTTGGAGAATTGCGCAACATACCCGACAAGTTTTCTCAATGAACGTGCCTGACTCAGTAGGTCACTTGTCAGGTCCCAGAGTCACTCGCTCTTTCGGACGCTGGATCATTTCGTCAGGCTCAGAGTCCCATAGCCACATCATGAAGGACTGCGAAGGTGCCCAACTCACTTGCTCGCAAAGGACCATCTTTTCTTTCCGGGTGAGGCCGAGGCCGTGACAATTCGGTCCCGAGATTGCCCCCTCTCAGTCTTTCTGTCGTATTAGACGTTGTCATTTCGTCTTCAGCCTCGTTATCAATCTTGTGCAGCTTCCTTACCCCCACCCTGCACAACCAGCCTGAAGACGGTAAGTTCTTAGGTGTGGTCGCCAACTCAGCTCAAATCAACTCAAGCAGCCGACTTGACGTCGCCACCCTCAGACCTCAGGTTGTCTTCTGCTGAGAAAGCAGCGCGGAAATTGCTACAGCTTTTTAAAGGATCGTTGGTGGCTCACGGAACCCGTTTCGGTCAAACAGCCGTTCCCAGATCGGCCCCTGAGCCGGGCGAGCGAACCGCTTCCCCAAAAGGTGCTTGGCCCCCGGAGTGCTGGAATCCAAGAACGCTTTGCTCGACTGACCTCTCGACTGACCTTCGGAGAAGTTTTCGACCCAGGGCTTTCCGTTTGCCCTTGTTTGTGATGACCTCAAGGGGGCAGCCTGAGGCACCACAGCAAGCCCGGATGGTCGCACCAAAGGTGCCCGCTTCGTCGAAGACTTTTCAGGGAATCAGTAAGAACGCTTTGCCCAACGGCGAACCTTGGTTCAGCCTTTCCCTGACCCGAGCAGAATTGGTTGGACAAACCCCCTAACGTTCCTCCTTGGACAACGAATTCATCTTACTATCGCCGACGCATCCGGCGGGGCAGTCTCCAGCGATCACATGATGGGAAAGCATCTGCCCTGAAGAACGGCAGTTCCAAGATCGCCAACGCTGATCCTGGCAGTTAGCCGAGGACGCAACATGCCAAAAACGCTAAAAGGCTGGTCGCCTCCGAGTTGGCAGGTGCCTGATACCGCCTACTTTGTTGGTGAAGGAGACGAGCCGACCGATCAACCCCCCGGCGCACAAGCCGAGTACTATCGGTTGGGTTGTGGTGGTGGAGGATCGGTCTGGTTGGGCTCGAAGAACCGCAGACGCCTGGCTTTAAAGTTCGTTCCCGCTGAAGGCCTGGAGCTGAGTGAAGGGGAGATCCTTTATGGCCAAGAACTCCGCAACGAGCATATCGTGGGGGTTTTGGATGTGGTCGATCTCTGGGATCATGTTGCCTGGCGACCGGCAGTCAAGCTGGTGGTGATGGCTCATTGCGGCATGCCTCTGTCTACCCTTTGCAGAACTCTCAAGCAGAACGGCAGCTACCTCCCTCCGATGCAGCTTCGACGATATGCCGAAAATCTCATCAACGCCCTGTACTATCTTCACCAGAAGAATCTCGTCCACCGGGACATCAACCCCGGCAATGTGCTCATCGAAACCAAAAAATTCAATGCCACCGCCGCCAGTTTGCAGGGCTCGATTGCTCGCCTTGGCGATCTGGGCACCGTGACCGAAATTGGTGCCAACTCCCCGCTGGGCTTAAAGCAGGATGTCTTTCACGCTAAGCCCCCTGAGCTGTTCTCTGCAGACGAAACGCAGCGGCGGCAGTGGGCTGCTCACCCAGCTCAGGACGCGTACGCTGTTGGGAAGTTGTTGGAATTCTGCCTCAACTATGTCCAAGTCCTCGACGCTCAGGACGAAGCTTCCTTGGCAGACCTTGCCCACCTGAAGCAACGCTGCCTCGCGGCCGATCCAGCACAGCGGCCGCAGACAACCCAGCTCATGTTGGAGGTCTTTGAGAACAAAGTTCCCGAACAACATCGCTCCTGCAGAAGCAAAACCGCTCGTCGCACGATGCAGCTGGCCGTGTTTCCGACGCAGTTACGGCAGGAACCCTCTCAGGAGATGAGCGACTGCCAGGTCTTCGAGCACTCGCCTCCTCCGCCTTACAAGTGCTCGACATTCCGCTCCCAGGATTGCACAACTGCCGCTGGCAATTCCTCCTGCAACAACTCCTCCCCCGAAGACGAACTCCATCACCAAGGTCACACCAACAAGGCTCACCATTTCCAAGAACAGTGCGTCTGGGAAACCGACGACATCAGTTTCCGATGCATTCATGATGAACCAGCGAGCACTCCCTCAGGAGGATCGGAAACCCGCCGGCCCTCAGACCCAACTGTCGCCAACGGGGGTCACAAGCCGGTCGATCGCAAAGATCTGCAGGATACTGTGCAGCATGGCCCGCAGCAGCCAACCGGGGAAACTGTCCCGGCACAGAGTTCTCCCCCCCAACAAACGCACGACTCTGATTCTGGGGGTCAACCTTCCGGCACTCGGGTTCATGCCCAACAAGGTGTCGCCTGTCGCCGTGGATCGGTCCGCAATCGTCCAGGGGGCGTTCACCGAGCAAGACATGCCCGCCGCGTCGGTCTCTGCTTAGGGGCATGGAAATGGCTGCTGGGAGTCCCGACGCTCGCGGTCGTCGCCTTTCTGCTGGTGCGGGTCCTGGGTCTGGGTTCAGCTCCTGAATCGGACTCCCAAAAAGTGGCTATGTTAATCAAGCTCCTTGCTCGACCCGGTGAGCAATTGGCAGCCTCAATCCGTTTGGTTCGAGACTATGGGGACCAAGCTGCACCGCAGTTGGCCCGCGCAGTCGATCACCAGAACAAAGCGATTCGGCGGCGTTCACTTCGCCTGCTGCAAAAACTAGAGGGCCGAGCAGTTCCGGCGGTCCCGGGGCTCTTCCGGGTCTTGCGAAACCCCAAGCATGCAACCTACCAAGAACAGCAAAATGTGGTCCTGGTTCTGGCGGGATTGCGTTTGCAGGCTCAGGCAAAGTCCGCGTGGCAGGCACACGCTCAGAAATCTGTCCCGCTCTTGGCTCAATCCATCGACACAACCAATGGCCCCAAAACGCTGCTGGCCCTGCAGGCTCTTGCGGTCAGCAGCACCCCAGAGGCACTTGATCATCTGAGCAAAGCCGTCGTTTCCGACGATGCCGCTCTTCGATTTCTCGCGATGCGTGCAGTGGTTCAGTTCTGCCAACGGGACTGTCAACCCGCTGGGGCCTGGCTGGTCCGTGGGATTGACGACCCCGAGCCGCGAGTAGCCATGGAGGCCGCCAGTGGCCTGGGCCGATTCGGCCAACAGGCAATCCAGCCGTTGATGCAGGCCTTAAACCATCGGCACCCACGAGTGGTGGCCGAAGCCATCAAGTCATTGCAGCGTTTGGGTCCCCGGGCAACACCGGCTGTTCCGCAGCTCATCCAGCGGCTCAAGGAAGGCGGTTCACTCTCAAGTGTTTCCGCCGATGCCCTCCAAGCGATTGGCCTCACCTCCGTGGAACCGCTGATCGGGCTGCTCAGCAATCAGCAGGAAACGGTACGCATCCACACCATCCAAGCGCTCTCCAAGATCCAACCGGCTCCGGTCACTCAGCTGATCAATGCCCTCGGAAGCCGGTACGACCTTGTGCGAGCAGGGGCTGCCGATGCCTTGGGCTTGATGGGTGCAAAAGCTCACCGAGCCATCGGTCCCCTCAAACGCTTGGCTCGTCGCTCCGACACTCGTGGAGACGTCCATCGCTCTGCTCGGTATGCCTTCCGGAACATCGAAATGGCGGCTGCCGCCGCGTCCCTCGCCTCGGGAGGTTAGTCTTTGACATCGGGCTTTTCACCCGCCGGTTCAGCATTGTGTGAGCAACCGAAAAGGGGATGGCAACTCAGCAAATGCACGCCAACGCGTTGGTGCTCCGCCCAGACCACACCTCCCAGGCGGAGCAAACTCAGTCCAGGCGGAGCACACTCAGCCCAGGCGGAGCACACGCAGCCCAGGCAGACCACACGCACCCTGAGCAGAGCAGACGCCTCGAAGGACTCAACCGAGGGAACAACCGACGAACGTCGGCAGTTCGCGAAGAACTGCTTCCCTGCTCAACCACAAGTCCCACCTGCTTTTCTGAGGCTCCTACGTCCGTCTCAGAGAGGAGGCCCCTGCCATTGAGAAACAAAAGACCTCGCCGAAGCACCCCGTGGTCGGTTTCCTGCTGATTTGGCAGTTGGTTCTCGTGGAATCGGGGGATTCACGTCCAACCGACTGCCAAAATCACAGGAAACATGGCACTAGCTTGCAGAATTTGCGGACCAGGCGGAAGCGGGACCGCGTTGGTGATCTCACCGACCGCCGACAACCTGACCTCGCTGTGTTGGCGTAATCGCCACCACGGAGGGACGTGGAGGCAATTCAGGATCGTAATCGGGCCAACGGGTGCTGGGGTTGTCAAACGTGCTGTTGGGTTCTTCAGCGGGATGTTGGACGGCGACAAACAGCGTGCCATCGTCAGGGGTGAAGTAGGGCCCGCAGGTCTCGCAGCCGGTCGGGCCACGGAAGAACAGCTTCGTCAACGCTCGGCCCGGCCCGGTCGTATCGGTTGCATACAAGCCGTCGGCCATCTTGGAGGTCCACTGCGCCCCATCGGTGGCGATCCACATGCGGCCACGGCTGTCAAAGGCCGCATTGTCGGGACAGGTCAGCCAACCGTCGCTGCTCACGCCTGGGTGATAGAGCGCTTGATCTTCCTCATTCTGCGGATTGCCTGCTCGCAAAAAGACCTCCCATTTCCCACCGATGGCCGCGTGGTCTCGCTTGCCGTCGGTTCCAGGTGGAATGATCTCCAGCACATGACCGTGGATGTTTCTCGCTCGTGGGTTGACACCATCCACCGGGTGCCCCTCGGCGGTTCCCCGGCTTGAGTTGTTGGTCAGCATCACGTAGACGCGCCCAGTGACCGGGTCGACCTCGACATCTTCTGGTCGGTCCAAAGGCGTGGCCCCCAAGGCATCCGCAGCCAGCCGGGCGTTGATGAGGACGTCAGCCTGGGAGTGGAAACCGCCGGAGGCCACCAGCGGTCCCTTTCCCTGCTCCATTGGCAGCCAGGTCACGCCCTCAGAGTCAAACTTAGCGACATAAAGGATGCCTTCGTCCAACAGATCCCGGTTGGCTTCTCGGTGGTCGGGGTCGTATTTTCCGGCGCTGACGAACTTGTAGAGATAGTCGCCAGCTTGGTCGTCGCCACTGTAGACGACGACATGGCCGTCAGGGGACAACACCGGGGTGGCCCCTTCATGCTTGAGGCGTCCCATGGAGGTCCGCTTGACCGGCATTAGCTCAGGGTGATAGGGATCCAATTCCACCATCCACCCAAAACGATTGGCCTCGTTGGGTTCCTTGGCCAGATCAAACCGGTCGTGGAAGCGGAACCAAGCCGCAGAGGGCTTCCCTCCAATGCCATAACGCTGGAACGCTTCTGTCTGCGACGGATCAGCCGACTCCCCGGCGAAGTACTTATTGAAATTCTCCTCAGCAATCAACACAGTGCCCCAAGGAGTCACTCCACCGGCACAATTGTTGATGGTGCCAATCACCTGTGTGCCGGTTGGGTCTGCGGTGGTCTTGAGTTTGTCTGCTGAGGCGGCGGGGCCGGAAAACTTCATCTTGGTATCGAGGGCGGTCAGCCGCCGGTTGTAAGGACTCTCCAGCACGACCTTCCAATCCGGGCCCACCCGTTGGATTTCCACGACCGAGTGACCATGAGCGGCCATCTCGATTTCAACTTGTTCTCGGCTGAGCGTCTCCAGGCTATTGCTAGGAGTGATGCCGGGAAACATCAGCCACGGATCTGTGTACTCGTGGTTGACACACAGCAAACCCCTTCGACTATTGTTGCTTCCCAAGGGCAGCGGAAGAAAGGCAATGAAGTCATTGTTGTAGCCGAATTGTTGGACTTGCCGCTGGGCAGTTTGCTGTTGGGGATGGAATTGTGGTGCGCCCGGCAGCACAGGATCACCCCAGCGGATGAGAACCTGAGCGCGGTATCCCTCAGCGACGTGCATCTTGTCGTCCAGCCCATGCTCAAGCCCGGAAAAGGTCAGACTCGAGGAATCCGAGGAAGTCTCGCGTTCCGCTGCTGAGGCTGAACGGCTGGCCGTGCCAGCAACTGAGACGGCCAGCATTCCCCCTGCGACCTGCTTGAGGACCTGACGACGGCTCAGACGTTGATCGATCAATTGCCCCATGGTGAGGGCCTGAGAGGGATTCGTGGAGTAATCGTCTGGGTCGTGTAACATGTCCGTGCTCAGATTAGGTGGGTTCATCGTGTTCACCAGCTCGTTGGCAGATCCGCATGGCGGACCCTTGACTGTCAGTGAGTGTGCGTCAGAACGCACTGCTTTTGCCGAATCAGGAACTTCTTCAACGTCAAACTCCGCCTTTAGGCACATCCTCGGAAGAACCTCGAGTCGCGCGGAGGCCTGATCTCTCGCGGAGGCCTGATCTCTCGCGGAGGCGGAAAGATGTGCATCCAACTATCGTGGATGGACAAGTTTTTCAGATTGTTGGCACTGTACGACCAGACCGCTTACCCGGTTGCCCATCCGCCTCGATTGAGGCCTGGAGATTGAGTCCTGGAGATTGAATCCTGGAGATTGAGTCCTGCCGGTTATCCGACCCAAAGGGTGTTCCAGAAAAGAAGGTATTGCTGAGTCGTCTGGTCAGCCTATGTCTTTATTGGAGAGGCAACGAGACCCTAGGTCACGGGCTGCGACAATTGTTCCCCCAAGAAAGATGTCGATGGGTCCTCATTCCTACAATGGACCCGGGCACACGCAACATTCAAAGAGGTCTATTGTGAATCACGCGGCGTCATGCCAGAAGTCCCTTCCGCGGGCCACAGATGTTTCCGCTCTCAGCGGGAAGGACAAAGAAAAGCATGTTCAGACAATGTTTAATCGGATCGCCGGCCAATACGACCGATTGAATCGACTGATCAGCCTGGGTGGGGACCGCCGATGGCGGCGTTTGGCCGTCGGCTGGGCCGATTTGCACCCTGGAGCAACGGCAGTGGACTTAGGCACCGGCACTGGGGACCTTTATTTGGAACTCATCCGCGTGGTTGAGCCGGGTGGACAGGTGATTGGCTTGGATGTCGCTGAGCAGATGTTGGCCATTGCCGGTCACAAAGCCGGGCAACATTTTGCCGCGCAGTCGGTTGCTGCAGACCACCAGAGCCAGGCAGCTGGTCCCTGGGAAGCTAAGGGACGGGCCAGCCAGCAACACCCTTTACGATTGGGTTCGGCGGACTCAACCGAACTGCCGGAGGCATGTGCTGATGCAGTCACCATGGGTTGGGTTCTGCGAAACGTGGGCGACCGAATTGCCGTGTACCAGGAAGTGCTGAGGATTCTCAAGCCAGGCGGGCGGTTTGTCTGCTTGGATATGTCGCAACCGCAACTCTCCGCTCTTCGATGGGGGAGCCGCTTTTACCTTGATTGGATGATGCCTACTGTGGTGAAGCTGACGGGAGGGGATCCCCAGGCCTACCGTTATCTGGCCAACAGCACCGCGAGGTTCCCCAGCAAAGCTGCTCTGGCAGATGAATGGAGGCAAGCGGGTTTCGTGGCTGTCCGCTCTCAGGGATTGGCATTAGGCGCGATTGGTCTGCATGTCGGCCAAAAGCCCAAGTAGGACTCCATTGGCTGCCCAAAGCTTGCCGGCTGCCCAAAGCTTGCCGGCTGCGAGTGCGGGGTACGGGGAGAGATCCTCCACCAGAGAAATTAACAACAATCTTCAGTGCTCTGGGCTAAGGAAAATTGGCTCAAAGAACGCTGCGGCAGATTTTGTGGGAATCTGGTTGAATTTAGAAGTCGGGGGGATGGTCGTCGGAGACCTGACTGTGGAAGAACTCTTCGAGGTCGAGCGGCCCCATTGTTTGGGTGAGATCAATCAGACTTCCGCAGCAGCGGATTCGGCCTCCGCTCAGGATGACAAGTTGGTCGCACAGTCTCTCCGCTTCACGCATGATGTGCGTCGAGAAGATGATACACTTGCCTCGATAACGTAGTTGTTCCACCATGTCCACCAACGCACGCGCGGCCAACACATCCAAACCTGCGGTGGCCTCATCAAAGATCAACACCGGCGGTTCGTGGATCAGCGCACGGGCGATTGACACTTTCTGCCGCTGCCCGGTGGACATCGTCAGACCTACCTGGTTCTCAATAGGCTCCATCCGCAGCAGTTCTATCAAGTCAGCAACACGGTCCTGCAATTCACTCCCACGAAGACCATGCAGTTGGCCAAAGAACTCCATGGTTTCCCGAGCAGTTAATCGCCCATAGACACCAGTGCTCGCGGAAACAAATCCAATCTGTTTGCGGATGTCCTCAGGAGAACTCAACAAATCGAAGCCAGCTATCTCAGCAGTGCCCCCAGTGGGTTGAAGGAGCGTACTGAGCATCCGTAGAGTCGTCGTCTTGCCTGCCCCATTGGGACCCAAAAGCCCCAGGATTTCCCCAGGAAACACCTGAAAGCTGATTTGGTCAACTGCGGGGATCAATTCTCCCCGAGCGTCTGGGAACGCCTTGCTGAGTTTTCGCACATCAATCAATGGACGCGGATCCTGGTCACACACCGTGTCAGGCTTGCGCTTCGTGAGATCCGGATCGGTTTCAGCAGAGGGCTTTTCGGATCGGTCTGGCGAGTCTTCGAAAGACATAAACACTTGATTACCTAAAAATCTTTGGCCACTTTGGCTGGGAGCCTGATCGTTCTCGCTCAAGCAGACATTGGTCTAAGGCTCAGAAAACTTTCACCTGGTTGGCTCGACTGTTTCGGCTTGCGACGGAGGCTTGCTTGGTCGAGAGCCAAAAGAGCCCAGGCTCACCCATCTGATTCGAGTCCATCTGGGGGAAAACAAGTTCTCGGGGGCAAGGGCCACGCCTGGGACAGTCCAATGAAGGTCCATCAGCCAGACTCATCATAAGGAAAAATCACTCGGTGTCTGTCGTAACTTGGACGTCGATTGCGTCTTCAGCAATGGTTTGTTGGATTACCGCCAGCTTTCCAAAGTCTGCACACAACCCGCAAGTGGGGGGCTGCTCGGGCTCTGAGTGATTGGAAGAAACCCGGCTCTGAACAACCAACAACACAACACGAATCCCTCTGGGCAGCCCTGTTGTACTCAGATGTCCGCCTCAGACGATTCTTCGCAGACTTCCACCAGACAGTCAGTCACTCAACGAGATTGTGGACCACCAGCCGCGACCGAGGAACTTCGTCTAAAGTCCGCTGCGTGAAAAACTTTCAACAAGGTCGAGGCAAGCTCAAGCACAAAAGGAAAGCACAAGCCAGGTATTACTGATTCCCTGAAAAGTCTTCGACGAAGCAGGGTGTTTCGTTCGGCAATCCGGGCTTTTCGGTGGTGCCTCAGGCTGCCCCCTTGAGGTCATCACAAACAAGGGCAGACGGAAAGCCCTGGGTCGGAAACTTCTCCGAAGGTCAGTAGTAAGCGGATGCCTTTAACAACCGGGTGCGGGCGACTCGACTCACCCGGCAGACCAGTGACAGGGAACTGAGAATAGCAAACCGAGAACAGGATTGAGCCAGATGGACCCAACCGACCACCTTCGCATTCGCGAGGCGGTCCCCGCCGATGGTGAGAGAATTGTTGCCTTCAATTGCCTGTTGGCTGAGGAGACCGAAGGCGTTCAACTGGACGTAGCTACTGTGACCGGCGGAGTGGCGGCTTTGTTGGCCGATGCTACGAAAGGCCGGTACTTTGTGGCCGAGCTGATCAACAGCGTCGGTCAACCAAACACTGGAGATCCTACCTCGTTTGCTCAAACTTCGCGGATCGTCGGCCAGGTGCTGATCACCTACGAATGGAGCGACTGGCGGAACGGCCAAGTGTGGTGGGTCCAAAGCGTCTACGTCGAGGAGAGTGTTCGGCAGCAGGGGGTCTTTCGCAGGCTCTTCGCCCATCTTCATGGGCTTGTCCAACAGGATCCCAACGTTGTGGGGCTACGCCTCTATGTGGAAGAACATAATACTCAAGCCCAGGAAACCTACCGACGAGTTGGATTCTCCATCGCCCCCTATCAATTGATGCAACTGCTGAAAACCTCCTATTAGGGGGCCTTCGCTGAGGGATCGCCACGGATTGGAGACTCTCGCCAAGCAATCGGCCAAGGGATGGGGCATCGCGCAAAATCGACCATCGTTGAGCATCGGGGCAGACAGTTCAGACGCGTCAGCGATGAAATGACGGTTCGACAAATCCATCAATGCTGTCGGCTGGCCCCAGCCGGAAGGGGCTCGAGAATGTGTGTCGGTCGACTCAGTCGTGGATAGTTAGGGTGAAGCTCGGGGGCTCAGGGAAGCCTGAACGAGTGGCTGGCCGCCCGGTGAACCGCTGGTTGTTGATGAGACCAAAAGGCCTTTGGGGTCAATGACGGCACGGTATCTGCAGATCGAAAGACATTGGTCTGAGGCCAGGAGCAGCAGACGGACGATTTGCAAGTTGGGGTGATCAAGGCCCAGCTGAGAACCTGGCAAGGGAGGCTGCCAATGACCGTTGGCAGCGGGTGATGGCCGAGGAACTGACACAAACACAAACGCAGACTCAACTCCAAGGGCCGGAGGAGCGGCGTTTAGCACAGCAGCGAAGCTTGGAGCGAATATCGCCGCCGACCGAGGTGCCAGGCTACGAGATTGAGCAATTCTTGGGAGCTGGGGCCTACGGCGAGGTCTGGGTGGCACTGGACCGCAACACCAACAGGCGTGTTGCCATTAAGTTTTACGCTCACCGAGGCGGCCTGGACTGGTCGTTGCTCAACCAGGAGGTCGAGAAGCTCGCGTTTTTGTCTGCCGATCGTTATGTGGTGCAGTTAATCGAGGTGGGTTGGGATGCCGAGCCACCGTTTTATGTGATGGAGTATCTGGAACATGGTTCCCTGGAGGACCATATCAAGGAAGGCACCTTGCCGGTGGCCGATGCGGTGGCGTTGTTTCGCGAAGTCGCCATCGGACTTGTTCATGCCCACGGCAAAGGTGTGTTGCACTGTGACCTCAAGCCAGCCAATATCCTTCTCGATAGCGATGCTCGGCCCCGGCTGGCCGACTTCGGGCAGAGTCGACTCAGTCACGAACAGACACCTGCCTTGGGCACCCTCTTTTACATGGCGCCGGAACAAGCCGACCTGAAAGCCGCGCCCGACGCCAGATGGGATGTCTATGCGTTGGGAGCGGTGCTGTATCGCATGCTCGTTGGTGAGCCTCCCTATCGGACCAGAGAGCTGGTGGAACAGCTCCAGCAGGCCCCGACCTTGGACGAACGGCTCAGGCTGTATCGTCAATGCTTACGCAAAGCGTCGTTGCCGACGACACATCGGCAAGTTCCCAACGTTGATAGCAGCTTAGCGGAGATCTTAGACCGCTGCCTGGCGGCCAACCCCTCCAAAAGATTTCCCAACCCCCAGGCTGTGGTGGAGGCCTTGCAGTTGCGGGCCAAACGACGCGAGCGCCGCCCGTTGTTGATTCTTGGTGCCTTGATGCCGGCCTTCTTGCTGTTGGTCGGGGCGATTTTTGCCTTTAACGGCATCAATACAGCGGTGCGGCATTCCAGTACCGAGTTAATCCAGAGATCGTTGGAGAGTGACCACTTTGCAGCTCGGTTTGTGGCCGAGACTGTGGCGCGAGATATCGACCGCCGCTGGCGAGTGCTGGAGCAGGAGCGAATCGAGATTCGCGACCTGTTGCAGCGTGCCTTAGCTCGAATCGCACAGCATCGACGGCAGGGAAACCAGCCAGCGTTGTCCGAACGCTGGGACCGTCTGAGTGATCCGTCGGCCTTTCCCGAGATCGCAGAACTGCAACGCTGGATCGAGAGACGACATCACGGGCATAGCTCGACAACCCCAGCCAAGAGTTGGTTTTTGACCGACGCGTTGGGCTGGCAGTTGGCCCGTTCACCGCAGAGCCAAACGATTGGTGCCAACTGGTCGCACCGAGACTATTTCCACGGGCAGGGTTGCGAATTCCCTCAAGGCCGCAGTGGCTTAAAACCGGTGACGCATCCACATCGTTCCCTAGTCTTTACCAGCCAGGCCACCTTTGCTCCGATGGTCGCCTTCTCCGTGCCGATTTGGGACAAGCCGGAAAACGATCCAACACGTCAGGTCATCGGACTGCTGGCGATGACCGTCGAATTAGGGGAATTCGGCGAGCTTCGCAGTGGCGACCTGACAGGAGAAGTCGCTGCACTAGCCGGAACCTCTGGGGCCGGAACCTCTGGGGCCGGAACTTCTGGGGCCGGAACCTCTGGGGCCGGAACCTCTGAGGCCGGAACTTCTGCAGCCGGTGCTCATCTTGACGGGACCCATCTTGATGGTGCTCATTTTGACGGTGATGGCGGGCCTGAAGTCAATACTCCCGAAATGGCTCAGCCTGGCACGGCTGAGTCTGTAACGGATCGCTCGGCCGGTTCTCGATTTGAGGCCGACCGACAATTTGCTGTGCTGATTGATATGCGAAGCGAGGGGTTGATCTTACAACACCCTTACCTTGCCCAGCTCCAAGCGGCACCTGGGCGGGAGAAGTTGCCTCAGGCACGACTGGAGCCAAAATACCGCGAGCAGGTGGCACGGCTGCAGGCCGGTTCTGGACAACCGGTCCATCAGCGTTATCAGGACCCCCTGAGTGACTATGACCCTGCCTATGGCGGTCAGTGGCTGGCAGGCTTTTCGCCGGTTGTGATTCAGGGGCGACCAGCCGAGGTGGGAGATATTGGTTGGGTGGCATTAGTGCAGGAGCCACGTGATCGTTCCACTGCACCGATTGTTCATCTGCAGAGCCGCCTGGTCGAACAGGGGTTGCTTGCCTTAGGGATCATCGTGGTGGTGCTCACCGCTCTCTGGGGATTGGCCATCCATATTCTGAACGATTCCTCCCGTGGGCTTTTTGCCCTGTTGCGTCGGCGGATGGGCCTCAGCGATAGTCTAAACCAATCCTCCAACAGTCATTCCCCTCGGTCCGGACTGGGAGGCGGCTCCGGTCCTCGCCCCGCTGATCCGATCCGCCGGTCGGTCCCTGACAACTCGGAAGGTTCCGAGGATGACCCGTTTTCAGGCGCGATGACCGCCACAGCAACGCTGGGCTAACCGACGCCGAGGCGTCGCCGGTGTCTCTGTCGCGGTTTTGTTGGCACCACAGTCGACAACAGTCGGGCGGAGGTGGTTTGGCGGCGTCCCTGACTGCATGCTTGATGGTTGCGGTGGGTCGATTTCGAGGTGCTCTTGGGCACCGCTGGCTATCTCCCCAAATGTGCTAAGCTGTGGGTCGCAATTCCAACTGGACTTAGTTCTCGGCTCACCTATGCCCGATTTGATTGCCCAAGGTCCCAAGCCGCATCAAAGGTGGCGTCGGGAATTGGCTGCTGATGCCCAGCCGGTGACCCTCGGCAGGACGTCGGTTCCGTGGTGTGTTCCGTGGGATGAGAACATTTCGCGACAACATGCCGAGTTACAGTACACCAGAGGGCGTCTCTGGGTTCGCAAGTTGGACAAAGCTCGCAACGAGGTGTTTTTCCGAGGCCAGGATCAACGTCAGTTTGACATCGGGCCCGGCGAACATTTTGTCATTGGGCAAACGACCTTCACCCTCTCCGATGATGTGGCCGCGGTTTCGCTGGACGCTCCGGCCCCTCTGGCGGAACATGCCTACCGACCTGGACAACTCTCTCAATTGCGGTTTCGCGATGCCGAGAGCCGGCTCCGTGTGCTGGGCCGCCTCCCTGAGGTCATCGCTGGTGCCAGCAGCGATTCCGAGTTAGCCGTTCAGCTGGTCAATCTTCTGCTGACTGGGATGACGCGAGCCGATGCTGCCGCTCTGGTCTCTCTGACCCAACAGGGCCTCAGCCCAAAGCCGGACTCTGAGCCGGCTGAAGAGGAGGCCAATCCATCGGATCGGTCCAGCCGGAAGGAGGTCATCCGAGTGTTGCATTGGGATCGGCGGCTTAATCTGGGCGGGGATTTTTTCCCCAGCCAGCGTCTGATTCTCAAAGCGCTGCAAGGTCCGCTGCAGAGCGTCCAACATGTTTGGAGGCACTCACCAGGCAATGCCTCCACGTTGTCTTTGTCTGAGGACTCCGCCGACTCCAGCGGACCAGTCGGGTCTCCCTCAACGTTCACTCAAGCAGACAACGTGGACTGGGCATTCTGCGTTCCGGTAACCGGGGGCGCTTGTCCAGGCTGGGGGCTCTACCTCTGCGGACGCTTTTCCAGCACAGCGGCTGAAAGCACCCCGAGCGAGTTAACTGACTTGCGCGAGGACATCAAGTTCACCGAACTGGTCGCCGAGATTCTCAACAGCCTTCGACAGATCCGCCAGCTCCAACGCAAACAACTTGCCTTTCGACGATTTTTTTCGCCGGTTGTGCTGCAAAGTCTCGCTGTTGACGATCCTGAAGACCTGTTGGCCCCTCGAGAAGCCGAAGTGACGGTGCTCTTCTGTGATCTGCGTGGCTTTAGTCGGCACAGCGAGCGTTCTGCCGGGCACTTGATGGAACTGCTGCACCGTGTCAGCGAGGCCTTAGGGGTGATGACTCACCACATGAGCGAACAGGGTGGTGTCATCGGCGACTTCCACGGCGACTCAGCCATGGGGTTCTGGGGATGGCCTTTGGCTGTCCCGGATGCTGCCCAGCGAGCCGCTGTTGCAGCGCTGCGTATTCGGGCGGCTTTCCAGTCGGCCGCCGCCCAAGCACAACACCGGTTACGCGATTTCGAGATGGGCATCGGCATCGCCAGTGGCCCCGCCGTTGCCGGGGAAATCGGCACAGCCGAACAAGGTAAGGTCACCGTTTTCGGTCCGGTGGTGAACTTAGCCAGCCGGCTTGAGGGAATGACCAAAATTCTTCGCGCCCCGATTCTACTTGATGAGGCCACTGCCCTGAAGGCACGCTCTTTGGTGCCCCAAGCAGCACGCCTGCGACGTCTCGGGGTTTTTCGACCCTACGGTCTGGAGAGTCCGGTGGCAATCAGTGAGTTACTGCCTCCTGAGACCGAGTACCCACAGTTGAGCAACCAGAACATCGCCGATTTCGAAGAGGCCCTGGATGCCCTGCAAGCAGGTCGGTTCGCCGAAGCGTTCTCCCTGCTGCACAAAGTTCCCCCAGAGGATGTGGTCAAGGATTTTTTGACGGTCCTGATCGCCCAGCACAACCGACAGGCACCCGCAGACTGGGACGGCGTGATCGCCTTGCAATCCAAAAGATAGCTTGCAGGATTACTTAGCGTTGATCACCTGGCAGTTCATTGGACCGCAATAGGTCGGCCTTCTTGGGACCGCGAATGCCTGGGACTCGGAATTCCCTGAGAACCGTTCGGCCGAGCCAGTTGCCTATCTGCGGGATTGCGGGCTTCCGTTGGTCGCTCTGCGTTGCAAACTTCTCTTGAGGGTTACAAAGACCGCCTGTTTTCAACAACGTCCCAACCTGCAGCATTGCAGGCCGTCTGCGGGATCTGAAGCAGTCAGGTCAGAAACGGCGAGAACGTCTTGGTTGTGCGGGGGAGACCTGAGCATGAGCGTGAAGTTCCAGGGTGATCGCCTGACCTTGGTCAACTTCGATGGTGATCTTGGCGTCAATTTGGCCAGGAGACGACCCTGCGGTAAAGGTCACCGGCACTAAGTGCAGGCTCTTGCGGACCCCCTGCACCGGCTGAATGGTGAAGCCACGCTCGCTGCAGGCGACTTTGGTAATTCGAAACGGACGGTCGCCCTTGACGACGACCTGTTTGGTCTTGGTCTCCCCGGGTTCGCACACCCCCAAAAACAGGTTGGCCGGCCGAGCGACGATGGAAGGTTCGATTTGAGCCCGAAGTTCGATGGGAATTCGCTTGGCTGAGCGGTCGTTGGTGAAAACAGTAATCGTTTCTCGCAGGAATCCAGCTGGGGCGTTTCCGAGGACTTCAACGGTCATGGCATATTCGATGGCATCGCCAGGCTGTCGCTTCAATTCAACAGCCTCAGCCTCGACCGAGGGATGAGTCACCTGGATTCCGGTGATCCGCCAGTTCGCCTTGCCCGTGTAGCGAATGTTGACCACTCGTTTTAAGGGTTGTCCCTGAGGGATTGCTCCCACCGTCAGGGAGTCCGGTGTGATCTCGAGGTCCGTGTGGATATTCGCGGCAATCTTGAGTTGCACTTCGGCAGGGTAAGGCTTGTCGAACCTGACCGTCAGCACTGCTGTTCGGCGTCCGACAAAGGACTTGGTGTTCAGCCTGGCGACAATGTAACCCACTTCGCGGCTTCGGAGTGTGTGCTTAGTCACCTGAGCGGTTGTGCAACCACAGGTGCTCTCAATCGCCTCGATGTGGACATCTTCGGCATAGAGATTGCGGATTGGGAAAAAGTGCTCTTGCTTGCTTCCTCGAGGCACCACTCCAAAATCATGCTGCAGCAATTCGACATTCGAGTTCGGCGATGCCGAAGTGAACATGCGATAAGCCCACTTGCTCTTGCTCCGGGTGTTGCGAGCTGGCAGTGGACCTGCACCTTCCACCCAACTCACCAGGGCAGAGGTGACCAATAACCCGAGCAGCAGGTGGCAGCGTACCATCGGCGGATTTCCCCGAGCGGATCAGTTCCTCCAACCGAGACCAGAATCGGTCCCGGTTGTCCTTTTGGAAATTTCAACCAAGTGACTGCCCGCAAAGGTGCCTCTGCACAACCATCCCTTGGAGCAATCGAATCCTTGCCGAGGATCCTCCCCGAGCCCCGCTGTCTCCACCGGTTTCGATTTCCGAGAAACAGCCGCCCAAGGGAGCCCCGAATCCCATTGCGGGCCGGAATACTAGGTTCCCAAGATGCCGAGTGTCAACGTCGATTCCCGCTTGCTTCAACCTCGGAAACCAGCCAAAGTCTCCACCAGCCAAGCCCGCCCCGTAGCCAAGCGCCAACACCGCAACGAACTCCTGGTCGGAATCGACTGCTTGGCCTGCAACTGGCTGCGGAATCTCACCCCCGGAATCCACTAAACCCAAGCCAAGGTCGGACCCCTTTTGGGTGGAGACATATGCCTTCTGGATTTCCACCTGGTTCCGTTGTCTCACCCCCATCGGCAGCAAAATCGCGATAGATGAGATCTTTTGCTCAGTGCCGCAACCTTTGGAATCAAATGATTGCCGACGGGCCAACAGCACATCGCTGGCCAATCAGATAAGGGGGTCAATCGACCGATCCGTTGAGGACCGGCCTCAGAAACCATCCACCAACCGGGAACGAATAGTAAAAGGTAGGTCGAGTTGTCCGGGTCCGTATTGAGATTCCTGGCGAGAAAATCCGCCGGTGGGCATTGCCGAGTGAGGTCAAACACAATGACCCGGTTGCCGGCAGTCAAAGCGTTGAGTTATCGTTGCGACGATTTGTCGGGCGAGAGACCTGAAGCCTAGGCACCTGAGCAGGCGAATCCTGGCCCAAGGTCACCTTGCGGAAGTCTTGCCAACCAGACCTTGAGCTTGACAAGCACAGACCTTCACAAGGCACGGGGCTTCACAAGGCACGGGGCTTCACAAGGCACGGGGCTCAAGGTGCCGGGGATGCTTGCGGGACAGCCTGCCACAACCATGAGTTCCTCCAACGGCCGGTCGGGCATTAGCCTTTTCAGGACGCTAGGTTTTCCATGAATCCAACATCTCAGAAGAGTCAGCGATGGCACACAAATCTCCTCCTCTTGGCCGGAGCGGTTCTGGTCGGGCTGGGAGGGTATGGCATGCTGCTCTGGCTCTTGACGTTTTTCCCACAACCGACCCCACACGGTGCCCGAGAACTTTTGGGAACTTCGGAGGGCACGACCTTGGCGGCGTTTCAGCAGGATTCCGAGGCAGGCGAGGATCCTTTTCCCCGTGGGTTCCCGGCACCGAGTCTGCGTGAGGGAACGGAGTGGCTCAACACCGCTGGTCCGCTGGAGGTGGAGGATCTCAAGGGCAAGTTCGTCGTGCTCGACTTCTGGACCTACTGTTGCATCAACTGCATCCACATCCTGCCTGAGTTGAAGAAGCTTGAACGAGCCTATCCCAACAACGTTGTGGTCATCGGTGTGCATTCAGCCAAGTTCGAAGGCGAAAAGAGTACCAAAAATATTCAAGAGGCGATCCTTCGCTATGAGATCGAGCACCCAGTGGTCAACGATGCGGAAATGAAGATCTGGAAGGGCTACCAGATCGGCAGCTGGCCCAGTCTGAGAGTGATCGACCCGAAAGGCCGACTCGTCGCTGGACGTAGCGGAGAGGTTACCTTTGAAGAGCTGGATGGTTTCTTGAAGCGGGTTCTGCCCTACTATCGCAAGAAAGGTCTGCTCAATGAGACGCCGCTGCAGTTTGATCTGGAACGTCTGAAAGCTCGTCAGACCTCGCCGCTTTTGTTTCCAGGCAAGGTCTTGGCCGATGAGGACTCTGGCCGGCTGTTTATCGCCGACAGCAACCACAATCGCGTTGTGATTTCGACTCTCGATGGCCAGTTGCAAGCGATCATCGGCAGCGGGGCCATCGGGTCCGCCGACGGAACCTACAGCAAGGCATCTTTCAACAAACCGCAGGGGATGGCCCTCAAGGGCAAGTTCCTCTACGTCGCTGATACTGAGAACCATCTTCTGCGTAAGGTCGACCTCAAAGCCCGGATGGTCACCACGATTGCCGGGACCGGCCAACAGCGTCGCGAGCGTCTTTGGCCAGGCATGGATCTTTCCAAGATTCAGTCCTTGGAGGACTTGGAGAAAATCGAAAAATGGGTTGGGCCGCCTGATACCACAAGCCTCAACAGTCCCTGGGATTTGCTGATCCACAAGGACACGCTCTACATCGCTATGGCGGGCCCTCACCAGATTTGGTCGATGTCACTTGATGAAAAGGGTATCGGGCCCTATGCCGGCAACGGCCGCGAGGACATCATCGATGGAGCCTTGCTGCCGAAGTTCCCAGGTCAAACCGAGACCCAGGACGGTCAGCCCACCTCAGCCTTTGCCCAGCCCAGCGGTTTGGCCTCCGATGGCAAATCCTTATTTGTGGCCGATAGCGAAGGCAGTTCGATCCGGGCGGTGCCGTTTACTGCCAGTCAGTCAGTTAGTACCGTCGTCGGCACACCCAAATTGCCCGCCGCTCGACTGTTTGCCTTCGGAGACCGCGACGGCACCGGGTTGCTGCAGCCGGCCGGAGGCGACGCTGCGTTTTTCACGGCAATGCGGGCCGATCAACCCATTGCTCAGGCGACCGACGGTCCCCTGCTGCAACACCCTTTGGGGGTCAGCTATCTCAACGGCAAGCTCTATGTGGCTGACACGTACAACAACAAGATCAAGCTGATCGACTTGCAAAAGAAGTCGATCAGCACCATTGCGGGAACCGGCCAGGCGGGACTCCGAGACAACCCAGCTCAGTTTGACGAGCCAGCTGGGCTGAGTTCTGCGGGTGCGGCCCTTTATGTGGCCGACACCAACAACCACGCCATCCGCGTCATTTCCCTTGCGGACAACCAAGTCTCGACGCTCAAGATTGCGGGCCTGAAACCGCCAGCTGAACAAGCGACCCGCCTGAATCGAACTCTCGGTCAAGCCGCTGCCGAAGAGCTGAAACCGACTGCCGTTCAAACAGTCGACGGAGCGGTTCGCTTTCAGGTCAAGCTATCCCTCCCTGAGGGTTTTAAGCTCAATCCTCTTGCTCCCTTGCGATACCGGCTGGAATCGCTCAGCAAAAATCAGGGGCTCAATCCAGGGGCTCTTGAGACCAACGTTCGTGTCTCCAAGCCTTCGCAAGAGCTCTCGATTCCGCTGCCGGTCACCCAGCCAGAAGGCAACTGCAAGGTTCGAGTTTCGACCGCCTTTTATTATTGCAAGCAAGGCAAAGAAGGTCTCTGCAAGATGGGCACCGCCGCTTGGGTGATTCCGCTGAAGTGGTCCCCCCAGGCAGAACAGACCCTCGTCATTCTCAGCCACCAAGCTGAGTAATTCAACTGTTCCAGATTGTGGCAGAGGCCCAACCTGGAGGGCCCTCAGTAAGTTCATGCAACAACCTATGGGTGGGCAGCGGCCACATCTGGGACAGCCCAAGTCAGTGGCCCTCCGAAAAGTGTCTAGGCACAACGAGGATTCGTTGCATCAACACTGGTGACCCACCAGCCGTTGTGCCTACGCCACGATTTCGGACCGACTCTCAGCCCTCGATCAGATCAATCAACCTGCCTGCCGGTTTTCTCCGTTGCCGTCCCCGAGACTTGTGGCCGAAGATGTGGCCGCAGACCGACTTACCGGTCTTCGATTGTTGGGGACTTGCGCTGCGAAGACTCTTGCAAAGAGGCTTCCCGCAGTTGGAGGTGGACCCGAGCTACATCCCACATGTAGTGACCGATTTTGTGTTCCACGGCCTGACGTGTATGTCTCAGGGATTGTTCGGTTTTCCCCGAAGCCTCAGCGTACAGGCCGAGATACTGATGAGCGTAAAAGAGCCTGTGGTTGAGGGTTTCTTTGTTAGGAGATCCCGAGCGACAGGCGGCTAGCACATCCTCCTCACTGGCGGTGCCAGCATAGAGGTCATAAATCTGCCGCATGGGGACGCGTCGATCCTCGCCGATTTTGAGGAGTTCCTGTCGGGCTTTCTGCAGTCCATGACGTTGGGCCATACAAAGAAACCGCCAAACTGCGTTCTCCACATCGCTGTCATCGACGGTTTGATAGCCCTCAAACTGCTTGATCCCCTTGGTGAACTGACCTGCATAATAGTAGGCGATCCCACGGCGCCAGTGTCCGGGTCCGCGGCTGGGCTGGAGTGCCACAGCCCGGTCAAAGTTGGCAACAGCGTCTTGGATGTTGCCGAGTTGAAACTGGATCGCCCCCAATCGGTCAACAAAGCTGGCCTGCTTGGGTTCCAGTTGAATCAATCGCTGCAGATCCGCCTGTGCTTGCTGAAAAAGGCCCTCTTGCTCCGAGATTGCCGCACGCCAGCTGTAGCCGTCCGGTCGATCCGGATCCTGCTCAATGGCTGTTGTGAGGACTTTCCGAGCCGCTTTGAAGTCCTCCTGCGCAACAAGGTCCCTGGCCGTCGCCAGCAGCCTGTTGTAGTCACCCTGAGCAGGCGGGTCTTCTGCGACCAGGAGGCGTGCCACCAGCAACACAGCACAGAAAATGCCGCCCCTGGCGATCAACGCCAAGGATGTTGGGAAGAAACTCATTGTCAAAGAATTTCCTTGCTGATCCATGGAATCGCTCGATTGTGGCAGGGCTCGCCTGTTCCGGGCTGAGTGTTCCGGGCTGACTGCACGGATTGTAGCGACCGAGTTCTGAGGGAGCTATGATGCCTTCAATCGTGATGGGGGCCTCAAAGAGACCACTCAGCCGACCAATCTTCAGATCTCTCACTGGCGACCATTCGGACTGTGGACAGCTGTCCTCAGAGGGTTGCTTGTCAATTCCGGGACCGATTCTCCATACCCAGCGATTGCTATGTTTGCATCTCCCTTCCGCGGGCAGTTTGCCACCTGGGTGTTGTTGGTGACCCTGATCGGGGCGTCTCAGCCGACCTGTTCTGTCGGTCTTGCCCAAGATCGCCCGCGGAATCAAGAACTCAAGCGAGCAACCCCAACTGCGGAGGTTTCCCAGGCCCAGAACAGTCAATCCAAGAACGGCCAGTCCAAGAACGGCCAGTCCAAGAACGGCCAGCCGGAGATAGGCATCCTCAAGGCGGGGATCATCGGGACTGATACCTCGCATTCGGTTGCTTTCACTAAGATTTTGAATCGGCCCGATGCGGTAGGGCCAATAGCCCATGTCAAGGTTGTAGCCGCTTTCCCCGGTGGGAGTGCTGATATCCCGGTGAGCATCAACCGTGTCAAGCAGTTTGCCAGCGTACTGCGCGGGGGGTATCAGGTTGAGATTGTCGAGTCCGTTGAGGCTCTGCTTGCCAAGGTGGACGTCGTTCTGTTGGAGAGTGTCGACGGCAGGAAGCACCTTGAGCAAGCTCGGCAAGTCATTCAGGCGGGCAAGCCTTTGTTTATCGATAAGCCCCTGGCTGCTTCACTCACTGATGCTGTGGCGATTGTCCGATTAGCCGAAGAGCACCAAGTTCCCCTGTTTTCCAGCTCGGCGCTGCGATTTACCCCAAGCGTCGCCAAGGCCAATCAGGATCCGCAAATCGGCCAAGTCCTCGGCTGCCTAGCGTACTCTCCATGTTCCCTGGAAGAGCACCACCCCGACCTGTTTTGGTATGGGGTTCACGGGGTTGAAACTCTCTTCACGATTATGGGCCCGGGCTGCCAGACTGTTGTGCGAAGTCATACTCTTGATGCAGACGTCGTAACCGGCATTTGGAAGGACGGCCGCGTGGCCACCTACAGAGGCATCCGTTCCGGTGCCAAACCTTACGGCGCATTGGTCTTCGGCAGTCGTGGCGTCAAAAAGATCGAGGGCTTTGACGGCTATGAACCGCTGGTCCAAGAAATTTGCCGGTTCTTTCTTTCCAAGGAATCCCCGGTACCGCCTGCTGAGACCCTCGAGATCTTGGCTTTTATGGAAGCTGCCCAGCAAAGCAAGCGGCAGGCCGGCCAGCCAATCTCACTGACGAAAACCCTCACCGAGGCATCACAGAATTCTCAAAACAAGTAGCTTGCACTGGACGACCTTGACTTCGTGAGCCTCGCGAGAACACTCGATCAGGGTAAGGGTCCTCAGACACTCCTGTCTCGGCGTCGGTTGGTCGCCCACAGTCGTATCAGTCTCTCAGCCGCACGAGACCCACCGCTGAACTGCGGACCCTCCCCCACCAACTCATCGGGGAGCCTCCAAGCGATGGGGACCATCCCTCACACCTCCCCAGCCACAGACCCTCTCCCAGTCTCACTCAGAGACAGCCGTTTTATCGTGAGACACTCCTTGGGTGACTATCACCCCGCCCAAAAGAGGCTGATCACATTCTGACAAGTCGTAAGTTCTAGGCGACGTTAAGCTTAGAACTCAACTGTCCTCCTGCGTTACGCATTTGGCACAGAGGATGCAGCGATTGAGCCCATCATTCAAGCTCACTTGCGAGCTCACTTTGGTGCCCAAAGGTTAGGAACAAGGGCAACGTGAAGTTATTTACCAACCGACAAGGAAATTCAAATGCTTGTGCTGTCTCGTAAAGTTGGTGAAAAGCTGTACATCGGGGAAGATATCGTTCTGACTGTGACGATGGTCAAGGGCAACCGGGTGAAACTGGGTATCGAAGCTCCAGAGCATGTCCGGGTTGTTCGAGGCGAGCTCAAGCCGCTGGTTCAGGAGTTTGAGGCCCCGGCTGGGTCGGACACGGAGTTCGAGTTGTCCGCAGCCGGTGATGTCCCTGGCCTGTTGGAATTCAGCCTCTCCACCGATGATGAGCCAAGCTACTTTGAGCCGGCCGCCCAGTAGCTTAGTTGGTGAGCTTCGCGGCAATAGCACTAATTCAGCCGCAAGAGCCTCCTGGTGACTCACACACCGCCGATCGTGAGTGTCGGCAGTGTCAGCGACTGTCCATAGCATCACCGATTGGCAGTGAGCGTGGCCCAACTGCCAGTGTCTATCCACCGGTGATCGACTCGAAATCCCAGAACGATTTCGGAACCTGAGGCAAAAGCGGTTTGTCAGGAACGGGCTTGTCAGAAACAGGCTTGTCGGAAACCGTTGTGGCCAAGGCTACGTCGGCAAGGTCAAGCACGCCGGCTGAGAGTCTGAGGTTAGATGGAGACTTCAGAGATGGTGATGTTTCCTCCAAAACAAAGCGCGACATCTTTCCCTGGCCGCCGCGGTCGTTGCTGATAATCCCCTGCATAGTGTAAGACACGATTCTCTTGCTGAGAAGTTGATTCGCTCCCATCACGAAATGTCACCGGGAGGGGATGATCATCCAAGTCACAATGCACCATCGGCAAAGTTGACAAGGCTGAAACATCTTGCGGATCGGGATCGGGGAAGTTGACGTTCCAGAACTTGCGGTAGCTGGGTGGCCGTTCCAACACCTGACTGAGAGTCCGCTGACACCAGAGAGATGCTCGCGACCAATCCAATGGCTGGCGTTTTCTCTGATAGTGAGAAATCGCAACACCAGGCCGAGCGAGCAGAGCGGCTTCGCGGACGGCAGCCACAGTCCCCGAGTGATAAACGTCCGCTCCCAAATTGCCCCCAGGATTGATTCCCGACATCACCCAGTCGCAGTTAGGCAATATCTGGGTCAGACCCACCCGAACGCAATCCACCGGCGTTCCATCCACAGCCCACCAATTTTCCCGGATGAAGCGGAGAGTCAGCGGCCGTCGCGTCGTTGCTTGGTGCCCGCAACCGGACATCTCATTCTCTGGGGCAACCACGGTCACCAAACCAAATTGGGATAACACCTCGGCGAGAACCGCCAAGCCGGGTGCCTCGATCCCATCATCGTTGGTCAGCAGAAACCGACTGCTGCCGTGTGTGTCCTGCCTCATGTTTGCTCCGTGCTCATGGTGATCTCATTTTTGTCTTGCTGGTAACTCGGCGATTCTTGGACCGGTGCCGGCTCGCAGGCTGCGGGTTCCAGGCCGAATAGCCTCAAGCTGCTGTTCAAGTCGTCCTGGCTGGCCTACCACGGCCAGGGGATCTTAGGACTGATTCTCTGGCAAGGGTTGGCGATTGTTGGCTGGTGGCGCGTCGGGAGTGGCTTGTGTACGATCCGTCGTGGGGGGTTGGATCGCGGTGCTGGCCTTCTCGGCCTGAGTTTGCTGATTGGCGAAGACCCCGATGACTTTCTGGAAGGCTGCGCTGACCCGGTCGACGACCTCGGGTTCCTCCAGGAGGACTGGATGGTGTAAGACGAGCATGCGACGTCCGGCGGCTCGGCTTTGAAGCAGCGGTCCGATCTTGCGGCAGCGACGATCGCTGCGACGGGCGAAGCCATTAAAGCCCGGCCCAACATCCACGCCCTCGGCTTTGAGGACATCGAGGAACTCCTCTCGACTTAGTCCCCCCAGCGAATCAGGATCATATTTGAGACCGAGTTTGTAGTACCCGGGGACGGTTTTTCTGACTTTATTGACCAACGGCTGCAATCCGGGAAGGGTTTTGAGTTGCTGGATGAGCCGCTCGGCCTGAGCATGACGTTGTGCGTTGAATTTATCGAGTTTGGTCAGCTGCGGTCGGAGGACGGCAGCCTGCAGTTCGCTCAAGGGGAATGCGTCGTTGCCGCGGTTGGCATACAACTTCATCCGCTGAAAGATCTCTTCATTGTTGGTCAAGACGGCACCGCCGCGACCAGCGGTCAACAGTTTGCTGCCGCCAAAGCTGAGCACTCCAACATCACCCCAAGTGCCGGCTGTTCGCCCTTCGACGATCCCGCCGGGCATTTGGCAGGCGTCCTCGACTAATGCTACTTGGTGCTCATCGGCCCAGCTGCGTAATTCTCGCATGGGCACAACGCCACCATGCAAGTGGGAGACGATGACCGCCTTGGTTTGAGCGGTTGCCGCCGCGGACACCAACCGCAGATCAAGGTTCCAGTTATCTTTGTCGACATCCACAATCACCGGAAAGGCACCGCAGGCCTCCACCGCTGCGAAGTTTCCACCAAATTCGTAGCCGGCCAAGATCACCTCGTCACCCTGCCGAACACGCAGACCACGCAGTGCCAACTCGACAGCAAAAGTGCCGCTCTGGCAGAGGGTGACAAACTCCACATCGTGATAATCGGCCAATTGTTGTCGGAAGATCTCACAGTTGGGTCCGTTGTATTTTCCCCAACTGCGGTCAGCGTAGGAGAAGTTCAACGCCGCCAACACGTCGTCATCGTCCATCGGCCAGGGAGGGGGCCCGTAAGGACATGCAGCAGGTCCCCCATGAATCGCCAATTTATCAAGTTGAGGTTCGATGGCTCTTTCCCCTTCGGGAAGACGAGAGATTCTTGCAATCAGTGGTTATGAGACTCGTGTCTGAGAAGGTGCAACAAGAACCCTCTCCGTGGGAAGCTTCAGCTGAGTGAATCTTCCGCTCAAGGGAATCTTCAGTGGGAGCGTCTTTGGAGCCACAGGAGATTTCTGGCTTCCTCTGATCCTGGAGCCGCTGACAAGCAAAAATTATGCTATGACAACCTTATGCCAGGTTTGCTGCCTGGCCGGAGACCGCGGAAGTCTCACTGAAACCGGTTGTGTTGTCTGCCAGCTGGTTGTGTTGTCTGCCAGCTGGTTGTTTTGTCTGTCAGCTGGTTGTCTTGTCTGCCATCGACCGCGGCCCAGCAGGCTGGGCTTTTCGGGTCTTGGCAGACAGGACTCTTGGCAAACAGGGAAACCGGATCGACTGCGGTTTTGAAACGGCCGTGCCTGTCTTCTGTGGCGACCAAAACGCCCGGTGGCTCAGCGTCGCTGGATATCGCACCTGGTTGTTGGCTGGACCGCTCATCTCACTCTAGCAAGCTCAGCTGGCGATCAACAGGGGACTGCTGGTAACTACTCAAGCTTTTGCCTGGTCGTTCGGTTTGCTGGCTTCCTTACCCGTCTTTCCCCTTTGGCTGACATCTCGATGCTCGCGGGAGCGTCTGCTGAGCAGGTACCAGAGGAATTGTCCCAGTCCTGCGAATTTGTAGGAATCATCGAGGTAGTGTTCGATCACATAAAAGGCAAAGTAATAAAACCGGCTGAAGCACCAGATCGAAACGACCAGCAAGACAGCGACTTTCAGCCGGGGAGCCTCCACCAACAACAGGCCAGCAGCAAGGAACCCTCCCAGGAGGAAGAGAAAGCCTTTCAGGTAAATCAACCGCGGATCCTGCAGATCGCCCATGGCTGCTCATCTCAGTTGGCTACCTTCCTGTCGCAGCTCGTCTCACTGAGGCCTTCGGCTCGGGAGTTTCTTTTCACTGGCCTAAGGACTGGCAAGATGAGCTGACTCGCACTTTGACTGAGCCTCAGATAAGTCTGCTACCTTGGGCGACCAACGGAAGCCCGGATTGCCGGACGAACCGCCCCGCTTTGTCGAAGACTTCTCAGGGAATCAGTAGTCACTGACGCTGTTAGTTCTTGGCACTGCTAGATACTCACACGTTCAGTTACTCCCACGCTCAGTCACTCCCACGCTCAGTCACTCCCACGCTCAGTCACTCCCACTCAATGGTTGCTGGGGGCTTGCTGCTGATGTCGTAGACCACTCGATTCACCCCGGAAACCTCGTTAATGATCCTTGTGGAGATTTTGGCCAAGAGATCGTAGGGAAGCCGGCTCCAATCGGCGGTCATGAAGTCGTCAGTGGTGATCGCTCGGATGGCGATGGCGTTTTCGTAGGTGCGTGCGTCGCCCATCACCCCGACGGTCTGAACAGGAAGAAGCACAGCGAACACCTGGGAGGTTGATCGATACAGGCCGGCTTGGCGGATCTCGGAGACGACGATGTCATCGGCGGCTTGGAGTTTGGCCAGTTTGTCACGGGTGACCTCACCGAGACACCGCACCGCCAGACCGGGCCCTGGAAATGGATGCCGCCAGACGATCTCCTCGGGCAAGCCCAACTCGAGTCCGAGTCGACGGACTTCGTCCTTGAACAGATCCCGCAAGGGTTCGATCAAGTCCAGTCCCAACTCCTCCGGCAATCCTCCCACGTTGTGGTGCAGTTTGATGATCGCCGCCGGTCCATCAACAGCGGCTCCACTTTCAATGACGTCCGGATACAGTGTGCCTTGTGCGAGAAACGCCGCCCCCTCAATCTTGGCAGCCTCAGCCCGAAAGCACTCGATAAATCGGTACCCGATGAGGCGGCGCTTTTCTTGGGGGTCAGTCACGCCATTGAGATCGGAGAGAAAAGCGTCGGCTTGTTTGACGACGTGCAGGTCCGTTTGGAAGTGGGCGGTGAACTCGCGGATCACGCTTTCTTCTTCGGCTTTGCGAAGAAGCCCGTTGTCGACCAGGATACAGGACAACTGGGAGCCGATCGCCCGGTAAAGCAGAGCAGCTGTGACCGACGAATCGACTCCACCGGAGAGTCCGCAGATCACCCGCTGCTGGCCCACGCGGTTGCGGATCTCGGCAATGGTCTGTTCAGCAAAATCGCCAAGCTTCCAGGTTCCCTGGCAGGAACAAACGTTCTTGACGAAGTTTCCCAAGATGGACGAGCCCTGGGGAGTGTGGGTCACCTCGGGGTGGAACTGCAGCCCATAGATGGGCAACTCTTGGTGCCGGACTGCGGCAATGGGACAGCCCTCGGTCTGTGCCAGGGCCTGGAAAGCGTCGCTGACTTGTTGGACGCAATCCCCGTGGCTCATCCAGACATCAATCTCCGCTGGCAGTCCGGCAAACAAGTCACCAAACTCCTTCAGATGGCAGCGAGCGGGCCCGTATTCTCGGCCGCCGTCGCTGGCGACCTCTCCTCCCAAGACCTGGCAGGCCAACTGCATCCCGTAGCAAATCCCCAGAACGGGGATCCCCAGACCAAAGAGTTCTGGGTCGCAGCGTGGGGCCCCTTGTTGGAAGACACTGGCCGGACCACCTGAGAGGATCAAACCCCTCGGCTTGAGTTGTCGGATCCGCTCTGCTGGCAGATCGTGACGGACAATCTGCGTAAAGACGTTTTGCTCTCGCACGCGGCGAGCAATCAGCTGGGCATACTGTGATCCAAAGTCCAACACCAAGATGGATTCTTCAGCCGCTGGGCTGGGAACGGTGATCACACTCTCACCTGTCGTTGAGCCAATGGTTGCCTCCCCCGGCTTTCTTCGTGAGACTGGCAGGCAATACGTCACTGTACTCGGCAACCAGCCCCGCAGCCATCATCAGTTCAGCCGGCCAGAGACCCCCTCAACCCAAAGCTGAGATCTTTTGGGCGTGGCGAAATCCTGGCAGTCGAACTGGCCAGCCGTTTAACCAGACATCCGTTTAACAGGACATCCGTTCAACCGGGCATTCGTCCAACCGGGCATTCGTCCAACCGGGCATTCGTCCAACCGGGCATTCGTCCAAATAGATCTCTGGTCACAGAGATATATGGTCAAATGAATAGATGTTCAATTGGCCAGATATTCAGCAAGACAGAGGTTGCACAATCCAGGACTTGATTCAGTCAACCAGGGAGCTGGTTGACTCTCTGGAGATTTGGTGCGGGGGGTTTGTGGTTCTTCTCCGGTTTCCGACCTTCTGAGGGCCTTCGGCGATGTGCTTTTCTTCAGTGATGCGTGCGTTGGTATTGCTATCGGCCTTGCTTTCGCTCGGCCGCTCTGATGCTGCTCGGGCTGGTGATCGTTGGCCAGCCTGGCGTGGGGCCGATGGCAGCGGAGTGGCTGTTGACGGGGATGTTCCTCGGGAGTTTGGCTCCCAGCAACACCTCGCCTGGAGTGTTGATCTGCCAGAGCCAGGTAATTCCACCCCTGTTGTGTGGGATAACAAGGTATTCCTAACGCAGCCCCTGGCTGGCCAGCAGAAACGTGTTCTCATCTGCTTGGATCTCCGCAATGGTGAGAAGCTCTGGGAGGCTGCCGTGAGCTACGAGCAGCAAGACGAGGAGAAGACCCATCGGACCAACCCTTTCTGTTCCGCCTCTCCGGTGACTGACGGTCGACGGGTCATCGTCTGGTATGGCTCGGCAGGGCTGTATTGCTATGACATGGACGGCCAGATGCTCTGGGAGCGGGACCTGGGCCGCCAAACTCACCAGTGGGGTTACGGCTCCAGCCCTGTCATTCACGGCGATCTCTGTTTCTTGAACTTCGGCCCCGGTGAAAAAGAGTTCGTTCTGGCGGTCAACAAAACCTCTGGCAAGACCGCTTGGAAACAGCCTGTGCCTCAAGCCGATCCTCAAAGTCCCGTGGCCCAAGAAGATCGCCGCAACGGCGGGATCGTGGGCCAAGGGCTTCTTCGCGGCAGTTGGGCCACGCCCCTGGTGATCACCGCTTCGGCGACCCAGGACCAACGCGAGGAATTGATCGTCCCACTCCCTGGACGAGTCGTCGCCTACGACCCTCAAACAGGCAAGCAGCTCTGGTTCTGCCGGGGGCTGGGGGGCCTTGTGTACAGCTCTCCGATGGTCGGAGAAACCACCGGCGGGCAGCAAGTCGTCGTCTGCCTGGGGGGCTATCGCAGCGCATCGCTGGGGGTCAAGCCCGGGGGATCGGGCGATGTGACTGACACCCATCGACTGTGGCGAACCAAAACCAGCAAACTTCGGCTTGGCACCGGCGTCATGCACAAAGGATATCTCTATGTCACGGATATGAAGGGCGTGGCTGGGTGCCTCGATCCTGCCACCGGAAAAGTCCTTTGGGAACAACGGCTTGCCCAGACGGGTAGCGATACTTGGTCGTCGCTTACTTTGGTTGGCCGAACTCTCTTTCTGCCGAACAAGTCGGGCGATGTGTTTGCCTTCCGCGCTTCGCCCGAAGACTGCGAGATTCTGGCTGAGAACACTCTGCGGGAACCAACGAACTCCTCGCTGGTGCCTGTTGGGGACGCCCTGTTGCTGCGGACACACCAGCGTTTGTACTGCTTTGGCACTTCTCAGTGACTGTCCCCTGATGATCACCCCTTCCGATTCTCAGAGCACGTTGGAACCCATTCTCAGTCCAACAGCCGTATTGCCTGTGCCCAGGTGCCCTTGGGGGCTGCCGTGACAGGCCCTTGAGGATGTCCCGGTGCCTCACTCCGGAGAAAACGGAAACAGACGGCGTCGTTGGTCGAGTCCGAAATCGCCAGCGTATTCGCTGATTTCGAGGGGAATAGCGTAGGAAATGGTTGCTCCAGGCGGGCCGTAGGCGGCGATGAGTTCTTGGCGGAAACGCTCGGCATGGCCACGGATGAATTCCCGATATTGGTCGCCAAGCCACACCAGCCGTTGGGCATCGTCTTTGGGAACTTCCTCCAGAGCGTGGCGATTGAAGGGCAACCACTCAAAAAACTGCGATTTGTGGCACGCCAGCATGGCAATCGCCTGTTGCATGTGTTTGCTCACATCGATGATCACGTCGGCCGACATGGGAGTTGGCTTGGTGAAACGATCAGGCAAATAGGCCACCACAGGATCACGGGCCAAGAAAGGCACTTCAGGGATCACCGGAGGAACGGTCACAAGGTAGCTGGCATCCTGAACGGCCTGACCGACGGCTCGGTGGTCTGGGTGGTAGTCGTTCGGTCGATGGGTCATCACAAGGTCTGGGTTCGTCGCGCGGATCTCGCGGATGATCTGGTCGCGTACCTGCAGACTCGGCTCCAATCGACCGTCGGGATTGGCCCAGACTCCTGAAGTGGCCCCGATCAAGGCTGCCGAGGCAGCCGCCTCCTGCTGGCGAATCGCAGCCAACTCCGCACCCGAGAGGCGGAAGTGGCCTGCCGAACCATCAGTCACTGAGACCATCTTGACTCTGTGGCCAAGGGCCCGATAAGCCACCAGCAGCGGCCCAGCATAATACTCCGCGTCGTCCGGATGAGCGCCCAAGACCAAGATGGTCAACTTGTGCTCATCCTCCCCTTCGATCCCCTGGTTCTCTGACATCGTCCCTCTGCCTACAGTTCTGTCTCCGAGTTGGACTGTCCCAGATCTGGCCGTTGTTCAGCAAGATGTTATTGCATGGCTCCGTTGAGGGCCCAACAGGTTGGTCCTCTGCCACAATCGAAAACGGTCGAGCTAAAAGCTTTGCCCAAAAGGTTCTCCAAGCCACCTGCAGAGTCTTCAGCAGATCGCCGTCGGAATCACCGAGCCTTCTGCTCAAAACGTCTCCAGTGCCATCACTTCAGATCTGGGGCGTCAGAGTCTTTGGTCTCGTGGCGTCTGGTGGCCCTGTGGCGACCGGCTGCTCAGCGAGCTTTTTGAGATTCTGCAGCGTGGATCGGAGCTGGCACCAGGCGAACAGCCGCCCCATGGGAAGCAACAGCCATTGAAGCCAGTTTAAGGGGGAGGTGTCAGCCTCAGCCCGATATTCCAGGATGGTGGCAGCAACGGAGGTGGGGATGAGCTTGTAGTCAACTGCCAGGAGGAATCCTTGGGGGAAACTGCCTCCAGAGAGAGTGAGAGAGAGACGCCTTGGCGGGTCAAACGCCGTGAGTTGGCCCTGATACTGGACAACCTGATCGTCTTCTTGCAGTCCCAGCCGAAAACAGCATCCCGGCTGCGGTGTGCCAGGACAGTTCAGTTCCTGAAAGACAAGGTTGTTCACCCAACGGCGTTGATGCTTGGGGTCGGCAATCAGCGGCCACAACACATCCGGTGGACACTTGATGGTGATCTGGAGGTGCATCCTCATCCGAAAGATCTCCCAGAACGCCCTACTGCAGTACACACGGCCAGTTGCGGGGTTGCAGTTCTCTGTCAGGAAGGATAACTGACCAGGACAACCTTCATATCGGTTGAGGCCGAGTGCGAACTTCCGGGCATCCGCTGGCGGAAGGGTTCCACCGGCAGGAGGGTTTCTTTGGGCAGGTCGGCCGCAGGGAGTTGTCTCCATGGCCGGTCAAAACTTCAAAGGTTCTGAGAACCTTTTTCAGCTGAAATTCTCCACCAGGGAGGATATGGTAGAAGGTTGCTTCGTTGGGCTTGCTTTCTGACGGTCAAGCCCCGGAGTCAAACCTCCCCAGATCGCAGCTGCCGAGGTTCCATTGAAGAACGCCACCAAGAACGACGGTTTATTGATTGTCGGAGGGCTTCTTGAGCGATCGCAGGCTGAAAGTCCTGACGATCCCGACTCCTGTGGCCCACGGGCTCTCGTGTTTTCGTCTAAGGTTTCTTGGCAGGCTTAGAAGCAACGTAATCCAGGATGATTTTTCAGGGTCAATCCCTTGGAGGGCACAACTTTATGATCGCGGTCAACCGTCCGCCGCAGGAGCCGGGCCCCTCTGGGGAGGATTCTCCCCGGCCGCAGTTCCAGGTCGGGCAAATCGTGGAACACCGGAGGTATGGCTACCGCGGAGTGGTGGTGGACTTCGACGGCAGTTGCCAGGCGCAGGAATCCTGGTATCTGAAGAACCAAACTCAGCCCAAGCGGAGCCAGCCTTGGTACCACGTGCTTGTCGATGGTGCCGATCACACGACCTACGCTGCTCAAGAGAACCTCCGCCCAGCTGTCGACGTTTCTCCGGTCGACCACCCGCTGGTGGAGTATTTCTTCTACGGCTATCTGCAAGGGCAGTATCTCCGCAATAACCGTCCATGGCCGGAAACGTGGTGAGTGACCCTTGCCCACCAGAGCAATGTCGCATCAAAGAGTTTCGGCCTCAGGGCCCTGACAAGTCCAGGGCAACGTGCTCTCAACAACCCAATCGTGGCGAAGACTGACTCTCCGGCGCGGGGTTTTAACGACCGAGTGGACCCTGCTGGATGATAATGGCCTCGCCCTGATTCACGCTCGGCCAATTGTGGGGCTCCGGCCTTTCCGACTCAACCTCGCGGAGGCACTGAATCAGCCCTGAGCGTGTTGCCAGATAAATGCGATCGTTCATGGTGTTGACCAGCGTCAAGTCAATGTTGTTCAACTGCAGTGTTGCCAAGCGACCCCCAGATCGGGCATCTAAAATGACCAAATCCCCTGGGCGGTTTCGGGCATAAATCTTGGTAGGGCTGGCCGCGACAAATTGGGTGACACCAGGAGCAAACCAGATCGGGGTCCCTCCGAGTTTCGGTTCGGGAGGTTCCTCAGCGGCAGGCGTGTCAGCCGGGGGTGCTCCCGCGACTTGCTCTGCACCCTCTTGTTGACCGGGTGCAGCTGGGGGATCTGTTTGGTCGACAGCTTGCAGGCACAACAACCCGCTTCTTTCGCGGACGACAAACACTCGATCTCCCAGCGGGACAGGAGCCTGCCGGACAGCCCCGCCGACGTTGTACCGCCAGGCCATATCCCCCGAATCCCGCGCGGAGTCTGCGGTGATGGCTGTGAGAAAGTTGTCCCCGTCGACGATGTAGAGGTGCGGAGGAAAGAATGCCATCGGAGCCACGATTTCGGCGTCGACCTGCCGCTGAAAGACCACCCGCTGTGCATTGAAATCTGAACCGTAGACATAGCCACGCGTGGTGGCGAAGGCGACCAAGTTCCGGCAGACCACCGGCGGAAAATCGATGCGACCCGAGACCCCACGATACCAGCTTTCCGAACCAGGAGCCCCAGCGATCGTTGGGCCAGTTAGGGGATGGGCAACAAGTCGCCCGGTGATCAAACCGACATACACCCAGGCGGCCTCGGGGTCGTTGTCGCTTGGTTTTTCCAAACCTGTGACTGCTGGTGCCGCCAGAACTGGGCTCCGCAGATCGTCTTCCCACACCACCCGTCCGGTGGTGCGATCCAACAGATGCAACGTGGTGCTGTTGACAACGGCCAAGTTGCCTCCGTGAGCGGCCGGAGGAGGATTGGGGACACTGGCACGGCCCACCCGCTCGGTCCATCGCACTCGACCGGTCTCAGCGTCGAGGGCCTGAAGGACGTTCTGGGAGGTCTGGACAAAAAGGGTGCCCTCATCCAAGGTCAAGTGCCGAACTCCCCCCCGCGTGCGATCGACCGCGGCTTGGGAATACCATTGACGCACCAGCCCGTTTCGGAGGGCAGCCGTGCGCGAGACCAGTGGATTCTCACCAAAAGAGGACCTCTGCACTTGGCCTCGGCTGGTGCTTGCTAGGCAGCAGACGGTCACTGCCAGCAGTGCCTGCATCAGGGCCCACTGACGGTTCACTTGCAGCGGCTGCTTGAGTTTTTGGTCACAAGACATGGCGGAGAGACCCTCCCCAAAGTGAAAGTCCGCTGACCACAGCACGCAGCGACAACGAGAATCCACTCAGCGCGTGCAATCGACAACGGTAAGAGTGTGGGAACGATAGTTGGACCGTCCCAGATGTGGCCATTGCCCACCCAGATGTTGTTGCATGGACCTGTTAACGGCCCTCCAGGTTGGAACTCTGCCACAATCTGGAACAGTCGGAATAGCGACTTTGGCTGGACCCGATCGGGCCCAGAAACCCCCAATGGGTCTTTTCTCGATCAGCTTGGCATTGACGGTATTTTGTTGGTCAGCTGCAGCCAACGCAGTCGATTTGGGCTGCGTTGGTGAGTCTTCGGCACGATGGTGTGGGACGACTTGGTGATCGCCGTTTGTCTGCCGCCGCCTGTGGAGGCCAACACGGCTGAGTTCAGCCAAGACCCAGCGGTTTCAAGACGGACCGTTCCAGCACCTGCTGGAGCATAGAACCAGAAGACGGTTCCGGTGGCGGGAAAATCGCCTTTTTCCACCAAGTCATTGGATCTTCATAACCTAACAACCCTGCAGACAGCTACCAACCGGCTACTACGAAACCGGCAGCTGCGAAACCGGCTACTACGAAACTGGCAGCTGCGAAACCGGTTGCTGGAAAACCAAACGCCAGTTGACCTCCCAGGCCTCTTGCCTGCGGTCATCTCAGCTTGCCTGACCGGCGTTCCGTGTTGGTGTCTCGAACTCGACTGCCCCGGAGCAAAAACAGAGGCCCAACCCGGAGGCCCCTGGGACCGAAGCAACAACTGGGTAGGAGAACTTCTCGGTCGTCCCAAGCACTCGGTCGTCACAAGCACTCGGTCGTCACAAGCACTCGGTCGTCACAAGCACTCGGTCGTCACAAG
>CAZYKP010000015.1:0-74133 GCA_964648025.1 uncultured Pirellulales bacterium | reverse complement strand
CGGTCGTCACAAGCACTCGGTCGTCACAAGCACTCGGTCGTCACAAGCACTCGGTGGTCACAAGCTCTGAGCAGGCAGGGGCCACTTCTGGGGCAGTCCAACGAAGGAGACAGTCCGGAGACAGTCCAACGACTCTGCCGGGGCTCAGGGGGGCAAGGCCGTCCTGGACTGGGATTCAGGGAGAGTTGGGAACAACTCGGATAAAACTGGGAAACCTCGGCACGCCCATGTCCGAAAGCTCCTGGTAACGATAGGTGATCACCGCTCCGACCGGTGGTGGATTTTCCCGCTGTTTGTCCGAAAAACCGGTCCCCACGGAAAAGCGGATCCCGGTTGCTGTTTGGACCTCCACCGCCCCAAGCCGCCCTTTGTGGCGTCCTTTGCCGGGAATGTGAGCCACGACAGTTGCCTCGGCATCACGAAAGGATTTGACCTTCAATAGTGTGGAGGACCTCCCTGCGGCATAACGCGAGCCAGGTTGGCGAAGCATCAACCCCTCACCACCAAGGCTCTCAATCCGCGTTAACTCCTGGCGGAGGTGTTCGATCCCCTGACAGGCCTGGAGTTGATGAGCTGCGGCGTAAGGCAGAGCGTGCTTGGCAAAGAACTCCTCGTAGAACTGCACGCGAGTCTCAACAACGTCGTCGACTCCTGGGGCGTCGAAGACCACAAAGCGAATCTGCTTCCAGTGTTGGCTCTTGTCCTGACGTCGCACCACGCTGACGGTTTTCTGGAACTTTTGGCGATCCATCCACAGCTCCCCATCCAACGGGACCTCGGGAAGCCCGTCCACGAACCAATCAGGAGCGTGATACTGATTGCCATTTCTTGACAGGAACTTCGTGCCATCCCAATAAGCCCGAACTCCGTCGAGCTTTTCACTCATCCACCAGCCCTGGAGGTCAGACACATTGTCCCACGTCTCGGCCAGCATCACGGGCGGGGCCTCCGGCTTCTGGGCCGCTGCCTGGGTTCCCGTTGCAGCCGGTTTGACGGCGCTGCCAATCCGCTCGGCCTCGGCGGCCTCGCCCCGCAAGCGTTTGAGGTGCTTGCAAGTCCTTCGCTCAATAGAAAGGGATTGATTCCGCCAGGCCGGACAAGTGCAGGAGTAAACCCCGCCGACATTTTTCAGGACGTACGGCCTGGATCCAGAACCTTGCATCTCCACGGTTTCGCCATCAGCTAGGTCGGCCATGCTGTTGTGACTTTGGATTTTGGGGGAGTTTTGATGGAGAGATTGGGGTTTGTGTAATGTTTTGTGGTTTCGTCAACTTGCAGTCTCGACACCGGACGATTCCGGCCTGTGGACTTTTGTCACCTGCTTTTCTCACCTGGTTTTGTGATCTGGCTTTGTTACCTGGCTGTGTCACAGAGATTCCCCAGGCAGAGCACCCACTGCCGTGCAATTGAGATCATGTCCGAGAAGTCCATCCTGGTTCGAGACCGCTGGTGTCCAGTGGTTGGCTCTCTGCGACCGGTGGTTCATGGTCTCTCACCGGCGGTCGCAGGGTGTTGACCGGCTTGAGGCGAGACCGAACCTGCGGGGATTGTCAGTGCTCGGAGAGCTCGCCGGTACGAATTCACCCCCGGCGGAGTTACACTACCGATCGAGGATGTGCCACCGGCGAAGTCGCCGTGCTTGAGTGTCGCTTCATCGATGAGGGTTTGGAACAGTCTCTCCCAACAGGACCCCAGTTGTTGGAGCCGAGGATGGATCTGTACTTCTTGGGGCCGCCCAAGACATTCTCACACGAAGCGACTCTGGCTTTGGCGGGTCAACTGACCGCAGGCCAGCCAGGAACTGGGCTGCTGGGCCCAGAACAGGTTGCTCGGGAGGTTTGCCCTTGCCCCTTGGGCTCCTTAGAGGCTGTGGCCCGAGCGACCGCGGGACAGTCCAACGGGACCGCCGAGGCTCGGGGGGTTCTGCCGTATTACAACCTGCTCGAAGGTCTTGTCCAGGAGTCCCTGGACGTCATCTACGAATATCGTTTGGCGATCTCAGGGGCCTATCGTTTGCCGATTCGTTTTGCTTTGGGGGGACGCAAGCGGCCGTCAGGGCCTGATCCGGCGGTGTACTCTCATCCAAAAGCGTTGGCCCAGTGCTCGGAGTTCTTGCAGCGGCATTGGCCGCAAGCCAAGTTAGAGTCGGTTGCCAGTACCGCAGCGGCTGCTCAGCGAGTGCAAGAAACTGGGGAGGGTTTGGCCATTGCGAGTCTGGCGGCCTTACGGGAGTCAGGCTTGGAAGTCTTCAACGAGGATCTTGGGAACAAGACCCATGGCCGGGCGAACTTTACTGACTTCCTGTTAGTGGGTCCCTCGCATGCCCAAGCGACTGCTGCACAGGCTGGCGACCACACCATTGTGGCAGTGACCCCCTACTCGGATCGCATTGGTTTGTTGGCCGACATTTTGACCTCCTTTCGATTTCATGGCATCAACATCGTCAAAATCCACTCCCGGCCAGCCATCGACGCTGTGCCGACCGAGTTTGAGCCACAGATGTTCTACTTGGAACTGAATTGTCATGCCCAGGACCTCCGTTTGCATCGCTGCAGCGAAACGCTGCGGTTTGCCTTTGGTGAAGTCGAGGGGCAACCCATACTGATTCAGATCCTCGGGAGTTTTCCTGAGTTGTCCTCGACACAGGTTTCTGGATAGGACTTTCCCCAAAGCGAGTCCAAGATCGACTTCTTGAGCGGTTGTGGATGAAACCCTTAAGTTCTGTGGCGATTGTGGGAGCCAACGGTCAGTTTGGCCAGGAATTTGCTCAGCGTCTTGCCAGCGAGGGGCTGACGGTGTTGGGCTGTGATCGCGATGCGACCACATCACTTGCTGCTCTGACTGATTATGTTTGCTGTGATATCAGCTCCCCCTCCTCTGAGGCCATTGAATTGCTGCAGAGAGCAGACGGTGTGTTACTTTGTCTGCCGGAGGAGCCCACACTGGCAGCGATCCAGAAACTTGCGCCACACTTACCCGCTGAGAGCATCCTAGCTGATATCGCCTCGGTCAAAACCCGGGTTGCCCGAGTTGTTGCCCAACAGCAGATCGCCTGCGAATATCTGAGTCTCCATCCGATGTTCGGTCCGGACGCTGGCTTCACAGGGAGAAACGTCTGTGTTGTCCCCTTGCTGCCTGCCGTTGACCTCGCAGACCCTAGGCCTGCCGGAGAAAAACACCAGCAGGGTCTTCGGCCTTCAGCCGAGCCCCGCCCTCCCGGTGCTGAGCCGAGCGACGAACTGGCGGGCTTTGGTCCCAAGGGTCGGGCGTGGGTCGCGTTATTTCGTAAGTGGGGGGCCAGGGTCTCGGTGTTAAGCGTTGAGGAACACGACCGCACCACGGCTTTGGTGCAAGTCGCCGCTCATGCTGCCGTGCTGGCTTTTGCTCGAACGTGCCAGCAGAGTGATGTTCCCCTCGATCTGCTTCTTCATCTAGGTACCCCGGTCTCCTCGGCGTTGTTGGCCTTAACCGGCCGCATCATTGCCCGTGATCCTGAACTCTATCGCCATATCCAAACAGCTAACCCCTTTGCCGCTGACGCCCGTCGCTCGCTGCAGGATGGCTTGCGGTCGTTTCTGGCCGCAGCCGAATCAGCTGAATTCAACCAGCAATGCGATCAACGCAGCGATGGGCAGCAGAACGGGACTCTGCAGAGCTATGCCCGAGAGGATCCTGCCCGAGAGGATCCTGCCCGAGAGGATCCTGCCCGAGAAGGCGAACCTTTTGCCTTGCTGTGGGAGGATCTCCGAGGTGCTCTGGGGCAACATCTGCCGGTGCTTGGGCGGACTGCCCGGCGGATTGTGGAGGTCGCCCTGGATCCGAATGATTAAGCGCTGGAAGTCTTTCGCTCTCAAAAGCTGACCAAGGCAGAGTACAATGCACTGGATTGTGTTGACAACCACAGAGAACCGAGCCGAGGCAGAGCAGATTGCCAGCACTTTGGTCCAGCGGCGGCTGGCGGCCTGTGTTCAGTTGGTTGATCCGGTGACTAGTGTTTATCGCTGGAAAGGTCAAGTTGAGCAATCCCAGGAAATTTTAGTTTTGATCAAAACGACCAAGGATCAACTGGAGGCTCTGAAAGCGGCCATTGGTCAGCTGCACAGTTACGATGTTCCTGAGATCATCGCGACTCAGATCACCTGGGGCCATCAGCCCTATCTGGAATGGATGCTGGCCAGTACCGGCGACCGGGAGGAGAAACCGAATGATGCGACTGAATGATTGGTCACCCGGCCAACAATCCAGTGGCCGCTTGATGTTGGCTTTGGTGCTGGCGACGACCTGCGTTGGCTGCGGGAACCCCCAGCAGAGTCCATTGGAGCACGGTCCGTATTTTCAAGGCCAGCGCCACGGGACGTGGACGGAACTCTATCCTGACGGCAGGATCAGGGCCAAAGGAACTTATGAGTATGGCCTGAAGACAGACGTGTGGAGGTTTTACCACGATAATGGGCAACTCGCCGCCGAGGGGCCCTACTATCGAGGGCGTCGAGAGAGTTGGGCAAGCAGTTATTACAACAACCCCCAGCCATCCCAGTTTCGTTTTTATGACCGCCAAGGGAAGTTGATTGCCCTCGGGAGCTATTCCGACGGAGAACGCAGCGGGGACTGGGAGTTTTTTTACCCTGATGGATCGGTTGCTCGGGGGAGTTTCCGCAACGGAAACCGCACCGGCCCGTGGACTCGAACTCACCCTCAGACACAGCTGATGGACCGTGGCGAATACTCTGCCGGTAAGCGGACCGGAGTCTGGCAGCGTTTCGACCAACGAGGTACTGTCGTCTCCGAGGAGTCCTTCGACCCCGGGCTGGAAGAGTCCCCTGAGAAGGGCAGTTCTTGAGGCCGCCCGTCGCCGCAACTCAACGTTCTCAGGGCCTTCGTCGGACGATCGCAGATCGGGATTGGGCCACCAACATCTTGTGAGACTGGCCGGCTTTTACAAACCAGCGGCTGTTGCTTCGCCAGGATCAGGGACAGTTGAGTTCAGCCAAGCGGGTCAACCTTCGACAGACCGCTCCTCAGAGGGAAAACCGTCGATGAAGCCTTCCAGGGCTTTACAACGGGCAGGATGTTGTAGTTTTCGCACAGCCTTGGCCTCGATCTGACGGACTCGCTCGCGGGTGACCGAAAAGAGGTCTCCGACTTCTTCAAGGGTGTAGGTGTATCCGTCGGCCAAGCCATATCTCAGACGCAACACCTCTCGCTCCCGATCGTTGAGGCCTTCGAGCACCTCAGTCAGCCTTTGCCGCAGACCTTCGCGATTGATATCGCCAAGAGGGTCCCCATCCCCTCGGTCGATCAAAAAGTCGGCCAAAAAGCTGTCTTCTTGTTCCCCAACGGGTTGGTCCAAAGAAAGCGGCCCTCGATTCACGCGAACCACACATTGAGCCTCCTCGGGGGTTAAATTCGCCAGATGCGAGAGTTCCTCAAGGGTCGGTTCTCGGCCATGTTCGGAGAGGAATTCACGGCTGAGGTGGTGAACCCTCTTCATGGTTTCGATCATATGCACCGGCACACGGATGGTGCGGCTTTGATCTGCGATCGCCCGGGTGATGGCCTGGCGGATCCACCAGGTAGCGTAAGTGCTGAATTTATACCCCCGTGCGTGCTCGAATTTATCGACCGCTCGCATTAGCCCGGTATTGCCCTCTTGGATCAGATCCAGAAAGCTAATGCCGCGGTTGCGATATCTTTTGGCAATCGAGACGACCAACCGCAAGTTGCCTGCCGAGAGCCGCCTTTTGGCCTCGTCGTAGGCTGTTTGTGCCTCCTTGAGGCGCGTGACCAATCTCAGCAAAGTCGCCGGGGATTCCTGAGTGTGAATCAGGATCCCGCTCAGCTCTCTGCGAAGTTGCACAGCAGGCTCGGAGTCGTGGTGCCCTGCAGCGGCCAACTCCGAGAGTTGAGTGCCAATGGCTTGGACTCGGCTAGCAGCCTGTTTGATCGTTTGGGAAATGCTCTGCAAACGCTGGGTTCGCAACCCCAGCTCCTCGACCAAGCGAGCCGCTCGAAGACGGCGTCGGACCAACCGGCGCCAAATCGCCTGCCGTTGCACCAAGGGCTTGCTGCGGCAGATGACCTGCAGGAACTCTCGGCGATTGCGATCCAGCAGCGTCTTCAAGGTGGCCAAATTCGGACCTAGCCGGGCGCGAATACGCCGTTTCTCAGCAGCGTCGGTGACGGCCACCTCGATGGTGCGATCCAAACGGAGTGTGCCCTCTTGCACTTTCTGCAAGAGAACTGCTGCAGCCTCCAAAGCACACCCGGCGGCAAGCACTTGCATCCGATAGCGATGGCGGCAGCGTTGAATATTCCTGGCTGCCTGCACCTCCTGCGGATGAGTCAGCATCGGGATCTGACCCATCTGCATCAGATACATCCGGATCGGATCATCCAGCGGCTCTTCAGGAGGGCCGGGGAGGATTTGGTCGTTGCTCTCGAGCTCACCGATTCCGAGTTCTCGGGTTTCCGGTCCCCGGAATTCAGACAGTCCTGCAACTGGCATCGAGGCCGTCAGTTGCTCATCACTTTCATCAACAGCTGAGGCAAGCGACTCCTCGTTGTCAGGAAACTCTTGCCCCCAATTTCGCTCCTGCCCCCTGCAGAGAGGCGTAGGACGAGCCAACTTGAGTTTGGCTTGTGCTGGGCCAGTTGGTAAGGCGTCGGTTTGTGGGTTGCCGGCCTGTGAATCAACCCCTTGTGAATTGCTTACCGGTGAATTGCTTACCGGGGAATTGCTTACCGGTGAATTGCTTACCGGTGAATTGCTTGCCGGTGAATTGCTTACCGGTGAATTGCTTACCGGGGAGCTGCCTGCTGGTGCCTGTCCAGCGGCAGGCTTTCCGATAGCTTCCCGGTCAGCGATGGATTGTTCGTCGGTTGTGGTGTCCACGAGTGCCTTCTTCGTGCAAACGGGGGCTTCCCACTGGCAGCCGATGTGAGGCGATGCCTCGTCGGTGCCCGCATCGATGGCGGGTTGACTGGAGGCACGCCGGGGAGAACATCTCATGATCTTCGGCCTACCATAACCATGAGCTGACTCAGTGATGCCTGGTGGGTGTTCCTGAGGCTCGGCAGCCAATTCCGCACACGCCTCTCGACCCACCGTGGGATCCTCGTGACCAAAACGCACCTGAGCAACTCGATTCACAGTCGACTCCGGATTGCAGAAAGCGGTTGCCGTAGTGGAACTGTCCCGAATGTGTTCGCGCAACAATCTGGGACGATTGAGTTGTTGACGGCCCTGGAGTTTCTCGACGGAATGATCCCTGTTTCCGCCTCATTGTTTCGTCTTGGGTCGCTCAGACTGCCAGTGAGCCTTTGATGGCCCTCACGCCAGACGATGGCCCTGGGTGCTGAACTTCGCTGACCCTCGGAACTCGGAAACTCTCTCCGGAATCCGTTTCGATCATCAGAACGAGGATCGCCGACAGGAATCGATCCTTGAACATAGAGACTTTCACGCGGAAGCTTGCCCCGAGAATCGGTCGACCGACGACGATTTGTCAGCACTGATCCCGATACCTCCAGAACCATCGTTTCCACTGCGCTGGTCGTTGCAGGTTGGCCAGCAGCAAGCGGGGGATCGTCAGAAAGCAACTAGTCAAACCACCTGGCGTCATTCTTAATAGCGAATGACTTAAAGAACATGCTGGAGGTTTCTCGGGTTTGGCAAGCAGAAGTCTCAAGCAGCTCATCCCCGAGCTCAGCGGTGGTTGTGTGAGTTCTGTTGAGCAGATGTGATGCCGGACAGCTCAGCAATGAGCTCGGCTTGGATCAGAGCCTTCTGTCAGAAGGCCATCAGTGGTTGGGGCATACTGGCGGCTTCGTGCAAGGTGTGGTTTCTTGGCAACGACCTGTCGCCACCACGTCGCCAACCGGCCACAATGCAGCCACGATGTCGCCCTGCTGACATCCTCGCACCAAAGGTGGGCTGCCAACGACACGCGTTCCCGACGCTCGGGATGTTTCAGGTCCTCGCTTCAGGACACCTGCCGGCAGGAAATCCGCCCTGCGTGGGGGACGTCGGACCGTCTCAGCTGCCGGCCGGTCGGCCTCAATTCGGGCTCTTCAGTCTGCGATACCCAAGCAGACCACAACAACGCAACTTTACACCTCAACAACGGCCCCTCAGGGAGGACGTGATGAATCTGCCGCTGGTGAAACTGTCCATCCAAAACGGCACCGCGACGGTCACGCTCAACCGGCCGGAAAAACGCAACGCCCTCAGCCGCCTGTTGCTTGCCGAACTGGAGCTAGTCCTCAATGATCTCCACTTGGAAAGGCGTGTTCGAGCCGTAATCTTGACGGGGGCAGGTCAGGCTTTCTGTGCTGGGATGGACCTGGCTGAGATGCTGGCCACCTGCGAGTCGGTGGACGCCAACGGTCGTTGGCAGCATGATGCCAGGCTTTTTCAGGGGTTAATTGAGAAACTGTTGCGTTTTCCCAAACCGGTGATTGCGGCGATTAACGGACCCTGTTTGGCTGGCGGAGTTGCGTTGATGCTGGCCTGTGATCTTGTCTTGGCCGGCTCCAACGCCAGCGTCGCTCTTCCCGAGGCCAAACGGGGTATCGTGGCGGGGATGGCCACTCCGTTGTTGCAGTTTCGCTTGGGTGGGGGCCGCGCCGCCTATTTGTTGCTCTCGGGTCAGTCGCTTGACGCTCAAAAGGCCGCCGACTGGGGGCTCTTTCATGAACTCGCCGATGATGAGCAACTCCTGCCCAGAGCCAGCGAGCTGGCCGGCGAGATCGCCCATCAGGCCCCTGCTGCTTTATTGATGACCAAAAAACTTCTCAACGAAACCATTGCCGAGGACCTCTTCACTCACCTCTCGGCTGGAAGTGCTGTCAGCGCCTCCAGCCGAACGACCGAATCCGCTACCGAAGGACTGCAAGCTTTCTTCGGAAAGCGTCCCCCGGAGTGGCCATGACCGTTGAGACGACTCCGGTGGCGAGCCCCTCCCTTGGACGACTCCTGGGTGTCCTTGTCCCTGGTTCTGCTCCTGCTGGAAGGTCAATCCACGTCGTCAGGCCCGCAGACCATTGCTGAACAACGCACCCAGCAAATCTCCGTCTGGCAAAGTGATCTCGTCGTTGACGGTGTGTCTGTCGAGTTCATGCCACACTCAGGGCGAAAAAACGCCCGCCCTGGCTGAGGTGCCCAGCTGACTGGATTTCAGGCTGACTGGATTTCAGGCTGACTGGATTTCAGGCTGACTGAATTCCTCACGGACAGCGTGTTTGAGCTGAATCTGCCGCGTCGTGTGGCACCCCAGAAGGCCATCAGGCTCGGTTGTTGCTCGCCCGAGCTTGAGCTGCCACCTTGTTGGAGTGCCTCTGGTCCGCCTACACTCCCACAGTTGGACTGCCGGGGTGCACACATCCACCGAGGTGTCCATGAAGTGGGGGGCCTTTGATCCTCGCGAAGGCTCGTGACTGATCGAAGACGCGAACTTCGGTCTGACCAGGCGTTTATGACCAGGCGTTTGGGCTGACCAGGCGTTCGGGCTCTGGGGCCTTCGGTGCTGTTTTCAGAGACTCTCTGAATCGGAATTCAGGGTGATGACGCTCTGAAGGCTGCTTTCCCTTAGGGTCCAAAAGGTCTGGCAGAGCCTGTGCGACCTCTCAAACCCCTGTGTCTTCAGTCGCACTGAGCCCGCCGTCAGGCTGATGACTCAAACCTGTCAACTTCGAATTTGCGGACCGGGCCGCTTGCTTTCCACAAAGCCTCACTGGGAGTTGGCCGCCAAACCTTCGTTGACAGGGGATGAGTCCTACTAGTCATCCGATCATGTGCATTGCTGGGGACACGCTGTCTCTGGGGAACTGTTGAGTTCGGGTCGCGTTCTTGCGGGAACTGATCCGCGAATGTGGGCCGGGTTGGGAAGGAGTCAGGATGAGTGGACGTCGCTTCGTCAACCAGTTAGCTGATCGAGAGTCGGTCAACGAAGTTTTCTTGGCTTCCGAGAAGAAACTCCGCCCCAACCGGGCCGGGCAACTCTATTTGCAGATCGAATTGGCTGACCGGACCGGGTCGATCACAGCCATGCTCTGGAACGCTGGAGACACCGTCTACAACAGCTTCCAGCCCGGCGACTACCTTCGTGTGGAGGGAACTGCACAGCTTTACCAAGGGGAGATGCAGCTGATTGCCAAGAAGGTCCATCGGGTTCCCACCGATGGCATCGATTCCCGGGACTTCACCGTGCAGACTCCCGAACAAGCCGACCGCTTGGTTCGCCAACTCTCCGAGACCCTGCGTTCCATTGAGCACCCGCACCTGCGGGCCCTGGCCGAATGTTTTCTGATGGATGAAGTCTTCATGCGAGATTTCACCCGGGTTCCCGCTGGCATCAAAAACCACCATGCCTTTTTGGGGGGTCTGATCGATCACGTGGTGACCATGATGGAGGTGGTCAAGCGAATTAGCGACCTCTACCCAGCGGTCGATCGGGATCTCCTGCTGATGGGCGTCTTCCTGCATGACGCGGGAAAAGTGCAGGAGTTGTCTTACGAGCGAGGTTTTTCCTACACCGACCAAGGGCAGCTCATTGGGCACGCTGTTCTGGCGGTGGGCATGGTTGACCAGAAAGCCCAGGAGGCGGCCTCCCTCTTGGGCGAGCCGATCGATGCTGACTTGGTGCTGCGAGTGAAGCATATGATCGTCTCCCATCACGGCATGCCGGAATTCGGCGCTATCAAAGTTCCCATGACATTAGAAGGAATTGCTCTCTGGCAAATCGATAACCTTGATTCCAAGTTGCAGAGCTTTGAGCAGCAAATCAAAGACGACCCCAATACCGACAGTCCCTGGACTCTCTACAATGCCCAGGCGGGTCGGCGTCTCTACAAAGGCCAATCGGAGCCTTTGGAGTCCGAGTGAGCTCCCCACATCGCCACGATGCTCAATCCAAACACGCCTTGCCGAGCCAAAATCCGCCGGGCCGTGTCGTTTGAGGGAGGGTTGATCGACGAGGCGTGCTCCGTCAGCCCGTCTGCGAAAACCCAGAGAGACTAGCCTAGATACACCGGCCCAGATACACCGGCCCAGATACACCGGCCCAGATACACTGGCCCAGATCCAAAGAGTTCTGAAGCAACAGCCAAGGAAGTTGTGAGGGATTTGTCAGGGGGCGATGCGTGGATGATCGGGCGGTGTGAGCCTGTCGGCGAGTGACCTGTTGCCGATCGAGTCCTGTTGAGATTTGTATGGACCTTTCTGAACTTCAAGCTGCCGTTCTGGAGCACATCCGCCAGCCGAACTACCAACCGGTCAAGCTCAAAGTCATCGCCAAAAAGTTGGGGGTTGCTCCGGGGGAGCGTCCGCTTCTTCGCCAAGCAGTTCGATTACTGGTTAAGGCCGGGCAACTGAATTATGCAGCCAACCACGTTGTTCGCCGGCCCGATCAGGTTTCTGGGACCACATCCGCTCGGATCTCTCGGTTGCCAAGCGAGTCCTCTGGGCAGACCGCCCCCCCGATCCCAACGGGTTCATCGGCGGAGATTGCTTTCTCGGGGGATGAACCATTCCCAGCAAGCGACCCATCTGGGGCTATTGACTTCGGAGGACCGCATTCGGAACGAACTGCCTCAGAGAAACCGGCTCCAGGGGAGCCTGGGCCGTCAAGAAAAACCCCACGCAGCAAACCAGCGATCCAGGGGTCTCCCGGTGACGAGTTTCTCAGTCGGTTTCGCCGGACTGCTCGCGGCAGCGGCTTCGCTCGCCCTCACCCGACCCCCCGAGGACACCGTCGGGAAGACGACGTCTATATCTCCGCAGGCGATGCTCGGGACGCCGCGACCGGCGATATCGTGTTAGTCCGGCTAACCGGACGCTATCACGCCCGACATGGAAACCGTGTCGGCAAGTTGATCAAGGTCATCGAACGAGACAGCCGCCAGTTTGTCGGAACCTACTTTGAGGAAGAGGGCCTCGGTTGGGTCAACGTTGATGGAGGCCGTTTCTCAGAGCCCATCGCCGTCAGCGACCCGGGAGCAAGATCTCCTCAGCCCGGCGATAAGGTCGTCTTGGAGATGATCCATTTTCCGACCCCCCGTCAATTTGGAGAAGGAGCCCTCACCGAGGTTTTGGGAGCTCGAGGAACTCCTGGGATCGATACCCTGACGGTCATTCGTGAGTTCGACCTGCCGGATGAGTTTGCTGAGGATGCCCTGCAGCAAGCGCGAGAGCAAGCGGAGACCTTTGAACAGCTCCTCCAAGCTTTGGATTCTGGTGAGATTCCGGAAGGGCGTCTCGACCTGACCGGCGAGACGATCATCACCGTTGACCCGAGAGACGCTCGGGATTTTGACGACGCGATCTCGCTGAAATGTTCCGAGAACGGACACTGGCACTTGGGCGTCCACATAGCCGATGTGTCCTATTTTGTCCCGCCCAAGACGCCGTTGGACCGAGAGGCACGCAACCGTGGGACCAGCGTCTACCTGCCTGATCGCGTGTTGCCGATGCTGCCGGAGATCATCTCCAACGGTTTGGCTAGTCTTCAGCCTGACCGCTTGCGGTTTGCCAAGAGCGTGTTGATGGAGTTTTCTCCGGAGGGCCAGCCGATTGGCTGCACTTGGCACAATTCGATCATCCGCAGTTGTCGACGGTTTGCCTATGAAGAGGTCGATGAGTTTCTCGTTGGGCCCGAAGCCTTTCAGCAACACTGTGCTCCCGCGGTCTGGGCTTTGCTTCGCAGGATGCGAGATCTTTCTCGGCTGCTGAGGCGTCGTCGGGCGGAAGCCGGCAAACTGGAGCTCTCCTTGCCTGAGATCCGAGTGCAGATTGCCGCCAATGGGCAGGTCTCCGGCGCCAGGGTGGAGAAAAATACCGAGAGCCACCAGATCATTGAGGAGTTCATGCTCTCGGCCAATGAGGCTGTTGCTGGCCGCTTGGCCAAGCGGGGCATCGGGTTTTTGCGGCGGGTTCATGAACCTCCCGAAGAAGAGAAGATCGCCCTGGCCACGCAGTTTGTTCGAGAGCTGGGTTTTGAGGTCACCAACCTTCAGGATCGGTATGAACTGAAGGCCTTACTCGAACAGGTCGTCGACGATCCCCGAGCCTACGCTGTCAATTATGCTGTTTTGCGAAGCCTCAAACGAGCGATCTACAGCCCGCAAGAGGAAGGCCATTTTGCCTTGAACAGCCCTTGCTACTGCCACTTCACCTCGCCGATTCGCCGATATCCTGACTTAACGATACATCGTTTGGTCACACAGTCCCTAGCAGGCAAGCAGCCGACCGGACAGAGCTTGGAGCTGGAGGTGCTCGGCGAACACTGCAGCGACCGCGAACGCAGGGCCGAGGACGCCGAGCAGCAGCTAACGAAACTGAAGTTGCTCAGTTACCTTCAGCGTCAGCTTGGCTTGGAACTGGAAGGCGTCATCACCGGGGTTGAGGATTTTGGCTTATTTGTCCGCGGCATCGAACTGCCGGCTGAAGGACGGATCCACGTCAGCGCGTTACCCTCCGATTTTTACCGGTTGGACCGCGACAGCCACACGCTGATGGGATATCAAGCCAACCATATTTTTCGGCTCGGCGACTTCGTGCGTGTGGCCGTCGCCAAAGTCAATCTGGATCGGCGTGAGGTCGATTTCCGCTTCATCCGTCACCGACCCCATCCCAAAGCAATCCGCATCCACAGCGAGCATCGCCCGAAAGCGGCCAACGGCCAAACCCCAACAGGTCGCGGGGGCAAACGCGGGGACCGGAACACCAACGACCGCCGCAGGAAACGCCCTTGAGGTGCCACAAGAAGCCTGATCACCACTGCTCAGGCAGCGGATCGGCCTGTCCCACAAGCCGTTCCACCCGAAAGCCCGGCCGGCAACTGATCATTCCTTGCTGCAGGGTTCGATCTGAGCATGATGGTCCTCGAGGAGCTGGCAGTACCACGCTTCTGCCTTGGCGACACGAGCCGCCAGTTTGTTGGGCCCCCAAATTAACGACAAGGTCTGCTTGGTGCCTGGATGAGTTTTCGTCCGCTGAGAATCCTTCACAGCGTTGGCACAAGCACCTTGAGAATCGTACAAGCACAGCAGGCCCCCGAGTTGAATCACCTGGCCGGAGAGGTTGAACACGTAGGATTCCTCGGCTGAGGCGGTGGCAACCCGAAAGGGTCCGTTGGCGATTTCCAGATCGATCACACTCACTGGCAGACCGCTGTGCAGCGATACCGCATTGCCAACGTCCACAGCCAAATTGATCGAGTCCAAGTGGCTGTTGCTGGCCGCTTTGATCAAATACTCCGAAGCTGGTTTGCTGCGGCCGGTGGGCCGAAAGCCCCCAGAACGCAGCAGCTCGCGAACGGCAGAACGAACAGCGTCGCTGCTTTGCATCGGTGCCGCGGCGTCCAGCGAAAGAAGGCCCCGCAACTGCTCAGTGGCGTCCAGTTCCCCCAACGTGTTGGGAAAAGTCGTGACAAACGCCCGAAGGTCAAGCAGAGGATGGTCGTCAACTGAGAGCTTCATGCCTTCGAGAGAGTCAGAGTCTGAAGAGAGTTACGCTTGAAGAGTGTTACGCTTGAAAGCCTTGACCCCTGAACAAATTCACCCCGGGCGAGGGTCATTCGCTGTGGAGCACCATTTGGAGAACAGCACTTGGAGAACATCATTTGGAGAACAGCACTTGGAGAACAGCACTGGCTGCAGAGGGTGCCTGCATGATTGCCAGGAGATTGCTAGGATGACCGATCAGGCTTGGTGTTGACAAGAAAGCGTCTCAGATCTTCTGCCGTGGATCTTCCTGTTGAGACTGGGCAAGAGATCCGACCGGCCCAACGAACGCTGGGGCATCGGGGGCAGGCTCCCCAATGACAGGGGTGCCCTGTAACGAGCCGACGCGTCCGACCTGTCTTGCAGCTCTCGGAAAATGGCAGATCCTTCTGCCCGCTGCTTTTTTTACCCGGCACTTTGTCCGTTTCAGCACAATGACTAAGCCAGCCGCCGGTCGTCGCCAGTTCCTCCCGCAAACCATGGCCTCAGGTGCAGTCCTCGTCAGCGGAGAGGCCGTTGCGGAAGATCCTCAGACCCCCCGTCTGGTAAGTAACGAGTACCTCTGGTGGACCTGTTACCGGGGGGAGAACCTGAAGTTTCACAGGGGCCCTAGCAGGAGCTGGCCCGGCAGAAGAGGTGGGTCGGATGCAGAGCTCGTCCGACTGATTCCCGTCGGTTTCTTTCCGAGAGGGCTTTTGGCCACCAGAGCGGGCCGCTGGTTATGAACGTCGTTTGCTTGGTAGTCGACGGCCTTCAGGCCGGTTACCTCGGTTGTTATGGCAACACCTGGGTGGAGACCCCGGAGATCGATCGCCTAGCGGCTGAGGCGTTTTGCTTTGATCAAGCACTGCTGGCCACGCCGGATTTGAAGTCTCAGTATCCGCAGTTGTGGTGGAATGCTCAGCATCCTTACCAAACGGCTCATGCCCAGATTGAGCCGCGGCCAACCACACAACCGGCAGGCGAAACGGGCCAAACCGAAGAAGCTCGTTGTCCGCTGTTGCTCAAATACCTCACTCAGACGGGAGTCTTCCTGGAGTTGGTCAGCGATGATGAGTTGGTTGTTGCTGCCGCCGAGGAGTGGTTCGATGAGACCGTGACAGTCGATCCCCAGCCGACCGACCAGATGGCTCCCTCAGTCGATCAGACTCAGTTGGCGGAATTCTTCGCTGTTGCCTGTGACCGAATTCAGCATCGTCTGGCCCAGGATCAACCGTTTCTCCTGTGGCTCCACTGCCAAGCATTGACCCGCGTCTGGGACGCTCCCTGGACCTTGCGGCTGCAGTACGTGGAAGAAGTTTTTGAGGACGACCCATACGAGCTGAGCCCCGGAGACGAGGCCACCCAACAGGGACGGCCGAGATCGCAGCGTGAGAACCTCACCGTGTGGGGACCAACGGATGCTGTGGATCAGGACGCCTTCCAACCTCTGCACTTGAACGAGACCGAGCCGCCCGACGCTCAGCACGAGCAGATCAACCGAAGATGGACGGATCCCCCCCCGGAGCAAGACGACCGCAACTGGCACATTGAACCCGAGCAAGTGGAGTTTGACCCATCTCCAGGAGATGAGTTCCAGCCGAATCACTCACAGCCAGAAGATGCTGTGCAAAAAGATCCTCAGCAAGAGACGGCCGCGGAAGAGAGCGTGCCGGAGGAGCTGGTGCCGCCTTTTCTGACAGCCCCGGAGTTTGAACTGCCCTCACCGTTTGACCCCGACGAGCGGTTGTTAGTTCAACGAGGTTACGCAGCACAAATGACCGTCCTGGATACTTGCCTCGGTCCGCTGTTGGAACTGTTCCGCGATGCCCGCCAACCGACCGCGTTCCTGCTGACCTCTGCTCGAGGGTACCCCTTAGGCGAACACCACCAGGTTGGGCTAAGCGGTGGCAAGTGTCTGTATGGGGAACTGGTCCACCTCCCTTTGATCGTCCGTTTGCCGGATGGGACTGGCTGGGGCGAACGGACTCAAGCGCTTGTTCAACCGACGGATATTCCTTTGACTGTTTTAGAGCTACTCACTCAGCCTCAAGCGGCAAGCCGAATGCCGGCTGGTGGCTCGAACTCAAGAAGCGTGCTGGGGAAGAGTTTGGTACCCTTGATCGAGGATGACCGCCGCAGTTGGCGAGACCGGTTGGTGCTGGGCACCGCAGGGGGCGTTCAGTCAGCAGAGATGGCGATTCGAACCCGCGACTGGTATTTGCGGTTGCCAAGATGGTCTGGCTGGACTGCAACGGAGGTTGCCGTGCCAACTGATTGCCAACCCGAGGCCTCGCGGCACAATCGCTCCCCAGCAGAACGTCCGGAGAATCGTCTTCAGCCGGCCGCCTTCTTAGAAGAGGAGATGACAGAGTTTGACCTGGCCACAGAACAACCGGCTCCAGAACAACCGGCCACAGAACAACCGGCCAAAGAACAACCGGCGATTGAGCAACAGGAGTCGGAAAAACGGAAAGGGAGAGGTGCCAGAGCTGATCGGGGGACGCCAGCGGAGCAAGGGCCTGAGCAGCCCTCCGAAGGCGTTGACCAAGCAGAGCTCTACGTCAAGCCGGATGACCGCTGGGAGGCCAACGACGTCGCTGTGCGGTGCGTTGATGAAGTCGAAGCTCTCAGACAAGCAATCATCGACTGGCAGCGGACCATCTCCGGCCGAGATTCAGCTGAACCGCCACCCCTTCCCGAGCCCCTTGCTGGAGACGCAGACGAAGAGCCTGCTTACTAACCCTCGGATCAGTTCTCGACCGAAGGCGACCGTCTGCCCTTGCGGGCAGCCTGAGGCACCACCGGAAGCCCGGATCCTCGGGCGAAAGGTGCCCGCTTCGTCGAGGACTTTTCAAGGAATCAGAAATCGCCGGAGCAGCCGAATTCTCTGGAAGCGAACGACCCCACAGTTGCCAGGCAACAAGGAGACATCGGCGATGAGCCGCGACGAATCTCGCCCCCTCAGTCAGTCGCTCTTGGAGGTCTCCTCGGAGGCAGAATCTGACTGGCCATTGCAGCCAGCAGTACAAACCCCCTTTGATCGTGGAGAAGTCTCAGCCGCTGCATTGAACGAATCTGGCCTCTCCCAGGAGGAAGACTTGGGGAGAGACTTGCTCAATTCAGTTGCTAAAGAAAATTCTTCAGGTTTTCGGTTAGCGTTACGCGAGCTGATGCTTTACGTGATTTTGACCGCCGGGGTGCTCGGGGTCGGGCGGTTGGTTGGTTATCACCTGGCCGCTGGCCTAGTCGGGGCTGCCACTTTGGGGCTGTTGATCCTTTGGCGTTTTTCTGAGGATGTGATTTTCTCAGGGCGTGAGATCTTCTGGTGGTTGTTGCTGATGCTGTACATCACGGTGGGGACCTTAGCGGTGATCCAGCGTCAGGGCGGCATACCACCCCCGACGTTGACGTTTTAGACTTCAGGACCTCCGATTCGATTCCAAAAAAGCAAACGGCTCGCGATGCCCGAAGGCGTCGTGAGCCGTTTTGCTGGCCGGTGAGAGAGACTCAGACGGACGACAGCGAAAGAGTCAACCGTTGTGGAGCTGTTGGGGCTGGGAATTTCCATGCCAGAGTAAAATTCAAGTCTCCTCCCTCGCCTGTCCCAGATTGTGGTCAAGGCCTAACCTAGAGGACCCCAAACCGGGACACGCAACAAAATCGAGATGGGCAACGGCCACATCTGGGACAGTCCAACTACGGTGCGACGAAGATCAATGTCCCACTGGGGATGTCGATGGTTGACCCAAAGGGGTCCGTGACGTTGACGGTCGCCGCTCCTTGGATCAAGTAGTAACCCGGTGGGTTGATGGCCGTCGGAGTTGTGATGCCACCGCCGCGAGGGGCCTGCCCTCGCGGGGTGACTGTGAGCGGGAAGCGGATCTCGGCGACCGGATTGCAGCCGACGATGATCAGGTTGGACGAACCGGGAACACCGCCCAAGCCAACAGGGATGTTGGTACCACCGGTTGTGACAACGAGATCATCGGTGGCAATAGGGATTGTGGTCGCCAGGGAGTTCAGTGGGCAAGAGGTCCCGCCCACACCGCCACCGCCGTCAGCAATGGGATCGTCGTCGTCGGCCCCGCCGTCGCCGCCCCCACCACCGATCACGTCGCCGGGAAGGACAGCACCGCCGCCGGGTCCGGGAACGGTCCGACTTTCACCGGAGCCGATGTTAAAGATCGTCACTTCTGGGATGTTCGAGAAGAACGGTGTTCCAGCGAAGCGGACATACCGACGGTCGGCGCTGATCACCCCTTGGGCTGTGTACTGGATCCCTGAGCTCAAGGTGGTGATCACCGGCTGGAAACCGACCGGAGCGTTGGGGCCGGCCACTCGGGCGATTCGCTCGCCGAGGGCAGCTCGTTGGCGGCCACCGGCCCACTGCCGCTGAGCGTATTTGTCGCTGATGGCGTCCAACTGCTTCAGGAGCAATTCGCGGCGGAGGGCCACGTGGTCCTCAACGGCGTTGGCCACCAGCCGATCTTCCAGAGGTTCTGCTCGGCGGCCCTCATCGATGGTCAACAACACAGCTGCGTCGGTGTCACCAATGGAGACTTGCTGACGGTGGTGACGCATTTTCAAGGGCTCGCCCCAATTGGTGTAGACGTCGACGGTCACCTTGCCGGCGGTGGGCTTCCCCCAACTCCTCTTTAGGATCACTCGGTAAGGACCGTTGAACGCCTGGGAGCAGATGTAGGTCTCTGAGAGGAGTTTGGACGACCGCTGACCACTGCTGAAGCAGTCCTCCAGAAGAACACCACCGGAGGATGTGCGAGGATTACGTCGATGGCAGATTGTGCCAGCCGGCTCCTCGACGGCCAGGTCCATGTCGGCATCACCGGTCCAGGAGATGGTCACAATCAGGTCCCGCTTCTGGGCCTCAGCCAAGGCCTGCTGAAGCTGATCGGCCTTCTTGAACTGACGGGTGGCCCGGAGAACATCAACAGCGTTTTGACCAACGGCTTTTGCTTCCTGCCACCACTTGGTGTTGTTTCCTCCGGACCAAGCTTGTCCCAGAACACCGACGGTGGTCCACTGAAGGGCCTGCAGGTCAAAATGCCTTTGGGCCAAGTGCAACGCATTGAGGTAAGGTTCTGGCCTGGTTGGCTCCAAGAGAGCTGCCTGACGATAGAGTTTCAGGGAACGCTGCTCAAAGCCGGCACCGGCCATGTATTTCGCCAGGTACATCACGCTCTCGGCGTTGAGCTCTTGAACATCCAGGGCCGAGAGCAACGCTCGTTCGATGTCGGTGCGGTCAATGTCCTCTCCTTGAATCCGCAGCCCCTCCAAGGCCAGACCCAAGGCCTCGTACATCCAAGGTTGACCCTGGCCGTGACGAAGTGCTGCTTGGATCAGCCCAACGACGTGCTTGTGTTGTTGTTTTTTGTGGAGAAACCGCACGGTGGCACGAACTACAGCGGGATCTTCCTGGCGAGCTGTGAAGAGCGTCTCCCAGACTGTCTGGGGGTCGGCGCCTTGTTCAATGGCGTTCTTCACACCAGCATCAATAGCCGGAGCCTTGTCTTGCTCGCCTGCCTCGGCCGATCGTCCGGCTTTCTGCTGAGCAGTGTTTTTCGGAGACTTGCCAGCTGGGGCATCACCAGCAGCCTGCTTCAGCTCGATGGATTGGTTGGCCTCGATTCGCAGGGCCTGATCCTCGGCAACATCGAAGCCTTGCAATTGATTTCGCAAGCCGCCGATTCTGCCATGAACATCGCTGGTGGTCGTGATGACCAGGCTTTTGGTAGGGGCGTGATAGCGAATAGCTCCAGGTCCACCATTGCCGTCCCAGGCGTCGGGTTGGATGACGGCCTGGATGATCTCGATCAGCTCGCGGCTGGCAGCTGCTTCACGTGCAGCTTGACCGCCGCCGTTTCCACCGCCGAAGTTTCCACCCCCGGCACCTAAGCCAACACCACCAGGAGCAGGACCGTTGGGCACATTGAAGAAGCCCCCGCCACCTGCACCGCCGAGGCCACCACCTCCGAAGCCGCCCAGGCCGCCTCCGCCGCCGCCGCCTAAGCCGCCGCCTCCGCCGCCGAAGGCCCCATTGGCACCGCCGCCAAAGCCACTGTTGCCACCGCCCATCAAAGCTCCGGTCAGGCCGAGCCCCTGCCCGGTGCCACTTTCAATGGGGATCACCAAGTCGGCGACCGGATACACCTTGGGAATCAAGATGGTCTCGGCTTCGGCGATCGTGGTGATGTTGAGCACCTCGTTCTGGATCACGTAGGTCAGGCCCAACTGCTTGAGCATGATCCGCAGGGCACTCCGGAGGGTGATACCCGAAAGCTGCAAACTGACCGGGGTGTCGGGAGTGATCCCTTCAGCATCCAGGGCATCCTTGTCAAAGACGATGTCGATGTTGTGCCGGTCGGCCAGATAGTCACGCACGTCCGCCAAGGGGGCATCGAGAAATTCCAACTCGGTGGTCTGGTCCAAGGCAGCACGAATGCGGCGCTCAGCTTCTCCCTCGTCGGAGAGGTCCACTGAGGCGTACTTCCGTCGGCTCTCGGTCAACCGCACCCAGGTCTCCGGGTCAGGGTAGACAATCGGTTGGTCATCCGGGAAAGGAATGTCGGACCGCTCAACGTTCAGCATGGTGTTGACGTACTGGCGGTTGCGTTCTTCGCGGATGACGTTCAGCTCGCCAACAGCTCTGGCCAGGGCTGTGGTGGTAACTCCTGACACCAAGTTGGGATTGGCAGGCTCCAGATCACGGGCCAACCGAATCAGGACCTCGGCTTGCCGGTACTGACCTTCGTCCATCAGCACCTCAAATCGCTTCATCACCGAGTCGAGTCGTTGCTGATCGTCAAAGAGCTCATCCAACAAACGCAGTTGCTCAGCGGCTTCTTGCTGACGAGCGACTGCCTCAACCTCTCGAGTCTCTTGGATCTGAGCGCTGCGAGCGCTGGCCCGCAGGGCAGTCTCCAACTGTTGATTGAGCTCAAAGCGGATTTGGGGGTTAATGTCCGGGGCATTGCGGACAGCCTGCTGAGCTTGTTTCAGCAGATCCACCGCCGCGTCGGGGTTGGTGCCCATGATGGACCGGGCGTCGTTGACGGCCTTCTGGACCTGGGCGGCGAGGAAGTCTTCGAAGACCTGGAGGTTTTGGACTGTTTCGTCTAACAGGGCTTCATCGTCAAAGGCCAAGCCTGGATCGTTCGGTCCGGCAGCCCCAGGTGGCGGGTCAGCGGGACCATCGCCTGGGGCGCCCGGCAGATCCACCTGGGCGACCTGGCGAATGACCAGAGGCTCATCGGCCAGCGCTGAGGCGGCCAACAGGGCCACTCCCGCTGTCAAGCCAACCAGAAACCGGTGTACCAATCGCATCTGAGCAAGCTCCACGGACTTATTCCAACGATTTGTGTTTCAGCATCACTGTCTGACGCAATCCGAGAGATCAACCAAAATGAGCCATTCGCCGAGCTGTTGCCAGTCGAGTTGTGTTCAAACAGGCCGATCAGTGGCCAGGCGGCCTCAGGAGTTTTTGGGAACTCTCGCAAAGGACGGGGCAAAACTTGGGATACCACCGGCAAGATAGAACCGCCAGGGGTGACCACCAAGATTGGTTGGACAGCATCAAGGCGCCATCATAAACCAACTGTGCACTCACACCCAGAGATCACCCCGACACCGATGATCGCCCCAACCCCGAGTTTTGTGCCGATGCTCCAGTATTTCTCAGAGATCGCCGGGAATGGGAACTTTCCGTTTTCATCGATCAGGTGTTTCTGCCGAGGGCTGAACCTTCTTCTGATCTTGTACCTTGGCTGGTCATCCTGTTGGCGGCGAACTTTGGTCCAAGTGAAATCCCCGCTGGAATTTCCCAGCTGCCCAGGAATTGCCGACTTGTTGTGGGCGATGTCCATTCTTTTGGGGGGCATCATGTCTGCCAACCAACTGTAGCATAGTGGTTGTGTTTGATTCGGTGGGTGAATCTGCATCTTGTATGGTGCATTTGACCACAAAACGCTTGCTCGCCGGCTGGGCAGCCGATAACGTCGTCGCAGTATGGAGCCACCATCCCCCCAAAGAAGACCCAGTTGAAGGATCAGGTGCTCGGGTTAGGCCTGCCAGCATTGGTTTCGGACCTGTTTGTGTTGAACCAGTGAATTTTGCTTGTTTCCCAGTGGCGGGTTGCGTTGCCAGCAAATCCGGCGCTTGGGGAAGACGACCGGCAGCGGGTTGTTGGACACAGCATCACGATCGGTGACTGGTTTTGGTGGAGATTGGGGGGTCGGCCACTTGAAGGCCTGCTGGAACTGGTCTTCCGGACTGCCAGTGATCGGGCCGAGGGAAGAGGCCGAGCAACACCGGAGCAAAAGGATGCCAGCATGCGATGTCCGTTTTGTCATGAGAATAATGATCGGGTTGTGGACTCACGAGGTTGCCAAAGCGGGACCGCTGTCCGCCGCCGCCGCGAATGTCTGCATTGTGGCCGTCGGTATACCACTTATGAGCAGGTTGGTGAGACGACCCTTCGGGTTGTCAAACGCGATGGCAGTCGGGTGCCTTTCCAAAGAGAAAAGGTGCTGGAGAGCGCCCGGCAGGCCTGCTGCAAGCGGCCGGTGACTGCCGAGCATTTGGATCAGTTGGTTTGTGCGGTGGAGAACATTCTCTTTGAGGAAGGGGATGTGGAGGTGCCCAGCCGCTACATCGGCGATCTGGTCCTGGAGCAACTGCAGCTGGTTGACCCAATCGCCTACGTCCGCTTTGCCAGCGCCCATTACAATTTCACGTGTCCTGAAGACTTCGCCCGACATCTGCCCGCACAACCGGAGGTCACTCCCAAACCACGCTAAGGCTGGCGATTTTCCTTCTGCGAGTCTGCCGGTTCGCAACTGAGCTGTTTGCCGCTTGGGTGGTTGGTTTCGGTTCAAGGATGGATTTGACTCTTGCTCATGACGGGCCAACAGTGTGGTGCCTCCTCAGCTGCTTCGGTCGGTTGGGTCGGTGAGGTCGGCAAAGCCGATTGGTCGGATGAGTCCACCGCCGGGTCGAGCCAGTCTCACCAGTCTTCTCGAAGGACTTGTCCAGTTGATTTGTCCGGTCGAGTTGTCCGGCCGAGTTGTCCGGCCGAGTTGTGCGGTCGACTTGCTCGAGCAACGGACTCGACCGAGGTTCTTGGCCGAGCCGGCTGACGACGAGTTCACGGGGATGCCCGCGATAATCGATCCCTCAACAATCCATTGGAGTTCTCCGTGCTGCAATCGACACGTTGCCGCCTAGGTTACCTCGCTCTTCTGGTGACTAGCTGGGCCTGCTTGGCTTCCAGCGGGTTTGCCACCAATCCTTCCTCCGAGGAAAAGATCGACAGAACCGGCCAGTCTGAGCAAACCGGCCAGTCTGAACAAACCGGCCAGTCTGAACAAACCGGCCAGTCTGAGCAAACCAGCCAGTCTGAGCAAACCGGGCAACAGGACTCCTCCGGTCCAAAATCCTTGGGGCGAAAGTCTGCTGGCCGAGAATCTGTCAGCCAAGAAACTGTTAGCCAAGAAGCTGGTTCGCAGGGCTCTCAAGCCAGCAGCACCGACACGCAGGCGGGAGCAAGCAAGCAGGGCCAACGGAAGCCGACCAACCGGCTGGCCAAGCAGAAGAGTCCCTATTTACTGCAACATGCACACAATCCTGTGGATTGGTACCCTTGGGGACCTGAGGCGTTTCAGGCGGCCAAGCGGCAAAACAAGCCGATTTTTCTCTCCGTTGGCTATTCGACGTGCCACTGGTGCCACGTGATGGAACGCGAGAGTTTTGAGGACGAGGAGGTCGCCAAGCTTCTTAATAAGGCCTTCATCTGTGTGAAGGTCGACCGAGAGGAACGCCCTGACGTTGACAATCTGTATATGACCATGTGCCAGTTGGCCACAGGCCGGGGTGGATGGCCGCTGACAGTGGTGATGACGCCACAGCGAAAACCGTTTTTCTTCGCCACTTACGTGCCCAAGGAGTCTCGGTTTCGGCAGCCGGGCATGCTGCAGTTGATTCCTGCGATCGACAAATTTTGGAAGTCCAACCAAGCGGACGCCGAGGAACGTGCGGCAAAGTTCACCACAGCCGTCCAAGACGCCACCTCCCAAGATTCTGCCGGCGACGACCTTCAGCCGGAAGCCATCACCACAGCGTTGACTGGACTTCGGGACCGTTTCGACTCCAAAAACGGTGGATTCGGGCAGGCCCCCAAGTTCCCCAGCCCGCATGATCTGGTGTTCTTGTTGCGTTACTGGCATCGCACCGGCGACGAGCAGGCTTTGGCGATGGCCGAGAAAACGCTCACCGAGATGAGACTTGGGGGGATCTATGACCATGTGGGTTTCGGCTTTCACAGGTACTCCACCGACGCCCAGTGGTTGGTTCCGCACTTCGAGAAAATGCTCTACGACCAAGCGTTGTTGGCACTGGCCTACTTGGAGGCCTTTCAAGCGACCGGTAAGCCGTTGTATCGACAGACAGCTCAGGAGATCTTCACCTACGTTCTGAGGGATATGGTCTCAGCCGATGGGGGCTTTTGCTCGGCTGAGGATGCCGACAGCGAAGGAGAAGAGGGAAAGTTTTATACTTGGTCTGCCGAGGAGCTCCGCGAGGTTTTGGACCCCATGGAGGCTGAGTTGATCTTCAAGCTCTTGGGTGTCCAGGAGGATGGCAATTGGTTCGATGGTCCCAAAGGAGTGCGGCCAGGGACAAACATCCTCCACTTGACCCGCCCTCTGTCTGAGACAGCCAAGCAACTCCAGCTGCCGGAAGACCAGTTGACCGAAACCTGGGAGACGATCCGAGAAAAACTACTGGCTCACCGGAACAAGCGAGTTCGCCCTCTGCGTGACGATAAGTTGCTGGCTGATTGGAATGGGCTGATGATCGCTGCGTTGGCTCGAGGTTCCTGGGTGCTGAAGGACCCCAAGTACCTCCAAGCCGCTCAGCGAGCAGCCGACTTGATCCTTCAGCGAATGCGAAAAGACAACCAGCGGCTCTGGCACCGCTACCGCGACGGAGAAGCGGCTTACACAGCAGTGGCGGCTGACTACGCCTTTCTCACGTGGGGATTGTTGGAGCTGTATCAAGCCTCTTGGGATCCTCGTTTTCTCCAGGAGGCCATCTCGCTGCAACGGATTATGCTTGAGGATTTTTGGGATCAAGAAAACGGAGGTTTCTTCTATACCGGCAAAGACTCTGAGCAATTGCTCTTTCGCCAGAAGGAGATCTACGACGGTGCGCGGCCCTCAGCGAATTCGGTGGCCATGCTCAACATGATTCGCTTGTCACGCATGACCGGCCAAGCCAAGTGGGAGGCACAAGCCGACCAGCTGGCCAGGGCATTTGCCAAACAGGTCAACACTCGTCCGCGAACACACACTCAACTCCTGCAGGCTCTGGACTTTGCCTTAGGACCCAGTTTCGAAATCGTCGTCGTTGGCAAACCTGCTGCACCTGACACACAACGCATGGTCGCTGCTCTCCGCGAACGCTACCTGCCCAACGCGGTGATTCTGTTGCGTCCGGCAGGAGACCGGCCGGCGATCACTCAATTGGCCCCTTTCACCCTGGCTCAAAGGGCTCAAGACGGGAAAGCCACCGCGTATGTTTGCCGAGAACAGGCTTGCAAAGCACCCACAACCAACATCGAAACAATGCTGCAGGCCCTCAAATCTCGTCGGATGCCCCCAGTGAGTGACTCCAACTCCAACAAATCATCTGGCGATCCCTCAGGTGGTTCCTCATCAGACTCCCTCAGCAAACCCCAAAGGGAGGTGGAGGAATCGAACCCTCAGCCGAACGCAGAGACACAAAAACCAAAGACACACCAGCCGGAAGCACAGCACCAGGTCGGTTTGCCGTGAGGTCAGTTGAGGCCGGCAAGGTGCATTCCACGCACGAGCGTCACAAACCAAAGCCCAACACGCCCCAGGACAACAACTCTCCGGACAACAACTCTCCGGACAACAACTCTCCGGACAACAACTCTCAGGACAACAAGTCTCAGGACCACAAGTCTCAGGACAACAACTCTCAGGACAACGAGCCTGAGCGCATCACCTGGTTGGTGGCGGCTCTGGCAACCTTGACTGCTATGCTCTGGGGTGGAAACGCGGTGAGCGTGCAGTTCACTCAAGACGCGTTGCCGCCGATTGGCACCGCAGGGTTGCGGTTCTTCTTGGGATCAGGGTTGATGTTTGTGTTCGTCGCTGGCACAGGAGGGCAGCTTTGGCTCCAGCCTGATCAGTGGAGGCCTGCTCTCGGTCTCGGGGTGCTTGTCTTCGCCCACATCGGCCTCTTCCACATCGGCCTGAATGATACCAGCAGCGGCCATGGTGTGATCATCATCGGCTCGCATCCCATCTTCGTTGCCGTCTTGGCTCATTTCCTTTTGCCCAGCGAACGGCTGACCAAGCAGAAATGCCTCGGTTTGGCCCTAGCGATGGGCGGACTGGTATTAGTAATTTTAGGCAGTAATTCTGCTTGGCTGCTTGGCTGGCAGACCCAGCTGGCCGATTCGCAGACGCAGGGGTTGCCAGCTTCGGGCGCCCCTCAGGACCCGCCAACCGCTTGGGCGGATCTGCTGATTGTGACCGCAGCGATGATCTTGGGGACCCGCATGGTGTATACCAAGAGGGTTTTGAACCGCCTCGACCCGGGAGCGTTGGCCCTGTGGGGCAACATCACCGCCACGGGGCTATTTGTCGCCACCAGCCTGGTCTGGGAGGGAACCGAGAACTACCGCTGGACTGCCGCGGCTTGGGCCGGTTTGGCCTATCAGGGTTTCGTTGTGGCAGGTTTCTGCTTTTTTACCTGGACGATGCTGCTGCGACGCTATTCAGCCAGCAGCCTGTCGGTGTTTATGTTCTTTCAACCGATCAGCGGCGTCCTCTGCGGCCACTTCTTACGCGGCGATCAGCTGACCGCTTGGTTGCTCTTGGGCGTTCTCGGTGTGATCGCCGGTGTGTGGTTGGTCAATCGTCAGCCGAATCGACCAAAGCAGCATCCCGCCGACTCCTGTTGATTCCCCGCAAAGCTCTCCAGGGCGTGATTGAGCCACCACCAACAATCCGGGCTTCCGTTGGTGCTTCTGGTTGCCCCCCCTGGGCCCGATGAGTGGCCGAGGTAGCCAGTTCACCAGGGCTATCTCAGGGATGCACCCAAGTCAACTTTCTCAATGTCGGGTCTCAGTCTTTGGAATCCTCCGAGCGGCTGAGCTCCTCAGGCAGTCGCCCATGTTGAGCTAAGGAGCCGAGCAAGTACAAAACGCCGAGGGTCGCCAGGGGATCGTCGCTGGAGAACAACTCCGTTGTGGCGTTCTCATTTTGTTCAAACCAACGCTGGATCGAGTGGATCCGGCTGCTTGGGTCCAAAGCGTCACCAACCCACCCGAGCAGGTGTTCCCCAGCTTTCGCCAAATCACCGACACTGAGATCATCCCAGATTTGCTGGCAGGTCTGCTGAAATCGGTCCCAATTGCCCTGGGGGCCTGCCAGATCCTCCAACAAGGCGACCACCGTTAAGACAGGCATGCGTGTTTTCAGGCCAATCAGTGGTTGGGCGGCATCGTCGCACTCTCCAGTTGCCATCAGCTGATAAAGCAGCCACGGATACTCCACGCCAGATTCGACAGACTGAAACAGCCCGCCCCAAAAACGCGGATTCACTTCAATCAGCCGTGCATCGCGGAAATCTCCGCCGCAACTGCGGAAGTCAACCTCCGCGACCCCGTTCCAGTTCAAAGGCCCCAGCAGCCTCTCGGTTAACTCCACCAGATAGGGCGCATCGATCGTTTGCCGGAGCACCCCAAAGCCGCTGCTCTTGGGAAAGGTCTCCAGGTTGCGATAGACCATTTGGGCTCGGAGTCGTCCTTGGTTGAACAGAGCTGTCACACAGTAGTCTTCTCCCGGAACGGCCTGTTGGACCAACAACGCCCTCTCGCCGACGGCATGAAGTTGTGTGGTGATGCGACGGTAAGCCTCCTGGAGGTGATCACGGGTGTCGACCTTTTCAATGCCCACCCCCCCTGTTCCATCAGGAACTTTGACAAAGGCAGGCAAGTCGATTTCCTCAAGCAGCTCATCCAGCTCGGCCTCGTCGGCTGGTCGCCAGGTCTTGGGAATGGGGACTTGAAGATGACGGGCGGTCTCAATCAAGTGATTTTTTGGATGGACTTTGGTGACAGCCTCTTGGTCTGGAGCAGCCACTTTGATGTGAGGCTCCAGGTGACGCTTGAAGCGACTGATCAAATGAGTCTCCCGCGAGACGGGCAAAAGCACATAAGGACGATCATCCTCAGGCCGAAGTCGCTGGATGTGATCCAACAAACCTTCCAGAAAGACACCCGGATCGCCAGTGACTGGCGGATGAACAAAGGTGTCGCTGACATATCGGCTAAAACTCAATGCCATCAAGGGTGCTTCGTCACAGCCGATGACCTCGACGCCGTGCCGACCAAGGTTTCTGGCAGCCACTAATGCCTGCAGACTACGCCCGCGCATGACGATCGCACGTCCTGGCGGCGAGCTTGGATGCGATGAATCCGAAGAGGGGGTCAGAGAATGCTTGTCCATAACCGATCCGTGCGGTCTGCCGAGGAGGCCGTTTCTGATGATCACCCCATGAGGTCAGCGAGAGTCCAGCGTGGGCCCCAACGCTTCGAGTTGTTGAGCTGAGGGTAGGTATCACCCTTGGCTAGCAAATTTCTGGATCGGAGGAACCTCGTTGACGACTTACGAGCTTGTTTTAGGCGACTGTTGTCCGTTTTGAGGGAGGTCACGCCAAGGCTGTTCGCTCTCGTAGAGCTCCATGGCTCGCTGGAATTCGTCTTTTTCATGGGCAGGGGCAAGCGCCATCGCATCACGGGCGATTTGCAAGGCCTTTTCGAACTCACGTCGTTCGGCGTGAGCGGCAGCCAAGGTGCTCAGATGATACGGATCGGCCCCAGCAGTAAATCGGACTGCGAGATTTGCGTAGGCAATTGCCCTTCGACCGTTACGGATGGCGTCCACGGGGCAGGTGGCCAGCATCCAGGCCAAGAGATTGCATTTCTCGCTCCACTGGAAGTCCCGGTCTGACTCCGGAGTGTGGGTGACTGTGTGTTCAAGCTGCTTGCGCATCGCGTCGTAAATCGGCGTGGCCTTGGACGCTCGACCCTGAGACATGTAATCTCTGCCCAGGGTCAGGCTACACACATAAGTCCGGTGGTCATCAAATCCCACCGTATCACGAAGCACACGGAGAGCTCGGGCATGATGCCGGGCGGCTTCGTTGTGGTCGCCCTGACGTGCGCAGATGTCGCCGAGGGCATACAGGGCATACCCGACCTCCGGGTGGGATTCTCCGCGAGAGGCTTGGCAGGCGCCGACAGCCTTGCGGTAGAGATGCTCGGCCCGCAGCCATTGTCCTTGGGCACGATAATGATGTGCTAAGGCACAGGTGGTGCGGATTGTTTCGTCGTGCTCCTCTCCAAGATAGCCAGCCTGTAACTGGAGGGCCTGCTGCCAGAAACGTTCGGCGTCTTGGGGTCGGTTACTGCGGGCCAAAACAAGAGCCAAGTTGTACAAAGTTGGCGCCAAGTCTGGATCGTCCCCTCCGAGGGTCCGACGCTGCATCGCCGCAGCCCGTCGCAACAGCCGCTCGGCCTCGAAGAGGCGATCCTGTTCCAATTGCAACAAGGCCAAATTGTTCAGCAGAGGTGTCAACAGCAACGACTGTTCGCCCTGGGCCGCTTCCACTGCTTCCAGGATTTCTTCGAGCAGGTGGCTGGCTGTCTCGGCCTTGCCCAAGTGCAAATGGACATGAGCCAGGTGGGTGCAATTTCGGGCCAGACGAAGATCTCCTTTGGACAACGCCCCTTGGTGGATTGAGCGTGCACGCTCCAAGCAGCGTTGAGCTTCGGGAAGCTCTCCACTTTTGGCCAGGGCAATGCCAAGCTGGTCCAGCGAGTGGGCGACCTCCGGGTGGTCGCTGGGGTGCAAGTGTTCTTGCACTGCCAGGACCTCCCGAAACAGCTTGGCCGCAGAGGCGAAGTTCTCCAAACGTAAGTGCAAGGCGGCCAGCCGACGTTGAGCCTCCCCTAAAATTGGATGCCCTGCTGGTAAAGCCTTCTCATAGATGCCGGCCACACGGTCGAGCAAAGGCTCCGCTCGTCGGTCGTCTCCATCACGGAGATAAAGGTCGGCGAGGTTAGCCAGGGTGACGGCGACTTCGGGATGGTCCGGACCAAGCACCTGTTGCTGCAGATCAGCAGCTTTGAGGTAGAAAGACTCGGCCAACTGGTTGCGGCCCTGAGTTCGATACAGGTTGGCCAAGTTCGAAAGACTCTTGCTTAACTCCGGATCACCGGTGGGGTTCTGCCGGTGAATTTCCATCACCCGATGATACAGCGGTTCGGCATCCGTATGCCGCTGCACTTCCTGATAGACATCAGCGAGGGTTTGCAAAACCAAGCCCACCTCGGGACTGTTTGGCCCGAAGACCACCTCTCGGGTGTTGATGGCCATTTTGAGGAGTCGCTCGGCTTCGTCATACTCCCCTTGGCCACGTTGAACTTGGGCCAAGCCAATGAGACTCTCCGCAAGAACTTTGTCGGGGGATTGTCCCCTCGACCCAGCACTGACTGCCTGCTGGTACAGCCCGAAGGCTTGTTGCAGATCTCCACGCTCCAGCGCTGCGGCAGCCAGCTGGTTCAGGCTTTGGCGATCTTGGAGGTGCAAAGGGTCCGAGGGCCGTTGGTTGCCTTCAGGGCCCCCCAGATTTGGCGGAGATGTCATACGGTCCCCTTGAACTCGGGGTCGAAAAACCTCGGTCAACCGGAAGTCAAGACTCAGCAGATGGGGCGGAGAGAGTTGGGCGGAGATCTACTTGGGCTGCTTTTTGCTTGGAGCTTTTCGTTCCTTCAGGACCTCGTCCAACAGGCCCATCACCACCTCGCGATAAACCCCCTCCAGCAGCGGATACTTGCGGATGGTCTCAAAGACCGGATACAAGCGTCGACCGACATCTTGGGAAATCGGGGTTTCCAAGGTCCGTCCCTGTGCATCGAGCAGCACAGCGACATACTCTTCGCCGCGGTCGGTCTTGCTCCGGCGTAACTCATGGATCTGACCGGTGCTCGTGTCGAATTCGCCTTCGACCGGTTCCTCAGCCGGACGTGAAGCTCGCTTGGAGGTGCCCAACCACTCCTTCATCTGACCGGCCATCTGCGTGACCGACTCTTGACTTGAGATTTGCTCAAGACGATTGCCAACTCTGTCCAGTGTCTCCAGCTTTTCTTGGTCGTCCATCTGATCGACCCGTTTCTGGATGCTCTCCAACTTCACGCGGACTTCTTCTGCGGAGACAGTTGTCCCGTCGTTGGGATCATGAGGAGGTTGAGCTGGCCGCTGGGGTTTGGGATCGGGCGATGAGAGGGCCGGTTCTTCGGCGGCTTTTTCTCGCTGGGCAACGCCTTCGGCAGGATTGGGATCCCAGCGGTTCATCCAAGCTCTGTAGGGCACATAAGCCAGCAGAGCCAATAGCAGCACGTAAATCGGCGTGGTCAGGATCAACGTCTTGCTCAGCAGAGAGTGGGAAGAGCCCTCTTGAGGAGAAGTTTCCAAACCGTCTTGTTCGTTGTCGCTCATGGTGAGTCGTCCCGAGAGGAAGTCGCAAGAGATGGTTGTCCACTCGTCGTCCCTGAGTGTACCAAAGGTTCCGCTCTGATGGGCCTGAAGACATCTCTGAGAGCTACCATTGCATCGACCTGTCACAGGGACAACCCGTGTCCGAATCAAATCAATACGCGTCTTTTGCCTTGCTTGGTGCTCTCGCCTTGGCACTTGCAAGCTTATTCAGCCTGGCGGCCGTCTGGTGCTTCGAATGGTCGCCAGGCGTGTCGATGGTCCTAGCGGTGGTCGCCTTGGCGGCCTGGGCTGGCTCCAGTCCCAACTGGCGAGGGATGGCCTATGCCCTGGTGGTCTTTGCCTTTGTGACTGCAGGGGTGTGTTTTCCGGAATCGCTGAGATCTTGGTCGGTTCCATCGACACTTCGACCGCTGGTTGTAGGACCCTTGGCTTTTCCGGGGGAGAGGTTGGATCTGAAGTTGCTGATTGCTCCGTTGATTCAGTTCATCATGTTTGGGATGGGGACGACCCTCAGTCTCGGTGACTTCGTGCGGGTGACCCGCTTTCCCAAGATCGTGTTGGTTGGCCTGCTGCTTCAGTTCACGGTGATGCCCCTGGTGGGGCTCGCACTTGCTGCAGTTCTGCAGCTTCCAGCGGCTGTTGCCGCGGGAGTGGTTTTGGTGGGTTGCTGCCCGGGAGGTGTGGCTTCGAATGTCATTGTCTACCTGGGGCGTGGCAATGTGGCCCTCTCGGTGACCCTGACCGCTTGCAGCTCGCTTCTGGCACCTGTGATGACCCCTTGGCTCATCAATGCCCTGGCTGGCTCTTGGTTAACGCAGTCTGCTGTGGCCACGCCGCTTGGGCCCCTGTTTTGGACGATCTTCAAGATCATCGTTCTTCCCATCGCCGCGGGTCTGCTTGTTCATCATCTTTTCGCGGGGGGTTCACGCCGGCTCGAAGCAATTTTGCCGGTCCTCGCAGTTGTGGCCATCGGGCTTGTCGTGGGGGTGATCACTGCACACGCTCGGCCTCAGTTGCTGCAGGTCGCCGGGCCACTGCTTGTGGCAATCATCGCCCACAATGCTGCTGGATTTCTGTTAGGCTACTGGGGAGCTCGTTTGCTGGGCGCAGCGCCGATTGAGGCGCGGACTGTCTCGGTGGAGGTCGGCATGCAAAACAGCGGTTTGGCCGCTGCGTTGTCATCAGAAGTGTTCAGAAGTGCGAGCATGGCTCTGCCCGCAGCGCTGTTCAGCCCCTGGATGAACGTGACCGGCTCTTTATTAGCCGGATACTGGCGTCGAGCAATCAACCCAACGACCAACCAGTGATCCGTCGGAGGCCCAAGGCTGGCGGACACCGATGAAGACAAGCGAGTCTTTGCCGACGCCATGGGGAATTGGCTGGGGACCATCCCGTCTGAGCAGCGGTGCTGTGAACAGCTTGCCAGAGGTCCGCCAGCAAGGGCTTCTGAGAGTTCTCGCAATCAACACGGTCTGTATCTGCTCAAGAGCTTGAATTGTTCGCTGGTCCCATCCTGAAGGATCAGAGAATTCACGATCCAGGATTTCGGTTTTCCGACCTTTGGCCTCGATTGAGGACCAGCTGAATCTGGTTTTTTGCATTCTCAGCATGTTTTGGCAGCGGAGAAGATCAGCTGGTATTTGCTTCTTGGTTGAAGTCTGGAGGGAACGCCCTCTGTGGCGGTGCTGGGAACACCTTTGGGTTCGGATAGCCGGCGAGCAGAGAGAGCAAGCAGGTGCCAAAGGCAGTCTGTCCAAGGCTCCTGCAACTTTGGGTAGACGTTCAAGAAATCTGGCGTGAAGTCGGGGTACTGTACTGGAGAGAACGCCACGGAGAACAGTCTCTACAGAAGATGACCCAGCCTTCGCGCCAGATTCGAAGGGCGGCCGTTGCAACCATGTCGCCAAGGAGCTTAGTCCTCGCGTTGGGCTTCCGGTTCAGGCTGTCTGGTGGGCCGCTGCTGAGGGGGTTGCCCAGCACGATTCAACTGGTCCATCAAGCGGTCAAGCGCTTGCTGGAGTCGTTCTACCCGCCGTTCGAGCCGTTCTTCGAGTTGATCGAGTTCTTGCGAGGTAATTCCCTCCCGAGTCCCGTCTTGTTGCTGAGCTTGCGGGGTGGTGGGGAACTTGGGCATCGGCATGACGTTGAGGCTTCGACCCGAGGGCAGGGTGCGGCCAAGCATTTTACGGACATGGCCCTGAAGATCCTGAGGCAGTTTGTCCAGCTCATCTTCTGTGATCTTCCAGGATTCCTTTTCTCCGTCCTCTTTGGTGCGTTGGACCGAGATGCTCGCAGGCTGGTCGCCGCTTTTTTGAATCGAAACTGACAAGCCCTTGGGCAAATTCTGGATTTTGCCGGGTTTCAGAAGGAGGGTTCCTGGGCCAATCATCCGCAGGACTGCACTCCCGTCACCAGGAAACTCCAAGGGGGCGCCGGGAACCCATCGTTTCAGGACTCCTTCGGCTGGCCAGTCCTGCTTTTGCCAGATGATTGGTGGATGCGGGTGCATCTGAGCAGGAGTCACCTCCACGACGGCCTCGGCCCCGGCACGCACGATCTTTAGCTTCATTGGGGCTTCGGCCGGGAGCTTCCGCACCGCGTTCATCAGATCGATCGGCGATCGCAACAGGTCCTCACCAGCGCTGACCAGAACATCGTGAGCTTTCAGCCCTGCTTTTTCCGCAGCGCTCTCGGGGGCCACATTCAGGACCACTAGGCCAGTTCCCCTCTCCAGCTTGAGATGTGCTCGAAGCGTCTCACTTGCCGGGATGGTAAACACCCCAAGCAGCGGCGGGGAGTGATTCGGCAAGAAGGTCACCGCCCGCACGACTTGAGGAGTTTGGTCAGTCTGAGCCTGGGCAACTCCCCAAATGCCGCAGCTTGCTGCGATCAGCAGCAGGGCGATCTTGCCCGCGAACATCTTGGTCAGGTCTTGTCCCATTGTCTGTTCTCCTGGCATTTCAGGTAGGTCCGTTGGCTAACTCGTGTCAGCCGTCGGCAAGAGAGTTGCCAGCGGAGCTTTCTTCTTGTTGCTGAGTTTGTGATCCTCGGCAAATTCGTCCCCGCGCAGGGGCAACCACCGGTTCAACGATCTCGGTGACCAAGGCTCTGGTGTGGGCTGGACGAGCTGTGGACAGGATCTGGGTGGAACAGGCCAAGTCACGCGATGGCAAGTTACTGCATAGGAAGGGGGGCCTGAGGTTGGACCTGCAGCTGATAGTAAGGGACAAAAATCTCTCCACCGTCTTCAAGCTGGAGCCGCAGCAATGAGCGTTGCTCACGGGCTTGCAGACCGAAGCGACGGAACTCGGCTCTCAGGCCTTCGGGTAAGTGCGGCTGAGGGTGGAGCAGCCACTGCTCGTAGCCGGCTAAGCCAATTCCCTCAACGACGGGCACACGGACCGGCTCGGCCACTCCTAGTGTCGGCAAGGTCAGCTCATAGTATTGCCTTGCTGCCGAAGGGGCAGAGCCAGACGCCTGAGTAGGCGCTGCTCCTCCCTTGACCAACCGGTTGTTGGGGCTGCGTTGCCCAGGAGCACTTTGCTGATGGCCTTCCGAGTCATCCTTTTCCGCCAGCTCCTCGGTCGAGAACGTCGGAGGCCCAGAACGACCGGCATTCTGGAACCAAGGGCCGCTGGACCAACCAAGCGAGAAGGCAATGACCAGCGATGCAGCGGTCGCCAACCAAGACAGCACCGGCGAACGTCCAACATGCGGGTGACTATGTTGGGAAGACCCCCGGCTGTGGATCACTTCGGGGTTGTCCCCGCTGGCAAGTTCCTGAGGGCGAGGCTTCTCGATGAGCGAGGGTGTTAGGGAGGGTGCTGCGGGAGTCCCGGCTGTTTGCGTGTTGTCGGCGGGGTCCTTCAACAGGTCGGCGAATTCACCCTGCCAAGCTTGGGCCTCCAGAAACGCCAAAGCGCAGCTCCGCCAGCCGTCCGGGGACTCCTCCAACCGCGCCAAGAGCAGCTTTTGTTGCCACCGGGAGAGCTCACCATCGACCAGCTGATCCAAGAGAAGCCGATCTTCAGCCGACAAACCAGCTGTCGAGGCTGTAACCTGGCTGTCCCGGGTGTCTACTGGTTTTCGATGAGGTCCAGCTGGTTGATTTTCAGAAAAAGGAGAAGTAGTCATGAGGTTTTTTCGATGACCTTCAACTCGGCAAGCTTCTGTCGCATCCGCTTGCGAGCACGATGGAGGCGTGCCTCCACCGCGCTCTCGGACAGACCCAAATGCTCCGCCAGTTGGCGGTAGCTCCAATCTTCGGTGTATTTGAGCAGTAAGATTTCGGCGTCTCGGGGTGCCAGCTGTTCAAGGGCGACCCGGACGAGCTGTCGCCGCTCGTCATTGAGTAACCAGTGCAGTGGGTCGGTCTCCGCTTGGGAGGGGCCCACGGTTCGGCCTGCGGCCTGCTGATCCGCGTATCGCTGTGTCAGTTTTCTCCGGCGGCCTGCCTTGCGGCGGTAAAGCAACGTCTGGGTGACAGCGACTTTGTAGAACCAAGCGGGGACCTTCGCGGGATCTTCAGGAGCGGATCTGCCGGCGACGGCCGCCAGCGAGATTTCCTGCATCACTTCATCGACGGCCTGTCGTTCGCCCACGCGAGCGAGCACCACTGTTCGCAACCACCGCTCATGCTCCAGAAACGCCGCCGGCAAATTGATCGCTGCCGGCTCTTGAGAGCGCGCAACAGAACCGTTCCCTGCCGTATTGGAGGCAGGGAGAGCCTTCGATGACCCGCTTTTCCCTGAAAACGGGCCAGCAGTTGCTTGAGAGGAAGCAGCCGTTGCGTTCATACCACGAGTCTCGTTACCGCAGGGGCTCCGTTCTTGCACATCGACCTCTCGTGTTGAGCCCTTTTTCGAGGGGAGAAAGTCCGAGACAAAGAACTCGAGGAATCGTAGGGTTTGGGACGTTTGTTGGTTCCTGACTCGACTGTTCCAGATTGTGGCAGAGCCCAACCTTTTGGGCCCTCAACCGATCCATGCATCAACATTTCGGTGGGCAATGGCCGCATCTGGGACAGTCCAACTAAGCAGGCTCCCGAAATACAGGTGATCTCTCCTGGAGGTCTGCGGGAAGTCGCCTCTGTCGCCTGCAGAGATCTCAGCTGGACCGTTTACGGCTTGAAGGCAATGCTTGGGCTAGACAAGGGGTCACTGGCGACCAAGCTCCATGCTGCGGTTGCAGGCCGCCTGGACAGCCGAGATGCAGGCATGACGAAAGCCTGCCTGCTCCAAAGCAGCCTGACCGGCGATGGTGGTGCCGCCAGGGCTGGTGACCTGATCTCTCAGCTGGGCAGGGTGTTGGCCCGTTTGAAGGACCATGGCGGCGGCACCGCGTAGAGTTTGGGCAGCCAGCTGCAGAGCCACATCACGCGGGAGGCCACAGAGGACTCCCCCGTCGCTGAGGGCCTCGATCAAGGTGTAAACAAAGGCTGGCCCAGAGCCGCTGAGGGCAGTGACAGCATCCATAAGCTTTTCTTCGACCTGGACAGCCTTTCCCACACAGTGCAACAGCTCCGAGACAAACTCGCCATCGCTCTCGGTGGTGTTGGATCCCAAGGAGTACCCAGCTGCCCCTTCGCCGACCAAACAGGGGGTGTTGGGCATCACACGCACCAGCCGAGGTTGCGATCCGACCAATTCTGCCAAACGCTGAAGAGAGACCCCGGCCACAATCGAGATCACCAAATGTTCTCGGTTGAGTTGGCCATCAAGAGGTTGGCACGCTCCGGCCAGCTGCTGGGGTTTGACTGCCAGAAACAACACCTCGCAGTTCTCGCAGACCTCTCCGTTGACAGGAGTCACCCGGCCTCCGGTGGCCTTTTGAAATTGGTCCCGGGCCTGAGGGTAGGGATCGCTGGCCAAAAGATGGTCTGCGGTGACCATCTCGCGGTTCAACAGCCCCAGGGCGAGGGCTGTTGCCATGCGACCTGCCCCGATAAATCCGTAGCGTTTCGGAGTCATGTGTCCCTGTAGTATTTTCGGATCTGGGCGGTATTTTCGGATCTGGCCGGCGTTCTCGGCTTTGGACGGGCTGGTTGGTGTTTTGTTCTGAGGCCGGAGATGCTGTGGTCGATGCGAGGATCACCCGCCGGCAGGCAATTCACCGGATAGCCGGCAGGCAATCCTCGGCTGGCCGGCCGGAGGAATCTGGTCTTTGCGTCCCAACAACAACGATCCTTCAGTCGAGCAACGGGCGTCGTCAACGGTAGGGAGGCCTCAGCCGGACAGGCGGGCCTGCGTCCCTCGACCAGTTTCGGATGTGGCGGTACAATCGGCAATTGGATGTGATGCTGATCGGAAACTCAATCAACAAACGGTCTTTTCCTCAATGGTCCCTTCACCCACACACTTTTCATCTCATCACTGAAGGCTCACACTCGGCGGTTCATTCACGTTCACCGGTCCTTTTGGCCGGAAAGCCTCAAGTGCGAACTCAACTCCAAACACAAAAAAACTCCGAGAGCAACAGGGAGGGAAACCGATGCGGACATGCACAGGAATAACACTCAGCTTGACCACACTGTTGGTGTGTGGAGTGCTCGGCTGCAATCACAATTCGCCTGCGAAGCTGACACCCACCGCAGCCACATCAGCGGTGGGGTCGGAATCTGCGCCAACTCAAAGCAAGGACGAGGACAAGATGGACGGATCAGATGAGGAGAAGGTGATCACCACCGATAGCGGGCTCAAATATGTCGAGCTCAAAGAGGGCACCGGGGCGACACCCCAGGCCGGCCAGACCGTCGTTGTCCATTACACAGGCTGGTTGACCAACGGCAATAAGTTCGACAGCTCCGTCGATCGCAACAAACCTTTCAACTTCACGCTGGGGCGAGGCCAAGTCATCAAGGGATGGGATGAAGGGCTCTCAACGATGAAAGTCGGCGGCAAGCGAAAACTAATCATCCCCCCGGAACTCGGTTATGGCGCAGCAGGCGCTGGGGGCGTGATCCCACCAAACGCAACTCTGCTGTTCGAAGTGGAACTGCTGGATGTCAAGTAACCGCAACTTGACCCGCGACGCGGGGACTTTGTAGCCGTCTTCAAGTCCAGCTGGAGGAAAAATACTCCCTGATCGGTCGCGGTTTGACCGCTCGATCAGGGTTTGATTTGTCAGGGTGACTGCAAGCAGAATCAGTTACTCCGCACGCCCCGCGACCGTTGGTTTGAGGGGCCGATTCCCACCTGGCAGACAGCAATTGGCTGGGCAGACATGATGATTTGGGCCGAGGTTGCCTACTGATCTGGGAACGACCGTTTGGTCCATGCGTTCTAAAATCAATTCACGGATCATGGAAATAAAGTCTGGATGGGTGCCGACGGTGCCTGCCCGGACAACATGAAGCCCGAGTTGTTTCCCGGCATCTTGAGCTTCGGTGTCGAGGTCGAAGAGCACTTCCATGTGGTCGGAGATGAAACCTATCGGTACCAACACAACATCTTCCTTGCCCTCCTCATGTAACTGCTGGAGGAAATCGCAAACGTCAGGCTCAAGCCATGGTTGTGAGGGTGGGCCGCTTCGACTTTGGTACACAAGATGCCAGTTTGGACGACCAACCGCCTCGGCCACCAGCCGACAAGCTTCCTGGAGTTGAGTTTGGTATCGGCACCCCTCTGCCATCGAGAGAGGGATGCTGTGAGCGGTGAAGACCAGCGTTGCTGCCGAACGCCTCTGGCCAGGCACCCGATCTAGTGCTGTCAGCACACGTTCTGTCATTGGGCCGACGTAGCCGGGATGGTTGTAGAACACACGGACCTTATCAAACTCCGGCGCACTAGGTCCGATCTGATCACAGGCCTCGTAAAGGTTCTCCCGATACTGCCGGCAACCACTGTAGCTGCTAAAAGCGCTGGTTACAAAAGCTAGCGCTCGACGCACTCCATCTTGTGCCATCTGGCCGACGGTGTCTTGCAGCATGGGGTGCCAATTCCGATTGCCCCAGTAGATCGGCAAATTCGGACCGCGAGACTCAAGCTCGCTTTTGAGGGCGGCGATCAATTGCCGGTTCTGTTGGTTAATCGGACTGACACCCCCAAAATGTTGATAATGCTCGGCTACCTCCAACAGCCGCTCTCGGGGGACAGGGCGACCTCGCAGCACGTTTTCCAAGAACGGCAGAACATCATCAGGCCCTTCGGGGCCACCAAAGGAGACAACAAGCAACGCATCGTAGGAAGTGGCCACAAAATACTCCCAATGGAGGTGAAAATCCCTCTTCTCGTCCTAATCTCAAGCTTGACCCAACGGCATTGCATTCAAGGGATCTGCCCCAGAAGTTGGGGTGCCACCGGTGCCATGCTTTCGCCGCCGGAAGAATTCGTGGGCAGGCTCTCCAGCAGGCGGGAGTCGTTAGCAGAGGCGATCCCCTATTGAGAGCGGCTTCAAGCACAACCCGAGCAGAGTCTCGACAGACCTCGCGAAAGTCTTGACCAAGAGTGCCTGGTTGGACACGGAACGCTTGCTGGCACCCAGATGCTTTCTGGATCGACGGCTACTAGCCAACCTCCCGTTTGGGCAGCCAATAGTCGCTAGCATTGCTTGTCGGCGCGGGTATCCAACGACGCTCGGTCAACAACCTCTTGAAGAGTCAGTCACACCGCTCTCCAAAGCCTCAAAGTTCCAGTTGGAGTTGTGCCATTGTTGGCCATCGCCAAGAACCGTCAACCGAGACCCATCAGCCCGAGGTCATGCACCACGAGACTCCGGACAATCCCATGGAAGTGATCATCTTGATTGGGCTCCAGGCCAGTGGGAAATCCACGTTTTGTCGGGAGCGTTTTTTCAGAACCCACCTCCGCATTAACCTGGATATGTTGCGCTCACGGCATCGGGAGCGGCGGTTGATCCAGACATGCCTGGAGCTCAAACAGCGGTTGGTCGTGGACAATACCAACCCGACCCCCGAAGATCGCCAGCGCTATCTCCAGGCAGCACGCACACATCAGTTCCGCACCATTGGGTATTATCTCAACAGTTCCGTCGAAGACTGCCTGCGACGCAATGCCCAACGACCCCCCGAGGAGAGGATCCCACCCCAGGGGATTTTCGGGACCGCTGCGAGGCTTGTTCCTCCCAGTGATCAAGAAGATTTTGATGAACTTTATGTTGTCCGTGGGGAAGCCGATTGCCAGGGCCAGATGCACTTTGTGATCAGACCCTGGTCAGAGGCCTCCGGCGTGCACGACGGTGGAGTGATTGGGTGACCGAACGATCGATCCATCTTGTGTTTGGTTGGCAGGACCATGCTCCACGCAAGAATGCTGCCTAGCAGCAAAGACTCGAAGCGAAAGGAGGATCTTGAGTTCGAGCTGACTCCAACAAGGTCCTCTCCGAGGTGAGGCGCTCCCCAACAAGCGGTCTGGCGGACCAGGGTGACCGTCGCGGGTCCAGACCTTGTGACTAAGACCTTGTAAAGAGGACCTTGTAACTAAGGCGTGTGACCAAGGAACTGAGATTCCGGAGGATGTAGGCAATGAGCGGCCGAGTCGTGAACTTCAACGGTGCGTTTGTTCCGGAAGCGGATGCGGCGGTGCCCTTGTACGACTCGGCCCTCCAGATCGGCGACATGGCCTTTGAGGCGACGAGGACTTTTCATCACCGACCGTTCCGGCTGCGGCAACATCTGCAGCGTCTTGTCGGCACGCTGGAGCGACTGCGGATCGACCCTCGGCTCTCTGTGGATGAACTGGAACAAGTCACTTTGGAGACCCTCCAGAAGAATTTGCCGACTGAAGACCCCGATGTTGACTGGCTGATCTTTCACAATATCTCTCGGGGGCCCACCGGCGTTTTTGCCTCCGTCTACCCGCCGGAAAGGCAGCGACCAACGGTTATTGTGGGGTGTTTTCCCATCGTGCAACGACTGACCAGCGTTGCTGAGAAATACTCCATTGGGTTAGACTTGGTCGTCCCCCGACAGCCAGCAATCCCCCCAAACCTGTTGCCAACTCATATTAAGACTCGTGGCCGGCTGCACTACAAGTTGGCTGACCTTGAAGTCCAAGAAGAACACCCTGGCAAGCAAGCTGTGCTCATTGACCCTTCCGGTCAAATCACCGAGGGGACCAATAATAATATTTTCCTGGTCAAAGACGGCCTTTTGCGAACCCCACCGCATGAAGTGGTGCTCAGCGGCGTAACCAGATCGGTGATTTTGGAGTTGGCGAAGCGGTTGCACATCCCCACCGAGGAAACCCGCCTGGAAATTTCCGATGCCCTCGGGGCCGATGAGGTCTTTGTCACCTCCACCAGCATCGGCTTACTGCATGCTCGCTCCTTCAACGGCCAGACCATCGGGCAAGGCCTCCTCGGTCCAGTCAGTCGCCAACTGCGAGTTGAACTCGATCGAGAGGTCGGCTTAAGCTTTGAAAAGCAAGCTCAGGATTATTCCCTGAAGATGGCTCAGCAAACCGCCCGGGACTGCTGAAATCGACCGCAGGGCTCTGGCGTGAGGAACATTGGGCTTTCTGGGGGACGCTTTCGGCGTTGGACGAAGAAGATGTTGCCGAGGATGCCGTTTGTGTCAGGGCAGCATTGGGTCTTCGGCAGCCAACACGGCGAATTTTCGATCTGAAAGTTGGTGGGGGGTGCTTGGCCGTGCATGAAGAGCTGATTAAACTCAGCGGAATTGGCAGAGCTTGTCTTTCGTGAGCGTTGATGTCCTCCTCAACTTTCCGCATTTCTGAACACATCATGACTGACTCCTCCCCGGCAGCGGTGTCTGGTTGCTCGCAGATACCTCACACAATGGGTGACTCCCAACTCTCGCGGCGGGCCTTTTTGAGCACCTCTGCGGCAGCTGCCGGTACGATCGCCCTGCCCTATTTTGTCCCACAAAGGGCCTTTGGAGCGAACGACCGCATCCGAACCGGCCACATCGGCGTGGGCAAGCAGGGAACTGGTAACCTCGAGCGATTGCTCAGCCACGCTGTGGCAGTCTGTGACGTCGACGCAAGGCGGCTTGCTTCAGCGGCTAAGCTCGTTGAACAAAAGAACGGCGCCTGCCAAACCTACTCAGACTTTCGCCGTTTATTGGACCGGCAGGACATCGACGCGGTGGTCATCAGCACACCAGACCACTGGCACGCCATCCCGACCATTTTGGCCTGTCAGGCTGGCAAGGACGTTTACTGTGAAAAGCCGCTGACGCTGACGATCGCTGAGGGCCGGCAAATGGTTCAAGCCGCTCGGCAGAGCAAACGAGTCGTGCAGACCGGCTCTCAGCAACGTTCCGCAAACAATTTCCGCTTGGCCTGCGAGTTGGTCCGCAACGGCTACCTCGGCAAACTTCAAGAAGTGCTCGTGGGGATTCCAGGCCCCAATCATCCCGGCAAACCGATTCCAGATAGCGATCCCCCTGCAGAATTAGATTATAACTTTTGGTTAGGGCCAGCTCCTTGGCGGCCTTATAACAAAAATCGAGTCCACTACAATTTCCGGTTTTTCCGGGACTACTCAGGCGGCCAGCAGACCAATTGGGGCGCCCATCATCTGGATATCGCTCAGTGGGGGTTAGGGATGGATGGTAGCGGGCCGGTGGCTGTGCACGCTCTCTCAGCGAATTACCATCCCAAGCAATGGCACGAGGTCACCGAGAGCTGCCGGGTGGTTTTTCACTACGCCGGTGGTGTGAAACTCACTCTGGGCCAGCGGCAAAAAGGCATCCCCGTTGGAACGACGTTCATCGGCACCCAAGGCAGGCTCTACGTCAACCGGGGCAAGTTAACAAGCGAGCCAGGTGGGATCATTGAGCAAAAGCCCCGTGACGACGATCTTCGGCTCCAGGAGAGCACCAATCACCATGGCAATTTCTTGGACTGCATCAAGACCCGAGAGTTGCCTATCTGTGATGTTGAAATTGGGCACCGCTCTGCCACCCTCTGCCATTTGGCCAACATCGCCTGCCAACTGAGGCGTAAGCTTGTGTGGGATCCGCAAGCCGAAGAGTTCCCTGAGGATAGCGAGGCAAATGGCCTGCTCAGTCGGACTCCGCGGCAGGATTGGAAGTCCACAACAGCCGCCGGTTGAAGCTTGGCAGTTCAACGATCTGCAAGTTGACAAACTGCAGGTCCAGCCAACCCTCACAGCGGCTGAGCTTTTGCGGGCACAGGGGAGTGTCTGTCCCACTTGTGGGGCACCTTTGGGGAGAGTGATCACACCGCGACAGCAGAAGTGATCCCCCAAGTCAATTGTCAACAAGCGAGTTGCGACCAGGTGAGGTCTGCATGACTCCAGAAGAGTTGGCCTGAGGTCTGGGAAAGCACAGACCCAGTCGACCAATCCAGCGAGATGACCAGGCAAAACCGATTGCAGTGGCCATACCAATCGCAGAAGACTTGCAGAGTCAGAAAGTGAGCCACCCAAACAGGCACGTGGGCATCCTGTCATATCTTGGGAAGCTGGCAGAACTCTTCACTGCTAAGTGACTGTCCGAAAAGTGTCCCGGCACACCGAGGATTCGTTGCATCAAGACTCGGCAGCCACCAGTGGTTGTGACTCCACCACTATTTCGGACAGACTGTAAGTTGTCATGCCAAGCAAGTTCCCGCATGACTGACCTTCGGAGAAGTCTTCGACCCAGGGCGACCAACGGAAGCCGGGATTGCCGGACAAAAGGTGTCCGCTTCGTCGAAGACTTTGCGGGGAATCGATCAGCAAAGTGTTTGCTCAAGGCAAATCATCAAACTCCACAAGCTTCGGGCATAAAAGGTTCTAGCAAAACAAGACAGAAAAGCAGGATCTGGAATTTTGGCCGAACATCCTCAAGCTGCTCAAAAGATTGCTTGACGGCTGAGTGTGGGTGTTGACAATATCGGGTCGACAACCCTCGGCGATTATCCTAAGATTGCCGAGTTTGTTGAGTGGTAGGTAAGGCGGTTCCTTCTTAGTGAGGTCGTCCTCTTTCATCTGTTATCTCGGGCTACCCCTGTACGGTTCGCTAAGAGCATTGTCTTACATCCACAATTGTTTTCTTCCACAATTGTTTTCGTTCTCGAGGTCAATCGTCATGTCAAATTCGTTTGCTCTGCTGAGCCCCCGGGGGGCTCAACGCCGCAGCAACCGCCAAGGCTTCACCTTGGTGGAGTTGCTCGTGGTCATCACCATCATCGCGATCCTGATGACGCTGCTCATTGCTGCCGTTCAACAGGTTCGTGCACAAGCCCAGCGAGCCCGCTGTGCCAACAACCTGCGGCAGGTCCTTTTGGCTCTGCACAACATCGCCACCAACGAAAACGGCAAACTGCCGATGCGGAACGTCACTGAGCCGGGTCGCTACTCGGTCCTGGCCGACCTGCTGCCGGGCGTGGAAGCACAAGCGACCTACGACCGCATTGACTTCCGGGTCACCCAACCGGTCATCTTCAACATCCAGGGTGGAGAACTGACCACCACCGACGCTAACGGCATCGTCACCTCCGATGATGTCAACCAGCAAGCGTTCACTGGCAACCAGATGCAGATGAAGGTCAACAACTTCAACCTTGCGCTGAACACTCTCATTCCTTCGTTTCAGTGCCCGGTGGATACCCAAAGAGAAGGCGTCAACGCCAGCACCAACTATGTGCCCATCGTGACAGCTGGCTCTGACACAGGCACGCCTGCCAACAGTGGTGGTCGTAGTGTCAACGCCCCCGGTTCCCAAGGCGGCCGGCTGCAAAAGGCGATCTGGCCTAGCGACATCAACATCATCATCGACGCCACCGATCCTAGAAGCGGCAACGTGTACGCTCACCCGGTGACCGCAACGACTCTGGATACCATCACTGGAGCCGATGGAACGTCCAACACAGCTGGTTTCGTCGAAAAGGCGAAGGGGCCGTTCGCCTCGGGTCGGGAAGTGGAAATCCGAAACCTCACCCGGACCGTCAGCCAAAATGCGACTTACCAAGTCATCAACGGGCAGATCCCACCTGATCAGACCAACCAGCGGATGGTCGACGAATGTGATCCTGAGTCGGCCATGCTGCAAGGCGGCGCGGTGACCGGCGACCGGAACTACTTCGCCGGGGCTCTCTACATGATCCACGCCTGCCATTTCCTTGGCTGTGCTAACATGATGGGTCCGCCGAACACTCCCCCTTGTGGCCAAGGTGGAGGCTCCTTCCCGCTGGCCTTAGATGGGATCGCTTCTGCCAGCAGCTATCACACCGGTGGTGCCAACATCGGCATGATGGACCAAGCTGTGCGGTTTATGAGCAACCAGACCGACTTGGCTGTTGTTCATGCCCTGGCAACTCCTGATGGCCGAGAGACCCACAACTGGAATCCGTGATTCTTTTCCTGCGTCGCCTGGTCGTGTGATTTCGCAAGGGCATTGCTCTGTGGTGGAATCCTCAACGGATATCTCCTGGAGCCATGTGGATTCTCGCTGGGCAAACACGATCGATTTTCAGTTCAGCGTTCGCCGAACTGCCGTAACTCTAAGCCTCCAGCGGCCTATCCTGACCACACCACAGAAGGCCGCTGAAAACGTGTGACAGAGTTTTCCGATGGGTAGCCCCGTGGCCGATTGTCTCCGACAGTCGGCCACTTTGCTGCGCAGTCCGCCAACAGCAGCCAGTTGAGCAGGGGTTTTGGGAGACCATGCGATCCACCCTGGAAAAGAAGACCAACACGCCGATGCCGCTCTTTGCGCCTGGTGATCGGCTGCCTCAAACAATGCTGCCACGATCCCGCTGCCACGGGGTTCGTTTTCTCGGACGGCTCGGAATTCTCGTCCCCGAACGTTGTTGACAACTGAAGCAGGGATCTTTCGTCGGAAGCGCCGGTTGAATGAGCTGCTCGAAGCCAGTCCGTATGAGGTCCAGCCATGTTGCCTTCAGCGCTGGAGAACTGCGTGTTTTCGCGGCAGGATGCCCCCATTGCCTGTCCCAGGCATCCTGCCGCCGCGATTGCGAACCTCTTAATCACGCCCGGAGAAGAAAAAAGCCCAGACCACCGGATGGCCTGGGCAGATGAATTGATCACAGGTGCCGCTGCATCACTTCGTTGGAAGAAAAGTCTCGCTCTTCCGAACCGAAAGAACCGCTGGACTGACCACTGATCCGCAAGCCCCTGCACAAGCCGGATCGGCCAAGACTATGCTCACCCTCAGTTGGAACGACCGATCGGGGAGATCAGCAAGGGCAGCTCGACCTCTCACTCAGTCATTTCACCAGGAGAAGTTGTCTTGGCTTCTTGCTGAGATTTCTCGGTGGCCATGCGACGGGCGGCTCGAGCGACTTCGACTGCGACCTTCAGGTCCCCTCGGTGAAAGTAGGGATAGCGTTGACCGTTGGCCCGCTCGATATACTTGGCGGCCAGTTCTTGCCAGCTCATATCGTTGTTGAGGTGCCAAGCGGCTGCTTGAGCTTGAGAGTGGCTGATCCGCCCGGTGTTCATGATCTGGACCAACTCATAGACACCTTCTTTGGTGGTGTATTCATCCAAGGGACGCAGATCGTACTTCATAGCCGGGGTGGGAGTTCGTTTGCCATGGTCTAGGCAAACAAGTTTCACAGGGAGCTTGGCAACCTTTTCAGCGGGCACATTGAACTGGCCAACACCGCCAACGCCGCCAACGCCGCCAGCACCGCCGCCCCCGAGGCCACCACCACCAAAACCACCCCCTAAACCTTGATTGCCGCCGCCTCCTCCGAATCCCGCGTTGAGGCCACCACCTCCGACTCCGCCGGCTCCGCCGCCGAACTGGGCCAGGGCCGGAACTCCTGCAAATACCTCAGGCAAGCGAACGTTGAGGGGTTTGTCGGTCTTGTTCTCGATGAGCACGTTGCCCTTTTGGTCGTTCAGCGGGATGAACTTGACGGAGATCTGCCCGTCTTCGGCCCCTTGAAAGAGGTCAACGGTCTGATGGTTGGGGTTGTACTCTCCGTACCGGTAAGTCCGCTTGGTCTGTGCCAAGAGGGGGGCAGCCAGAACCAGACTCACCACAGCAGCCAAACCAGTCGTCACTGCCAAGAAGCCCGACTGGGTGGATCGGTTCTGGGTCCTGCGGCGAAACATCATGACGGCAAATCTCCGCAAAGGTTGGGGGGCGAATGAAATCGACGACCGTCTCCTGCGGAGCGTCGGCCGTGTGAACTGTCTTTTCGGTATTGCGTTGACGCTGATTCCAGCTCCAAAAGGCGTCAATGATGAAGCCTCAGAGGAGTTTTCGACTCAGGGCTTTCCGTCTGCCCCCCTTCGCTCTCGCACGCAGGGACAGCCAAAGGCACGCCGGATTACCGGTTGTTACGCTCCAACGGTCGAAGACTTCTCAGAGACTCCATCAGCCCTGGTGTCCTCAACGGGCCGGTGCAGCAACGCTGAAAAAATCCTCACCCCGCCGGAGTTTGGGACACTCAACACGGGGCGATTGATCAAGCAAAAACGCAGAATCAGTCTGCCCTCATCGTACCATTCGGCCGAATGCCGTTGGTGGGAAAGCGCATTTTCCACCACCAGCTTGGTTGGGCTATCCCAGATCGTGGTGGTCCCCACGAATTGATGCAGCACTTGTGGTGAATGAGATGAGAAGTTTGCCCCCCTTGAGTGGGTCCGGTGGCTAACTCTGTCTTTTGGGTTCTTTGTTCGTTTTGGTCGATCTGAGTGACCTAGCAGCCGTTTAAGGACGGGCTTTGACGGTGACTTTTGTCATTCGGGTCGGAAAGTTTTTGCCAACTTATCAAACGATGTCCGCCTGAGAAGTGGTTCTGCGACTGACCATTCTCCGGGCGTGCTGTCGGTCGCAACCGCGGGCTCATTTCTCCAGGCTTTCCCCCACGCAACTCACCCCGCCCACCGACAGCGAGCCCGTGGTTTCCGGGCGCTCCACACATCGGAGCCCTCCTCTTCACAAATCGACAGCCTCTTCTCAATTTTCAGGGACGGTGTTTTCGGAACATGTGCCTGAACAAGGGTGTCGTTTTCAAGATCATCCCAAGTTGGACTCATTTCGCCACACTGATTGAACCTCTGAACAGTTTTCGTCGAAATCCCTGGGGAGTGACGGATTCGCGGAACGGCCGAGGGTCCGGGCTTGCGGTGGTGCCGCTGGCTGTCCCCCTTGGTCATCACCTCCAAAGGCAGACGGTGCCCTTGAGTCGAAAGCTGCTTCGCGGCTGACAAGGCTTACGTGAAACGGTGGCGATCTCCCAAGGTGATCAATTGTCGGGAACTTCCGCGGTCGAGCGGACGTCTCTGCGTCGTTGTTCTTGCCGCTCTCTTTTCCACCTCTCAGCTTGAAGGATTCTCAGATGGCTTCACACCCCTTGCTGACCGTTGCGTTGGTCTTGTTCATGCTCGGGAACATCGGTTTTGCGGAGGACAATGCCAACGACCCGATCCGAGTCTTAACCGCCAATCCACAACCCAGCGTCTTTCGCGTAGCCAGCCGTGAAAAACCTTTGGTCCTGCGAAGCCAAAATGAGGCAAGCAAATACTTTGCAGAGAAGGAGTTGGCCAAACTCAGCAACACAGTCGATTTTGACGCACAGTTTTTGCTGGTCTTTGCCTGGCGAGGCTCGGGGCAAGATCAACTGACTTACCAGGTTGCGGAATCAAGCCCCGAGCAAATCACCTTTACGCTCAGGCGGGGGCTGACACGCGACCTGCGGCCTCATGTCCAGGTGTATGTGTTGCGATCCGACGTGAAGTGGGGGGTTCGGTAGCGTTTTCCAGCCGAGACACCGGACGGGGTCGGTGACTCTGGCGGCGGCCGTTTGTTGGTTGGTGGCTTGAACAGTGTTAGGCGTTCACCGGAATCACCTGTTGAATCTGCGGCCGGAAGTAAACGGCTTGGCCGGTGTGGACGCGAAGGTTGGGCAGGATCTGGCAGAAGCCCGGGGAATGGGTGTGCCCGCAGTAGACGGTCAGGTCGGCCTCTTGATGTTGGGACATGACCCGCTTCAGGACAGCCCCGGCGGCCTGGCAGCTGAACCAAGGCAGCCAATCATCGTTTGAGAGATTGCCCTCGTGCCAGGTTGCCTCACGAAAAGGGGGAACATGGGTCAATGCGATTACATGTTGGTGAGTTTGCAGCGCTTCCCGAAGTGCCAGTTCCAGATGAGCCGCTGCCTCGTCGCCCAAGCGGCCCACCTCCGCCAAGAGCATGGGACGGCTGCGATCGGCAAGTTCTTTGATGAGAAAGAAGTCGTTGAGCAAAACTGGTGTCGTCAAGCCGTTTCCCAACCGCCCATCACCCCAACCGTCATGGCCAATCAGGGCAGTGCTCGGCGAGAGCGAGACCACACCCGCTGAGGTCAGATAGGTCAGCTGTGGATTCGCTTGGCAGACCTTCTGCACCTCGCGACGGACCTCAACGACTGATCCTCCGTAAAAATCATGGTTGCCCAGGACGAAATAAACTTGTCCTACTGATTCAGCTAATTGCTTAAGATAAATTATGACGGAATTTGCTTGAGCAATATCTTCCGTGATTAACACCCCGTCAGATTGCTGCGATTGGAGCAAGCTGAGGAAGTCAGCCAACGGTTCCTCAGGCAGAACTTCGAGATGAATATCTGTCAGCCAAAGTAGACGCATCATAGGTTTTCTGCTTCTTGGCAACGATTGACTTTCTGAAGAGTTCTCGACGACACCTTAGGGAACGACTGACTTCTCGGGTCGGCCGCGACCGCCCGAGCGACCTTGCTTTTTGCAGAGGATGGGGAGCCGAGGGCCGGATTCAGGCTTGCTGAGAAGGACCCACGCTGCGGTCGGCATCTTACTGTTGGCATCAGCACGCCGAGGCCGCCAGCAAACGCCCAACCTTGAGCGAACCTAGCCCATCATCAGAGAGTCCTTGCTCGAGAGGGCTTGCGACCTGGCGCGGATCGGTTTTCCCTGACCGGGGAGAGGGCGTTGGCTTGTGATGACCAACACGGCTGCTGCCGGTCGTCGCGTCTAGGCCCAACTAGACAAGGCAAGAGCACAGTCTTTCGGAATGCCCAGTCGGTGATGCCCAGTCGGTGATGGATCCGGCAAGCAAGCTCGGTGCGAATGGCTTCTTGCGGGGTTGAGCCAGCATCGAGTACGTTGAGATGAGGTCGCCGAAAGGGTGAGTGTGAGGGTCAGAAAATTGGGTGGCAGGGGGGCCAACACCTGTTCATGGCAGGGCGTCAGCCCGCTAATCCTCCACTCAGAGCCTACGTCCCGAGGCAGCACGTCTGCCGAGGGGACCCACTTTTCTGAGGCTCACAAAGAGGGTTTTCTGGTGCACTCAGATTTTTGTCCGGAACAATCCTCTGCCTGCGACATTCTGACAACCCAAAAGGCCAGCGTAGCTTCAATTGGCAGAGCACCGCACTCGTAATGCGGGGGTTGGGGGTTCGAATCCCCCCGCTGGCTCTCTCACTTTACCTCAGCCTTTGTCGCTGAACTCACCCAACTCCCTCCTCGCGCATCCCAGTGCTCAGCATGGCCGGGCGAGACCGGTCACTTGCTCCACCCCGACACTTGCCAACAAGCCTTCCCTCCCGCAAGCCGTGAGTTGAGCCCAGCTCCTCAGGGCGACTCTGGGGCAACTCCATGACACCGTGCTATTGCTTCGTCCACTTCGTTGGAGAGGAGTCTCCTCAATCGATTTCGGGGGTGCTGCGAGGGCGAGTGGACGCTCGCAGCAGCGAGCAAGCAGCTTGGGAATTGTCGAACTGGAACAAAATGAGCGAAACGTCAAACAAATAGAAAGGCGCTGTGATTTTGTGTCCGCTTGTTGCTTCCAACAACAACTATCTAGCTGGAGCCGCTGCTGGCGGAGGGTCTGACCCCACCCCAATGAGCTGGCCGATCCTCGCGGTTAAACAGCTGTTCAGAGGTCTGGTCACCTTGGTCGCCCGCCTGGGCTGGGGGTTTTATTGCTTCCCTGCCCTTGGCCTAATTTAACCTACATGCTTTGGGCTGGGCTTGCCTCGATAAAGAAAATTGGAGCAATTTCCCGATAGCCAAAAAACTGTAGACATAGCTGCCAAAATATTTTACCGTTAATGCTAAAGAATCATTTTCCTAAATTTGCAGCAGTAATAAACCTTACTATAAAATATTTAGCGTTGTAGGTTAGAATCAGCTTTTCCATCACAGGGGCGGTCGATGTTGGGGAGAGTTTTGGTTGCACGATACCTTCGAGTCTCCAGGAGAGTACTGCCCAGGTGAGCAGCCCAGATGAATACTGACGAGATGAGAAGTTAAGGCAGAATGGTATCAAGTGTGCTGGGGGCGTTACGTTGACCAAAAGGCTTGCAACAGCCTTTGTGCACTCGCCGCACAGCAGCGGCAGGGTTTTGTGCTCACCTGGAGTTGGATGTGTCCTGCGAACACACCGGATGCCTTCGGGCATTTTCAGTCCATACTCTGCGGGGAACTGATCCTTCCATCCATTGTGTAGATGATCGAGACCCACATACCAAGAAACAGATCTGACCGTCGAGAACTGTTTGCTCACCCAATTCCGAATGCTGACTGCATTTGGTCTGGCTCCAGAATCTGAGGTCCCGAGCCAACGGGCAGAAACCCTCCACACACTCAACAGGGGTCTTCGAGTCAGATCGTGAGATCGCTGGAAAGACCTCCCAGGCAACTGGTTCTGCTATTGTCAGTTGACAAACCCGCGTCATTCCATCCTTGTGATCTTTGCTTGACCAGGCCGGAAGCTGTTATCGTCGCCACGGACGCTCCCCAAAAGCTCAACAAGCGGCATCCGCAGGCGGTTTGCTGCCTCTGAGAAAAAGTCTGGTGTTCCCTCACTCGCCGTTTCAGACCAGAGCGTTTCCTGCCTCAAGATCGTTGTGGTTCGAGCTTTGTCTGCCGGCTTTTTGGGGACGAACGCTCAGGTTCTGGCCCATCGGTCTGGGCTGACTCCGATGGACAAAAGCATCCCTGCAAGCAGATCCGTCCGCTGATGCTTGGATCTTTCGGCCGATCAGCTGATCGTCACCGACGGTCTTGCCACTCCTGCCAGCTCGATCTCAGGTCCGAGCTCTCGAAGATCCGATTGACTACTGACCTTCGGAGAAGTTTTCGACCCAGGGCGACCAACGGAAGCCCCGGATTGCCGAACGAAACGCCCCGCTTGGTCGAAAACTTTTCAGGGAATCAGTAATACGGCACAAGAACCGGCGATTTCGCCGCTGTTCCACAGACCGGACGAGGCAAGATTTTCCCCAACCTTAGTAAGACGCAGAAACCCGTATTATCATTTGGCCCCCAAGGGGCCGTCCACCTTGGAGATTATTGCTCATAAGTCTTGAAAATACACTTTCGCGTGTTGTCAGCTCTGTGCCAGACTGCGTGGCCAGCGGCTATGTTGACATGATCAGTGGCATGTTGCTGGGCGCAAAGACCGTCGACAGCCACCCGCAAGAAGTGCTTGATATGGTGGCCGCAGCGACGGCCGACTTATTCCAAGGTCAGAACGTCACCGCCATCGAGCGGCTCTTTCCCAAGTCGCGAGGTCAACAAGAAGACGGGGTCCACTATTTCAATGAAATCCTTGTGTTGTCCCAAAACCTGATGCACGTGTTCCTTCGAGGCCGCAAGAACCCAGACCACGCCTTCATTGTCGTCTGCGCAGCGGGGGCCAATTTGGGGATGGTCCTGACGAAGTCGCGGAGTCTTCAGCCCGAAGTCGAAGGAGCCCTCTGACGGTTCCATCCTGTTGGCAAGCCAATGCCTTTTTGAGGCAAAACTATCCCCAGGGACCGTCTTATCGGTGAGCCTCCTCAGGGGGTGATAGGCACGATGGAATTCCTCCTGATGGGCTTCCTCCTGGGGTTGGCTTGCCGCTGGCGGAGCCTCGTTGAGCACCAGCAACGAGGGGGAGCAGTCAGGCGTCTTGGAGCCGGTCACCCTCGAGACGGCAATTATGATAATAGTTTGAACCTTCGAAAGAGGGCCGCTGCTATCGTTCTGTGAGACAACGATCGGGTGCTTCGACCGTTCTTCCGATAGCCTGGCGGAGTCATCGGTCATGTGCGTTGGAGGGACCCGCTTGTGTCTCAGCAGTGGCTCAGAAGCCAAGGGCGTGACTCTGGGCGGCGACTCGAGGACAATCCCAGGCTCCGAAAAAGAACTTTCCGCACATTCAATAGGAAAACTTGAGCAAGCAATCAGAATTAGGTAAGAACACTGTCTCCAAGAGCTTGGCAAGTCGGGTGTTGACGCAGCCAGCGAGGGAGTTTGTTTGTTGCCCAAGCCGGCCTCAGGGGAACCGCGTCAGGGGAACCGCGTCAGGGGAACCGCGTCAGACCGGCTCGATCCACCATCAACAGCCTGAGACCGGCTGCTTCGGACTCAAGGGTTTTTCGGGTCGGCATGTCCAGGGTGATCTCGTTTCCTGGAGAGGCCAGCGTCATCGGCGGAGATGATCCGACCAAATGCTCCTGATGGTCACGCCGCGGGGCCATGGTGCGTGGTCTCTTGGCTCTGCCAAAGCCGGCTCCGTTGGTTGTTCTTTTGCTGAAGGTGGCGCGGACTCAAGCGTGGTTGCTTGAAGTCGCGTTGAGTGAAGTGAATGACTGAGCTGCTGAGAAGTTTTCGATCCGGCGACCGCCTGCCCTTGTTCCTGATGAGCAGCGGGGGGCAACCAAGTGGCTGACCGGAAGCCCGGATCCTCGGTTGTCTCTCCATTGATGTGGTCGAGAACTTTTCAGGGATTCAATCGGGTTGAGTGACAAAGCGCTGCCCAAGCCGCGGTCGCGATCCACGACGGATTGGTTTATATCCCAACAGGCAGACCTCATGGCCATCGCACCCAAGCAATTCCTCGACAACCTCCTCAGAAGTGGTCTGGTCGATGCGAAGCGGATCCGGCAGCTGTTTGCCAATCCACACGCAGCGGGAAGCCTGGCCTCGGCAGAGGCGATCAGTGAGTATTTGATTGCCTGCGGAGAACTGACGCCCTGGCAGAGCCGCATGTTACTCAAAGGAGTTCATAAGGGCTTCTTTGTGGGCAAACACAAATTGCTCGGACGCATTGGCTGTGGCAGCATGAGCGTTGTTTATCTCGCTCAGCATATGACTTTGGAGCGGCTGGTGGCCATTAAGGTCCTGGATGCGAAACAGGCCACACGGAATTCTGGGCTGGAACGGTTCCTCCGAGAAAGCCGAGCCGCTGCCAGTCTCGACCACCCCAATGTCGTGCGGATCTTTGACTACGACCGCCTGGATAGCTATCACTACCTCGTGTTGGAGTATGTGGACGGTCCCAACCTGCAACAACTCGTCGACGGGATTGGCCCGTTGCCCACTTTGGCGGCGGTGCATTACTTGATGCAGGCGGCTGCTGGTGTTGGGGCTGCCCATCATGCGAACTTGGTGCATCGGGATATCAAACCGGCCAACCTGCTCGTCAGCAGCCAAGGAGTTGTGCGAGTCACCGATCTTGGTCTGGCTCGATCGGAACGCCCTGACGCTCACCGCCTGACCATCGCCGATGGACTTCTGGGGACCGTGGATTATGTCAGCCCCGAGCAGGCACTGGATTCGCACGAAGTCACCCCGGCTACTGATGTCTATAGCTTGGGTGCGACCCTGAACTTCCTCATCACCGGAGCGCCGCCCTTCCCGGAGGGCACCATGACCACGCGCCTGCTGAAACACCAAATGGCTTCCCCTTGGCCCCTCTCTCAGTGGCGTGGCGATGTGCCCTCTGAGATCGACAGGCTCTTCCTGCGGATGATGGCGAAACAAGCTGCTGATCGGCCTACAGCGGAGGAGGTCCAATTCCAACTGGCCGGATGGTTGGCAGAACAATCCGCCGTTGATCTGCTGAACACAGGATGCTTGCGTCCTGCGTCCCTGAGAGCGGCTGCTGACCAGGCTGCTTCCACCCTGGGATTTCCGAGTTCGGGAACTGCAGGCTCGGACAACTGGAGTTCGCAGGGTCGGGGCCCGACCTTTTCACAAACAGTTCGTGACGAAAGCCAGGAGACACACAGCCCAGAGATGTCGCAGACCCACACGTCCAGTCACGAGCCGTCCAGTCACGAGCCGTCCAGTCACGAGCCGTCCAACCCTGGCCGAGCCAACCGCGAGCCATCAGGCCCAATGCCAAAAAGCCCAATGCCCTCAAGCTCTGAGCCATCGTTCCCTGGGCCCTCAAACCTGGAGATGCCTCATCTGGAGATGCCCCACCCGGATGTGCCCAGCTCAGGCAACACCGGCTCAGCGATACCCGGCCCAACAAAGCAGGATCCAGGGACGGAGAAGCCGGAGGCGGTCGGCTCCTCCTCGTTGGATCTTTTGGACCCATTTGGTCAGGACGGTCAGCTAAGTCAGGGAAGTCGCCAGGCAGCTGGCTCAAGCCACGATGGTTTGGAGAAGCTCAGCGTTTCTGAATCGATGGCATCTTCGGAGTGATCGACCGTGACTGATCCTGCCTGGACCTCCGTTGGCCAGCCTTTTGGCCGCCGGAGGCTGGATGACCTGCTGGGGACGATCTACCAAGCGATTGAAGCCAACCTCTCCACTTCGACTCGGCACGGCAACGAGATCCGGCTTGAGAGTTCTAACGCTCAGGACGTTGTTGTCTCAGCCGACCTGCACGGGCATCGCGAAAACTTCCTGGCAATTTTGGAGCTTGCGGATCTGGCTGCCCATCCTCAACGACACTTGGTCTTGCAAGAGGTTTGTCATGGTGGCCCCACCTACGGCAGCCCTCCGGCCGACCGAGGTTGTCAGTCGCACACGATGCTTGCCGAGGTCGCCGCACTGAAGGCCGTCTTCCCCGAGCGAGTTCACTTTATCCTCAGTAATCACGAGTTGGCCGAGCTGACCGGTGATCCTATTCGCAAGGACGGGTGCAGTTTGTCGCTTGCGTTTCTCATGGGTATTCACCATGACTATCCTGGGCAAGCCGAAGCTGTGCATGCTGCCTACATGGCCTTTTTCGGCAGTTGCCCGCTGGCTGTGCGGATTGGTCCGGATGTCTTTGTCAGCCACAGCACACCCGAGCAAGTTGACCAAACCGGTTTCGATGACGGAGTCCTGCAGCGTCCGGCCTCTGCGGAAGACTTTCACTCGGAAGGGGCTGCTTCTCAGCTTGTCTGGGGACGAGACTATCGCCGTGAGAGCGCCGCTGCCTTTGCCGCTGCAGTCGGCTCCCAGCTGCTGATCAACGGACATACCCCTTGTGAGGATGGCTTCCAAAGACCCAATGAGCGGCAGCTGATCCTGGATTGTTGTTCGACCCCAGCAGCCTGTGCAGTCGTCCCTGTCCGATCCGGATTGACCATGCAAGAGGTGGTTGCCTCAATCCGTCGGCTCCCCGCAACTCATTGGCCTGCTTGAGGGATCTTTTGCCCAGAACCCCAAAAAGTTGGTGCTAATTGGCTCGATGAAACTCCCATGGACTCCGACAGATCAGCCTCTGAGTTTCCTGAACTGGGTCACGCCCGAGGTTGACCATCGGTTGGAACCGGCCATCTCGGGCATCTCGGGCAGCTTGGGCATCTCGGGCATCTCGGGCATCTTGGGCAGCTTGGGCAGCTTGGCCCATCGGGGTGAGCGATTGTTGGATTTTGCGACCGGTTTCCCAGCGAAAGTTGCCTTGAGTTGAATTCCAGAAAAGTCTCCGACCCGATTTTTGGGGCCACCTCCGGCAATCCGGGGTCCTTTCCTCAGTCAGAAACTTTTCTCAGTTCCGGTTTTGGAAAGCTTGTCTCAGCTGTTGCGAGAGTGGACGACCTGGAAAACACACCTCTAGGTATCCCTGTGGAACCTTTGGCCGACTTTGGAGATTTTCTGTGACCAACATCAATGAGTCGCTTCAAGAGGCGAGGAAATTGGAAGGGGTTGTTGCTTCGGCGATTGTCGACAGCACCTCGGGCATGTGTTTGGGGACCGCTGGGGGAGGTGAGCTGGACTTGGAGGCGGTCGCCGCCGGGGTGACCGAGGTTCTGCGTGCCAAACAACGTTCCCTGGAGAGTCTGGGCCAAGACGTTCAAATCGAAGATTTGGTCATTACCACTTCCCAAGAGATCCATATTCTCAAAACGCTGAGTTCAGACGCGAACCTCTTCTTCTATCTGATCCTCAAGCGTAGCGGCTGCAATCTCGCGCTGGCCAAGCATCGGTTGGCCGTCATCGACCGCGACTTGGTGCTGTAAACGCTGAGGCATCTTCGCTCGCCAAAAGGTTCTTTGGAAACTCCCAAAAGCAGCAAGGTAAGCCATGGCCATTTACGATCTTCTTCGCCGTGAGATCGTTATTCGAATCGTCTACGACGGTCTGCCGGGGTCTGGGAAAACCACGAACCTTCACAAACTGCTGGGATGCCTTCCCGACCGGATCCTGAGACGATTCCAATCGACTGAGCCGGTGGGTTCGCCAACGCAGGTTTTTGATTGGCTGGAGCTTCCCAAGCTATCCACCCGCAACGGACGCCAGACGGTCCGCTGTCAGATTCTCAGTGTGCCCGGCCAGACCGATCTCCAGTTACGGAGGGAATTGATTCTGCAGCATGCCGATGCCATTGTGTTTGTCTGCGGGTCACAACAAGCCGAGATCGCCGAGAGCCGTCGAATGCTCTCGGAGTTTTCCAGGATCATCCCTCGTCATGAAAGGCGGGTTGTGCCGCCAGGATTCATCCTGCAGGCCAACAAACAAGACTGCGATGGTGCCCTCAAACCCGAGGAGATCGCCGCGCAACTGGGCTTAAGCGAAACGCTCCCGGTCTTTGGGGCCACCGCGGCAACCGGTCACGGCGTTTACGAAACGTTGCGGATGGCCGTCCGGCTTGCCACGCACCGAGCCCGCAAGCTCCTGGCCGTCGGTGTGATCGAACGCAAAAGCGATCCGGTGGAAGATCCCCAGGACTATTACGACCGGATCTTGGCGGCCGAGCAAACCCTGACCAAATCCGAAGTCGAGAACCAGGCTCTCTCGGAATTTGAGGCGACCCTCCAGTCGTTCGATCGTTCCAACTCAACAAGCCACCCTCATCAGCAATTTCGCCAGGTTCACTCCGCCATTGGCGAATCAGGAAGCTCGACGCTTTTGTCGGATTCAGCCGACAAAGAGGACGGTCCAACTCGCAGTGGACCCGATTCGGAAATCTTCACCAACGCAAGTGCCGGCTACGATCAGTTTCACACTCATTATCAACGGACAGCCCACTTGGCGGCCCCGGCCTCTGCTCCTCCAAGAACCGAGACCACCGATCCGGCTGATCCTGACAGTCCCAGTCCAGGAGTTCGCCAGAGCTCTCAACCCGATCAAGAGGCTGCGGCCGTTTTCGTGACCCCCACCCTGGGCCGCCAGCAGCTGAACCAAGTGACCTCGACCCAAGTCGCCCAGGCTGAAGGCGAAGCCATCCAGGGCCGAGCTGGCGGCACACTCACTCAGACCAAAACTCCCCTCGCCCCAATTTCCCAAACTGAACCCACTGCCACTGGTTTGCAGCAAGCCGACCAGATCCCCGCTCATCAAAAGGCAGCTGACCAGGAGGCATCTGCGCAAACACCCTCTTGGCAGCAAGACCTGAGGCAACCGCAGCCAGAACCGGCAAATTCCGGACAGACAGACTCGAGCTGGGCAGCTTCTGGGAAACCGGCAGCAGAGGGTCAAGCCACCGCAACGGCTGCTGGTGTGAATCAGCCTCACAGGCAAGCTGAGACGAGGCGGGCTGAAGCAGAAGCTCATCAATCTCCAACGCGTTCTGGGCAAGCAACGACCTCAGGGGACTTCGTTGCGTCTGCAGACCCGTTGAGTCGGGCGAGCCGACCAGATCCGGAAACGCTGGAGAATGAGGCTGGGGCCAACGCGTTATCGGATCGGTCGCCGAGCCAGTCGATGAGGGTTTCCTCTGAGGCATCCGATCAGGCCGTCTCCGAAGAGCAAACTCCGCGCGGCACTCAGAAACAGCCCGAGCAAACCTCCGATGCCGCAGATCCAGAGTTTGCTCGCAGCGCCAATGCCGCTTTGCTGGAAGAGTTGCTTCGGAACGCCGCAAACGCAAACTCAGAGAACGACCAGGGCAGCTCAAGTGAGGAAAGTGGATTGAGCTCCAACGTGTTTTCCGTTGACGATGAGGAGGAACCGGAATACCGCCCCGACCTGAACTCGTTGGTTCCCGGTGCCACTGCAGAAAATCCCTCCCAAACGACAGCTGGTGCTCAAGGACAACCCGTCCTCAGGGAGTCGGCAGCCTCCAGATCTTCTTTGAACACTGGTTCGTCTTTGGGCACTGGTTCTTCTTTGAGTGCCGGGTCTTCTTTGAGTATGGGCCCATCATCGCCAGAAGGAGCCCCTCGAGCTCCATCATCGCCAGAAGGAGCCCCTCGAGCTCCATCAACTCCTGCAGGAGCTTCACCTTTCAAGATTTCCTCCAGGGATTTAGCTGACAGAACAAGTCAACCCGGGCCCCATGATACTGTCCTGAGCTCGTCCGCCACCACGGATACAACCGATGGAGCCAGCCCCAGGGTGAGTGTGAGCTCCCCGAGGCTGCAGACTTCTTCGGTCCCGGGCACTGGACTGGCCTTAGGGTTGAGCGAGGGCGAACTCCCGGCGATCCCTTCGACGGTGCCAGAAGCCGGCAACGCTTGGCCCCCCGTGGTGGCCCGGGAGATCCTCACCAAGTTGGTCAGCATTCCGTTAGGACCTCATCAGCAGGACCATTGGGTTGCCCTCGATGAGGACTTCCTGGAGTTCCGTGGCAAGGCAGGCTGGCGTTTGAGGACTCGTCCCCGGTTGTGGAGTTTCTCCGATCGCTCTGCGAGCCGACTGGTGCTGATTCCTATAGTGCGGCTGTACGCACGCGTGGTGTCTATCTTGCCCGGCGAAAAGGTGCTGGTGCTTGTTCCTGAGGCAGCCGGCTACCGTATCTGGGAGGTCACACCGGATCTGACGACAGTCGCCGACCAAATCCAACAGCTCTCTGCTGCCGGTCGCCGGGCGGACCTTCGCCGCTTGATCGCCGATGCTTCCGAGGTGGCCGAACGCTTCGATGCTGTTGCGCGAGAGAACCAGGTCTCGCTTGAGCTGGTTCCGGAGTTAATAGCAATTTCTCCAAGCGGTGCTGTTTACCTTGGCTCTCTGACGGCCGCTGAGCAGGAGCAATCCTCAGTTGACCACTTTCGCGAAGCGATTGCCCAGCTCAGCTCTGAGCAAAGCGATCCTAAACCATCTGGTTCTTAGGCCAGAGTTAAGCTTTTCTGCGTTTATTGGCCAGAAGGCCGCTGGAGTCAGCCAACCGGTTTGCTTCGGCGGGGTGAGGCGTTCTCGCTGGCTCTCTTGGGTTGAGGGCTTGCAAGGTGAGATCCCCAACAGCTTGCTGGTTCCGTTGACAAGAGGCGAAGTTCCCAGCAGCCCAGGCCTGAACTGCGGGTGGTTGCCGTCTGAGGTGCTCAAAGACTTTTCAAAGAGTCAGGAGTCCTTTTGCCAAACTTGGGCTTGGACCGCATAGTCATCAACGTTGTCGCGGGTCACACGATCGAGAGAGAGGAACTCGACTGTTTTTTGGGGGTCTTTGTCGTTGCGGATCTTTTGGAAGAGGATGTCGACACAGTTTTGACCGAACTGCCAATACTGTTGCCCCAAGAGCACTTGGACGTAGCCGTCTCGGAGTTGCTGGAGTTGGGCCGGTAGAGTATCCATGCTGACGCAGACCACTTCGCCCGGCTGACCGGGCTGCCACGGCTCCCAGGGCATCGGGGCCTCTCTCATCAGCGGCCACCCTCCGATCATAGCCCATCCGACGATGTTATGGGCTTTCTGCACACTTTCGACTTCCGCGAAGGCATCTTGCGGAGTCTCCTTATTGTAGATCACACCATGAAGAGAGAGCTTGTCGCTTGCTTGTTTCTTAAAGACCTCTTGAGCTCCTTTGACCCGTTGTTGCAGATTGGTGGCCGTCTGGTTGCCGGCCAAGATGGCGACTTCTCCAGAACGCTCTCCTAGCAGTTTCAGAGTCTCACTCATCACCTGCCGTCCGGCCTCTCGATCATCGGTGCCAACGTAGCACAGCCTCTTGCTCTGCGGCGCGTCCGAATCAAAACACATCACCACCGTCCCTCGCTGGACCGCCTGATCGATCGCTTTGGTAACTCGGCTGGCATCGCTGCAGGCGATCGCGATACCATGGGTCTCCCCGGCGGTGAGCTGTTCAATCAGCTGGGCCTGTTGCTGAGCGTCCTCATCGTTGGGCGCACGGAAATCCACTGTCACCGTCCCGGCCTGCTGCTGGTCCAGTTCGTTGGTCAGTTCGTCTGCCCGAGTGAACCACCCGTTTTTGGCCGCCTGAAACACCGGATTACTGTTGCTTTTGGCAATCATAGCCAGCTTGATGTCTTGGATCCCGGCGCTGGCCGGTTTGGTCTGTGACCCACAGCCAAGCACCAGCGGGCTGCCTAGCCCAGCGATGGTGGCCCCCAGGGTCAGCCGGTGAAAGCGACGCCGGCTGATCGGGCTCTCGGCCGAGGTGCTGGAGACAAATTGATCGTGGTTCATGGCAATTCAGGGCGGCTGTCAAGTTGTGAACAGTTCTTCAAGTCGGTGCCGTTGACCAGCCCAGGCACGCAAGTCATGCTCCGAGCTGACGATGAAGCACCGATTCTAGATCCCCTTCCCCGGCCAGGCCAAGAGCCCCACTTCAATCAAGCTAAGGCCACCGCGAAGGTCTCAAAAAATACTAGAAATTTGCCGGGTAGCCCTCGGTGATCCGCCGGCGCGAGCCAAGATTGGCTTGAGAGATTTGGCCAGATCAAGGCGTCGGCTGGCCGATTTCACCAGCGAGCTTTTCGTTCGCAGGTTAGAGGCTCAGCACGCCTCTGGCTGAGCGGGCTGAGGTATTGGTGGCTGGTTGATGGTCTTGAAGGAGGGTTGGCCCGGAGGAGCTTTTCTTGAGTAGTGACCAGACAGCGATGACCGAACTGAGCACCCAAGAGCAGCAGTTCCACAGTCACTTAGACGATCTTCCGGACGACTGGGACTTTCGGGGGGTTTATGCCGACTGGCTTGGGCAACAAGGTCGAATGGAAGAAGAACAGCTTCAGCGGTGGTTGCGTGTTCACCGTCGCTGTCCTGTTCGAGGGATGGGCCGAGTCCCCAACGCCTGGGATTGGTGGGATGCCGCTTCGTCGCTTGTCGCAAGCGAGTTCACCAGGGCCCGAATTGACCTGGCCCGTCTGCCTACGGACCTCTTTGTCGATCTCAAGTTCGACAAACAATATCACCTGAGGGGTCGCTATCGCACTCGCCGGGCGGCAGAGCAAGATTTGCTGGCTGTCCTGCAGAACCACAACTGGCCGTTGTTGAGCGATCTTGAGGACTGTTGAGCCTGCCGGCAGCTTCCAGGCAAGACTCCATTCAACTTGAGCCTCTCGCGGGGTCTTAGGCTTGGCGGGGTCTTAGGCTTGGCAGGATCATGAGCTTCGCCAGGTCGTCTGCCATCGATCAAGGGCCGCGGCAAGCACAATGACCGCCCCGATGATGATCTCGCTATAGTTTTGGTCTAACTCCAACAGGATGATGCTGTCGGCGATCATCTGAATAATCAACGCCCCTAAAACGGCTCCTAAGGCGGTGCCACGCCCGCCAGAGAGACCCGCCCCACCCACAACAGCGGAGGCGATGACCATCAGCTCATAGCCTTTGCCATCACCGCTGGCGGCAGCCCCGGCGTAGCCGATGTTGATCATCGCGGCCACCCCGGCAGTCAGACCGGCCAAGGTATAGCAGAGTACCTTCAAGCGACCCACCGGCAGGCCGCTATATCGGGCTGCCAGCTCGTTGCCGCCGACTGCGTAGATCTGCCGCCCGGTCACCGTTCGGGTCAGCAGATACGTTCCCCACATCCCAACGAGCACCATGATCGCCAGGGGCACCCAGGGCAGGCCGCCGGCAGCACCGGGCAGCCAGCCTGCCGGCAGAGGCTGGCGGACAAATCCCTCCACAAAGGCCCGGTGGAAGCCCTTAATCGTCTCAGCTTCGGTGGTGACAAACGCGATGCCGCGAAAAATCCCCATCGTCCCTAGGGTGATAATGAAGGGGTGTAGCCTCAAAGCGACAACACCAAGACCGTTGGCCAGGCCACAGAAGCCTCCGATTCCGAGGCAGATCACCACGCCGGTGGGCACGACGATCCAAGCAGAGAGGTGGGGATGCTGACCGAAGTAGCTCAAAGCAGCAGCCCCTGCCAACCCGGCCAAGGCATAGATGCTGCCCACCGAGAGGTCGATTCCGGCTGTAATGATCACCAGCGTGGCCCCCACCGCCATGATGGCAAAAAACGAGGTATTTTTGGCCAGCAGTAAAAGGCGTTCGGCATTGAGAAACTTGTTCTGGATTTCCACATACCGTTCGCCTGTTTTGGGATCGACCCGAAGCCGCTCAATGCTGCCGCCGAAGAAGGCCAGCGACGCTCCCAGAATCAGGATCACTCCAACCAATCCGAGCTCCTGCAGTCCGGCAATCCGAAACCGACTGGCTCCAACGTGGGGGATCTTCGGGACTTCCGATGCGGAAGGACGCTGCCCAGAAGCGGTGGATCCAAGCGAGGTTGGGGGGACCAGGTCGGTTGGTTGGGACGACGGGCTCGGTCGGGGTTCGGCAGGCACGGGTTGATCGATGAGCAGGGTTGTGTGGGGCCTTCTGACGGATTGTTCGCTTGTATCGCAAATGCCGCAACGGAACAACGAGGGCAGAGTCCGCCGAAGGGCAGACGACCGTTGCTCTGGGGTGCTGGAACGAGTAGCGTAAATCAAAGGTCTTCAGGGTGGATTGGCCTCTTGAGACTCTCAAGAAATTCCCGATTGAGGCGATCGCTGACCGGGGCCTGCCCAGAGGCTGACCAAAAGCCCCGCCAACACAGCAGCCCAATAGTCAGCACTTGTCGCCTTCGATCCGCCAAGGGGCTTTCCGAAGCGGTCAACAAGCTCAGACTCTGTGACTGGATGCTGGGCGGCGGGACCCTCCACCGCCGGTTCATCCCGGCCGACGCGGCCGGAGGAATCCGCACTGATCCACAGCGGCCCAGCACTCCACACACTCTTGAGGGAAGGAGCGGTCCTCCCTCACTCGAGGAGACAGGTCATGTCGCTATCAAGCACCCAACGTCGGTACCTGGAGCGTCGCTGGCTGGAACTCGAACGGGAACTTGCAAAGATCCGTGCCGGCAGAACCTGCTCGGGGGTCGACGCGAAAGCCCGCGCTGAGCAACTCTCTCGAGAACTCGATGACATCGAAGGTCAACTGTTTGATGATAGCTGGCGGTAAATCGTAGCAGTCCGCCGGGTCGAGAACCCTAGAACTCCACCTTCTGTTCTGAGACTCGACTCCCAGGGCGGTCAGCTCCAGACAAAACCTGTCTGAGACCGACACTGCCAAGACCGACACTGCCAAGACCGACACTGCCAAGACCGACACTGCCAAGACCGACACTGCCAAGATCGACACTATTGAATTTGCCGCAAGGGAGAGGGCACAATCCAGTTTGCGGGATCTGGAGATTGTTGGTGCGTCTGTGGGAATGCGGAGTCAGGTTCCTTGAGGGTCTTGGGAGGCATCGTGAAGCTGATTATTGCGACGATCCAGCCCACCAAACTGCAAGCGGTTCGGGAGGCTCTTTCTCAAATCGAAGTTCACCGCATGACCGTCTCCGATGTGTGCGGCTATGGTCGCCAAAAGGGCCAAACAGCCTTTTACCGGGGACATGAATATCGTTTGGAGCTGTTACGCAAGATTCAACTAGAGATTTTGGTCAACGAAGATTTTCTGGACCGCACCATTGATTGCCTGTTGAAAGTCGGGCGGACCGGCGCCGATGGGAACATCGGTGATGGGAAGATTTTCGTTGTTCCTGCCGAGCAGTGCATCCGAATTGACGATACCCAGCGTGGCCCCGGAGCTGTCTAGAAGGTCCAGCCCAGCGAAGCCGGTCATCTGCGAGCTCCGGCAACCAGATCGGCCGAGTGACACGAGTCAGTCTTGGCCAACTCAGACCCGATTCGCTTGTTTGGACCGCCTTGCTTCTTCGCCGCGAACTGCGCAGGCCAACTGCTCCGTTGGTCGGAAGGCAGCACCGAAACGGACCACTAGAGTCTGTCCGAAATAGTGGCGGAGGCACAACGGCTGGTGGCGAACGAGTCTTGAGGCAACGAATCCTCGTTGTGCCGGGACACTTTTCGGGCAGTCATTCAGTGAGAGGCCACAGACCGGCGAACATCGGGGTTCCCACGCCGCCGCCAGATCAAGCCATCAAGCACGTAATGGGTCAGCTGAGGCACCGCCAACAGTGGCACTAACAGCTCATGAAACCTCGGCGAAAGCTCCCAGGCCGGACCAAACAGCCAGGCACGTTCCTGCCAGATGGCTCGATCCCAGAGGAACTCTTCGAGAAACGCCAACATCCAAATTGTTGCCAAGAACATCGCCCAGCTCGGCACTTGGGCCGAACGAGCAGTTCCCCTAGTGGGGCTCTGCAGTTTGGGCAACCGATATCGATACCAATAAACCAGCACCATATACGGAATCCCGTGAATCAGAACGTTGGTGATGGTAAAGGCGAACTCGGAGTCCAGAACAACGATCCCCACACCCCAGCAGACGGCCGTCGTCGCCACCACAATATCCTTGCCCGGGTTCCAAAACTCCTCCAGCAAGCCCCTCCGCAAACAGCGAGTCCCATACAGCCCCAAAGCGATCAGATACATCGGCCAGCCAATGGCATCCAAGATCCGAGGTAATTCCACAAAATCATTCGGTAGGAACCACCAAAATGATCGGGGTAGGTGGCAGTGCCAGTATACCAGCGGATACCCAGTTGCCGCGTAAATCGCCACCGTATCAACCCATGCACCCCAGCAGTCCCGCTCGCCACGGCGAGCTCGATATAAAGCGACCCAGCCGTATTGCTGACGGATGAAATGAAAGACTGCCATGTAGGCCAGGACACTCCAGAAAAACGCGGATCCTTGTTGGTAGAGGACCAGTCCCAAGAGAAAGCATCCAACCGGGGTCAGCGTGTAGAGCAGCGGCCGCCGTCTCCACTCGGTTCCGTGGAAGTAGACTCGGAAACCGGTGGCCCAGACGTGAGCCACGTCAACAAGCAACACCGCGCTGACCCACACCCATTCCGGTGAGTGGCCGGACTCCGGCTGCAAGAGTCCGAACCACGCTCCGACGGCCACACCAGCAAGCGCAACCACCGCTGGCCCCAGAAAGGCCAAAAGGTCAACCTCTCTGGAGAACAGCCAATATCGTGGCAGTGCCGTTCCAAGCGGCGGTGGGGCGAGAGTGACGACAGAGCCCCCTTGTCTTGACCGAGTCGAATGAGTGTGGAGAAGGCCTGGAGGGCGAACCCAAAGAGCCAGGTCGAGCAGCCGAGTTGGGATCGGGACATCCACCCCGATTGCCTGGACAACAAAAAGCCTCACCAGGCAAGTTTGTTGTCCTCAGATCTTGCTGGCCGGTCCCAACCGGCGTGGCGGAGCGGACTCTCAGTTGACGAGTTTATTGAAACTCCGTTGCTTTGCAGAGGTGACCAATGCCTCTGTCACCGAGCTTTGTCGATTCTGGGAGAGCTTCCTCAGACAAGAACAGCCGTTTGTCTTGTGTGAGTGTCAGGAAGGTCGGTGGAAATGGTGGTCAAGGTGGGAAACAGTCCTCAGCGAACTGCCGACCCCAAGCAGTTGGTGCCTGCAGTGAACCCATCAGCTGGACTCCGCCTGCAGCACCAGCTGGCGTTATGCCCGTTGGCCAGTGCAGGACTGTCAGGCTGGCCACCCACTTTTCTGACGCTCGCACGCTTGACCTGGGAAGACTCAAGCGGCTCTCGAACTCCGTGCTGGTTGCTAGTCTCTCAGAGCGGAAGCCGCTGCGATGGCCCGCCCGACAGCCGAGCAGCGGGCAGGCGTCAGCGTCGAGGAACTTCAGCGAATCGTTAGTTATCTCTCGGGCGGTATTTCCCGGCCTTCAGGTCCTCCAGCAGCGGGAGAATCACATCTGAGGGCAGGGCAAAGCTCTCCACTCGCCCGGCTCGAGCGATGTTGATCCCCACAGCTAATCCGTCCAAATCCACCAAGGGGCCGCCACAATCATTGGGCCTCAAGACGGTATCATGCTGCAGAACGGAGGGAAATCCGTTGCGGCGATAGCTCAAAGGTCCGCCCAGCTCGTTGAGGGATTCCCCTCGACCGGTCGGAAATCGACGGAGTTTGGCCGGGACATTGAGTTGTTCGTCGCCACGCTGGATGGTCAGTTTCACAGCCTGCCCCGGCTTCAGACGAGCGATCGTATCGACGACAGTCCGTCGACTGGTCGCGTTTCGCCCGTCGATGGCCACGATGATGTCGTCCACCGTCAAACCGGCAGCCGCGGCGGCGCTGCGAGGCATTACCTGGCTGATTCTCGGCCCCACTTCGGTTTCATCCAGCCCGACTCCAAGGAACGCTCTGCGGACAATTTCTCTCTTGATGCCGCGTGGGGCAACACTGGCCACTCCGACCGCCAGGGGATCGGCCGAGGAATCGGCAGGGCCGCAGGTCGCCAGCCAGCTGCCGACCTCAGGCGGGCCGGTCTTCCGCCACTTGACAGGGTGAAGGCCGATGGCGTTGACCTTCAGCATGGCAAGGTCGTGCTCGGGCACCACACCGACGACTTTGGCGGCCAGACGCTGACCATCTGCCAGATGGACCTCGACCTCGCCCAGCAGTTCACTCTCCTTGGTAACGATGTAGCCATTGCGGTCGACAATGGTGCCAAGTGCGATGGTGCGTCCATCGCTGACCAAACGGACGGTGCTACGACGTGCGTCGGCAACAACAGTTCGGAAGGCTTTCTTGACTGAGGAGTGACTTCGCTCATAAACGCTTGGGCCCAAAAAGAAGCGACCACGGAGCGTTCGAGGGCTCAGACGCGTGTCTGGATCGGAGTCCTGGGCATCAGCCAACCGATTGGCGATCACGCCTGAAGTCAGGGTGAGACAGACTAGCACCAGGGTCACACGAACCTGCGGCAAAAATCGAATGATCAGGCAGTTCATCAGTCTTCCACCAGGAGAAACTATCAGGCGATGGCCAGACAACCGCGCCAGTTACAACTGTGTGCAGGGAAGTCCACTGTGGACCCTATCTGGGGATCGGAGACTCGTTCTCTCAGTGGAAGGCAGGCCTCCCAATCGGAAGCATCATGCTTCCTGGTGTTTGCTTGTTGGTGTTTGCTTGTTGTCAGACACTTCACCAAGCGATCTGTGTGATTCAGGCATTGGCGTCTTTTTCAGCGACAGCTGGTTACTTCCAACGACCAAGAGTCACGTTGAGGCTGACGGTCCGGTCACCTCGGAGAACGCGGAGGCTCACACGATCGCCAGGTTTTTTCTGGCTGACGAGGTCGACCAGGTCCCCAAAGGAATCGACAGATTCTCCATCGAAGCGAATGATCACGTCGCCGGCTTGGATTCCTGCGCGAGCGGCCGGGCCCTTGGAGGCGACATCGGCAACGGTCGCTCCATCGGCGGTGAGATCAGCCTGCACCCCAAGATAGGCGCCTTCACGGAGGGGGCCGCTGCTCCACATTTCGCCGTCGGCCAAACGGTCCCAGGTATTGTGGTAAGTGGCGATGGGCACATGAACATTGGACGTCAGTTCTTCGCTAATGCGGCTGTGGATACCAACAACCTTCCCATCGAAATCAAAGAGCGGCCCTCCGGAGTCACCCCCCACGAGTGTGCAGTCGGTAACGATCCCAAGGCGACCGTTTCGCAGGATTCGGCCGAGACGCACCGGCGGAGTTCGCCCTCGTTGGTAGCCGTTGGGATGACCAGTGGCCAGCACCCACTGCCCGCGTCGAACTTCTCCAGACTCGGCCATCTTGACGTAAGGCCATCCGCCTGGTGGGGGCTTGGAAGTGATCTTAATCATCCCAGAATCCATTCGCCTGTTGGATCCCAAGGTTTTGCCCCGCAAGATTGTCCCTTGGTGTGTGGTGATCCTCACCGAGCGGTCTGCTGGCCCAGAAACGTGACCGGCAGTCAGCACATAACCATCGGGACTGATAATGACCCCACTGCCCTGAACCGGACCGAGTTGAAGCCCCACAGTCGCAGGGATCACGTCTTTTGTGAGGGTTTTAACGTGGGCCTCCATCGCCTTGAGGTCCTGAAGCGATTCAGGGACACCACCAGCAAAGATGGCTTCCAGCTCCGCCGACCGGGCGGTTCCCCCCACGAGCAAGGCGACAATGGCCGCCACCCAGGAGCGACAAGCCATCTGGCCCAGGATTCCCCGAGACTTTTGGGTCCACCGTTGACGATCCATAAAGACGCTCCAAAACAAGTTCTATCGGTTCGCTGATCAAGGACAGAGTCTGCTCAGTCAGAAGCCGTCCACCGCATCAACGTCGGCTCCGTTTGGAAGGAAAAATCCTCTGGACGTTACGGAGCCTTGGCCGGTGCGGTTCTGAAACTGTGATTCTCCAGACATTCCGGGATGCTGGCCGATCGACGATTTCTCAGCGTGAAAAGGGCGTCCTTGCTTGGATGGTACCAACCTCAGGTTTCCAAACCCGGGCTTCAAGCTCAGGGTTCTATGTTGTGGGTGTTTGATTGAGAATCGCTCGCTTCTCCTGGTCGCCGTCGCACAGATTTGCTGTGACTGGTTCCAAGGGAGCTACGCGAGGACTCCGTGATTTTGGCAATCTCGATTCTTCGCCCAGGGGCAGAATCTGGTATCACAACAACTTATGCAAGCACCGGTTGGCATTATCAACGGTGGTCTTAACCCAGTCAACATATACGAGAGGCGATCTGCGTTGAGCAAGCCGCTGCCAGCCGTTGTTTTGAGGATAATTAGCAGTCTGGACCGTGCCACTGCGAACCCAACTTTATTTCCAGATGCTTGCGTGGTGGCGAGTTCTCGTTGGATTGGACAGCTTGTCGTCAGAATGCAAGTTGTCGTGGTTGCACGGGATGGCTGAGCTCGTTGGCAAACTTGCTGAGTGCCCAGCGTACTCAGATTCTTCCCTGGGAGTCTCTTGGGTGGCCTGTCAGCAGGATCACTCGTGGCCCTCGTCCTGTGCAGCATCCTCCTCTTGCTCGTGTTCCTCCTGCTCGTGTTCCTCCTGCTCCTGTTCCTCTTGCTCGTCCTCCTCATCATCATGCTCACTTTCTAGGACCTTGCTCAGCAGGGTCCCCGTCTGGTTGACGGTCACCTCGTATTCCTTGCCATCGATGAGGATTTCTGCCTCGTACACTGTCTTGTTCGCGTCCGTCTCCTTTTCGATTTCAACAATTTTTCCGCCGGTCGCCTCACGGCGGATCGTCCGTTGCACCGCTTTCGGGCAGTCCTCTAGCTTAACTTGGATTTCTTGGCCAGTGGCTGCCTGGAAACTCACCGTCAACAGGGCAAGGCCGAACGAACTCATCAGAACCAACTGCAACATGGGAAAGTCTCCGAGGTGCATTTCTCAGGCCAAGCAGTCCGCCCACGAAGTTTTTGCGGAGGAGACTGCTCCAGGGTAGTCATTCCACCAAGCCAGGCAAGTTCGGGGATTGTAACACTCTCGTCCAAAAAGAGGAATCAAATCCTGGATCCACGAATCCGAGAACTTGGCAGCCCACCGGGCTGCTGCGGGTGATTTCGTAACGCTTCGCTCCTGGCGACGAACTGTCTGAAGACCACGGGCTGTTGGGCTGGAACTCTCTCGGCTGCGAGCTTTTTCATGCAGGACCCTCGAAAGCGGAAGGAGGGCCTTCCGAAGGCCTTGACTGGCTTGCGTTTCCGCCGCCTGGCTCAGTCGCTGCTTCTGATCGCGGTGGTCTGTTCTGCCGCTTTCTTCCCCATCGAACCCGACATCACCGCGGGTGGTCGGTCCTCGCGGCCTGGACGATTGCCAAGGGAGGTACGCCAGGCCCTACAGCCTGGAGTGGTGGCGACTTTTCGGACGCTCTCGGATGACAAGATGAATGCCGATGTTCGGGTCGATCGCCTGCCCGCTCTCTACGTTGCGGAGAACTCATCACCGACACCTTTTCTGCCCCCCGGCCCCTTCCAGGTCACCTGGTCGGGCTGGTTGAAGGTGAGGTTGCGGGGCGAGTGTCGGTTCCAACTCCAGGGGCGTGGCAAGGCAGTCCTCTTGCTCAATGGCCGCCCGATCCTGACTGCCGGCCCCGGCGAGTTGAGTCCATCGGGGTGGGCATCGGCCAATCTGGCCAAGGGATACAACGCCTTACGCATTGAGTACAGCAGCCCACCCTCCGGCGAGGCTTTCCTCAGGGCGTACTGGTCGGGGGAGGACTTTGGGAAAGAGCCCTTGCCCATCACAAGACTCTTTCACGATAGCCGCCAGCGGTCCGTCCGAGAGGGACGCCAGCTTCGTCAGGGGCGGTTTCACTTGGCCAATTTCGGTTGCCTCAAGTGCCATTCCCTTGGAACGGCGGATCTTCCGGTTGCCCAGGGTATGCCCGAGTTCTCTCGTGATGCCCCCAACTTGGCACAAGCGGGAAGGCGTCTGAAGAAGGACTGGGTGGCCCGTTGGCTGCTGGACCCCCAATCTTTACGCAGCGAACCTCTCATGCCCCAGCTGCTGCACCATCTCAAGCAGCCCCAGGCCGAGCAGACCGCAGCGGACTTGGCCGCTTATGTCGCTTCTCTGGATGCTGCAAAGAATCAGATGCCCGGTCGCCCCACTGGATCTGGGAAAGAGACGCTCGAACGAGAGGGGCAGCACCTCTACGAATTTCGCGGTTGTATCGCCTGTCACCGGTTCACACCGCCCGGCCAAACCGACGAGTTTTCGAGGGTGTCATTACGATTTGTCGACCACAAATATCAGCCTGGGGCCCTGCAGCGGTTCTTGCAAAATACACATGCTCACTACCGCTGGATACGGATGCCTCGGTTTCGACTCAGCGATCAGGAGGCACAGGCTTTGGCGGCTTGGCTTCGCCACCGGTCATCAGAAGCCCCACCGGACAACTCTCCAGAATCAACGCACCAATCCCCGGAGACAATCCCTCCGGGTGACGGGCAACGGGGTCGTGTCGCCTTTGGTGAGTTAGGCTGCGTCAATTGTCATCAGGTCAGCCGGTCCCCGGGTGCGCCCTCCGATCCTGCCAAGATGGGTCGCCTGCCACTTGCCGTCGGTGAGGTGGCCGCCGCACGGGGTTGCCTGGCAAGTTCGTCCTCGGCACGGGGTCACGCGCCGTTGTTTTCCTTCATCCAGTCTCAAGATGAAGCGATTTTGACATTTTTGCAAAACCAGCAGAGTTTCTGCGAGGATGCGTGCAAGCGGCAAGTCCCCGCAGAATTCGCCCAGCGGCAGATCCGCAGACTCAAGTGCGTGGCCTGCCACACTCGAGACGCAATCAAAGCGCGGCTGCCGCTGCTGGGCGCCGAGGAAGGCTCTGGCAAGCACCACGATGCCGTTCCCCAGCTGACCTGGGTCGGAGAAAAACTTCACCCAGCTTGGTCTCAGAACTTGCTTGCCGGAACTCTCCAGTATCGCGTGCGGGAACACTTTCGGACACGAATGCCCGCGTTCCCCAAGCAGGCCAGTCTGCTGGCGGTGGGGATGAGCCACCAGCATGGCTTTGCCGGCAGTGACCATCCTCCGAGGACCCAAGTCCAATATGATCACAAGCTCGCCCAGGTCGGCGAAAAGATCGCCGGCTTGAACGGGGGCTTGGCCTGCGCCCGATGTCACGGCATCGGCCCAAATCCCCCATTGGCGCCCGATCAGGCAGTCAGCACGAACCTTTCTTACGCGCGGGAACGATTGCGGTATCACTATTACCGAAGATGGATGCTGGATCCCCTTAGGGTTGAACCTGGCACAAGAATGCTAAAACTTGCTCCAGATGGCAAGACTACACCGCTTACTCGATACTTTGGCGGAGTCGCAACGAAGCAATTTGATGCCATTTGGCAGTATCTGGGTGCTTTAGATCACCAGCGTCGCCAGCAGAGGAGCGAGCATCAGAAGACCAGCCGGAACAAGCGGACCAGCCAGGGTCATCAAGCTGGCCGTGGCAAGTAGGCTGGCCGGTGCGAATAGGCTGGCCGGTGCGAATAGGCTGGCCGGTGCGAATTAGCTGGGGGGGGTTTGTTAGCTTGCCGGGGTTAATAGG
>CAZYKP010000014.1:0-121590 GCA_964648025.1 uncultured Pirellulales bacterium | reverse complement strand
CCCCCGATTCCACGAGAACCAACTGCCAAATCAGAAGGAAACCGACCACTAGGCCTCACCATCTCCTCAGCAGATCCTCCTGAGTTTTCGCCCGGCTGGGCCTTTCCCAGAGACACCCCACGCTAAGACCACGAGTTCTTGAGATTGCGACGCTCAACCAATCTTCGCTTGGAGATTCGCAAAAAGTAGCAAGCTTCTACCGGAATGTGGCACACTCCACCGCTTGTGTTTGCTCGGCGTTTCGCGCGGCAAGGCCTGCGGCGATGGTGGCCGGAGGGGCGGTTTTCGCGCAAGGTTGATTGGCTGCCTGCCAGCCCCGCGTTTCGGCAGCGGGCATGGCAGAATCGGTGACAACGCAACAAGCTTGTGTTCCGGGCGTCAGAGCTCCCACAGTCATTGAGGGTAGCCTGACAGCAAGTCCATTGCACAACCTACGATTCCAACGGGAGGGCATCCATCCCCAAGTCCATCGCAGGAGGGACGCTGAGCCCCTTGGACAGGACGGCCTCAACAACGGGAGTTTCTCCCCGAGTTTGAAAATTGTTGAAAAAGAATCGCGTTGTGGTGTTTGCCTGCAACTCGGTCGGTGGGAGGGTCCCCAGGAATCCAACACCTGGTGGGGGGGCTGGAAACTGGCCGGTGTCAGCCTGGGCAGTCCAGAAGCTTGGAAGGCCATCTGAGGCAGGTGGATCGAGGAGGGGAGGGTGTGTTCATTCCGTCAGCTGGGTCACCACCCCCGGCAAACGAGAAGAGCAGAAGCTTGCCACCTGGTGGTGACCCAGCACTCGCCGGCCAACCGCCACAGAGGTGGAAACACCCCAAGGGTCAAGCTAAGCAGCTTTGGTGCCAGGACAGATCGTCGGGCCATCAAATCGCCACCACAACAACAGCAGCAAAGCCTACTTCTCGATTCGCTCGTCCAGCTGCCCGTTACGGGAGGGCCTGGATTTCTGATGAACCGTACGGAGGGATCTCATCGGTGTCGCTGACTCTTGGTCGCCTCAGGTCAGTCAGGACCTCCGATCACCAAAAGCCCCCCAAACTGCCCAGCTGAGAAAGCGCTCTGAATTTCACTGATTCCCTGAAAAGTCTTCGACGAAGCGGGCACCCTTCGCCCGACAATCCGGGCTTCCGTTGGTCGCCCTGGGTCGAAAACTTATCCGAGGGTTGGTAGGGATTGATGAGATAGCGTGGGCCTGTAAAAAACGCTCGGGCATGCGGTTGACCTTCCGCATGCCCGAGCTGCTGTGAATTGAGTTCAAGGAAATCGCAAGTCACCCTGAAGAGTGGTTGCGAGTTTGGCTTAGGCAGCGCGACGACGACGAGTCAGCAGGCCACCGGCCAGACCGAAGATCGCCAAGCTGGTGGGCTCGGGGATGATCGGGCGTGGACCGCTGCCGTCGTCTTCGAGGGTCACACCAGAGGTCAGCAGCAGGCCGCTGACCAACCCTTCAGCCACCTTCCCGGAGTAGAAGTCAAAGCGTTGGTCCAGGGCAACGCCTGGGTTGTCGGGATCTTCTTGGGCAGTCCATTCGAAGGTCAGCAGGTGGGCAAACCGGCCACCGTCCTCATCGAAGAAACCACCGACACGGAACTCCTCGGCGATGGCGTCTTCCCACTCATACTGCAGGGAACCGTCGGCACGGACAAAGTAGCTCCGGCCAGGGCCACCGTTGAGGACCATCTGCAGACGATACGTTTCGCCGATGACTTGCTCGCTTCCGGGCAGTTGCATTTGAAAGGTCGGATCCGCATTGTGCGGGGCGTTGGCCCACAGACCAGTCTGAGGCAGCAAGGACCCAGTTTCGAGGAAGTCGAACAACTCGGGGTTGTCAAAGAAATCGATATTGTTGGCCTGCCCGAAGGTGCCAACAGGGCTGTCTGCTGGGGCACTGTTGATTGCGCCGCTGTCATGGCCGTTGAGCACCTCCAGAGCAGCGAAGTCAGCATTCCAGATGCCCCAACGGTTGGTCGCCACACCATCAGGCACAGCACCGCCCCGAAACTGAGGCACTCCGGTTGCGGCTTCAGCGGAGACCAAAGGCAGATCATCGTTGGTCGCACCGGGTCCGGTCACGAAGGTAATGGTCCCGTCGGAGGTAACCAGATCGATTGAGTCAGCAACCCCGTCGCCACGAGCTCCAAAATTGATGGCCTCGATCACAGTGCCTTCGCCAAGGATTTGGTTGCTGTTCTCCAGAGTTTGCACACGGATGTTGCCACCGACATCAGCTTGAGCTTCTTGGAAGGCTTTGGGCTCGATCACAACTGGCTGGACAGGCTGAGAGGGGAAGGTGTTGGTGCCGGTGCCTTCTGGGTCAGTCGCAGCATTCCAGAGGGTATCGACAAAGCCATTGTTAAAGCCATTGTTGCCATCGGCTTCGATGTAGTCGTGCCAGATGACCACTTCGTCTTGGGCACCGTCAGGCGAGTGAGCGGAACCGGGGATCGGGTTTCGACCAGCAATCCGGGCGATACTGCTGCCGTCGTTGAAGTCATCGAAACTGCCGGTGTCCACTCCCCAACCGGCGTTGTCCTCGAAGTCGCTGTTGCCAGCATCCTTCACAAAACGACCGTTGACCCAGATCTTGGTGTTCTCTTGTCGTTCGTCGGGAGTGGTTCCCATAGTGCTGACGACAACGTTGATCCACTCGTTGAGGTGACCCCGAGTGACATTGTCCATATCATCAGTTTCCTGACCGACCCGATTAAGACGGAATGACTGGCCGTTGTCACCGGTGGCAACAAACAAACCATAGTCAGGACCAGCACCAAGGTTCCCCAAATTGACTTGCAGATAGTCGTTGCCTCGACCGTTGGTGCTGAAGAGACGAGTGGCACCAAAGGCCCGTTGACCCTGGTACCACATCGAGAGGGTGATTTCGTTGTCTGGGTTTCCGTTGGCAGCACCAGCACCGCTGACCACGTTCGCATCGCCCAGTTCGATATGACTGTAACCACGGTCGAAACCACCGGCACCCGCTGGGCCACCGGAATTCGACCAGTGAGCAAAGTTCTGCTCACCGCCTGGACCAATCAAACCAGGAGCATCAGGACCCGAGAGGTCCGTGCGAGGCCCAAAGCCGTTGGGGAAGACGTTGAAACCAGCAGGGTTGAGCGTGACATACTCACCATCGAGATTACCCATCGTATCGACAGCAACGCCGCGGGTGCCGTTGACGCCAATATCATCCAATTCCCAGTAGTAGGCGGGATTGGAATTAATGATGGTCTGCTCGTAGAGCGAGCCATCACCGGCTGCGTATGCTTGGGTGGCAACAGCCAACACAAGCGCCGCAACGAGGACGGATGTGACCGAACGAAAAGGCATGGAAAGACTCCTTGGACAGGCAAACGCCAGCTGAATAGGGGCAGCTGGACAATCAGGGGAACATATTCCGTCGGTGAGGTTCAACCAAAGGAACTGTGTTTTGAGGGAAGATGGCGAACGAACGTTCAAACCGTCTAGCGGTGAGGCAACCTTCGCAGTCTGAAAACTCAAGCTTATTGTTTGTGCAGCTTATTAGTTGTGATGAAGGGGGGCCTAGCGCTTCAGCAAGATCCTTCAACTACGCTTGCAGAGATTGATTGTTGATTTTCTGAAAAGTGTTCGACCGCGTGAACTGCCAATCTCCGACAATTCGGCCTTCCGTTGGTCGATCTGGGTCGAAATCCTATTTGAGGCTTCTTGATTTTCTGAAAAGTGTTCGACCGCGTGAACTGCCAATCTCCGACAATTCGGCCTTCCGTTGGTCGATCTGGGTCGAAATCCTATTTGAGGCTTAATAGAAAGCACTCTCGGTAAGAATTTGAGAGGTCGTCTCTCCAAGCCACGCCGGGCAGAAAAATACCCAGAAATGCAACGAGGAGTGCCCCAGGTGAGTCACACATGTCACCCGCAGTGTCTATGCGGTCTCTGATGAGAGCACACAGCACTTCTCTTTCATGAAAATGAATTTGGGAACTTCCCAGAGGTGTTTTGTTTCAAAAAGCGGTTGTGAATTTTGTGTGTGACCTCGGGGTCAACCTTGTCGATTGATACTGTACCAACCCTTTCGAGGCATCACAAATGAAAAGAATGTGAAATTCGAATTTCCAGGCAATCTGCACCCCCTCATCTCTGGTCGAATTTGTGAGATTGGAAGTCGGGAAACCCCTTGCGAGGCGAGTGGTTGGGCTCGGGCTCCAGAGTGTGGGCAGACAGCGCCCCTTTCAGAATTGGCATCCGACGCTGGCAACCAGGGCGGAGTGGATTGGGAACTGTCAATCGTCGACTCGAATCGATCCCAAGCCGCCCATGCTTACGACAGATAGTCTCACCTCATGTCCTCAGGGGGGATGCGCTCACCAAGCGTTAACGTGGAGCTTCTGACTGGTTGCCGGAAGCATCAGGACGGTCCGAGGCAGTGTCCCCGGCGTCTCCTCCGTGTCGCTGTTGGCTGGTGCCGGTCATGGCGGATGCGAGGATGCAGAGTCCGCCGGCCACGGCAAACCCACAGGCAAGGAATCCTTGTTTCAGTGTCTCCCTAAGGGTAGCTCCCGACGCAACCAGCCACCGCTAGCAAGACGACCCCTAGCCCGAAATAGATGGACAACCAAAGCTCGCGGTCGGGCATCAGTTCTCACTCCTTACGGGGCTTGCAAGGGTTGACGATCGGGTCAGAAGCGCTGGTGTCACCGCCCTCAAGCGCTCCACGAAGAGGGACCAAATACTCCACTTTCGTGAGTGGGCGGATGTCAGAACCGGGTCAGAGAGAAACGCCTGAAACCCCCCGATTCGCAGGAGCTTCAGGCGTTCGGGTTCAGCGAGGTCTCAAACTGATCGTGGACTCAGAGGGCTGCCGGACTTGCAGTACTCGCGGCCTTAGGAATTGGGGAAGTTGTCAAGATTGATGATGCGGTCCGAGCGGCTGCCGCGGATTTCGTCGCCGACGTCCCCGCTTAGCCCCAACTCGGCGAAGAATAAGTCTCGCGAGCGGTCTCCTGCTCGCAGGGTGTCCTTCTGACCTTCACCGAAGACCTGGAGGCCGGGGGTGAAGAAGGTCGCGACAATCTCATCGACGACGGCTGTGTAACTCTCTCCGTTCTCCAGACGCCCAATCCAAGCATCATCCAGGATGGACCGAAGCGAGTCAGCCTGATCCTCTTGGAGAGTCCGCCCACTGATCAGGATGTCACCCTTCCGATCACCATCGTCATCATCGTCATCATCGTCGTCCCCGTAATCGTCGTCCCCCGAGTTCGCAAAGAGCTTGTCGGCACCCAGACCACCGATCAACAAGTTGTAGCCCGAGCCGGCGTAGATGACATCGTTCCCTCCACCGCCAGAGAGGACGTCGTTGCCGTCGTCATCATCCCCGTCATCATCATCCCCGGAGTCATCCCCCCCACGGAGGATGTCGTCGCCCTCGCCGCCGAGAAGGTTATCGTTTCCTTTTCGGCCCTCCAGGATGTCGTTGCCGTCAAGACCCGAGAGTGTGTTGTCCCGGCCGTTGCCGATGATCTTGTCCGAGAACAGGCTGCCGATCACACCCTCAAAAGCGTTGGGTGTGAACAGGGTGATCACTGAATTCACGTCGGTCTGGAAGAGATCCCCGTTGACTGTTTGCGACCCTGATCGACCCAGATTGACATCGATCGCTCCGATCAAGCCACTGAAATTCAACCGATCGTTGGAATCATTGGGATTTTCTGACTCCACCAGTCGGTCCCGACCAAGCCCACCGCCGTTGAAGAGGTACTCATCGTTGCCAAACTGGCCGTAGATCAAATCATCTCCGCGCTCACCTTCCAGTTTGTCGTTGCCTCCGACGGTGTCTCCAAGTAACTCAATCCCAAAGACCCCGAATGGATTGAAGTTGGAATCGTCGTCATCGTCATCGCCCTCGTCGGAGTCAAACGGCTCCAGGCCGATGACTTCGCCGCCAGAGAGCAGCAACCGAGCGTTGTCACCCAGGATCAGATCGTCTCCGGCCTCACCGTTGATCGAATCATCGCCATTTCCGCCGATGATCAGGTCCGCATCCTCTCCCGTGTTGATGGTATCACCCTGGAACGGTGCCGGGCCGTTGGCCAGGTCTGTCGAGAGAACTTCGTAAATCTCACCTTCGAACTGACGGGCGATGCCATTGTCACCCAAGACAATGTCTCGCTCGAAGTCCCCGGTGATCACCACACCATCCTTCTCGGGACCACCAACGATCTGAAGGCCGGTGATCGCCGGGCGGTTGGAGCTGCTGGAGTTGAGCGTCCGATCATCGTCGACGCGAAGCGAAAGCGTGTCGGCGGAGAGGTCACGGAAGACAACGTAGTTTCCGACGCCCGGCAGCGAGGGATCCGTTGAGGTGACCTCCACGAATTCGCCCTGGAAGGTGTTCCCGTCAGGGTCATCCAGGAAGAAAGTTGTCGTGCCGTCGGTGATGCTCCGGACCGACTGATCACTGCGGGACTTGCCGTTGTCAGCGTCCAGGTAGACGTAGACATCGTAGGAGGTGAAGTGGTTGCTGAGCCCGTCGAGGTCGACGCCGAGGGTTTTGTTCCTGTCGGTGACCAGGTAGCCCTCAAACAGTCGCTCATTTTGGGTATCGGGATTGATTTGCCCATGTGTATCACGACCGACTGCACGCGGCTTGGAGGAATCAAGACTTGTCCCCCACTCAATGGTGACGTTCCCGGCGGAGGCCCCGTCGGCAAAGATCAGATCGTTGGCCGACTGTGAGGGGCGGAAATCGTCGTCGTCATCATCATCGTCATCGTCGTCGCCGGAGTCGTCATCACTGAGATTGAGCCCGTCGAGGTTATTCCAGTTGTCAGCAGCGACAGCCCCTGCCACGCCGGTGATCTGACTTTCAGGGATGTTGCCAGCGAAGTTGACGCTGAGGACCTTAATGTCCCCGTAGTCGAACTCACCCTCGACGCCCGAGTCGATCACATCAGCACCGTTGCCTCCAAAGACGAGGTCCTCGCCGTTGCCGGTGAGGATCGTGTCGCTGTCATTGGCGTCCTCGGGCAGCCCCAAAACCGGGTCGGTGGTCTTGACCTCACGGATCTCCCCAAGGCTGATGGTGACGCGAGCGTTGTCACCGGCGACCACATCAGCATCGATTTCGCCGAAGATGGGGTTACTCCAGGTTTCAATCCGATCCTGGCCGCTGCCGCCCAAGACCAGGTCGTTCCCGCCGCCGGTGATGATCAGATCGTTCCCACCAGAAGCCGCGTCGGTGGTCTCAACGCGGTCAATAGGGTTCAACCGGCCGAGGACCTGAACACCAGTGATCGCAGGCCGGTTTTGGGAGCTCCGGTTCAGCGTGCGGTCGTCATCGATGCGGACTGAGAAGGTATCGCCCTGCACCCCCCGGAAGACCACATAGTTGCCTTGTTGCGGGGTCAGTGGGTTGGTGGAAGTAACTTCGAGATACTCGCCGGTGAAGGTGTTCCCATCAGGATCATCGAGATAATACGTGGTGGTTCCGTCGGTGATGCTTCGGACCGAGGAGCGCCTTCTGCTCCTGCCGTCGTCCGCATCCAGATAGACATAGACGTCGTAGCTGCGGAAGTGGCCGCCGAGGCCGTCGATTTCCACCCCAATGGTGTTGCTGGTGCTGGTGTGGAGATAACCCTCGAAGAGGCGTTGGTCTTGGTCGTCGTTTGGCTTGATCTGGCTGTGAGTATCCGTACTCAATCCACTGGGGTTGCTGTCGAGGTTGCGGCCCCACTGGATTGTGATCCCCGGAGCGATCCGCCCATCGTCGAAGAAGTGCAACTCCGTCGGATCATCACCGAAGGTCCGCAAGCCACCACCGCTGAGGTTGTTCCAATTGGCCGCCCGAGCGTCCGGGGCACCCGCGGTTCCTGTGACGGTTGTATAGGTCGACCCGGCGTTGAGGTTGTAGCTGAGGATGGCGAATTCTTCGCCCGGGTCGTACTCTTCGGTGCCCTCGAAAGTTGCGCGACCGTTGTCACCGATGGTAATGTCGTCGGCCTGGTCGTCACCATCGGCGAGAATCAGATCATTGAGGACACCACCAAGGACAACATCCGAACCGTTCCCTGTAATCAAAATGTCGTCCCCGCCGGCTGACGGATTGCTGGTCTTGATCTCAATGAGCGTTCCGGCAGTGGTGAAGACAGCCTGACCATTGTCGCCGATGACAACATCGCGGGCCCCATCCCCAGGATCGATCTCGCCAAACCGTCCCTGGTCGATCAGCAACTGGACTCCTGCGACATCGTCACCACGACCACTGGCCAAGACTGTGTCGTTATTGGGACTTTGATCGCCATCGTCCCCACCGGCAATCACCACGTCCGGTCCATCACCGGTTGTGATGATGTCATCGCCACCGTCATTTGGCGCGAGGCTGGTGATGGTCAGCAGGATCTCCGAAGCGGAGAACAACGCCTCCCCACTGTCGCCCACCACGACGTCTCGGGCAGCATCATTTCCACCAGCAATAATCGCATCGTCAGCGACACCCCCGATCACCACATCAAAACCATTCCCGGCGAGAATCAGATCGTCCCCGCCATCGGTGAAATCGCTGGACCGGGCCGTCCGGAGCACACTGGTCCCGTCGGCTAAGGCGTCGAAGAGAGCCTCCCCGTTGTCCCCAAGGACCACATCTCGAGCATCATCGCCAGCGTCCAGTTGACCGAACAGGTTTTGGTCGATCTTGCTCAGGGTTGAGTTGAGGTTGACCGCGTTGACACTGGAAGCGGCGAGAATGATGTCGTTGCGGGTCGAATCGTCGCCATCATCACCGCCACCAATGATGACGTCCGAGCCCAGCCCGGTGGTGATGATGTCGTCCCCTCCTGGTGTCATATCCAGGCTGCGAATTTCCACCAGCACCTCGGCAGCGTCAAACAACGCTTCGCCGCTGTCGCCCACGACCACGTCTCGCACCGCGTCGCCGCCATCGGCCAGCAAGGTGTCGTCGCCGATACCACCGATGACGATGTCAAAGCCTTGCCCGGTCAGCACGATATCCTCACCGCCATCGTTGACGTCCTCAGATCGAAACTCCCGAAGCACACTGGTGCCGTCGGCTAAGGCGTCAAAAATCGCTTCCCCGTTGTCCCCCAGCACCACATCACGGACTGCATCGCCAGTGTCCAGTTGACCGAACAGACCTTGATCAATGTTGTTCAGGGTCGAATTGAGGTTGGCCGCGTTGACGCTGGAAGCGGCGAGAATGATGTCGTTGCGGGTCGAATCGTCGCCATCATCACCGCCACCAATGATGACGTCCGAGCCCAGCCCGGTGGTGATGATGTCGTCCCCTCCTGGTGTCATATCCAGGCTGCGAATTTCCACCAGCACCTCGGCAGCGTCAAACAACGCTTCGCCGCTGTCGCCTACGACCACGTCTCGCACCGCGTCGCCGCCATCGGCCAGCAAAGTGTCGTCGCCGATACCACCGATGAGAATGTCACCTCCGGCTCCGGTCAGCACGATGTCCTGGCCACCTGCGTCGGCTGCCTGGGACCGAATCTCCCGAAGGATGCTGGTGCCGTCGGCCAAGGCATCGAAAATCGCTTCTCCGTTATCCCCCAGCACAACATCACGCGCGGCATCGCCGGGATCCAGCTGGCCGTACAACCCCTGACTGACCAGTAAAAGGATCTGGTTGAGGCTGTTGGCATCGACCGATGCAGCAGCCAGAACCACGTCATTTGTACTGGGGTCTTCGTTGTCGCTGCCGGCAATCACGACGTCGGGACCTTCGCCGGTTGAGATGACGTCGTCTCCTCCGTCATCCGGGGCAGTACTCCGAATCTCGACGAGCACTCCAAGTGAGTTGAACAGGGCTTCGCCGTTGTCACCGACGACAATGTCGATGGCGGCGCTCTGTCCGCCTACCAGCACACGATCGTCGTCCACGCCGGCGATGACGATGTCCGGTCCATCCCCAGCGAGGATCTGATCCGTGCCGCCAAGCGAAGTCGCCAGGCTCTGAATGAATTGCAGCGTACCGTCGTCGTAGAAAGTGGCTTGACCGTTGTCTCCCAAGATCTTGTTGCTACCGTCACCAGCATCAATGCTGTCTCCACCAGCACCGCCGAGGATGATATCGTTGCCGTCGGTCGTGGTGATGATGTCGCTGCCACCCCAAGAGGGCTGAGCCGTCTCGATTCGATCGATCGTCGTCGGATCCGAGTCGTCGAATTCATAGTCAATGAAACCATGATCGCCGATGATGATGTTGTCCCCACCCCCGGCGTTGATAATGTCTTCGCCCAGGCCACCGAGAATGATGTCGTTCCCATCTCCCGTGGTGAGGATATCGTTACTGCCGACGTTCAGGTCGGTTGTTTGGATCCTACCGATGACGATTGAGGTATTGCCGAAGATTGGCCCACTGCCGGTTGCGGGGGTGATCGTCCCGGTGTCACCCAGAATGATGTTGTCACCACCTCCAGCATTAATGATGTCCACACCGTTTCCGCCGATGAGCAGATCCGCTTCATCGCCGGTGGTGATGACATCGGCCTGACCGTTCTCGTCCTCCACAGCAATGACCTGGTCGATAGTGCTCAGATCGCCATCGAGGCTGAAGTCGACGCTCCCGAAGTCGCCCAAGATGAGATTTTGGCCAGTTCCGGCATCAATGATCTCGAAGCTTGCGTTGTCGCCTCCAAGGACGATGTCGTTCCCCGCTTGTGTGAAGATGCTATCGGTTTCTCCGAAGCCAGGGTCGGTGGTGGCCACAGTCGCCACAACACCATCCTGGTAATTGATCTCTCCGAAGTCGCCGAAGACGATGTCGGCCCCATCGGCCTCGCCGTTGGAACCAGTAGAATCGTCTCCAAAAAGGGTGTCGCCCCCAGCTCCCCCGAAAATCGTGTCCGCCCCGATGTCACCGCTGATGATGTCTGCAGACCCCGTTGCCGGACTCTTGGTCCGCAGTCGCTGATTTTGGGTTGTCACCGCCGGTGCGTTGCTGCCAGCAACGAAGGTCACATCAAAGCCAGTTCCATCCCTTTCCAGCACGCCGGCATCGCCGACGAGGATATCATCTCCCAGATTGCCGTGGATTTGGTCAGCTCCAGCTCCTCCGAAAACTTGGTCGTTCCCGCCCCCTGCATCGATGATATCGACGTCACCCTGAGCATCGTCGACCGTCGTCAATAGGTTGGGGTCACGGATGACACCATCTGTTTGGTTTTCGGGTACGGTGGAAATCCGATACTCACTGGTCGCATCGAGCGTTGTGGAGAAGTCAGGACTGACGAACAACGAGGTGGCATCGTTGTCGGTGATCAATCGCGGTTGTTGGCGGAAACCGGTCCCGTTGTTGATGTCGACCAGCAAGCCGACCAGCCCGATATCGAAGCCATCCGGAACCGGGAAGCTGGCGTTGGAGTCCAGGAGAGTTTCATTGTCTCCGAAATCTCCGGTGACCGACCCGAGAATCGGTTCGGGGGCGGTTCCCAAGCGTGTCACGATCGGGCGAACGGTGGTGTCGTTGGAGAACAACGGGCCGTAATAGTCCACTCGCCCCCGGTCGCCGAAGATGATGTCCTCGCCACTGCCACCGGTGATGTTGTCTTTGCCGAGCCCGCCAAAGAGGACCAAACCCTTGGTCGAGTTGGCTGCGTTGATCACGTCGTCGCCACCCTGGGTATCCAGCGCCAAGCTGCCATCGGCTTCGTTGATGATCTCGATCGTCTGAGACCCATCGGGAATCGATGCCCAGACGCCTTCGAGGGTCAGAACGCTGGCGGTGTTGGAGATAATCCGACGTTCTTCGGCGTTGGGACCGCCGATGCGAACCAGCTGTCCTGTGAGGCTGCCATCAGCGGGGAAGATATCCGAAGTGGCTGTCAGGAACGCCAGTCCCCGAGCAGGATCACTGGTGGCCGAGCTGAACTGAGCCGCTGAGACCGTTTGCGTGACGACTTCCGTCTCGTTGAGTGAAACGGTGACGGTGTCTCCGACGACCGTGGGATTGTTGGGATCGGGAATGTCGTCGCCGGTCTCGATAATGGTCCACGTCTGGTATCCATCATCACGGGTGTGGGTCCCCAGAACGTTCAGGTTGTTCCCGCCGGCGCCGAGATCGATGTCGACGACTTCCAAACCACCATAGGTGATTCCCAGCGGCCGGAAACGGCCCCCGGGATCCGGGAAAAAGCGTCCATCGACGCCTTCTGGTCCCATCCCGAAGCCCAATAGCCGGTTGGAAGTCAGTGTGCCTGAGGAATCGGCTGGGGAATCTTCATCGTGCACGAAGAGGACGTCGACAGCTTCAGCTTCCTCGACGAAGAAGTTCAGGCTTTCGTCGGTGATCGCGTATTGTGTGACTTGCGTCTGGTCGAGTGGGGAGCGAGCCAAGAGATTGAGCGCGATGTTTGAGTCAGTGGTGGATCCGTCGGCAGTGATCGTTGCCGCCACGTCCACCGTCGGCTCCACCACCAGGCTGATGACCGCGCCGTTGACCGAAACTGCAACCCCTGGGAAGTTCACGCTTTGGATGGCTGTGGTCAAACCACTGGCGATCTCGTCGATCGAGGCCTCGCTGCTGACGGTGTAAGTCACCGGCGTTTCCTCAATGAACACCGTGAATTGATCGCCAGCCTCGACTGTTCCCGAAAGGGTCAGGGTGTACCTGTCGATGTTCTCGAAAAAGGACTCGTTCAGCGTCAGAACGGTCTGCCCGGCGCTTGTTCCCGGAGCGACGTTGACAATCCTCCGGAAACTGCCCACCGCACTGTCAACCGTCGATGTGGTCACCTCAAGCGTCGAATCCACCAACTCGGAGACGCTGCCAAGCCCAAGCCGGGTGAGCACCGGTGCCAAATCCGAATCCAGAACGGTCAGTTGGGTGCTGGAAAGATCGACGACGTTCCCATCAGCGGGTTTCACATTCGTCTCGCCAGGAAGCAGAAGTGGATCTTCCACACCGAGCGAACCGTCCCCACCGCCTCCTTCTAGGATCACGGGACCGAGGATGTTGCTGAGCGTATTCGGACCAGGAGCAAACACTTTGGTGTCTCCGCCGTCGACCACAGCATCGTCAATCGCAGCGACATCGACTTGAACCGGATCGTCCCAGTCGGAGGAACTGAAAGTGACCGTCTGCTCGGGAAAAGTCACCATCATCACGGCATCGGCGTTGGCACCATTGGTCGTGACCTGCGCGGAGACTGTCCTGGCCGCCCCGGCAGCAATAGTCAGCGTGCCATCCCCGGCTGAGTCGTCGGCAGTGACGTCTGAGAGAGTTGTGGCAACCACCGCCGCGTCAACGGCGGCTTTCAATCCAGCGGCCACATCGGCCAACGTACTATCGGTCGCCAACACGGTGTAGCTGACCTTCGCCCCAGCGATGTCCAACTCATACACATCCCCGGCCTCAACAGTGCCGGAGAGAGCCACTTGGTAGTTGTTGGCGAAGCGTCCATCCGTGCTTGAGACCTCGACCTGCACCAGATCGTTCCGGATTCCACCAGTCCGGGTCGTCTTGGTGATCTCCGGGGTCACTGTGACTGTGACGGTTCCTGTCGGAGCCGCAGTCAGGACAAGCTCATAGGAATCCGTGGCGATTGAAGTCGGACTGGCCGATTCGATGACGTTGGTCGATCCGCCGGATTCTCGCACAAGTACCGTTGGAGAATCATCATCAGCGATTCGAGCGAGGACCGACGGTGCCAAAGCGTTACTGAAGCCCAACTGGGTGTAACTGTAGGCGACCTCAATGACTCCAGATCGGGCCACGGAGTCTTGCGAGACCGAGTCAATAAAGAGGACTTTGTTATCGATGACGACGTAATCGGTGTTCGCGAGGGTCACCCCGTCGACCTTCACGGAATTCACGCTCGCGGGCACGAACGACAATCCCACCAAGGCGACAGGTTCATCGACTGGCACTGTGATTGTATCAGTGTTCGTCAGCGTGCTGTCCGCGAATCCAGAATTCGGAAACGCGAAGGTGATCAAGCCGGTGTGGAAGCCCTCGCGGACTGTATCCGCAGCAGCGCTGATGGTCACAATCTGGGGTGTCGTCCCTGTGGAAGTCCCGAATGTGAGTGTGTTGGTTGAGAGATTCAGGTCCCCATCAGGATTGGCCAAGGTGACGGTCAACTCACTCGACGGGTTCTTCGTCAGTCGCACGCTGATGGTATCTTGTTCACCCGCCTGATCGCCGTCACTGCCTTCGATCACCGAGGTTTCCGCACCTGACTCGGTGATGATCAGACCGACTTGATCGTTGTCATTGATTTCCACCTGGACGCTGGGCACGGCCAGCCCGTCGAATCGCTCGATGCGATAGATGCTGGTCGCATCCGGTTCGACACTCCAAGCACCATTAAGCGTCAAAGTGCTTGCAGTATTGGAGAGAATCAGCCGCTCCTGCCCAGATCCAGCGCCTCCGATGATCTGAATAACCCGGCCGGTCAGTCCTGCTCCCGCCGTTGGAAACGGATTGGTGCTGTCGGTGAAAGTGAAGTTGGTGTTCTCGACCGTAGCACCGGTACCAACGACAGCATCGTCAACCCGAATCAGAAACGTACTTTCGGAACTCGGCAGATCCCCACTATCCCAGGGTCGATCCAAAGTCAGCACGTTGCCGTTGCGAGCGATCACAAAGCGTGACTGACCAGCAGCCGGGCCACCGGTGACGATGAACGAGCGTCCGATGATGTCGGCATTCACACCCAAGTCAGCAGCTGTGACGACGACCTTGTTTCCGTTTCCGCCATCCAGGCGGATCGTCAGGTCAGCTGTGGAGGTATCCGAGACGGTGAAGTTCGTTTCGTCGGGGGTGAGGATATCGGCGTCGTCAGACAAGAGAATCAGACGATCGTCCACCGTGTTGGAGGCCGCGACCGTTGCCGTGCCGGTGTTGCTCAGAACAAGGGTATCCAGAGTCAAATCGGTGACCAGAACAAACCCACCCCCACCAGCGAGTTCCGTATTGGCCTCCACGGAAACGCCCACCAAGTTCTGACTACGGAGGAACCTGGCGAAGTTATCAGCGAACTGAGCTCCGGTGTCTGAGTTGCCCAAGGTGTAGGTAAAGGTCCGGTCAAGCGTGTCGAACTCGACTGAGAAGGTATCACCCGCCGAGAGGCCTGTCGGCAAGCTGATCTTGTTCTCCCGAGCTCGGAAGGCGGTGATCGGATCGGTCAAGGAGGCGTCGTCGATGGCCGTTTCCAAACCAGCCAACACAGCCGCTTGGTCATCACCATCCAGGGCAGTGTAGCTGACCGTGTCGCCACCAATCGTGACGGTGAAGACATCGTTCTCAGCGACCGTTCCGTCAACCTCAAGGATGACCTCTTTGGCGTCGTTGAGGGAACTGACGCCCGTCAGGCTGAGGCCGCCTTGCTCGGAAGAGATGTCAGCAAAAACGAGGTGGTTGATAAAGCCAAACTGTTGTCCTTCCTCAGCATCATCGTCGTAGGTGAAGCTCGTCGAGTCGCCGAGTTCCGGACGCGTCAGCAAGCCCGCGGCATCGGTATAACTCGTGGAGTCCGCAACGACACTGACTGTCTGCGGAGTGAACCAATTGGAGGGCGTAAACAGCAACGTCACCCCCGAGCCATCGGGATCGACCACCGCACCGGCCTCGCTGCTGGTAACGGCAAAAGCACGCGATCGTCGCTCCCGGGCGTCGTTACTGGGCAGCGGGGCGAGAGCCTTGACGAAGATGTTGACCGTCGGCTGGCTTGTCAGGACCACTTCATAGGTGTCGGCCAAACCGCCTTCGGTGATGATCGTGGCCCCATCGGTTTGGCGAATGGCCACCCCTGGCTCATCGTTGTCGGCCACATTGGCGGAGATGCCGTTGATCTCGAGGTTCGCAAAGGCCGAATCATTAGCCGGGTCACTGACCTCGACATCGTGGGTGATGATCCCGCTGTGTCCCAAGAGATCGTTACTGATCACCGGTGGGGTATCGCCGGAGGCATTGAACGTGTCATTGCCCAGTCCACCGAAGATCTCAGTGACGACATTTTCATTGGTGCTCTTGATGAAGAAGCGATCATCGCCTTCGGCACCGTCGACCCGCAGCGATTCGATATTGACAAAGCTGACGTTGAGGCCCGCCCCAAAGACGCCGTCTTCTGTGATCACAAAGTCGTCGCCGAACTCGGTCCCGATTGCCACGAGGATGTCGAAGCCGTCACCACCGTCGATATTGACAGGTGCGTTGACCGCGTATTGGACCAGGTCGGCGCCCTCGCCACCGGAGATATCCGTGCGTTCCCGCTGTGGCTCTTCGGAACCTGCCAGGGCAAAGGCTTTGATCTCGAAGACGTCGTCGCCGGCGTCACCGTTGAGCGAGAGGACCGCGCGGTTGTGGTAGACTATGAACGTATCGTCGCCGGTTCCACCGTTGACGGTCATCGGGAAGCTGATGCCGTTGGAGAGAAATCCGCGAGTGGTCTCGATGGTGGCAAACTCGTCTCCGACCGAGACATTGGCCGCCACGTTCGTTCGACGGGATCGGAACAGCTGCCCGATCTGGAAGGTGTCATTCCCAGCACCACCGCTTAAAGTGACCTCAGCGGCGGTATCGTCGACAGCGAAGAAGTCGTTGCCGAGGCTGCCGTCGATGACGATTCGCTCGATCCCGTTGTAGTCGACCCGTTCAACCTGAGTGGGGCTATTGATCAAGGCGACAAAGGCACGGCTTCCGTCGTTGTTGGCCCGCACCAGGATCTCATCGTCCAGGACGGTTCCGGTCGCCGTGAAGCGGTCCGTTCCTTGAGCCGAGCCGGTGTCGATGACGGTGATCAAAGAATTCGACAAACCGCCGGCAAAATTCAGCAGGTAGGTATCACTGCCACTTTGCCCATCCAGAAAATCATTGCCGTCTTTGGCAGTGATTACATCGTTGCCATCGCTGGCAGTGGATTGACCGGGGCCTTGGTCTCCGTAGACGAAGTCGGATGCCCCGTTTCCATCGAGGATGTCATCTCCCAGGCCACCGGTGATGAAGTCGCGATGCTCGTCGCCGAAGATGGTGTCGTTGTTAGCGCCTCCGTCGATGGTGTCGTTGCCGAGTCCGCCGCGGATGTCATCGGCCCCGCTGCCCCCGAAGATCGTATCCCGACCATCACCGCCGCGGATGATGTCGTTGCCACCTTCACCTTCGATGCGGTCGTTGCCGTAACCGCCATCCACGTCGTCGGCTCCGGCTCCGGCGATGATGGTATCGTCGCCCGCACCTCCGCGGATGAAGTCTGCTGAGCCTGAGCTTCCGGATTTGTCATCACCGTAGATTCGGTTTGTTCCCAAGGAATCAATGATGATGTCACTGCCTTGGCCGCCGACGAGCTGATCGTCACCGAAGAGCCCAAAGATGATGTCGATGCCGGCACCACCGAAGATCAAGTCAGCCAGCAGAGACCCAAAGAGCGTGTCGTTGCCATCGCCGCCCTGGACATAAGCAGGGCCTCCGCCTCCATAGAAGACATCGGCCGAGTCGCCTCCTTGGAAGATAAATGGCGATGTCAAAGCGTCGCTGACGAAGACTCGATCGACCCCGGTCGTCCCGATGGCTCGGACCACGTCGACGCCCGTGAAGGTGGCACTGGAGGTGTAGACACTGCTGGTCGTCGGAGAGTTGGACAACTCCACAGTTCGGGAGACGACGACTTCGCCATCGGAACTCCCTGCCCCAACGTAAAAACTCTGCGTGCTGGAACTTCCCAGCGACAAATCGAGAATGGTCAGTCCTGTTGTCGAGACCCCAATGCTGCTGAAGAAACCGGCCACATCTCCGGAGAGTGATCCCGTTGAGGTCGAGCCCAAAGTTGGCGGGGTGGTGCTGGGCCCGTCGAGGCTTAAATCAATGGTGCTGGTGATGGAGAAGATGCTGGCACGGAAATCGACCAGCGAGAACGGCCCCACATAGATCTGCAGCACAAAGTCGAGGGTGACATCAATAGCCAAGCCGACGTCGTAGAGCGTCCGCCGCAGGGGCTTGCCTTCGTTAGCCCCATTGATCAGCAATAAGTCGAATTCATCGGCTCGCAGTTTTCCGTCACCGTTGGGATCTCGGAAATTCAAGGACTCGCCCAGGCCGAAGATCAACTCCACCGAGGGGCGAAGGAAGATGAGCTTCAGATCGAAGTCCAGTTGGATTCCCAGCCCGAACAGACCCACGATTCTTGATTGCTCACGGTCATCCCCAATGAGATCGGCGTTGGCGCTGCTGCCGCGTGGAGCAATCCCATTTCGGTCGTCAAAGTAGAAGCCATTGATGATGTCGTTGGGGTTCTTCGTCTTAGCAAAGGTCTCCAGCCCGGTGGCGTCATAGGCGATGGCATAATCCGCCTGAGCCTGGAAGCCAACAATCAGGATCGGTTTGATCGTCTGAATCTTGGGCAAAAATTTGCTCGCCACCAGTGCGATCGGCAATGGTTCCAACAACTGGACGATCACCTCAGGAAAGACCAACGGGATGGCCTTCTGCAGGAAAACGAACAGCTCGGGCGTGTCGTAGCTCAGCAGCAGGGCATCTTCGGCAGTGCTGGCCCCTCCGAACTTGGTCTCGCCCAGCAGCAACTCAAAGGAGTTAAAGGGATCATTCAACAGCGGGAAGCTGATGGCCTCGGTCCCGACCACGGCCGCTTGCAGGAGCCGGTTGAAGAACAGGCCGGGCACCAAGGTTCCCGGCAGGAACTGCGTGATGATAAAGGATCGCGCGGCGTTCTGGGCGGCCTGGTTGCTGCCGTCCTGGGAGATGCGGCGGATCTGCTCGACGATGGAGCCAACGCCATCGACGCTAAAGTCGTCGTAGTTCCCGAATGGGATGATCTCGGCGTTGCTCTTAGCGATCGGCGTGTTCCACGCTTTTTCGAAGGAGCCCATCTTGATCCAGACTTCTCCGGACAAGCTCGACAGGCCCGGTAAAGTGAATCTCTCACGGAAGCCGAAGCCAAAGATGGCCTCCAGGATGTTCTGGCTGAGGCCGATTCCAATGAAGGGATCACCACCGTTGACGACCGCGTCGATCGCCCCGATGGCCCCACTGAAGTTGCCGATGTCGGCATCTCCCCCATTGACCGAGGTGAAATTCACATAGGACGCCCGGGCCGCAAAAATCGAAATGTAGGGTGCCACAGGCCCGTTGAGGAAGTCGATCACACCCTTAATCGGCTCGATGCCCTTGAGGAACCGCTCCAGAGCCGGTCCCACAAAGTCTTGCATGAAGCCCACGAGGTCAAAGTTCACATTGTCGAAGCTGAGGCTGGGACGATTCCCGCCGTAGGCTATATCGCTGGTGGAGAACCGCCAATTCGCAGTCTCCGGCAAATTCAGAACCAGTCGATAGGGGATAAAGGCAGCGGTGTCGGGCAGGTCGGTGACCAGCTGCAAGTTGAGATCGGCCTCGCCTGCAAAGGCCCCATCGACGATTGTTACCGACTCGGCAAACGGATCACTTGCGGTGGTCGCCGACATCAGCTCCGTTGTCGAGAGACGCTGATTGACATCGACCAAATCAATCGCATACCCGCCTCGTAGGAAGGTCGTCCCTGAGATCCCGCTCTCAAAATCCTGGCGAACAACGAACGTGTCGTTCACGGAGGGCGGTGTCGTCAATGGTTGATTCAGCGTTAGCGTTTGGCCGCTGACACCAGTGACGGTGCGTAGCTCCGTGCCGTCGGGGGAGATCACTTCGGCCCCGATGAACCCAGCGTCGAATCCTGAGCCAGCAGCACCGGTGACTGTGACCCCGTTGGTGCCGCTGAAACTCAACTGGACGGTGACGTCCTCGCCAAACGCGGAGGTGCTCCTGAAGAACTTGATGGTCACAGTGCCGTCCTCGGCAGCCCGTTGAATGCTCTCCTTGGAGACGGTGATGGTGATCGAGTTGTCGGAATCCTTATTGCTGATGGAGCCAATGAACCCTCCGTCCAGCGATACCAGGCCTCCGTCCAATGTCGTGACCGTGATGGTTGCCCCCCCTGTGGGCAGCCATCCAGAAGTGTCAAAACTTAGGGTGAACTCATCTTGGGCACTGTTCCTCTGTGTGGCCGTCTGCGAAACCGAATACGTGGCCGACTGCATGCTGGTGCTGGCCACCGTCGCGACCACGGGGTCTTGGTTCTCGCTGACCTGGAAAGGCAGGAAGCCCAGCTCACCTGTGAAATTCTCGACCTGATAGGTACTCGTGGAATTAGGAACGGTATCCCAATCGCCTGAGACAGTCAGCTCCGTCGGAGAATCCACCGCAGCGATGATCCGTGTTTGTCCGGAACCGGTCCCGCCGGTGATGGTCACCCGTTGTCCGACGAGGCTTCTCTGGAAGCTGGCCGAATCATCAACAAGTGTCTTGGAAGTCCCCGAAGTCGCCGTCCCACTGGCCAGTTGTGGCAGGCGAACGTCAACTTCCAGGACCAACTCATAGTTGGAAATCTCGTACTTGCTGTCGGTGGCGATCGGCGTTGTCCAAGCCTCATCCAGCGTCAGTGTCGTGGTGGTGGCGCTGGTGATCGTTCGAGTCTGGCCCGCTCCGGTTCCTTCGGTGATCGTGACTTGCCGGCCCACCAAAGCCGAACCGAAGCTGGGACTCGCTGAGGTGTCGGTGAGCGAATTGGTGGCCGAAGCCGAAGTTGCTGTGCCGGTCAACGCCGTGGTGGAATCGGTCGCCAAGAACGTCCCGTCGGCGCCGTTGGAGAATCCCAACCGCAGCGGCATCTCAAAGCTCGCGGTGGCTTCCACGAACGTGTTCAGATCGAAGTCAACATCGGGTACGCCGAGCACAAACTCCATCGGGATGGCCAGCGTTTGGGTCGCCTTCAGATCCAGATCGAAGGTCACCAGATTTTGGGTGGCCACCAGGGTGATGTCTTCGATGGTGGCTTGGCCGTCGTTGTTGGTATCTTGCAACCAGTTCAGACCGCCTGGGCCAAAGGACTCAAACAACGCCAGACGGGCCAGTTCCGGAGTCAGGGTTGCCGAGACGGTCTCCAGGTTGTCGGACATCTTGTCGCGAATCTGATCGACGAAATCGATCGACTCAGCAAACTGGTTGCCCACCAGCGGCAGCAGGTTCTCCGGATCGTTCGTGGTGAGATTGTCTTCAAAGAGGGCCTTATCCAACAGTTCATCGAGCTGATCGGTGAGGATCTGGAACCCAATGCGGAATCCATCCAGGTTCTCACGGAGATCCACGCCCGAGAGGATCTGGTCGACGGTAGAATTCGGACCCGTCAGGGTAAAACTGCTCAACGAACCGGCTGCCAAATCCGGAATGGTCAGAGCAATCGGAGCGGCTGGGGTTTCCAGCGGTGGAGGAAACGACAGCGGTAAGGAGAGATCCAGCTCGGCGTCCAGCGTGGTGGTAGTCGAAGCCGCAGCAGTCCCGGCCGTCTGGTCCTGATCGAGTGTCGCGGTCCATGCTGCCGGGGATGAGGAATCGCCCTGCTTGCTCAGCAGGTAGGTGCCGTCGACGATCGAGACCTGCGTGCTTCTGAAGAGTGCGTTGAAGTCGAGATCGCTTTGCCCCGCCTCCAGATCCAGAGCAACTATGGTCTCCGAACCGTCTGCCGCCCCGTAGACGAAGCTGCGTCGGATCAGATACTCACTGGTGTTATCAATCCCCGTTGCCCAGTTTTGATCGAGCGTCAGCTGTGTGCCCGTCGCCCCGGTGATCGTGCGTGTCTGCCCCGCGCCGGTGCCGGCAACAATGCTCACCGACAGACCCACCAAGTCGGAGGTGAATGCAGCGGTCGAGTCCGTGAGGGTGTTGGTGGCATTGCTGGAAGTTGCAGTCCCTGTGACGGGCGCTTGGATCCCGAGGTTGAGATCCAGGGTCCCGCCAAAGGTTGCCGAGACATACTCGGTGATGACGTCCCCGCCGTCCATGATGATGCTGGCAGAGGTCAACCCAAGTCCCGCGAGGTCAGCGTTATTGAGCTTAGTCAGATCCAGGAAGAAGGGGATGTCCTGAGTTGTGCTGGCCAGATCGAGACCGGAGAGTCCGATCTTGATCGCCCCGGCGGACGTATCATGGGTGAGGGTCAGCGCCGGCGACCCGCTGCCGGAAAATTCTGTCGAGATGACCTGAGAGAGGATCGTTTCGACATCCTGCAACGTCTGCGGCTCACCTTCTTCCAGGGCCACCAGCAGATCGTCGAAGGTGCTTCCCAGCCCAACCAACTCGGCGACGGTCATTCCCAGTCCGGGAACCTGGAAGGCGAGCAGATTCTCGTTGCCACCAAGCTGAGCCAGATTCTCAAGATCAGCCAGATACTCTGTCGAGCTGATAATTCCTGCAACGACGTCTTCGACCGACACCTCTCCAAAGGCATTCAGGAGGCTGACTAAGTCATCGGAGGGACTTGTTCCCGTGGAGCTGAGCACCACGGTATTCAGGCTGGCGGCTGGATCGGTGATGTCAGCACCAGCGGCCTGCCAACGAACCGGATCGGTTAAGGCGTTCAGACTCGAGGAAGCAACTGTCGGGCTCAAACGAATGGGCAAGTCGACATCCACGGTCCCCGAAACAGTTTCCGCCTGGATGACTGTACTAATATTGCCCAGTGCAGCGGCAAGCTCGGCCAGGGTTGCCAGTCCCAAACCGGCTTCGTTGCCGGGATCGTCGAGTTTGACCGTGGCGACGGCGCTACCGGTGACCGAGCCGGTATCGGTCGAACTGACGCCAACGCCGAACGGCCCCCAATTGCCTGTCGCGTCGATGCCGGTAGCCAAGCTGGAGGTGCTCAGTGCCAGGTTGACAGTCAGTTCTGGAGAAGAATTCGGGCTTGTCCGAATCGCAGCATGACGGCCTGGCTCATCACCATCCAGATCAGCCCCATTGACGATCTGGACCCGAGGTCCCCCAGCGGAGAGGACCAGCGGCTGGGGCTCAAGGATTTCGTAGTCGGTGTCGCTGGTAGAAAACGGACTGGCCACGCTGACCAAGTTGCCCACGTTGGCGGTGATCATGCGGATCTGCGAGCCGATCTTGAGTCTCTTGCCGACCAAAAAGCCCGGATCGAACTCGGCGTCCAGGAAGACCAGCGTGCTCACTTGGGTCTGAACAGTCCCGGTGAAGAGGCTGATTTCTGCCTGTGGAGAGCCGGTGGTCGTCGACCCAAACAACGACTCAGCAACGTTGGACCCATTGATCGAGGTGATTTGGAAGGACGAGCTGCCTGTGGTGAAGTCGGCCAAGACACGATTGCCGTTGCTCAAGTCAACGATGCTTTGCAGGCTGCCGGCCAGCGGTGCCGCCGCGGCAACAGCGTCCAAAGCATCTCCAACGGTCTGGGCGCCATCCACGTCGACCTCAAAGGTCGTCCCGTCGGCCAGCTGAACTTGGACGTCATTGCCAACAGCAAGCTGGTATCCCAAACCGATCTGTGTCACCGGCGTGTCGGCGGTCAGCTCTTGCGTGTCGCCTGGGAAGACAAACCCGAGGTCGGCTTGTGCACTTGAACCGTTGAGTCCTGTCACGGTCGTGGGCAACTCAAGTTGAACACTGCCGGTCGGTGTCAGATCGCTGTCGTCAGGGTCCCAGCCAAGTGTCAGCGTGAGGACCGTGTTACTTCCCGAACTGGACTGACTGGCAACCTCTCGCACTTCAAATCGGTCGGTGCCATTGCCGTCGGTCCAGGTGAAGCGAATCGTCGAGCCGGTCAGGTCCGCGGGAAGCGATGCGAGACTTGCCGTGGAGAATGTGATTGAGTCGGCGGTTGTGGCACCAACTGTGGCGGTCACATTCCGCGGCGTGGGACTGGTCCCATCGAGAATCACCAGTCCGTCGCTGTTGGCGTTGAGTCGAACAACAAAATCGCTTGTGTTGAGAGAATTAGCTGCCGCGTAAGCCGCCCAGGCCGTACGAATCTGCGTGAGCAAGTCTCCCAGCGTGCCGTAGGAAGCTGTTGTGACATAGGCCTCGGCATCGGACTCCTGAGAATCAGAAATCAATTGCAGCTGGGCAGCCGAATCGAGATCGAGCGCTGTCGCGGCGTTGGAAGAACCAAGACTGCTGAAGCTCAGCGGATTGACCGACGCTGGATCGGTGAAGTCGACAAACTCAAACGTCCCTGCAGCCGTGTCGATGCGGATCTCAAAATCATCGGCCTCCACGCTCGGAGTGGTCGCCGCGAAGCGGGCAAAGGCGGACTCGATCAAGATCACCGCATCGCCCAGCAAGGTGGCCGTGTCCAGATTCACACTGAAGCTGCTGCCGTTGCTGAGAGTGATCTGCAGGTCATCGCTACCGAAATTGGTGGTCAATCCGAGACTTGCCAAGGTCACTTCGGCTGGAGTGTGGTCCAGATCCACACTGAAAGACGTGCCGTTGGCCAACTGTATCTGAATATCATCGGCAACTGAGCCACCGGTCAGTTCCCCAGAATCCCACTGGCCGCTGCCGCTGGTTGAAATCAGCGGAAGACCGTTGGCCGCGGTCCCCGCAAATCGGGCCACCACCTGAATCGTTTCGGGGGCTGCTGTGGTCAACGCGCTGACATCGGAGTTGCGGGCGGTTCCAGAGCCATAGAGGGTTCCGGCACCAACATCGCCATTGATCGCAGCCCGGAGATTCGCCAAGGTATCTTCCAGGGTAGCTCCGATGAGGACGTCGCCGGCGGTGCTGAGCGTGGTCTGGAAGGTGTAAACCGCCGTTCCGATCTCGATGGTCTCCCCAGCTTGAGCGTTGCTACTGAGAGTGAAGAGGGCCCCAGCGGCCTCGCCATCGGTCGCACGGACTCCCACACCAGCACTCAGTGCTGAGATCGGCGAACTCTCGCTGATGGTCCCACCGATCGGCGTCAGGATCAGCTCGAAGGGAATGTCCAACGTCCCAGTCGGAGTGACCTCGATTTGGCTGGTGGAGGTGAGGTCGACCAACGGATCGACATCGAACAGGCCGAGGTCTGAGATGTAACTGGCGGTAATCTCATACTGGCTCGTCGTGTCCAAAGCGACGGTCCAGGGCGAGTCGACGGTGATGGTGGGCTGGCCACCGACCTCGTCGACGATGTTGGAGGTGATCGTGCGAAACTGTCCGGCCCCGGCTCCGCTGGTGATGACGATCTTCCGTCCGACCAAACTGTCAGCGTCGCCGAAATCGGCTGCGCTGTCCTCGAACGTGCTGCTGTCAACAGCGGTGGTCACGGTGCCGGTGATCACACTGGGGGCCAAGCTGATGCTCAAAGGGATACTCAGCAGACGCCCTGCGGAATCGAACGCCAGTGAGGTACTAATACCCAAAGTGGTGGCCAATTCCTGAACGGTACGAAAACTGGGTCCCTGGAAGCCGATACTGGCGGAAATCACCGGTCGCTGGACACCGTCGACCTCGGTGACTGCGGCAGGATCGATCAAACCCAGGTCCTTGATGGTGGGCGATCCATTGATGGCCGTGACCGTGGGGGTTCGTTGGCCGCCGGCTTTGTCGATCAGCAAGAATCCGCCGAGGTTTGGGTCCAGGCGGACCTCGAAGCTGGAGGCGACCCCTGCGGCTGTGGCAGCAGCATTGAGCCGGGCGAACAGCTCGCCGATGGTCGTCACGGCAGTCGGTGAATCCAGATCGACTTGAAAGGTGCTTCCATCCGAAAGCATGATTTCAAAGTCCGCGCCGGCGACCGTCCTGACCCCGCGTCCAGCATTCAGCGACGCAAGGGTTGTGCTGGTGGTGAAGGCCTCCACTGTCAGCAGATCAAAGACTTGTTCTTCATAAAGGGTCTTTAGATCGAGGACTTCATCGAGAGTTGTTCCCTCGGCCAGGGGCACCCCGTTGACCAGCCCGTTGGTGTCAAAGAACAACAGGAAATTTCGCAACTGGTCGAGCTGGGTGAGAATGGTCCCCGGGTCGGTGTTGCTAAAATCGTCGATGCCCAGCGAGGCCAAGTTGGTCGTGTTGGCGGCACCCGGGTTGGTTGTCTCAACGATCGCAGGGGGCGTCGTGGCATCAAAGATGTCGTCGGCAAAGTGAAGCTCCGGCGTCGCGGAGATTCCCGTGACACCAGGAGCCGTTGCGAACAAGTCGATGACGATGTTCGCCTGGGCGTTTGGATTCAGTTGTGTGAACCCGGCCACATCGGCTCCCTGAATCGCATCGCGAACAGCGGCCGAGCCGATGCTTGAGGTGTCGATCGCCCAGGTGACAAAGGAGTCGGCGGTGTTGCCCTCCAACTTGATGCTGCTGGTGCCTGTTTGACCGATCTCCAAGCCCAGAACGCCCGCACTGGCAGTAAATTGCGGGTTGGATTCATTGATCCGCGCTTGGATCGTTAAATCACTGCTGGTGCCGGAGGTGAAGTCCACAGCAATCTTGTCAACCGCAGCAGAGCCGGCGTCCCCATCGAACTCGACTTGGAAGCTCCAGTCGAGGACGGTTTCCAGCGTGCCGTCTAGGTTTTGAGCAACGAGAAACTCCTCGACCGTCTCACCGAGCGCCAGTTCGACGCCCTGGAGGGTTTTCGAAACGCTGAGCTCGACACCCAGGGTCAGCACATTCCCGTTCAGATTGGCCGTCAGATCAACGCCATTACTCTGGCTGAGCGCTGCGACGAGCCCTTCCAGAGTCGGGCTGTTGGTGTTGGCTACGTAAGTCTCCAGCGGGTTCTGCAAACCGGAATCAATGACCCCACCAACGTCAATCAATTCCCCGAGGCTCCTCTCCGCAAGCAAGGGAATGGATGAGGACAACCGTGGATCGAAGGTGTCGATGTTGTTGCCCAGGTCCGAGAGCCACCCAAAGCCCTCAGAGACTTGCGACAGATTGACAGCTGCTGGCAACGACAAATCTGAGGAGACAGGTCCTGAAGTAGAATCAACGGTCAATGTCCCGAGAGAGACGCCGCTGCTGTCGAAGCCTTCGTAGACAGTATCCCCGTTGGCATTGATGCTGACTGAGACGCTGTTGCCGCTGGTGCTCAAAAAGACTGTGGAGAAGTCCAGCGTCCCTCCGTCGGGATCATCGATCGCGATGGTGCCAAAGGGAGCGCCGAGCTGATAGGTATCCGAACCGGATCCACTCAGAGTCTCCACCCCGGAGAAGGTCACCAGTGAGTCGACGGTGCCGGAATTGGCTCCGCTCAACGTCCAGGTCGGGCTGGAAAGCTCGCTGTTGAGGGTATCGGCGCCGGACCCACCGACGAATTCGATCCCTTGGGTGATCGTTGCGGCAGTGCTGTCGATCGTCAGTTCGACATCGACCCCACCCCCATTGATTTGCACCCCGTCGCCGGTGAACTGGCTCCGCTCTTTTTCCGCCAGCACGTTGGTGGGATCGTCCGTTTCGACGATCTGCACCATGCCCTGGGAGACCTGAACAGTGAGATCAGACGGACCCGCGGCCAGCGCCGAATAAACCAAGTCGGCAGCCAGCACCATACGATCTTCTAATCGCTCAAGAGCTAGTTCCTGGTTCTTTCGGGATCGTTTGGCGGTTTTTGATCGCTTGGAGGCTTTCGAGCGATTGGATTGTTGGAGCAGTGCCGTAAGCGAAGCAACGGTGCGCGAAATGGGCATACTTGGCCTCCTCATTGGGTTCAAAACGGGGGTGTTTCGTTGAGAGCTGGGAATTCTGGAGGACCGTGTCCACAGAAGTCCAAATACCCAGTGAAGCTTGATCGGCAGTTGGGAACGACGCTTGAACCGAAGGGTCTTTGGAGAAACTCAGGATCGAGTTCGCCAAACTCACCATGCAATGCTTCTCAGAACATGGGCGCAGGGCCTCATACCCTCAGGAGTCACGGAAGCTCACCAAGCAAACAGATCTCCTGCAAACTGCATTGCTGTGGCGGGATCCTCTTCAATTCGCAGTATCTATCTGGAAACAGATGAACCACTGGCTCACACAAACCAGCCAAGATGAGATCGAGACAAAGTTTGATCGAGACAAAGTTCCGATGAATTTTTGGTTCCCTGAAAAGTTCTCGACGACATCATTGAGGAACGACCAACAATCGGGGCTTCCGTTGGTCGCCCTGGGTCGAAAACCGTCCTGGGTTGCAGGAGAATCTACCCTCGGCAGGACAGTCTGAACAACCTCCCGACCGTAGAAACAGATTTCTCAAGATGGTTTCTGTGACGATAGGCAGCAAGCGGGCAACGGAGTGAGGGCACTTTGAGGTCTGTTATCAAACTTGTGACATCAACTGATTATGCTGAACGCAAGTTGTTCAAGAAAGTTCAAGCCAGTTAAGGTTCTTCCATTGATGATCGGGTCACGACTTTCACTGGGGCTTATCAGCCATGTGGATAGACTGAATCCGCCTGAGATCCTGATGATTCAAACAATGGTCCGAAGGGTCCTGGAAAGACACATCCAGCCCGAGTCCATGACCATCCCAATGTGGGTCGCTTAACCATTCGGGGTGAGCGTGTTGTCCCATCGTGGGATTTTGGACAGCACGCCTCGGGAGGTCGCGGATGACTCCGATCTGGATACGGTCAGCTTATTGAATTGCCTACACCCTTTTCGAGAGTTTTTTGCCGTTTCAGTCTTACGACAAGATGATGCCTGCCCAATGCGTTCACCAATCCCATTACAATTGGCCAATCCCAACTCGTTTGTGCAGGTAGCCTTTCCCCCTCTGGCTCCATACTTGTCAGGATTCGGCAGCCTAGACGCGTCAGGACAAGCGTCAGCCCTGGGCTAACCAATTCAAGCAAGCGAACAACTCAGAGGTGAGCTCACCTGAGATTCACACAATCGCATACTCTACAGCACCGAGCGACTGTTTTTTGGAGAGGCTGGTCCGAAGAACTTCATCCAGCACACTGCTGGGATTTTCCAATGATAGGTGAGAACAATTGGGAAGGTTGTTCTCTGCCATGACCGGAGGCCAGGCTCTGTTGTTTGGGGGTAGGCTTTGAGTAGGGGATAAGTCAGGCAGCCTCTCAGAATTCCGCTAGCCGTTGAAGCGTACAGAGTGTGTGGGTCGAATTCTCCCTGGGCGGACATCCGACCTCTTTCTGAGCGAGCTACCAATGTGATCGGGAATATACAACGCCTGTTCGTCGCGTACAAGATGCACAACAACGTTCAACGGCAAGCCGAGTGCCCTCGTTGGCAGGAGGCGTTTCCGGAGACGTCAGCTCAGTCAACTGCTTGGGACGGCTAGTTGGGACGATCTCACAGGGCAGAGGGCTATTGACTCACCGCCGGGCTGCCACCGCCCCATTGGCCTCACTGGCTCCGCTCGGAATCTGGATGGTTGCGGATGTGGCCTTTGCCGCCGAGACTTTTTGCCCGCCCAGGTCGTCAGCCCAATCTGCAACAGTCGAGTTCTTGGAGGCGGGCAGAGTTGCCACAACGCACCAGCCCGGCCGTCGATCAACCAGACGGCGTTCCCCAACAGCAGAAGACCTCGAAGGGTTGCGTTTCCCATCGCTGCCTGGGTGGGTCGGTCCAGCACTCACACCGGAACCGGCTCGACCGACCCGGTCCACAGCAATCAGTTGGTCAGGAGCTGTCCCGAAATTGTCAGCCTCGAGTCCGGGGCCTTCGCTTCGAAAAAAGCTTCGGCCGCTTTCCACTGACAGTCTGTCCGAGAAGCACCGGAATCCACCAGGATCGTGTTGCATCATGAACTTGTCTCCACAACACAGTGGATTGCCGGATGCTTGTCGAAGAGTCTCTGAGACCAGTGCTGGTTGCCCAGTGGGCCCTGACGTCCCCTTTGAAGTTGACTGGCCCTCAGTCGCCCAGCGATGGGTGCCATCAAGATCGTTCTGATGTCGTCCCGACACAAGTCCAAGCATCCCTCAACAAACCTCCCCCAGGAAAGACCGAATCATCCCTAAGGTTGGGTTGACCGCTCTGTGGAGCAATTCAGCAATTCTTTACGATTGACACATAGTTTCTTCTTGAATTCCAGAACCCCATCCAGTACACCTCATACCACCCCTGCGTCACTGCCTCGGATGGCAGCAACTCCAATCCCCCTCGAGGAGACCGCCCATGCTGACGAAGAAGCAAATCTATTTCCTCATCCCAGTCGTCTTCTGCCTGTTGTTGACCGCCCGGACTGCGGAGTCGGGAACACTGATCGCTGGAGTGGACTTTGAAGGTGCGACTCAATCGGACTTTGACCGCAACCCCGATGATCTCGACTCAACCGATGGAATCACTGTTTCCTCGGGGACTGCAAGTCCTGTGTTTGACGGCTGGACTTTAGTGAACGCCAGCGGCGCAAGTTTCACTGGCTTGCTGAGAAACGACGGGGGTGCCAACGCGGCTGGTGCCACCACACCAGACTTTCCTGCCAGACTCGAAGGGAACAGCACGGGATCGTGGTCGATCACCATCCCCGAAGACGTCCAGTTGGATCTGGATCGGATTGAGTTTGATGTGCGTTCTGCCACCGGTCCCAGCGGCCGGGCGGGGATGTTCAACACCAGCTTGGACGGGACGGATCTCCTCTGGGAAGACAACAACCTTCCCGGACGAAACGACCCCAACGGTGGTTGGGTGCGTGTCACTGTTGATCTGACTGGTGACCTCTACCAGAATCTGACCGATCAAACGGTCTCGTTCAATTGGATGACGAATCCGTCTCCAGGGACTGGTGCGATCGACCTCGACACCATTGAAGTCTACGGAACAGCCGGGCCGGCAAATGTCATCCCCGAACCAACATCGATCGCCTTCTGGGTGATGATCGGTGTGGGTCTCGCCAGCTCCTCCCGCAGTCGTCACAGCAGCTAACGATCCTTGGCTTTTCCATCTGTGCGAACAAACGCCCGCGGCCCTCCAATTTGAGAGTCGCGGGTTTTTCGTTGTTTCCCGAGACAGCGAACTGGAACCGCCTCCAAACCAAAATAGCCTCGAGATTCGGAGCTGAGACCTCACTAGACCAGGAAAGACGGGCACACTGATCGCGTTGGCGTTCCGTCGCACCGGCAACCTATCTTTGGAGGACCAATCGCATGATTCAAAAGGCTACCAACGAGAAGCATGCGAACAGAGAAGGGGGAATCCTAGCGCGTGTTCTGACTGCAATATGCAACAGCGGCGGGGTTGACGACGAGATCTCCTTTGCGGACATCCTCACTCGAGACGTTAGCATCACCATCGCCATCGCTGGGATCGGCCGGTTGCAGACCATGATTCCCTCAGCCGCTTCGCTCTCGCTCGCCGCCGGAGTGGCCGTTGCGCTTCGCGGAGGAATCGTTCGTCTCCCAAGAGCAACAGCTGAAGGTGGTTGTCGGTGTCACCACCAAGGGATTCTGTCTGGGTAATTCCAGTGGGATCTCGGCGAAGTCAAGGATTGGGTCAACCCTGGTGAAATCCTTTTCTCGAACTCAGCCAAAGTTCCCGATTCGCTTGATGTCCGATTCTTAGAACGCAGGAAAAGGAAGACGCCTGAAACCTTTGACTTGCAGAGGTTTCAGGCGTTTTGTTTCAGTGGGGCCGCAGGGACTCGAACCCTGGACCCGCGGATTAAAAGTCCGCTGCTCTACCGACTGAGCTACAGCCCCCAGATGATTTTGGCCCTTGGATTGATCGCGTTCTCCCAAAGGCTGAGTGGCCTACGCCCTCCCATCGCGAGTGAGTTCACCGAATCCGAAATCCTTAGATTTGGTGTGGACTCCGGTGCATGGGTTGGCTCTTCCAAAAAACGCCTGGACCACAGCTAAGTCTAGCAACCAAGGCCCTTCCCGCAAACGTCCGGAGAAACCGTAAAAAATTTTGCCACGAGTTCCCTTTGAGTTCGCTAAGCTGACTAAAACTTGCTTAGAGATGGTTCAGGAATGTTGGGCCATTGATGACCCTGTTGCCTGCAAGCTTCAGTGGGAACAGGCCCGTCTGCAGGAATCCAACCATACTCAGCAGGTTCGGACGAGGTCATCGTCAACGAGATCAACAACTGAGACCTGGCAGATCAGGAACTCTGCCTGAAACAAAAGCGAGATCGGTCTTTTTGTCACCAAGCTATTGCCGTTGTGCGACCTTATCCCTCTGCTCGGCAGCCTTGTAGGTGGCTTAAGGGGCCGACATCGACTTCGAGAGGCTTGTTCCTGCGGGATGGCCAGAATCGATTTGGTCGGTTCCTGGCTCAAGGCGTCAGGGCCGCTGGTCCTGGGGCAGTGAACGCCTCCTGCACGTCTTTGCTCCCGAACTCGGCGGGCTCAGGCTTTCCCATTCGCCGCAACCGGGCCGCCCGGGGCTCGATTGTTGCAGGCCACCGCGGGCAGCAGAAACGACTCCAGCTTTCTGGGTAAAGAGGTCATTACCTCCGCAGCCAAACATCCTGCGTGTCGCCGAATGAGTAGCCAAATTCGTTGCAATATGTCTGGACGATCGTTCTCAAGCAATCCCAGGACCAACGAGTTGAACTTGACAGCCAGACTGCATCAATAGGAGGGGAGGGCAGCTGGAGGGCAGAGGTGGAGTTCGGTGATTTGTTTGCAGTCCTGCGGATTCCTGTCATGTTGTCGAAGCGGCGCAGACCAAGTCCGCGTGACACCGCCCGGATGAGACGTCTGCGGTCCGAATGACTGCGATCAGCAGACTCTTCAGGCAAGGCTGCCGTACTCGCAAGACGCATCAATGCAGGCGAGGTCACTGATCCCTCGGTAGCTTTCTACCTCGGGCAGTTTGGGGAACAGCAAATAGGATCTGCCCACATGCGATGCACGCGTATACCTCTGGCACAAAACATGATCATTTGAAGAACGCGATTTGGTCTGCCTGTTGGAGATTGAAGCAATCGCCACCGAACTTCAGCGGAACCAAGTCTTCCGAACCACATGAGCACTTCATGGCACCCGTCCCCCAGTGATTCGACTAAAAGCAATTCTTAAAGGTCTCACGCCAGAAGACGCCGCTTACATCACTCGCTCGCGCTTCGGTCAGCACAGGAACCCAATTTCCCTCCAAAGACATCCGGAGGTATCACACAAAGCAGAAGAGGTGCGTGAAGCGACAGCCTCACACACCTCTTCTGACAATTGACTCAAAGCATGGGAGTTGGGACTTTCTCAACCCACTGAAACGTCGCTGCCGATTTTCTTGGACATCAGAAAAGCGACTGACACGCTCACCGCTGTCGGCGAGGCCGACGCAGTCCCAAGGCCGATGCGGCCACCCAGAGTGTCAGGGCAGACGGTTCTGGAATCACAGCTGATCCAACTGCTTCAAAAGTGGTGAGAGTAAAGCTCCCCGGACCAACAAACCGGCTGTTGCTGCGGACGTGAATGGTGTCCAAATCCGCGACCGAAACCCCACCCAAAGAAAGGTTCAAATTCGGCACGAACACTGCTGTCGAACCACCAACATTGAGCGTCGCCGATCCATCTCCTCCATTGGCCAGCGGATCGATCTCAAAGCGAATCTGTTGTATGGTATCACCAGAAGTGATCGGCTCACCGGTGGTGCGAACGAACTGCCCGTTCTCGTCGCGGTGCAGGATGTGAAAGACGCCCGACCCACCAAAATCTTGGCCAAAACGGGCCAGCGTATTGCCAAAAGATCCGTCGGTTGTTGAGAGACCCATCTCCCAAAAGTTATCGTTAATTCGGGCGGGCAACTCCAACATGATCTTCGCGGTCTCGGGCGAGGTCTCCAAATCAAAACTGCCATCGCTGTTGAGGAAGATCGTGTTATCGCCATCGTCGGCATTTCGCAGATACAACTCTCCTGCAAAAACCTGCGAGACCCAATCGTCCAAATCGTCGCCCTGCCAGCCCCCGGTGGCGATGGGCGTTCCGGTGGGGCCGATCTGGCTGGCGATATCGTAAGTGCTCTGGGAGACAATGGCCAAGTCTTGCTGATCGACGGTGAAACTCCCTGGCCCAACAAACCGAGAGTTGCTGCGAACGTGGATGGTATCTAAGTCAGTGATCGCCGGGCCACCACTGAGGAGGTTCAAGTTGGGCACACCGACAACTGATGTGCCGTCGACAAACAGCTCAGCAGCCCCGTCTCCCCCGTTGGCAGCGGCGTTGACCTCAAGCCGCACCGAGCGGATCTCATCACCTGCTGGAAGGTCCGAGCCGACAGTCCGTGTGAAGGACCCGTCAGCCTGACGGTGCAGAATGTGGAAGCTGCCCGACCCGCTAAAATCTTGGCCTAACCGTAAAGCCGTGTTCCCAAATTCTCCGTCCCCAGTAGAAAAGCCCATCTCCCAAAAATTGCTGTTGATTCGAGCAGGCAACTCCAGAGAAAAGCTTTCTGTATTGGAATTGAACTGATAAGAGAAACCTCCATTGCTGTTGAGGAAGACCGTATTGTCCCCATCATTGGCATTGCGGAGATACAGCTCTCCTCCAAAACTTTGCGTGATCCAATTCCCCAAATCTTGCCCCTGCCAACCGCCAGCAGAAATCGGCGTGCCAGAAGGGCCAATCTCACCGGCGATGTCGTAAGTTGACTGTGCCAGGACGACGACCGGGAGGTACATCACAATAAACACGACGCAACAAAGGAATCGCTTCATCAATCAACTCGCTATGGGGGTGGGAAGTCAAACGGGTTGCACCTCAACACGCTGAAACGGGATTCGCGCCGTCGGCCTCAAATCCCAAACCACCAGACCCCTCATCCAAGGGGAGCCAATCATTGGTTTGTTCGCAACTGGTCGGTGTTGCCCGTTGAGGAGCCAACCAATGACTGATGAGGGGAAATTCCTCGCCAGAGATCTGTGGCACTCCTCCGCCGTTCCCACGCAGAGGTCTGGGCTTCTTGGCAACCCATCTCATCAACCCAATGGTTAGAACATGCCTGAGTTTGATGAGGGAATGACCAATGAGGGATACTCGGAGAGAAATCGAGGAGATCTCGGGCGCCAACTCCCTCAAAGGGGAGTTTTTTCCGAATGATGAGGGGGTGGTAATAAGGAGATTAACCGAGCCGAAGCTGATGGTCAAAGAGATTCTGCGTGTTGCTGGAAATCAACTCCTTCGGGGGAGCAGCTGGTTCGCCAACGGAGTGACTTTCGGGGTCAAGGCTTTGCTGATTGGGGCACTCGAGGGCGAACTCTGCCTCAGGCGAGTCTTCCGGGTGGGGCTGTTCTGCTGTGAGGACAGAAACCAATCAAGCTTCTGGCCCAGAGCGCCGACCGATCTCTAGACGACTGTTTGTGGTCGCCGCCGGTCCCGATCTGGTTGCTTCCTGTCAAGGAGGCTGTGCCAAGGTCGCGTTGACTCGCCCGCAACGGACAAATCCTGCCAACAGGATCACCAAAAGCAGTCGACCGCAGTTGATGGGACTGCTTGCCTCGAAGTGACGGTTCGCTTGAAGTGACGGTTCGCTTGAAGTGACGGTTCGCTGGGCAAGCTCACCGGCACTGGCGGGGATCCGTTCCAATGCCAGTTCCTTCCCGCGTGATCAATACGTTTCATTCTCTGAGATCCTCGCAGCGTGACGGAGGGGGGAAGCCGGAGGCAGGTCGAAGCTGGGAGCGGTCTCATGCGGCGGTTGACTGACGTCTAGGAAGCCCCCGGCAAGGCTCTGACACCATTTCTCTGGCAACATTCTTCTTGACTGCCGAAGACCCGATGGATTGACGGGATCCTCGTGACACCAACTGACTTGGCCATGATGAGCAACTTGGGAACTGTGGCATCTCCTCAGGAGCAAGGCGAGCTTCTTTCTCAAGCGGCAGCCTTTCCTGGAGGATATTTGGATCGATTATCCAGCAGCAAGCTATTGCGACCGGAGGTGATCAATCAGCTCGCCCGAGACTTGGTTGAGGGCCATGAGCAGACAACCGTCGCGGATTTCTCGGCTGCCTTGGTCGACCGCGGGTTGCTCACCGCCTGGCAGGATCAGTCGCTCTGGGCGGGGCTGACCAACTTTCACGTCGGGCCTTATCGACTTCATGACCTGTTGGGTACCGGAGGTTCCAGTCTGGTGCTCTTGGGTCGGCACGAGGTGTTGGGCCGGAACGCTGCGGTCAAGCTCCTTCGGGCAAAGGCGGCCTCCGATGAGCAGGAACGAGCGTTGTTTCTCCAGGAAGCCCGGACCATCGCAGAGCTTGAGCATCCCAACGTTGTGCGAATCTATGACTTCAACACAGTCGGCCTGCGATACTACTTGGCGATGGAACACCTCCCAGGCGGGGACTTGGAACGCTTGGTTGAGGAACAGGGTCCGCTGCCGCCCAGCCAAGCGGCCAGCTTGATCGCCCAGGCTGCCGCAGGACTGGCTTACCTTCATGCCCAAGGGCTGGTCCACCGAGACGTCAAACCCAGCAACTTGCTGTTGGATGACCAAGGGACTGTCAAGTTCATCGACTTTGGGCTGTTATGGCCGTTGCCAGCCTGCTCAGCCGACGATGACAAGGTGCTCGTCGGAACCGTCGAGTATCTGGCTCCCGAACAAGCCATGGATCACCGCCGAGTCACCCCCAAAGCAGATATTTATGCCTTGGGCTGCACTCTCTTCAAACTTCTCACCGGCCGCCTGCCATTTACCGGATCCACGTTCCTGCACCTGCTGGTCAAGCACCAAAGCGCACCTCCGCCCGATGTGCGGCACTTTCGGCCCTCCGTTCCCGCGTGTTTGGCGAAACTGCTGACCCATATGTTGGCAAAGAACGCCCGGACTCGACCGTCAGCTCGCAAAGTGTGGCAGCTGCTGCAGGATTGGTCCCATCAGTTCCCCAGCAACCAACATCTTCCCCGACCCAAGCACCCTCGAGCCATCTCGCCGCTCTCCAACCACTTCTCCCTAGCTGCTGGATAACGCCGGGCTACGCTCCCATCAGATTCTCGAGGTGAGCTTTCTCGACCGTGCCAGGCTCAGTGACCGTGCTAGGCTCAGTGACCGTGCTGGACTAATGGCCAAGCTTAAGCTTGATCCTGTTGGTCTGAGTCTGTCTCGGTCCGAAGCAATCGTTCCAACCGCTGACGGACTTGAGCTTTCTCTGGCGGTGTTGAGACCCGCCAAGCACGCTCGAGGTCATCCAAGGCGAGTTGCAGATCAACCTGAGGGGACGGATTTGGTGGAGACTGACCATGCATCTCTTGGGCGGCAACTTGCTGGACCCGATAACCGACAGCAGCTTCGGCGTCGCGACGGGTGATCCGCTTATCGTGCCCATCGGTCCGGAGCTTGGCGTAGCCGGCCAGCAGGGCCTCAACCCACTCGATCCGTTGGTGAACCGGATCGATGCGAGTTTCCAAGAGACGTTGCCAAGTTCTTGGTTCGTCAGGAAGAAGCGTTTCCCAGGCTTGGTGTTCTTTGAGGCCCAGGATGGCGTCGTAGAGTTTGCTCAGGTCATGCTCGGCCGCCACCAGGCCCTCTTCGGCTTTGGCCACCAGTCCCTCCAGCCATTCCGAGGACCCCACTTGAGGGCGCCTGGGGAGTTTTCCTTTATGACGTGCCGATTGTTGCTTCACTGCCATCGAACTGCCCCTCTCGCTTGACTGACGGCCCCGCCGAACCGTTCAGCCACGGATCGCCCGTGACCAATGACCTGGCGGAGCTACCGTCTCCATTCCTTCGACCGGTCCGAGTGCGGGACTTGCCGAAAAGCCCTGCGGTCAGCTCAGCCTCTCTGAACCAACCAGTTTGTTCCCAACGTAGCTTTTAAGCTTCAGGTTCGACCTGGACTCGGCCGCTGAGTTCCTTTGCCCGTGCTGCGGTAAACTCCGCCGGACGAAGCGTTTCGGCATTGGCCGCAGCGGCACCCAAACCCAGCCGGACCGCCTCGACTAACCCTAACCCCCTGGCCAGGCCCAAGGCGACCCCAGCTGTCAGACAATCCCCACATCCGATTGGGTTGATCGCTTGAACCACCGGAGGCTTCAAAAGCCATCGCCCTGCAGGCAGCTCGGACGAAGTGTCTGTCGAAGGCATCAACTCGCGTTCCGCAAACGGTTGCTTTGGGGGATGATCGGCTGAGTGCTGCTGATTGAAGACCACAGAGGTGCCATCGGCCGCCGCCCTCCAACTCAACCAAGCTGGACGCGGACCGTCGCTGACAAGCACTCCTTGAGCACCCCACCTGTGGAGCTGCTCAATGGCAGCCAGCAAGGCCGACTCGTCTGAAAGAGTCCGCCCCACGGTCTGCATCAGTTCGTTCCGGTTCGGTTTGACAAGCGTCGGTCGCTCAGTTGAGGCGTGGACCAGCTCAGGCCCCCGGAGATCCAGCACTGTCGCCGCCGGTGGCGACTCTTGATCAGCAATCAATTCCTGGTAAAAGCTGCTCTTTGTTCCGATAGGCAGACTGCCCGTGAGGACCGCAACGCATGCGGTCTGCCAGGATTGTTCCCAGGCTCTGCGGAAGGACTGGACATCTTCGGCAGACAGCTCGCTAGCGTTTTCGACCAGCTCTGTGACTTGACCTTGCCGATCCAGCAGGGTGGTGCAAACCCTTGTCGGAGCCTTTATCGGGACCCACCGAACGGTCACGTGCCGCCGATGGATGCATTGATCAGCGTCTCGTTGGAGCAACTCACCGATGGCCCCTCCAACAGGACACACCACTGTGGGGGAAGGCGGACCCTGACCCAACGGGACCTTCTGTTGATCGCTGCCCGGGATATGTGGTGTTCTCAGATTTAGCAACACCCCGAGGGCGGCAGCGACATTGAGGACCTTACCGGACGCTTGCCAATGCACTGCTTGGGCCCTGTTGACCTCGCCAACGGCGAGCCTTTCCAGTTCCACGATCTGCTGCCAGGCTGGAGACAAACCGCCTATCAGAAGGGGTCTCAGCGGACGGTTCACAGCATCGCTCCGAGAAGGTCTGTCAGCTCCTCGTCGGAGACCTCGCGAGGATTGTTGCGAAAGCTGTTGCCGTGGCTGTTGCGGACCAGGGGAGGGATATCCTGCTCGAGCACCCCCACCTCCGATAGCTTTTGCGGGATTTTGAGTTCTCCGCAGAGCTCTTCAATGGCAACGATTGTTCCCTCGGCCGCCGCCTGGGTCGACCCATAGTCCACACCAGGGGTGACGACCGCTGCCAGCTGGGCAAGCTCAACCTCGCGAACAAGAAGGTTGACTCGCAGGGCGGTCGGCAGCATGATTGCACAAGCTAAACCATGGGGAACATCCCGTTGGATTCCGAGGGCGGCGGCCACTCCATGGGCCAGACCGAGGCCACTGTTGGCTAACGCGACACCGGAGAGGAAGGCCGCGTGGGCCAAGTTTTCTCGAGCCCAACGAGATGCCGGCTGGACAACCGCTTCTCGAAGCGAGGGGATCGCCAGGGCAAGACCCTGGAGGCAGAATCCTTTGGGAATCCGTCGGGGATGTCGAGTGATGTAAGCCTCGATCAATTGAGTGATGGCATCCATCCCGGTCGCGGCAGTGATTGGAGCGGGCAGCCCGTCAGCGAGTTCTGGGTCAATCAGCACCGCAGCGGCCAACAACCGTTCGTCGCGAAAGCTTTTTTTGAAAGGCGGGTCGTCTTCGGGGTGGCTGACCGACCCACCTGAGATCACCGCGTTCTTGGTGGCCTCACTGCCAGTCCCTCCTGTGGTGGGCATCGCCAACCAAGGCAGTGGCTGTTGGCTCAGTCGCAACCCTCGACCGACGCCTTCCAGATAGTCCCGCACGGATTCGCCTTGATGGTCCGTTGCCAACCCGCTGAGAGCCTTGGTGAGATCGAGGGCCGAGCCACCCCCAATGGCAAGCAGAAAATCCTGCTGGGGCGTTGGAGCCAGCTGCCGAAGAGTATCTGCCGCGGCGTCCACATCCTCAGTCCGGGGTTCACGGTGGATGCGTGCCACGCTCTGCACAGTGATTCCGTCACCCTCCAACAAGCCGATCAGTTCAGCAATCCTGCCCGAGGCCTCCAGGGTGCGAGAACCGGAAATCAACAGCGCTCTGCGGCCCAGGGATTGGGCAAGTTGCGGCAGTTCCCGGCGGCGGCCCCAGCCGAAGACCACCTTGGGCGGCATGACCAGGTCATAAGCGGCCGGATCAAAGCCATCGCCAGGTGAACCTTCTTCGATCATGAGCCTCCTCTTTGTTGGTGAATGGGGCAGCTTCTCTGACCGTTGGCAGGGGTCTCGTTCGGCAAACCAACAAACCGCCTGAACAGCTAAGCATTTCGCCGCCAGGGTGTTTCGCCGCCAGGGTGTTTTGCCGCCAGGGTGTTTTGCCGCCAGCGTGTTTCGCCGCCAGGGTGTTTTGCCGCCAGGGTATTTTGCTGGCGATGTGTTTCGCGAGAGACAGCTCGGGCTCGTCCGGGCCAACGGCCTGAAAAGGAAATTCCCAATGTTGCTCGAGTTAGCCATCGGCGACGCCTATGGAGCGGGGTTTGAGTATACCCACACTCCTCATGTGCGCCAGTACAACACACTCACGCGGTATATTCAGCACCCGCGGCATCATGGCACCAAGCCGGGCATGTACACCGATGACACCCAAATGAGCTTGGCAATCGCCGAAACTGTTCTGGCTTGTCAAACTCAAGGGGCCCGTTGGAGTGCGTCGCTGCTGGCAGAGAATTTCGTCAGGGCGTTTCATCGCGACCCTCGCGAAGGCTACGCCCGGAACTTTTTCCACTTTCTTCAGGCGACCAAAACCGGCGAGGACTTTTTAGAGAATATCCATCCGACCAGCGACAAAAGCGGGGCAGCGATGCGTGCTGCCCCCTTGGGCATTTTTTCCACGCCTGGCACCGTCATCGAGCGTTGCATCGTGCAAGCCAAGCTCACGCACGACACGCCTGACGGAATCCACGCAGCCTGTGCCGCCGCCTTGATGAGCCACTACTTCTTGTATGACGTTGGTTCCAAGCAAGAGCTAGGTCGATGGCTGGAAGGCCATGTTCCGGGGCCATGGAGTGTGCCGTGGATTGGCCGAGTGAAATCCAAAGGCTGGATGAGCGTCCGCGCTGCGATCACGGCTTTGCAATCGCATCAACGCCTCAGGGATCTGCTTCGCGCGTGCGTCGCCTTCACCGGGGACGTGGACACCGTGGCCGCCATCGCTCTGGGGGCCGCCTCAAGTAGCCCCGAGTACGAGCAGGACTTGCCAACGTTCTTAATCCAAGGGCTGGAAGACGGTCCCTTTGGACGGGCCTACATCCAAGATCTGGACAGACGCCTGCAAGAACTCCTGCCCGGATCCCCGCTTCGCTGATCAGGATTCGCCAGAAGCCAGTCGCTGGCACGCGGAGCCCCCGGATGTGCTGTGCTCCCAAGCGTGCTGTACCCCCAAGCGTGCTGTTGACCAATCAGAGCTTCGAAAGTCCTGCTGTTGCTTCTGCTCAGCTCTTGCCCTCGGATTGTGCCATGGATCTCAGTGCTCAAGAGGCATTGTTTCTGCAATCAATTGAGGCGACGCCCGACGACGATGGTGTGCGGTTGGTGTATGCCGATTGGCTCTCGAGTCAGGCCGATGAGGCGTTTCAGGCACGAGGAGAATTCATCCGTGTGCAGATCGCCCTGTCTCAGATGGGCGACTTGGACCGACGGCTCGAACCCCTCCACCGGCGCCAGACACAGCTGATCGTCGCACATGCCCTGAAATGGCTGCCGAAGGGTTTCCCCTGGCCAGAGGCTGTGACCTGGGTTCGGGGAATGCCTGAGGTAGAATTCAACCAGCAGGTTTCCTGGTCCCACGTTTGCTTCTGGCTCGGGAAAATGTCTCCGCTGAGTCTGACCGTGCATGTGTCGGGCGATCTCTCAGAAGACCCACTCCGAGCTCTCCGAGAACTTCGGAGTATGCCTCGGTTGCGGCTGAAAGGAAACATCCTCAACGGCAGAGAGCGCTTAGCTCACCTGAGCAAGGTGCCTGGGCTGCGGTCCTTGGAACTGATCGTCGACCGAGTCGACGGCTTGGCAACGCTCGCCAACATCCCGGAATTGGATTCGCTCACGGTGACGACCCAACATCCGTTGGATCCTGTGGAGGCCGGGTCATTAGCCCGCTGCCCCCGGCTCCGGGTCCTCAGCCTGCGAAAGACGGGCGTGGTGGATTTGACTCTGGCGTTGTTGGCCGAGTCGAGCACCTTGGAGTCCCTGGACTTGCACAGGACACCGATTACCGATGAGGGTTTGCGGCATCTGGCTTGGATGCCGAACCTCCTGAGACTGAATTTGAGCTGTTGCCAGCGGGTTTCTGATCAAGGCTTGGCTTACTTGGCCGAACGCAGGAACTGGGCAAAGTTGACGATCAAGAACTGCCCGCAGCTGACCGACGAGGGCCTCGACCTGCTGCTGGAAAATCTGGCACCTGGGACTGTTATGGCCTGAGGACATAGGGCAGATCTTGCTAGTGCTCATCCACGCTGTACTCTTCCTGGTGCAATGGATCTTGCAGCACTGCGTCGATGACCGATATCGATATGAGGTCTCACTTTTTGTGGTCTGGGCACTCGTCCAGGTGTGGGGCGGTTTGACCTTGGGAACTGGAGTTGGCTTGGCTTCGTGGGTGGTCTTCACTTTGTTGGCGGAGCTGACCCTCGGAATCCGCACTGTTGTGGACCGGAATCCCAAAAGCACGGGTGATCCCAGCCAAGTGCCCAAGCGACTGTTTCAGTTTCCGGTCGGGGATTTGCCCGTGGTCATGGTCCTGGCCGCAGCGGGGCTGGGAGTGACACGATTGGTGGGCTCGCCAACAACGTTTTCGTAGCAGCTGGTGGCAGCGTTGATCGCTGTCGCTGTTGCTCAGAACTGGCTGTTTGGGGGACAGGCCCCTCGGAAGGCCGCCAACCTTGCCAGCGGGTTGCTCTGACGTGCTGGCTCGGAAGCTTATTCATAGGGCTCGGGGAACTCGGATCGCCTCGCGGAGAGCCGTGGGGAATCAACCTCATGGGGATCATCGTGCAACTGTGGGTCGTGCTGCTTCTGGGCGAGTTGGGGGGCATGCTGCAGGGGGCGCTCATCTTGGCGATCTTATGTTTGTTCGGCGTCGCCGACCCGCGGAGATCTTAGCTGTCGAGTTCCGATGATGATCCTCCTCAAGAGGCCCTCCGTAGCTTTGCGGAAGGGTCATCGACCAGCCGCAGAGAAACGCAGCACCGTTGAGGCGTTACAATGAGGTCAGTCCAGTTCTGCAGATTGACCTTTTGTTGGAGGCTGCCTGAGCCAGCCACCCTCGATGATCCTGGAAGACCCCACTGCACGTTGTAGTCTTCGCACGCTGCTTGCCCTCCCAGTTCTGTTTGCTCTGCTGTTTGCCGGGCTGAAAGCGGCCGAAGTCACCTGGCCGGGATTGGTGATTTTCACAATCCTGTTGGCCGCCTTGTTTGCCAGCCGATTCGTGCTGTTGTCGGAGCGACCTGGGCCCGAAGCCTTTGCCCTGGCAGGGATGGTGGTGGCAGTGCCTGTGGCTCTGACACTTCCCTTCTGGATCGGGTTGACCGGATTGGTTCCATGGCAAGGGCTGGCCGGGCGACATCTGCCCATGGCCTATGTTGGCTACTTGCTTTTTGCGGTTCCTGCAGGCACCGTACTGGGAGCCTACTTGGGGTGGATGACCTGGTTACTGCTTGCTGGTGTCGAACTCGCGATTGATTTTCTGGGGTGGTGCTTGGGTTGGAGTCCGAGTTCGGATGCCCAAGAGAACTTGGCCGCTGAGCAAAATTGGGAAGAGTCTGACGAGGACCACCAGAGCTGGGATGATGTCTTCTGGTCCAGTGGGACGAACTCCCAGGAGCCCCCCAGTTCAGCTCCCTGGTGAGCCAAGCGAACTCGTTGCCGCCATTTGTCGATCGGCTTCTTCGTGGGAGATTCGTTTATGAGCGGAGCCCGTCCTTATCCGCATGAATCCGATCCACCGAGGCCGGACCCTCCCGAGGCTGCTCCCTTGGACTCGGGTCTGTTGGATTCCGATCTCCAAGACGCTGATCCACTGGACCCAAATCTCCTTGCCGCGATTCAGGCCAAAGCCCACCAGCTCGAGACTGAGCTCCAGCCATCCTCACCGGCTGACTCACCACCTGAGCCCGAATCACCCAAGCCGGAATCACCCAAGCAAGTAACATTTCAGCAGGCAACACCTCAACAGGTCACATCTCCCCGAGTGACATCTCACCAAGTCCAGGGTGAGCCAACAGCAACCCCAAGGCTCGACTCCAACCAAACGGCGTCACACCAGAGAGCAATCGAGCCAACAGCAATAGAACACAACGTACCGCCGCCAGAACTGTCTTGGCCGAACTCAACGGGCACAAACCAAAAGAACGTTCCGCCGCCGATTTCGCCGGACGAATTTCGCTGGCGAGAAGCTCATACTCCTCTTCAGGATCCCCCAGAACCGGACCAACACGGCGTCCCTCGGCGGTTTCGTGTTCTTTTGTTGCTTGCGGCAACAGCATTGATGACGCTCCCGTTGGTGGCCTTTCGGGCCTTTGGGCTCACGGCTTTGGCAGGTGGATTGATCACACTGCTGATTTTGGTCATCGGCGTGGCTCAGGCGATGCTGTTTCGAGGCAAACACCCGCGAGAGGCCTCAACACTGGCTGGGTTGGTGGCCGTTCCCCCTCTGGCGATTGCCTACCGGTTGCTTGCCCCGGCCTGGATCGAAGACTTCACCGGCACCGAGGCAGTCAATTTTTGGTTGTTTTTCCTGTCCATATTCGGGTTTGCTGTTGGGTACTTGGTGGGCCTTTTTGTTGCTGGCACTTTTTGGCTTTTAGAAGTTTCTCTGCCGGGTTCTCGAGATTCTTCGTCCCACCCAGAAAACCTTCCCTAAGCTGCCAGGGCAACCTGTGGGGGACTGACATTTGGGAACAGAGCTGCTGGGAGAACGGCCCGCTACTTCGGAACATCCTCGCTTGCCCAGAGCGGGTCAGCGGATTACTGTCAACCACTGGTTGGTCAACTCGGCTGCTCGACCAACGATCCCGTGATGATCTTCCCGTGATGACGTCCGGTGACGCTGCTCCGGTCCCGGCAGGTTCGTCGATCTGGGTCTTCAGCCTATCACCCAACAAACAACCGCGCGAGAGAGACGATGAGTGACGCCGACGCCCAACAGGCCATGCAACGGAAATATCAGGAATTCCTCCAGCTGATGCCGATGACTCTGGCCATCGCGGGCCTCTCCCCCTCCGAGGGAGCCAGGAGCTTTACTCAGGAACAAATGGAAGCTCGCGCGATGGCAGTCACCAATGCCTTCAAGATCGCCCGCCGAGCCGTCCGCGAAGCTGTCAAGAGCAGCTGAGGCCCCAGAGCAGCCCAGACAGACGCTGCCCAGACAGACGCTGGCCAGACAGACGCTGGCCAGACAGACGCTGGCCAGACAGACGCTGGCCCGACAGACGCTGCCAAGAACACCGCTGCCGCACCAACTCGGCGACTGAGAACAGGCTTTGCGTTAGCTCGGCATTGGTTGAGACCTGTTGTGCCTTTGAGTTGCGGTAGGTCGGAGACCGACCCCAGACTCCAGTCACCGACGGCACGACTTTGCCCGAGAAAGCCGCCTGTTGCCCTATTCCAAGGACGATCCAGCGCTAACAAGCAACTCTGGGCTTTCTGTGGCCCACTGTTGATGCAAACACCGTCAGATTTCAGAAAACCTCCCTGAGGGACAACTATGGAACCTGCAAAGACGAACAAGTCCGGGGAAGTCAAGCCCGGGGAAGTCAAGGCTGCGTTGCTGGGAATCGGCTTAGACGGAGACGATGGCCATCAACGTCTCACCCGCGGAGAGAACTTTGTCCTGGTCGGCGGCTCCCAGGACACCCATGCAGAAATGCAGGAAAAGGCTATTAAATTTAATGAAAAGCTAGAAAAACGTGGCAAACGCCTGGAAGATTGCTCCGTTGGAGAGGTCCTCGACATTGCCGATGACGTCGGGATGCGGTGAACCAACTGAGTTGGCCGACTCCCATCTGGCCAAGAATTGTCCACAGGCTTGGCTTTGCCAAGGCTGCCTGGCGTTGCGAAGTTGACCGTGGGTTGCCAGCACGAGTGATCCGTTTGCCAGCCGCTGCGTTCCAGAAAGAGGGCTGGCATCCAACCGGTCGCAAAAACAAACGTTCCCAATCCTCAAACTCAGGAAAGGTTCCCACTCAGAGAAACCCTCAGCGCTGAGGGCAGCCGGAGGCTCCGCGGAAGCCTATGCAAACGGAGCATTCTGCTTGGGATGCCTCAAGAACCTCTCCGAGAAGCCCAACCTGAGGGATGGCCTGCGTTGCTCACCCTCAAAACGCCTCCAAAAGCACACTTCCAACAACACACCTCGAAGGCCCGGGAGGCTCCAACTCATCAACCAGCAAATGATGGTCTGTGCGTTGGACGGTGCTCCTGGGCAATCCTCAGTGTTGACGGATCTTGGTGTCGGGTCTCGCGAGGGGCTGCGGGAGTGGGCGTCACCTTCCGTTTGACGAGAGCTGCTCGTTTGGGGATTACGGAGACGGAGAGTCGCTGTCGCGACGCCGATGGCTTCAAAGCTTTCTGAGGGAAGCTTCGCTCACCGGCCATTTGAAACTCGACCTTCCACGGTCGAGTACCCTTCCTTAGAACAACGGTGAGACACACTCGTGGGTCGTCAGGATGGTGAGGATGTTCGTGCTTTGCTCACCCTCTGCCTTGAGGGTGACCAAACCGCGATGCGCCAAATTGTCGAGAACCACAAGGCGATGGTCTTCAGCTTGTGTTTTCGCATGCTCGGACACCGCCAAGATGCTGAGGACGTCACCCAAGAAGTGTTCGTCCGCGTGTTTCGGAGTTTAGCCAAGTGGGACCCCACACGAGATTTCAAACCGTGGTTGCTGGCGATTGCCGGCAATCGCTGCCGGAGTGTGCTGGCCCAGCGGCGACGCAAAGCCCAGCCAGCGGAATTCGTGGAAGATTTGCCAGATCGTTCACCTGATTGCCAGGCTGCGGAGAATTTGGCTGAGGAAGTTCAGTTGGCCCTGGCCGATATCCGCGAAGAATACAAACAGGCGTTCTTGCTCTTTCATGAACAAGAGCTCAGTTATGCAGAAATCGGCGAAGTCTTGGGGTGCCCCGTTGGAACGGTCAAGACTTGGGTCCATCGGGCCCGAAGAGATCTTATTGAACGCCTCGCCCGTCGCGGTGTGGTCCACGGCGTACGCCCTTAGCACACCACCCGGTCGTCATCATCCCAGTTGGTCTGGTATGGCAAGACCGTTGTGGTTGAGGGGCCCGGTTGCTTCGTCCACCAAGTGTTGTTAACCGACAACAAGCCAACAAAGTGGTAGCCCAATCTGTGGAGTTTGGTCTGGAGGAAGAATCCTCATCACGACCCTCTCTGCAAAATCCCTCAAACCCCATAGTCCCAACTCACGCAGCGAAATTCCCGCGGGGCGCCCGAGACGTGTTCGCATGAACTCAGACGAACTCTTTCAACGGATCAACGAGGTCCTCGACTGCAGGGATCACCCCTCAACGGATCCTCAACTCCAGTCGGAGGCTGATGCGGAACCAAAGGTCCGTGCTTGGCTCAGCATCGCTGAACTGTTGGCCTCCGGTCCGCTCTCAACACCACCGACACCCCCGGAGAACCTTGCCGACCGAGTTCTGGTTACCCTGGCTGACTCTCGCCAGCCAGTCCAGCTTGAGCCTTTGGAACCGGCGGCCCAACGGGTCTCCAGGTCGCCACTGGTCCGTCACTCCGCGGATGACTCTTGGCCTCGTGATGATTCTGGCATCTCAACGAAAGACCCCAAGACCTCGGCGTCTGCCCCCGTCCGACCTGCTGGGGATCCTTGCCAAGTGGAGAGTCACGTACCGGCTCGCCACCGATGGGCCCTCTGGTGCACCCTCGCTGTCGCCGCGGCGTCCCTCATGATGCTAGGGTTTTTCTGGAGCAGCGATTCTATCCCTTGGGGAAGACTACGCGTCGCTCACTTCTGGCCACAATCGCCCGAACCAGAGCAGGCCTTGGATGCCCCTGAGGAATCCCAAGTTCCACAGTTGCCCTCACCAGATTCTCGGGGAAGCTCAACGGAGCACGGCAGCCAACAGGAAGACTCCCAAACTTTAGAAGAGGTAGCCAAGGTGATTCGCTTGAACTCCCTGGCTTTGGCCGTCGAGACTCGCGACCAAGTTGCTGATCTTGCGTTTTTGTTGCCGCAGGTCCCTTCCTGGCTGCCCAGGGACGCAGCCACTGCTCAGGGAGCAGGCCAAAATCCTGAGGGAGAGGGCCCGCTTCATCAAGACGCTTCCGCAGCCGACGGAAGCCCTGGCCGCTCACCCAGTTGGGTGCCCGACCTTAGCCCTCAGGGAATCCAACGCCTGCAACCGCTGGCCGATCCCGCCCTGCAGGCCTGGGACTACCTGTGGCAACGACTTCCCCCAGGGCAGCAACAGCGAACCTCCTAAATCATCTCCGACGTGTGCTCGTGGGACGACTTCATCCAGTCAGCAAAATTGGAAGCGGTATGTCTGGTCGCTTGTTGGTGAGTTTCGTGTGCTTGGCTGTATTGGCTGGGGTATCCTCAGCTCCTCAATCCAGTAGGGCCTTGGCCTCGCAAACATCTGGACAGGTCACCAGCCAGGTCTCGAACACCGCATCGACAGGAGGCCGACTGAGTTCGCTCCATCGCCTTCTGCCTGCTGGAGCGGGTCTGTACACCGAAGTTGGAGGTCTGCGTCAGGCTGTCCCTCGCTGGTCCCAGAGCGAATTGTTTGACCGCTGGTTGGCTTATCCTCCGGTTGCTCAGTGGCATCGAACGACTTGGCCGCAGGTGGACCTCTTCTCTCGGATGGCTTCTCGGCAGCTGAGAGTGGATCATCTCCAACTCCGCAAGACCGTCCTGGACGGACGGATCATTCTGGCGTTATGGCCGCAACGCCCCGACGGGCTGACCGCAACAACTCCCGGCTCTCGACAGCGGGAACTTCGGAGAGAATGGGGCGGATCCTGGCTTGTGCTTCTGGAGACCACCGATGAGCAGTTCGCTCAGCAACTCGCGGAGGGAATCAATCAGCTCAGCCGCCAAGAACACGAGCTGAAAAACTTAAGCTCGCTGCAGCACAGCGGTCGCAAGTATGACCAAAGGCAGGTGATTCGCGGTGGCCATGCTGAAACGGAGTACCTCGCCGCGCGAGGTCGGTTCGTGGCCCTGACCGATGATCAAAAGGTGATGCAGGCGCTTTTGGATGGCGAGCTTGGTCCAGTGGGGCCAGCCCCAGGCCGTGGATTGCCCCAGCTGCTGGTAACCTCCTGGGAGAAACTCCCCAGACAAGCCGTCATCCGCGCCGTGGCCGATCCTCGACCCTGGCATGTCTGGCTTGGGCAAGTGCGTCCAAGGGTTGAAGCTGAAGACCCTGAGGCTCTGCCCCTTTTAGATGCTGCCAAGCACGTTTTAGGGGGGCTGCAAACAGCCAGCTTAGCGTTGTCGCTGGGGGAGTCCCTTGAGGCCTCGCTGGTCGTCGAGGTTGCCCCCGACCGCTGGCCGAGGGAACTGCGACGTTGGTGGGAGTCGGTCCAGGGGCCTTGTCGGTTTCCCGAGCTGGTTCCGCCAGGGGCTCTACTGGTCGCCTGTGGGCGTTTCAACTACGGGCAGTTTGGTCAACTTGCCCTTCAGACACTTCAGTCGGAGGACCCAACAGCCATCGGCCGAGTCCAGGCCCTAAGCGACACGCTGACCGGCGGATCAGATGTGTTCTCGGACCTGCTGCCTCAGCTCGGTCCCGACGTCGGCATGTTCTTAGCGCCTCATCCCACTGAAGGCCCTCAGAATCCTGATTCTGCCGACTTACCGCTGGACTTTGTGGCCGCTCTGCAGATTCGAGAGCCAAGGCAACAGGCCAGCCCGGTTGCTGATGCTTTACAGAGGTCTTTGCGCTGGCTGTGGACTGGCGCTGCGGTGCTGCAAACGCTTGATGACAACAAGTCTCCAGCTGTGGTCCGCCACAACGCTCAGTCGGCTGCACCGATCACCTGGATCCAGGGGCTCCACGACCTGCCCCCGACGGTGCAGCCAGCTTTTGCGGCTGCAGGGCGGTACCTCCTTCTTGGCAGCTCCCCAAACGCCCTCAAGCGAGTCTTCCCCAGAACCGGTCTCTCCTCTTCTGAGGATCCCGCTGCCTTCCCGAAACACTTCCTCAACTTCTCGAACCAGCCGACCACTTTGTTCTATCTCAACCTAGCGGCAGCCCGAAAATTCCTGACCAACCACAAGCAGGCGATGATCTCTGCTGTCGCCAACGACGTTGCGAGGAAACCGGACTTCCCCCAACCGGAAGCCCTCAAGCGTGTGGAACACCTTGAGCAAATCCTCAAACTCGCCGACCTGGTGTTGGTCACCCAAACCATCGAACCAACTCGCTTGACCGCCAAATGGCGAATCACTGCTGAAGACTAACCCCCCCCCAACACATCCACCTCGTTCCTCAAACTGCCGAAAAGTTCCCCTGGCGCTCTACCTCCTTGCAGCCGGCTGAGTGAGTGAACAGGCGACTCTCTCTGCCATCTCAAAACCATCTTCAGCAGGGATCAAGCCCATGGAGCGGCAGTCAAATCCCTGTCGCTGCAAACCATTAGCGCAAAGTACCAGGACCTTCGAAGGGGACACCAAGATGGTGGAGTAGCAGCCGACCAGTATGCAAGATCTGGTAAAACCCGCTCAATTTCTCGCCAGTCTCCCACCCCGGTGTTCCGCCCCGCTGTTGCGAAAGCAAGGTCTTCCCCTTTGGGCAGTGTCAGGCCGGCCAACGCTTCTTCGAGTATGCCAAACGACTCGCACAACGCCAGCGAGACCCAGAACGCTGTTGAGTACTGGAACGCCAGGCCGTTTTCGACGGAAAGTCAGACCTTGCTGATCTCCCTGAGCTGAGAGAAATCGGGCAATTTCAGAAAAATGTAGGGTTTGGCTAAACCCTGAGGGGGCGACTTGTCGATCCAAGAAGACAACGGAGGTGACAGGAAGTTTTGCAGTCAAGGCAGACTTGATCACGGTTGGCCCAATCAGTTGCCGCTGTTCCGACCCCCCATCAGGGGCTCAAACGCCGCAGCGGCCAGGCACCACTGAATCTGCCCCCTCTAAGAGGCTTGTCATGACTGGGATTCCCCCAATTTCCGCTATCTCGCGAGTTGGCTCGGTTGCTCATCAAAAGCACAACCCCCGGCGAAGACAGATCGACCCGACTACCTGCGAAAGAGACTACTCAACCGATGAAGTAGAATTCATGAATGCGTTGGCGGAGTACAAACGCGTCAGTGGTCGGAGTTTTCCGACTTGTAGCGAGATCTTGGAAGTGCTCCGCGATTTGGGCTACCGCAAGGTTGTGGATCTCTCCTCGGTGATCCGCAGTTTGGATGTGGAGGAGACCGAAGTGGCCGAATCCGAGGAGGCCGAGTCCGAGCGATGCTGCGGCGAGCAGTTCGGTTGCCATCAAGTGGACCCTCCCCGTGTCTCCTTCACCCCCGAGGTTGATTGAGATCCTGGACCAGAATGAGAGGTCGGGGAGAAGTGAAAGCTGAGACTGCCTGAAGTTTGGGCTGAGCTTTGGCCCTTAACTTCCTAACCCTGCCATTTGGCGGATTTGCCTCAACAGCTCGAAGTAGGGCTGCTGGGCAATCCCATCGACTGTGGGAACCGGCGTCGCTGTCCGCCCGTCAACGGCGCCGGCCTTCTTGACCAGTTGGCGGAGCAGCTCCGCCTCGCGTGTTGGGGTGATCCGAGCCAAGGCAGCCGGTCGGCCAGCGACCGTCGCCAGAGCAGCCGCCAGGGCATAAGCTCCCCAGTTGCTTGTCCCAGCCAGAATCAGGCACGCGGGCACTCGACAGGCGATGCGTGCCGGGGACAAACCGCCGGGCAACCGAGGCAGGCACTTCTCCAGGAGAGCCCAACTGGGACTCAGCGCTGCACAGCCCAGCTCGTTACCGCCATCGGCGACGGCGATCTGCTGGACCTGTCCAGGCAGGCACTGATCGGCCAATTCAAACAGTCGATGTGTCTTGGCCGTCACAGCCTCGATGATGTCGCCGCGACTGTTGTGGCAGACGTTTTGATGTTCCGGTGGCACAAGCGTCGCAAACGACTCGGGTCGCTCGTCCACGCCTGAGCCTGCGAGAACGCCTGATTCTAGGCGGGGGGTGCCGATCGTTGCTGAGTGCGGAGTGTGGCTTGGGCCAGGCCGTTCCACGGCAATCAGCAAGCGAGTTCGCGACCCGATCTCGCCGGAGAAGAATTCACGCACCCAGTGATCGCTGGTCGGGCTCGAGACGTTGCCAACAAAGTTCTGAGGATCCTGTTGGGGCATCCCTTCCCAAGGAAACTCAGAGATGGTCTCTGCAGGCAGTTCGCAGAACCGGCATCCGATCTGCAGGGAAGGGATCCCGTAAGTATCGGAGACCAACACCGGCTGAAAGCCCAACTCGCCCAGCACCTCCGCCAACGCCAATGTGCCAGGCGGTCCATCGGTTTCGGCGGCTGGCGGTTGGGCACCGGTGATGCAAAAGCCGGTGACCAAAACAGCAACGGGCCGCTCCGACGATCGAGAGGCACCAGCCACAAGAAGGGTCTTCTCAACAGCGGTTTTCAAAGAGCCCGATAAGTCGGGATTGTGCTTGCAGGCCTCGAAAAACAGCCGCCTGACCCCTCGCTCCCCGGGATCGCTTAGCAGCAATTGCTGGCACTGGTCAAACGGAAAAGCCGGCATCAGAAAGCTCTCATGGGGTCGTCGCGGTCGACTAGTCGGGATTGTCGCAATCTCGACTGCTTCAGATTGGGGGCGGAGGCTCACTCGATCGGTGCCGGGAGGAGCCACGGCCACAACCTTTGGGTGGGCACCAGGCCTCAGGCGACACAAGGCCTCAGGCAACACAAGGCCTCAGGCGACACAAGGCCTCAGGCAACACAAGGCCTCAGCAGACACAAGGTTTCAGGCAACACAAGGTTTTAGGCAACACAAGGCGCCAGGGTGCAAGGACCACATCGGGGACTATCCAACGATTGAGTCCGGCGAAAGGTCACTTTCTCTGCTCCCCGCCTGGTCCTCTGAACCAGCACACTCCCACTTCGCAGCCAGCGTTTCCATCCGGGTCACTACAGCAAGAGATCTGTCTGTTATTGTCAGGGGGATGGATGTGGCCCAAAATATCAATGCAGATTGATACGTTGGAACGATGGTTCGGCAGCAACGAGCCGGGGATGCCGGTTTCCTGGCGGTTTAGATTGTCCCTGGACCTCCATCTCCCGGCCGATCTGTTGGACTTCACAGGCAACGAGGGTCGCTTCAACCAGCGGAACGCTTCAACGGAGGGAACGAACACATCTTCTGTGCAACCGTGAGCAGGCACCAATGACCGACAGCGGCAAGTCTGCAGGGTTGCTCTGAGCGGCTGTGTGCCCGTGGACTCTTCTGCCGGTCACAACGCAACGGGACACACTCCAGGGTCAGTTCATCTTCGATCGCCCTGTTCCACAACCCAAAGCGGTGCCCCCGGGAGCACCCCGGAATCCCCAGCTTTGGGTATTGAGGGAAGCCACTGGGTTTGCAAGATCTGGTGGCTCACGCACAATCCAAATCAACTGCCAGTATCGTCATCAATTGCCAGTATCGTCATCAACTGCCAGTATCGTCATCAACTGCCGGGAGCGGGAAGGCCATGTCAACCCAGCTGTTATGCAGGACTTGCCGGCCGGCGAGGACATCGAGATTCAGGTTTGGCACCAATGAGCGGGCGACCTGGAGAGGAACGACTGGCCGAGAAGATCAAGGTCACCATTCTGGCAGACGGGTTGGAAGGTCTAGGCGTGATCAAGGTTGACCCAGAGCTCTTGATGGAATGAAGTCCTTGATGGAATGAAGTCCTTGATGGAATGAAGTCTTTGATGGAATGAAGTCCTTGGTTGAATGAAGCTCTCGACGGAATCACAGTCGCGGTCGACTGCGTTGGTCGGCCTTAGCTCTTTTGGAGCGGACAAGGAAAAGAGACACCTTGACCTACTTACGTACTCAGTCCACGACACAGTCTTCGACTTTGCGAGGAATCACACCGATGTTCAACAAGCACGCGATGTATTCTCTGCTGGCTTGCGTTGCCACGCTCATGGCATGGGCACCGCTTCCAGCTCAAGCGGAGTGGGGCACCCTGAAGGGCCGCTTCGTCTTTGATGGGCCGGTTCCCCAGCCCCAAAAGGTTGTTGTCAAGCAAAACCAGAACCCAGAATTCTGTGCCAAACATAACCTTCACTTCCAGAATCTGGTTGTTGACGATCAATCCAAGGGGATTGCCAACATCGCCGTTTACTGTCGCGAGAGGAGCATCGAGGTCAGTCCCGAGGTGAAAAAGGCCCTCCCTAAGATGGTGCAGTTGGATAACAATTGCTGCCAGTTTGAGCCTCACGTCGTCTGCCTAACACTCGAGCAGCAGCTGAAGATCACCAACAGCGACCCCATCAACCACAACGCAAAGATCACCCCGATCCGCGACGAGGAGGTCAACCCTCTTCTGGCACCTGCCCCTGGTGGCAAGCCCTTTTTTCACAAGTTCAATCGTGCCCAGCGAACTGGCCAGCCGGTGCTCTGCTCCTACCACCCCTGGATGAAGGCGTGGGTGCTCCCTCGTGACAACCCCTACTTTGCCGTGACTGATCGGGACGGCAACTTCGAGATTAAGGGGCTGCCAGCTGGCAAGCAGATCGAATTTCAGGTCTGGCACGAGATGGCCGGCTACCTCAAGGCCAACGACTGGAAGAGCGGACGATTCGAGGTCACCATCCCCGCCGACGGAGTGAAGGACATCGGCGTCATCAAGGTAAGTCCGGAATTATTCCAAGAGTGATAGGATCTCAGCGCCATCCCTCGGAGTCGGCAGAGGGTGCCCAGCGAACGACGAATCGCTGGGCACCCTTTTTCGAGAAGCTCCGATGGCCGCAGCTTTCTGAAGGCACAGGCTTCTGGCAAGAAACACCTCAGCCAGGACACAATACAAAACTTTGGGGGATAGGGCATCCGTTTCCCAGTTCCGAGTTGATCACCATCATGCAGCGACGACGTCTCGTTCAGCAGACCACCGCCTGGCTGTGGACAATTTCGATCGGCCTGGCCTCTCTGGCTGTTCTCGGCTGTGGAGCTCCACCAAGTGCCACGCCCGAACCCACAGGAGTTGGGGCCAAAACCCTTCGCAGCGAGCCACCGCTGCCCTCAAAAGACACATCCCAACAACAGTCACCCGACCAAACGAAGGATGACTGATTGACCCCTGGGGACTAGAAAGTCGTGGGATCGTAGGTCTTTTGTTGTATCCGGCTCGAAGGAGCTATCACCGACTTGTGTGACAGATCGGCGCAGGGTTGCTGCAGTTTCTGGCCCAAGCCGACAATACAAAAGGTCGATGAACAAACCTGTTGATCGAAGGCTCTCCGCCGCACGTGGGCTCATCTCCACCAAACCGACTTCCAATTGCTCAGGGTTGGCTGGTGAGGATCCGTGCCTTCGATCACAACAGCCGATGAGTCAACCGCAGATGCTCATTCGCATTTTCAGTTGGAATATACCTTTTGCAATGATGGCTTGGTTGAATTCTCACTTCCGCCTTCGGTTGAGTTTGATTTCCGTGGGCCTGTTGCTCGTGACCGGATCTCTCGGGTGCTCTCGGCAGCCTGTCCGCTTCCAGCTCAATCTAGAAGGGACAACAGGCTCCAAAGTCACTGATCCAGAGCGTCAGCAACTCACCGATTGGCTGGATGGTTTGTTCGGACAACCCGACCGGCCGTTTGTTTCGCCGTTGACGGGTCTGGACTACGACAAAATCGCTTTGGCCAGCGGACCGGTTGGCGAGGCTCGGGAACTCGTGGTCACCCAAGATCAGCAAGTTTACACCGGTCAGGTCACTTCCGAATCTGACACGGAGTTGGTCTTTCTGGATGCTGAACTGGGGGAGCAGCGGATCGCAACCGATCAAGTATCCGCACGACTAGAACAGCGGGGACTGTATCGTCAGCATTGCGTGCACTGCCATGGTGTTACCGGAGATGGTCAGGGTCCGACCGCCAAGTTGCTGGATCCGTACCCGCGGGATTTCCGTCCTGGCGAGTTCAAGTTCATCTCCACAACGGTCAAGCATCCAAGTTCCGCAGACCTCAAACGCGTCTTGCACGAGGGGGTCCCGGGAACCTCGATGCCATCCTTTGCGTTGTTGGCTGAAGAAGAACTGGATGCCTTGGTTGAGTATGTGCGGTATCTGAGCATTCGTGGGATGAGCGAGTTGGCCTATCGCAACCCCATTGCCCAAGAAGACATCCGCTTGATGGTTGCTGAAGACACCTATGACAATCCCGACGTGGACTTGCGGGACATCTTTGAAATCCTCGATCCCGAACTCGCCGAGGAAGTGGAAGATGAAGATCAGCTCATCGATCCCATCGTTGACGACTGGAATGCTGATCCTCCGGTGCTGAAACTCCGCAATCATGCTCGCGCATGGTGGACTTACCAAATGACTGTGCCGACGGTAAGCGATGTCGTCAAAAAGTGGAAAGCAGCCGATCAACCTGGCAACACTTTAGCGATTCCACCACGGCCGCAACTCAGCGTTGCCCAAAGCGCCGCCCACGGGAAACTTCTCTATGCTCAAAAAGGCTGCGTCACCTGCCATGGCCCCGAGGGCCGAGGTGGTCTGGCAAATTCGAACTTCGATATCTGGAACAAAGGCAAGAAAGAGCACCCAGAGCTCTATGTCCTGCCGATTCAGGACATGCCCGCTCGGAACCTCCGCCGTGGCATTTTCCGTGGCGGCCGTCGGCCTGAAGATCTCTACTGGCGGCTGGCTCTGGGAATCCTGCCCTCCAACATGCCTGCTCACAAAAGGCAGCTGAGTTCCGAGGAGCTCTGGCATCTGGTCGACTACATCCGCCTGTTGCCGCATCAGCCGAGTAACTCTGAGCCACCTGAAGTGGCCAGCACGGGAAAACCTCGGCTTTGACGGTCCATCCTCCGAAACCCTGACACCTCCCCAAGTGGCGTGATCGATCCATGGGACGACTCTGGAGCTTGTTGTTTCTCACAGTCACTATCGCGACAACGGTGTGTTTTGCACTGGGGCCATACCTGGGTGTTTGGCTGCCGGAGGCGATCAGTGCCGAAGCTCGCAAAACGGACCGTTTGTTCTACGTCATCTTGGCTCTCACTGGTGGGGTGTTCGTCCTCACACAATTGCTGCTGGTCTGGTACATGTGGAGATGGAGCGCCAGCCACCACGATCAACCCGCCAAGTGCTGCCATGGACACACTGTCCTCGAATCGTCCTGGACGATCGTCACAGGTCTGCTTTTGTTTTTTCTGGCGCTCTATCAAAACGATCCTGATCTGTGGAATGTCTACGCCGCCCCGGAAGACCTCTGGCTTAGCAATGCTGCGGCATCCTCTACAAAGAGCAATCCAACGGGCCAACATCCTGGCGAGCCAGCCAGCCAAACCAAGGACCAGGAAGGAGCTCGCGGTCAAGACACGCCCGACGGTCTGACGCACCCCGATGTGGTTGTCGAGGTGACCGGGTATCAGTTCGGCTGGCGGATTCGCTACCCTGGGCCGGATAGCGTCTTTGGCACATTGGACGATGTCTACAACGAGCGGGAGCTCTGTGTGCCGGTAAACCAAGATGTGCTGGTGTATCTCAAAAGCGACGATGTTCTGCACAGCTTTTTTGTTCCGGTCTTACGCCTGAAACAAGACTTGGTCCCTGGTCGGAGGTTCCCGATCCGGTTTCGAGCTGAGAAGCCGGGATCGTATGACTTGCTCTGTGCTGAGCTCTGCGGCTGGGGCCACTACACGATGAATGGCAAGCTCGTTGTGCTGGACATGGAGCTTGAGGAGTTTCAGAAGTGGATCGCCGAATTCGCCGAGGAAGGCCAGATTCCACGAGGCGAGAGCCGAAGCCAACGTCAGTTGGTGCCTCTGGAGACTGCCAGCAACGGGTCGTAGTCGCCAACAGTTTCGCTGGGGATTGTTTGTTTGGGATGTCCACTGATCCGACCGCAGGATCGGGTGGTCACACGACTGAGGTTGGGGGAAACCTTGGCTCGGTTGGTTTGTGGAACGCTGCGAAAGCACCGGTGGTTGTGCCGTTTTAGCGTCTTGGACGAGCAAGAATCATCCCCAAGGGCAGTAGTTGGTCACAACGCTTGCGACGCCACTGTTTTGTGCAAAGGCTTGCAACGTTCTTCTTGAGACTGTCCAAACGGTCTCAGAAGAAGAGGATGGACACTCCAGAGATTCGGGACATTCGGACGGTTTAAAGAACCGGACGGTTCAAGGGTTCCGACAGAGAAGGCTTCTCGAACTCGACCTGCAACAGTTTTTTCAGAGAATCAACAGATCCTGCAATCGGGAATGGTGTGAATGAGTACCGTCGGAGCTCCCCGCGGCGATGCCTACCAGGTGCTGGCTGATGTGCTGATCGGTCCCTTTGTGACGCTGGGTCGGCTTCTACGGACGTATGTCTTTAGCACCGACCACAAGGTGATCGGTCTGCAGTTTCTCTTTTCCACTCTGCTGTGGTTGGCAGTCGGTGGCTTTCTGGCGATGGCCATTCGCTGGCAACTCGCCTGGCCTGGGTCGAACATGCCGATTATCGGTCAGGCGATGTTTGCCGAACAAGGCGGAGCGATCCCACCCAGCTTCTATACCATGTTGGTGACGATGCATGGCACCATCATGATCTTCTTTGTGATTATTCCGATTCTTGCCGGAGCCTTTGGGAATATCCTCATCCCGTTGATGATCGGAGCCGAGGATATGGCGTTCCCAACGCTGAATATGTTCAGTTACTGGTTCATGTGGCCGGCGTTTCTTTGTATGTCGCTGGCCTTCTTTGCCCCCGAGGGCGGCCCCGGGGCAGGGTGGACCAGTTATCCACCACTGGCCAATGTCCTTGGCTCAGCGCAAACGCTTTGGGTGGTGGCTCTGATTTTTGTGGGGATCTCCTCGATGATGGGCAGTATCAACTACTTGACCACCATCATCATGATGCGGGCGCCGGGAATGACCATGTTCCGCTTGCCGCTAACGATTTGGGGGATGTTCATCACCGCCATGCTGCAGGCCTTTGCCCTTCCGGTGCTAACGGCAGCGTTGATCATGCAGTTGACCGACCGGATCCTGGGGACGGGGTTCTTTTTGGCCGAGGGGATCCGCGTCAACAACGCTGAAGCGGGGGCAGGGGGAGGTGATCCGCTTCTCTGGCAGCACCTGTTCTGGTTTTACAGTCATCCAGCGGTTTACATCATGCTGGTGCCGGCGATGGGGATGGTCAGCGACATCCTCAGCACCTTTGCTCGCAAACCGGTTTACGGGTATCGGCCGATGGTCTTCGCCCTGATTGCCATTGCTGGCTTGGGCTTTATTGTGTGGGGCCACCACATGTTCACCAGCGGAATGAATCCTTATCTCGGAACGAGCATGATGGTCGCGACGATCATGATTGCTTTGCCGAGTGCGGTCAAAGTGTTCAACTGGCTGGGAACGATCTGGGGTGGGCGAATTGAGTTCACAAGCGCCATGCTCTTCGGGCTTGGATTTGTGAGCATGTTCATCATCGGTGGGCTCAGCGGGATCTTCTTAGCGGCGGTGCCTGTGGACCGCCATCTGCACGAGACGTATTTCATTGTCGCTCACTTTCACTATGTGCTCTTCGGTGGCTCCCTTTTTGGTGTCTTCGCCGGACTGTATTACTGGTATCCCAAGATGTTCGGGCGGACCATGAACGAGACGCTCGGCAAAATTCACTTTATGCTGACCTTTCTTAGTTTCAACGCCGTCTTCTTTCCCATGCATATCCTCGGCATGCAGGGGATGCTGCGTCGTTATGCGTCCTACACACACCTTGACGATCTGGCCCATCTGCAACCCTGGAACGTGGCGATCACTCTGGGCGCTCTGGCGATGTTCGTAGCTCAGATCCCTTTTGTGCTCAATTTCTTCGGCAGCTTATTTCTGGGCCAACGTGCCGTACGAAACCCCTGGAGAGCCAATAGCCTCGAATGGTTTGCCCCAAGCCCGCCGCCGCATGGGAACTTTGACGCTCAACCGATCGTCTACCGCGGCCCCTACGAATACAATGACCCGGAGGCCACCGAGGACTATTACCCACAAACAAAGCGTCCAACCGTTGCGTGAATCCTCAAGACCTTGCAACGCCAGACGCTGAGGTAGCAGAAATCGTGAATCTGACACCAGACCCTCACAACACACCCGGAGGAACTCCTCCGGATCAGTCAGCGGCAACACCCGTCGAGCAACCTGCAACAAGTCAAGCAGCAGCAAGTGGATATTGCCGATGGTCTCACTACTCAGCCTGGGCGATCGCCTTGGGGACGTTGGTGTTGATGACCTTCGGGGCGTTGGTCACCACCTATGAGGCAGGGATGGCTGTTCCGGACTACCCGACCAGCTTCGGCTACGGCATGTTCAACCTGCCGGCCGAACAGTGGGTTCCGGCCTACGGCGGACGCTATGACGTGTTTCTGGAGCATGGCCACCGATTGTTGGGCACCGTCGTTGGGCTTCTGGCGATCGTCTTTGTTTTGGTCAGTTGGTTTCTCGATGGCCGCCGATGGCTCCGCTGGGCGAGCCTAGCGGTGTTGGCTCTGGTGATCTTCCAAGGGCTCCTTGGCGGTTTTCGTGTCATTCAGAATGAGCGTGCCTTGGCGATGGTGCATGGCTCGGTGGCAGCCGGATTTTTTGCCCTGGTGGTGCTGATGATCAACACAACCAGCCGCCTATGGGCCGAAGGGCGTGCTGTGCCGATGCGGACAACCGGGATCTTTCGCGGGTTGGCGATGCTCACGGCCGGATTGATTTACGTGCAGATCTTTTTCGGTGCCTGGCTGAGGCACTATGTCGGCAGTCAACCGGCGATGTTGCACATCTGGACTCCGGTGGTCATTGCCCTCGGAGTCATCGGCCTGACAGGCTTGGTGCTCTTTGGCTACCGCCAGAAGTCTGCTCTGCTGCGGCCAACTTTGGCATTACTGCTTGTGACCGCCATTCAGATTCTCTTAGGCGTCTGGACTTGGGCGGCTGTCTTTGGCTTGGGCGGCTCCTCTCCACAACGCCAAGGTTGGGTTGAGGCCGTCAGCACAACCACTCACCTTGTCACAGGCGCAGCCTTGCTGGCCATCAGTGTCACGGTGGCTGCTCGCTCGATCCGCTTGATCACCCCAGCCGGGCAACAGCAGAGAAGCCTGACTGCAACGCCCTCGTCACTGAATTCGGCTCAATTGGGAGCTGCTTCCGACACTGCTTAGGGAAGGTGTCTTTGTGAGCACTGAAATCAGCACCCTGGGAGTGCCGGCTGTGGACGCACCTGAGGACCCCTTGATCACCCCCGCCTCAACCGGCCCAACCGTCAAGAAATCTGCTGGCTGCGAGTCTTCGGGCTACGAGTCTTCGGGCTACGAGTCTTCGGCCTATGACTTGAGGCCAGTTGCTGGCGAAGAGAGCCGGTCGCGTGCTCTCAGGCGTTTCTGGACTGAGCGATTGCGGGATTATCTCGAGCTTACCAAACCACGAATTGCCGTCCTCGAACTGGTCACCGTCACAGTCGGCGCCTTGGCCGCGGCAAGCTTGAACCCGATCGGCTGGATGCGGGGTGACTGGGTTCTGGCTCATGCTCTGTTGGGAACCTGGCTGGTTGCCAGCAGCGCCAGCGTGTTTAACCAGATTTGGGAACGAGAGACCGATGGGGTGATGTCTCGAACGGCCAAGCGGCCCCTGCCTGCCGGCCGTCTCGGGCTGCTCGAAGCCAGCGTCTTCGGGGTGCTCACTGGCGTTCTGGGGATTGCAGAGTTGGCGTGGATGGTCAACCCCCTCACGGCAGGGCTTGGGGCCCTCAGTTGGTTGCTCTACGTGTTGATCTACACCCCAATGAAGACCAGAACCGCGGCAAATACGATCGTGGGGGCGTTTCCTGGGGCTTTGCCAATTGTGATGGGCTGGACATCTGCCGGTGGGACGTTGGGGCTGCCAGCGCTTGTGCTCTTTGGTATTGTTTTCTTCTGGCAATTCCCACATTTCATGGCCATTGCCTGGTTGTGCCGAGAGGATTATCGTTTCGCCGGGCTGCAGATGATCACCGGGTTTGACCCTCGTGGGATCCTGACCGGGGCAACCGCCGTGGCAACCTCCCTGGTGCTGATTGTGGTCAGCCTCGCCGCCCTCGGGGTCGGGCTGTCCTCCTGGACCTATGCCACCTGTGCCCTGTTGCTGGGCCTGGGCCTCCTCGCTGCCAGCATCTCGTTTCTCCGACAGCCCGATCGACGCAATGCCCTGAGGCTGCTCAGGGCATCGCTGTTATACTTGCCCCTGCTTTTGATAGCCCTGGTTTACGATTTGCCTACCTCTTACTAATCGCCCAAGCCTCCGCACCAGAGGACTCTTGCGACGGTCACTGAGGATCCCGGGGCAGGTCAACGATATGCTGGCAAAGTGTTACCACCGACAGTCTGCAGCAAGCCCCCAGCTGAAACCCAACCATGCCCGAACAGCCTGTCCCATCCGAGACGCTCGCAGCCGGCTCCACGCCGACTGAGGCCCAATCGACTCGGGCCCAATCGACTCGGGCCCAATCGACCGGGGCCCAATCGACTCGGGCCCAATCGACCGGGGCCCAATCGACTAGCGCTCATCAGGATTCTGGGAATAGTCACGCCGACCACGGAGTCGCTCTGCAGTATCAGGCGGCCCTGCCCTTGCCTCCCAGCAAAGTGTGCATGTGGATCTTTCTGGCCACGGAGGTGATGTTCTTCACCGGCCTGATCGGCAGTTACGTGGTCCTGAGATTCGGAGCCCCGGCCTGGCCAACGCCAAATCAAGTGCATTTGAGTGAACCCATTGGAGCTCTGAACACGTTCGTGCTGATTTGCTCAAGCGTGACAATTGTCTTTGCACTGGAATCGGCACGAAGGAATCGGCCTGAACGAGCGACCCAATGGCTGCTTGCCACACTGCTGCTTGGCTGCACATTTCTTGGGATCAAAGCGTTCGAGTATTCTGAAAAATTCCGACACGGCATTCACCCGGCGGTACCGCGTAGCAGCATTTATGAACGAGCGAACCTCGATTATAAGCAGGCTCTCAGAGAACGGATTTCCGCTTTAACCGAGCATTATGCAGGCGGCCAGTCCACAGGCTCCACACCATCAGCAGATGCCTCAGATTCCGCTGCGTCCCGGGCGGATTCGACGACGGAGGAATCGGAAAGGGCAGCCAGCGCAACAGGCCTGGGCCGTGAATCTGAAGATTCCCTCGGCCCGGCTATTATTGAGGCGGTCTCCTCACGGTTCTTAGCCTTGGGGCAAGCTCTCACCGGCACAGGTCCCGAGGAGCTGACCGCCTCTCAGCGGACCTTCCGCCAGGGCATCCTGGCACAACTCAAAACCAAATTGGATTCCCCAGAATTTCAGTTGGAGCCTTTCGCCGCCGCAGACGGCCACCATGCCGAGGGGCACGGGCAACAGCAAGCCAACACCTCAACAAGCGATGCTGCTCAAGACTCGCAACCAGCCGGGTCGCAGCAAGCCGGGTCGCAACAAGCCAGTGAAACGGCTCCAGGGGCTCAGCAAGGGTCCGAAACCCAAAGCGTGGCCAACAATCCCTACGCCGGAGTGGATGATCACCTTCAGACAGCTGCGGAATACAACGAACGTTATCCCTGGTTGCGACTGCCGATTGTGATTCCAGGTGGCAATACCTGGGCGGACACTTATTTTCTTCTGACCGGTCTGCACGCCTTGCATGTGCTCATGGGGATCATCGCCTTTGTGATGGTCCTCCCTCTGAGCCTGGGCTCTGCTCGTGCGTGGTTGATCGAGAACTTAGGGCTCTACTGGCACTTTGTGGACTTAGTCTGGATCTTTTTGTTTCCGATGTTGTATCTGTTCTAACTGGGTATCCGACTGATGACACAATCTGCCTCGGCTGATCACTTGCCAACCAATCCACACAACCAAGAAGATCCCTCCACTGAACATTCTCAAGGACATACAAGGCTCTACTTATTTGTGTTCGCCGGCTTGTGTTTGCTCACCCTTGCATCTTTTGGGACTACAACCCCTTGGTGGTCTGAGAATGTGTCCTTGACCGCTGGGTGGTTTTTTATGCTGGCGGTTGCCATGTGCAAGGCGTTGCTGGTGGCGATGTTCTTTATGCACTTGCACTGGGAAGCCAATTGGAAATACGCCCTGACTGTTCCTCCGCTGATTTTGGGGGTGATCTTAGTTGTGGCGTTGGTTCCCGATATCGGCAGGCGGACCCAAACCTACTCCCAAGAGCGAGCGCGAGCTGCCGCCGAGGTGACCAATCCGCTTCTGCAGACCACTCCGGAACAACAGCTTCAAGGCTCCAACGCAGCACCTTAGTTGGAAGGTCCCAGATGTGGCCCGGCCCTCCACGTTGGGCCTTTACCACCATCTGGGACAGTCGAGTTCGTAGGCTCAGGTGCAAGGACGCAGACCGAAACTGCCCGTTCTTGGAGGGCTCTCCCAGAGGCAACTCTCTGGGACACAATTCTCAACGAAGCTCGCTGAGTCGATTTGCCACACCGCCAGCCTTCTGCTTGCCGGCTCCTAGAATACGTCGAAGGAGATAACCGGGCAGCTTAGCCCGAGGCTCAACGGATCAATTGATCTCTGAGATAACTCGAAGAGGCCACCTTATGAGTGCTACCACGAAAATCCAGTGTGTCTTATGGGGATTGATCGCCCTCAGTATCGGCGGTCTCTTCGTCTGGCGTATGACTCATCCCCAACAGTCTGGTCAGCCGCAGACGGCAGAGCCTCCTGTCGTGGCAGAAGAATTCGGTCGTCAAGCACCCCAGTTCACACTCACCGGAACTGATGGGCGGCCGTTCTCCAGTCGTTCGTTGGAAGGCAAAATCTGGGTTGTGAGTTTCTTCTACACGACCTGTCCGGGTCCCTGTGTCGAGCTCAACTATGAAGTGGCGGCCTTGCAGGAAGAGTTCACTGATCCGTCACTCAAGTTCGTGAGCATCACCGCCAACCCAGCCACAGATACCCCCGAGAAACTGGGAGAATACGCCAAAAAGTATGAGGCCGACCCAGAGCGTTGGATCTTCCTCACCGGCGATGCCCAAGACATCTCAGACATTGCTCAGAAAGGTTTTCTCGTTTCTGCTGGCATTCCCAGCAACAATGAAACTCATCCGATCACCCACTCCGACCGGCTCATCGTTGTGGACCACCAGGGAACCATCCGTGGCGCTTATCAATCACGTGACGATTACTCGGTACAACGCCTGAAGCTCAAACTCCGCGAAGTGCTTCGCGAGAAAAAGCGGCAGACCTCGCCCAGGAACAGGTCAACCTCCCCCAAGGTTGACAAGAACAGCCAGCCAGTTGAGGGAATCTGAGATGCTCTGCTGCGAAATCGCGAGCTTGCCGATGCTTTTCGGTGAAACTGCCCCTCCACCCGATTGGGCAAGAAACCTGCCGGCAGTCAATGCCACACTCAACAGCATTGCCACCGTTTTGCTGGTGACCGGCTATATTCTCATCAGAACTCGCCGCGAGCGGGCTCACAAGATCGCAATGCTGTCGACCTTTGCAGTTTCTACGGCATTCCTTGCTTGCTACCTTGTTTACCATGCTTTTGCAGGAAGTGTTTCCTTTCAGGGTCCGCCCACAGTTCGGACGGTTTATCTGGTTATCTTGGTGACCCATATCATCTTGGCCGCCACGGTCCCAGTTTTGACGATTGGCTCGATCTACCTGGGACTCACAGATCGCCGCGGGCTTCATCGAAAGTGGGGGAAGGTGACGTTTCCGATTTGGTTGTACGTTTCGGTCACCGGTGTCATCATCTATGTGATGCTCTACGTTCTCTATCCATCGGCACCAACGACTGCACCAGAGACTTCCTCAAGAAATCTCCCACAACACAGTCTGTAATACATCCGAAGGTGAAGACGATGAACTTCTGCCGGTTGGCGATCTCTTGCGGCATCACCAGCAGGCCAGCGGCGGGCATCCGGCCGTCCTGCATCCTGACGTTTTGTATTCGTGCATTGGTCATCTTGGTATTGTGCAGTCTGGCACTGGAGTCGGTGGCCACAGCTTGCCCGGTTTGCAAGGAAGCTTTGCAGAACTCCACGGGAAATGATCGCTCAACAAATGCCTATGAGACCAGCATCTTGCTGATGATGGCGATGCCTTTTGCCATCTTTTCTGTGTTGGGGGGACTGTTTTACTGGCAGGTGCGTCAGGCTTCTCCAATGACTGGCCCGCAACCTGAAGCTCTTCCTCCAGGTCAAGACGAGGACCCACTTTCTTCCTGACCTGATAAGAGACGTTGCAGCCCTCAACGGTATCTCCCAGTCAAACTCCCTTGGCCTTATCGGATTCCGACGCTTGCTCGTCCCTTGATGATCGGAACTTCGGTCAATGCCGATGGTGTGCGACAAACCCCTCGACGATCGGCACCTCCAATCTTCTCACCACCAACTGCATCACTCCGAAATCGCACTCCAAATCGACCGTTTGACACAATCAAGACTCCGATCGGCAAACCCAAAGCTGACCATGACTGCAAACTCACCTCCAAAAGTTACAATCCAGAAACATCATGTCAGCGTCGGCCAACGGCAGGGCATCAGCCTAGTGGTCCCACAGGCAACGGCCAGCTGAAAAGTCCAGCGAAGCACCTTCCGGCAGTCGCACCACCCGATCAAAGCACCACCCGATCAAAGCACCACCCGATCAAAGCACCACCTGACGGACCTCGGCAGTGTGGCCACGACCGTTTCCCAACTCGACCACCGTTTCCGCCGACTTCCCTGAAGCTCACACCAGAGACGTCCTTGCTTCCTTGTCGAGGCTCGCAACCGTATATTGAATCGATCAGCCTGTGGGATCGTTGTACCGATTCGATGACCCGGCGTGTGATCTTTCCACGCCGGGCTTGTTTTTACTATGAGAACTGAGTTTGTTGGATCGGCATCGGGCAAGATGGGCGGTTGTTTTGGTTTACCGAGAATCCAACAGCAAACTGCGTGGTGCTAGCCACGTTGTGCCAGGTATGTCCGCTTTTCAAGCTGCCAATCGGTCGGTTCACTCGAATGCGGGTCGATTGAGCGACCTCCGCAGAGGGAAGCCAGGGGTGACAGCAACGGTGCTGCTGGCATTCTTCTCTGGATGCTTGGCCTTGCGGCCAGCAGTTGTGCTGGGCCAGTTGGCCCCAACACCGCAGCGGACGCTTTCCCCAACGATCACGGTGCCAGATACCGCGGACACCAACACCCGTCGTTACCTGGATCAAGTGGCCGCCTACCGGGAGAGCCAGCAGTGGGGCGAGGCAATCGAGCGGCTGCAGCAAATTTCTCGTCAGTTCGGTGATCGGGTGGTGGCGGTTGCCCCGCCCTCAAGCGATGCCGACGTTGGTGCTCTGGACCAAGAATCTCAGCAAGCTGAGGGAGATCAACGTGGTGCCTTCTCGTGGAAGCGTTACGTGGGGGTCAAGCACTATTGTCAACAGCAATTCGCCACACTCCCCGAAGCGGGGCTGAAGCTGTATCGGCAGCGTGTTGATGCACAAGCCCGGCGGTTCTATGAAACCGCCAGAGCAAATCGGGACCCACAGCTCCTCCGCCGGTTGATCGATCAGAGCTTTGCCAGCAGCTGGACCGATGATGCGCTGCTGTTGTTGGGGGACTTGCTGATCCAGCAAGGGAAGTTTGCTCAAGCCCGGTCTGCCTGGACGAGAATCCTTCCGGTCGAATTTCTCGTCCACGCTCAGCATGATGCTGCTCAACCAGGACACGGCGGTGCCCAAGGGGCCGGCCAGGGGAACGGTTCTGCGAGGCGGGTTGGAGGAGATCGGACCAACGCGAATCCACAGGCAACCAGCCGGGGACCATCTCCGCCCTTGTTGTTGCACTATCCGGATACCAACCTTGACTTCGCAGCGGTCTGCGCCCGTTTGGTCTTGGTTTCGATTCTGGAAGGCCATGTGCAACGCGCGGAAACCGAACTAGAGAGAGGGCTGTTTGCCGGGCCTGGTTTTGCAAAGCGGTTTCCCCGAGCGACCGGCCGCTTATTGGGTCAGCAAGGCAAATACGTGGATTTACTTAGGCAGTTATTGGCCGAGAGCCGCCAGTGGCCGCCGATTGCACCGTCGGCCGATTGGAAGACTTTTGCCGGTTCACCCAGGCGTTCTGGAGCCACCCCTGAGGCCCTGGCGATTGCTGGCCGAGCTTGGGATGAAGCCATCGCTCTGCAAAGGGTGGCTGTTCAACCCGCAGCGATCAGCCCGATCTACAGCAATAACAGGTATTATTTTGGGGAGGAGAGCACTCGTCCGCTGAGCTATTTTCCGTTGCTGGTGGGCGATTTGCTGTTGGTCCATCACCGTCCGCTTGTTGGCGGCACCAACCCGCCCAGGTGCAAGGATCGCATCTTGGCCTTCAATGTCCACACTGGGCAACCTTACTGGCCGATTCCCCCAGAAGAGTTGCCTGCTGGCGGGTTACCAGAAGGGGTGCATCCGGCGGAAATCTACTCTTCGGCAAAAGCCAGTCTCTTCTCTGCTTATCCCAGTTTGGGCATTCCTCGCTATACGCTCACTGTTGATGGCAACAAGCTGTTGGCCCGGGTTGGGGAGCCGGTGACCAACTGGGGGACTCGGCGTCAACGGCCGAACTTTGACCAATCGACTATTGTCTGTTTGGATCTGGCAGCCCAGGGGGCGGTGCTGTGGACCGTTTCACCGGACGGACCCGAATGGACATTTGACGGGGTGCCTGTCTGTCAGGGGTCGCGTTGTTATGTGGCGATGAAACAGAGCGGGTCGCGTCCACAGGCCCACGTGGCCTGTTTTGACCTGGAAACGGGGCGTCTGCTGTGGCGACAGTTCGTCTGCAGTGCAGAGACCCGAACAATCGCCGGCGAGGTCGGCATCACACACAGTTTGCTTGCGGCCGCTGGAGAGACTGTGTATTGGAATTCCAACATGGGCGCTGTGGCAGCCTTGGATGCCGAAACGGGCCGGCTGCACTGGCTAACGGTGTATCCTCGGAGGGAGCTACTTGACCTGAACAAGCCCAAGGGATTTTATTACCGAGATCTCAACCCCTGCGTTTGTGCGGGAGGTCTTGTCTTTGTCGCCCCGGCAGACACCCCGGATTTGTTGGCCTTGCAGGCTGAGACCGGCAAAGTGTTGTGGTCTCTTCAAATGCCGGATGTGACCCATCTCTTAGGAGTGGCCGGAAACCGCCTGGTGGCCTCGGGACGTCGGCTGCACTGGGTGACTTTTGATCCCTCTCGGCCGACTCAACCGGGTCGCATTCAGACGACCTCCTCGGGCCACGGGTCAGAAATCGGCTATGGTCGGGGCCAACTGGTCGGCCGAGTTCTCTATTGGCCCACCCGAGACCAGGTGCAAATCTACGACAGCAGCACCGGCGTACGAGTCAGTAACATTGACCTGCGTCGAGATCTCGGACTTGGTGAGCGGCCTGGAAATCTGCTGGTCGCCGGAGGCTATCTGATCGTCGCCGGACCGGATCGGCTGATGGCCTTGAGCCAATACAGCTCCCGAAAACGAAAGGAAATCCAGGGCTTCACCATTCAAGAGCCAGACCAACCGGTCAACTGGTACCGCTTGGCTCGATGTGAGCAAGAAATGCAGATGTATCGGCAGGCAACGGCCCACTATCGAGAGTGTCTCTCGCGGTTGAAGGCGACCGGTGACACATCGGCGGTGTTTGTGGACGATCAGCCTCTTGGTGTGCTTGCAGAACGTGGCCTGTATGAGTCGCTGTTGAGATCCGCACAGCCCAACGTCCAGGCGGGGCAAGACTCACCAGTCGACTTCCAGGGGCTTCGTGATGCCGCCCAGGCCGCACCGAGTCCTGCAGGCCAACTCCGGGCCTTGCTGCTTTTAGCCGAGGGCTATCGTCTGCTCGGCCAAACCGATGAAGCCCTCAAGATCTGGGAAGGGATCCTTGCCAGCGATACGTTAGCAGATCTGTCCTTAGCCCAGTTTCTGAAAGCTGACTTCGTGGCAGCTGATCTCACAGAAACCGAACCGACCAGCGATGCCGCGGGCTTGAGCTCAGGTTGGGGCGAGGCCATCGTACCGGTCAGGCATCGCGTGTCAGATTTGCATCGCCAGGCGTTGGCCAGGCTGAATCAGAGCGGCAACTCGGCTGGGGTTGCGCTTTGCTGGCAAAGAGCAAGCCAAGCTTGGAAACGTGTGGATCAACCGATCCCGGTGGAGGTCGCTGCCCGGCTGACGCGGACTTATCCTGACGCTCCGGCAACAACCCGCGGACTGCTGGCGGCTGCAGGACATTTGCTGGCCCAGCGTCGGCCCGCCGCAGCAGTGCGGTTGGCAAGTCAATTGCAGCAACAAACCGGCTCTGGGCTCCTGGAGAGACCAGCAACTGACAGGCTCTCTGCTCTGGCCGTGATTGGCCTGGGTCAAGAGGCGTTGGGGTTTCTCTCCCTGGCGGCTGACACCTGGCAACGACTGGCTGAGAGTGGACTGACCCAGTCGGAGGTGTTTTGGCCGGTCGCTGGTTCTCCACTTCCTGCTGGTGCCTCGCTAGGCGGTTGGGCAGAAGCACGCAGTCAGGCTTTGCGTCAACGCCTGCAGCACCAGCAAAGCAAGCATCTCCGACGTTGCCTTTGGTCGGCCCAACAGCTGCCCCGTGGCCCAAACCTGCGGTCGGCGATCGAACCAACCGGACGCCCCCCGTCAAGAGACTCCGCGTGCTTGCTCAGCTCAGAGACGCCGGTTGAGGCGATCAACTTGGCAACCGGAAAGCGTCTGTGGAAGTATTCCTTGGCCAGCCCGTTGTTATGGGCAGCCTATCACCAGCAGACTGTCGTGTTGGTTTGTCGCGAGGAGGTCGTCGCGGTCGACCTGGTCGATGGTTCGCGTTGGTGGCGGACCCGAATTGCGGATCCCCGGCCTTGCGCCACGCCGTTTGCCTTGATGGAAACTACTCCACAGTTTCTACTCCTAGATTTCCAGGGACTTTCTTCGAGAACCAATCAGCCGCTGGCCGCTGACGCTGCGATACAACGCCTCCGATCCAATGGGATTCTTTCGGCAGCACTCACGCAGGCTGGCCAACTGATCCTGCAGCGCGAACGCGGCGACGCGTTGCTCCTGACTGCTGATGGCCGTCCTGCCAGCCGCCGTCCTGCCACAAGTGGTGTTTTCACCAGCGGTCTTTCCCAAACAAGCCTCCGGCAATTCCCCTTCTCCGATGAGCTTCTGGCGGCCTTACCGGCGGAACCTCACGAGGTCATGATGCCAAGGGCGGCCCTGGAAACGCCGGGGCTCGGCAGCCAAGGCCGAGCGGTATGGGATCAATCCCACCAGTTGAGATTCTTCGGTTTTTCTGCCAAGAAAAAGCCTGGAGCTCGTGGGCATCTTGGCTCGTCTCAAAGATCTGTCTTCATCCAGGGAGATGCTCTGCTGTTGGCCTTGGGCGATCGGGGGGTGATTCGACTCGATGTCAAAACCGGAAAACCCCTCTGGGACGCTCCGGCTGTCTGGCCGCTTGCCAGGAATGTCTCAGCCAAGAAACCGCCTGCCCAGGATTCCCCAGCCGACAGCACCAGCGTCACCAAGGCGACTGCTGTGATCTCCACCCGGCAGAGTTCGCTTGCGGCAGCTTCGTTCAGTGAAGGTCTTCACCAGCCAGAATCGCCAGGTTGCCACTTCCAAGTCCTCGGGGACGAACGTTTTCTCTGGTGTGTTGCTGACGGCCTGGTGAGGGCCTTCTGGTTGAGCGATGGTCAGTCTGCGTGGAAAAAAGCCGCGTTGGTAGGTCGGGCGTCTCAGAGGTGGCGGCTGGCTCGTGTTGGCCCTTGGCTGCTGGCCTATCCGAGCCTCTGGCGGAGGGGCGATCGTCTGGAGGTCATTCTGTTAGACCCTGAGTCGGGTCAACGGGTCCAAGAACTTCAATTGGCCCCCGAGAGGACCGATGTGGAGCAAAGACCTCAACGGACCCATCAAGGCCCGGTTGAGGCGACGCTGGTTGAACAGGTGGACTTCTATCCACCGTGTTTTCTCCGATCCTCAGGCGGCGGGCTCTGGCGGTTCCGACCATCACCGGAGTTGTTTGGTCAATCCCTGGCCACCTCAGATCAAGTCGCTCACGACCAGACTGTCAACAACCGGCCTGTCAACAACCGGCCTGCCGCAGAGCAGGCTGGGCAAAAACCATGACGGCCTGAACAGGCCGGGCGAGCTCATCAACAGCCACAAGGATCTGCCGATGATTGACGAATCTCATGCGCAAAACGGCGGGGCGGGCCAGCCAGGCCCCGAGCTCAACCCCGAGGCAGTCGCACCGACAGGCGATGCCAGCCCGGTTCAAGCAAGTTCGGGACCAGTACCACCGGCTGATGACGTTGCTGCGATTGGCCGGCTGAATGAGGCCTACCGTCGGCTGACCGCCGAGATCGGCAAGGTGATCGTGGGACAGCAGAATGTTGTTGAGGAGTTGCTGATTGCCATGTTCTCTGGCAGCCACTGCCTGTTGGTGGGAGTGCCGGGTCTAGCGAAAACCTTGATGATCCGCACGCTGGCTGATGCGGTGTCACTCCAGTTTAACCGCATTCAGTTTACGCCGGATTTGATGCCGGCGGATATCATCGGCACGGAGGTGATTCAGGAAGATCGCCAAACAGGCACCAGGGGGTTGCGATTTATCCAGGGGCCTATTTTTGCCAATGTGATTCTGGCTGACGAGATCAACCGTACCCCTCCCAAGACACAAGCGGCGTTGTTAGAGGCCATGATGGAGCGGCAGGTGACCTCAGGAGGGCAGCAGCGTGAGCTGCCGCGACCGTTTTTCGTTTTGGCGACTCAGAATCCCATCGAGCAGGAGGGAACCTACCCGCTGCCTGAGGCCGAATTGGACCGGTTTATGTTTAACGTGCTTGTCGATTATCCTACAGAGGAGGATGAGCGACAGATCGTCCGCCAAACCACCACAGGGATCTCGATCCCGGTCTCACCGGTACTCTCTGCCGAAGAGTTACTGGAACTTCAAGGGGTTGTCGGACGGGTGCCCATCGCGGAGCCGGTCTTGGATTATGCTGTTCGTCTGGCCCGGATGTCGCGGCCCAAGGACCCGGGGGTTCCCGCGTTCGTGAAGGAGTTTGTGATCTTTGGGGCTGGGCCGCGGTGTGGGCAGAACTTGGTGCTGGCCTCGAAAGCACGAGCTGCCTTGCAGGGCCGGCCCTGTGTGAGCACAGAAGATATCCGCAGTGTGGCGTTGCCGGTGATGCGCCACCGGATTTTGACCAATTTCAATGCACGTGCCGAGGGGATCACCACCGACGACCTGATCCGGCGGCTTTTGGAGGCTGTTCCTGTTGACCGAACACAGCAGACGAACCGTTCCGGACTCCCCGACGTATTTCGACCCGCGGACGCTCGCTAGCCTTCAAGGCCTGGAGCTGCGAGCCCGTCATTTGGTGGAAGGCTTGATGGCCGGCACCCATCGCAGCCCGTTCCATGGTTTTAGCGTGGAGTTTGCTGAACACCGTGAATATGTTCCCGGTGACGACCTGCGTTATGTAGACTGGAAGGTCTACGGCCGCACTGACAAGATTTACCTCAAACAATACGAGGAAGAAACTAACCAAGTTTGTTATCTGGTTTTGGATATCAGCGCCAGTATGCAGTACCAAGGTGAAGAGAGTGCCCTCTCCAAACTGGAGTACGCTCAGTGTGTTGCTGCGGTGTTGGCTCATCTGGTTATTGGACAACAAGATAACATCGGACTGATGACCTTTGATACCGCGGTGCGAGAACTGGTGCCCGATACCGGCAACCCAGCTGACTTGAAACAACTCTGGCGAGCGATGCAGCAAGGCAGCGTCATCGAGAAGACCGACCTGGGCGCAACCCTGCATGAAGTCGCCAGCCGCCTCCGCCGCCGTGGACTCGTTCTTGTGCTGAGCGACCTTTTTGACAACGAAGAGACTCTGGCCTCTGGCTTGAAGCATCTGCGGCATTCTCGGCAGGACGTGATCGTCTTTCACATTCTCGATCCGGCCGAATTGAGCTTCCCCTTTCGCGATGCCACCCTTTTTCAGGGCTTGGAAGGAGAACCCGATGTGCTGACCGATCCTCGAGCCCTTCGCAAGGCCTACCTGCAAACCTTTCAGAGCTTCCTCAAACGAGTTGAGCGAGCCTGTCGGGGCGAGGACGTCGATTACCAGATGATCTCAACCGATCAGCGACTCGATATCGCCTTGGGCCGCTATCTCACCAACCGAAGCATCCAACGACCACCACGCTGAGGCCCAGTTGCCCGAAAACCAGTTGCCCGAAAACCAGTTGCCCGAAAACCAGTTGCCCGAAAACCAGTTGCCCGCACGGTCTTGTCGTTTTAGAGATGTGCTGTCTGCGAAACTGATTGTTCGCCAAACTTGCTCTCTGAGGAATTTGTCAACTGCCGACCTTGGAATCAAAGGCTTTCTGACTAAGCCCCAAAAAGTTTCCCACCAAAGGCTTTCGATCTGCGAGTCTGGACCTAGCACTTGGTCGGGCAGCAAGAGGCCGACTAGAAGCCGGCAGAGCAAGACCTCTGGTGGTCGATCCGTCCGACAAGTCTTTCGAGCATCAATCCGAGAATCAATCCGAGCATGTGGCCCTCATTTCTGAATTTCGGCATGGCAGGCTGGGCAGCCGCAGCTTCCGCGCCGATCATCATTCACTTGCTCAGCCGGAGGCGCTATCGGCAGCGGCGCTGGGCGGCCATGAAGTATCTGCTGGAGGCTGTCAAGAAGAGCTCTCGTCGATTGCGGTTGGAACAGTTGCTATTGCTGGCGATTCGCACGTTGCTGATTCTGCTGATCGCCTTGGCGGTTATGCAACCTTACACCGAGATTCCCGGCGGCACGGCCCCAGCTACTGGAGAGCGCGCCCATAAAGTGATTGTTGTCGATGGATCCTTCTCGATGGCCTGGCAGAGCTCTCTGCCCGCACCTGAGGACTCAGGCCGACCAGCCAGCCTGCCCAGGTCGTTGCCGGCATCCCGGCTGACCCTCTTTGAACGCGCGCAGCAAACCGCCCGGCAGATTGTGACAGCCAGTGCCAAAGGTGACGGCTTCACCTTGCTGGTGATGAGCGATCCGCCTCGAGAGGTCATTCGCATTCCCGCTCTGGAACCTGCTGAGGTGCTGCAGGAGATCGACAACCTGTCGTTGCCTCATACCTCAGCCGATTTGCCAGCAACGATGCAACGAGTCAGTGAGCTCTTGCGTCGGGCACGCCGTGAGAAACCACAACTGGGCCGCCAGGAGGTCTATTTTCTCTCCGATTTGACCCAACCCAGTTGGCAATCCGCTGGCGATCGTCCTGAGATCCTCAGACAGTTTCAACGAGATAGCCAGGACGCGATCATCACGGTCATCGATCTGGGGGAGTCTGCCGCCGATAACTTGGCTGTGACGGGACTGCGTGCCACTCGTTCTTATGCGACCACTGCGGAGCCTTTAGGGTTTGTGGCCACTCTCGAGAATTTCGGCCGGCAAACGGTCACCGGGCAGAAAGTGGAATTTCGTATCAATGGCGAGCTGGCTGCCGAGAAAACTGTCAGGATTGAGCCCAGGGTGCCCCAATCGGTCTCCTTCAATTATCAGTTTTTGCAGCCTGGGGAGGCCCTGGCGGAGGTCTCTTTGGTTGGAGATCGCCTGGCTGTGGACAACCATCGCCTGTTGCCCGTGCCGATTAAAGAATCCGTCCGGGTGCTGCTGATCGATGGCGAGCAGACCGGATCAGACCTGGGAGCCATGTCCTACCTACGACAAGCGCTTTTGGCTCAACGCGAGCAACAAGCCAGCGTTTTCCAGCCCGATGTCCGATTCCAAACGGCTCTGCAAGAGGCCGGGTTGCTGGATGCATACGATGCTGTGATCTTGGCCAACGTTCCTCTTTTTGACGCAGCCGATGCCCAGCAAATCGCCGACTACGTCCGCAGCGGGGGAGGATTGATCGTCTTTCTCGGCGATCAGGTCGAGCCGGAGAGCTACAACCGCTGGCTTGGCGGAGAGGATCCGATGGGGCACTCCCTGTTGCCGATGCGGATCGGCCCTCGTCGCCAGGCCGAGACCCGACAGAAGCCGTTTTATCTGGAAGAAGTCGACCATCGGCACGAAATGCTCGATGTCTTTCGCGGCAATCAGCGAGTCCGCCTGGTCACCGGAACGGTCCGAGAATATTTCCAGCTCCAAGCTCTGCAACCACCAGCAACAAACCAGACTCAGCCCAACCCAACACAGCCCAACCCAACACAGCCCAACCCAACACAGCCCAACCCAACACAGCCCAACTCGGAGAAGTCCGCAGCCTCTCAGTCTCGGACCGCCGTGAGGCTCTCCAGCGGAGACCCGTTGGTCGTGACCCGTCCGGCCGGACGCGGTCGCGTGGTGCTCTTTGCCACCGCGGTTGACCGAAACTGGACTGGCTTGCCAGTGCGTCCTTTGTGGGTTCCGCTGATTCACGAAACCGTCGCCTTTGCCACGGGAGGACAAGCCACCGGGCGATCATCACTGGCCGGAGAGGCCATCGGAGGCATCCTACCGGCAGAGGCTGCCGAGGCCCGGGCCACAGTCGCTCGACCCGACTCCTGGATGCGTCGCTACTCCGGCAGCAAACAGCCCGCTGAGCCAATCCCGCTGAGCCTTGATGGGCAAGTGGTCCGCTACGCCGAGAGCGACACCTCCATCAGCGGAGCCTACGCATTCCAGTTCGGCCCGCCGGTGGCCTCCACACAGCTGTTTACTGTCAATGTCGACCCCCGAGAAAGCGATTTGCAGAAGCTCTCGGCAACAAAACTGGCCGAAGACGTTTGGCCCGGTGTCCGCCTCACTTACCTCACAGCCGCTCCTGAGCAACAGTCCGGAGTTGGTGGGTCCGCTGCCCCCAGCCACCGCCCCTGGCACCCGTACCTGTTAGGCGCTGCCTTAGCCCTGTTGTTTCTGGAAACTCTGCTGGCCTGGCGATTTGCTCACCATGACTAACTATTGAACAAGGCATAGCCCGAGATCAACCGACTTCGACTGTTCCAGATTGTGGCAGAGGCCCAACCTGTAGGACCCTCAACAGTTCCACGCAACAACATACAGGTGGGCAAGGGCCACATCTGGGACCGTCCAATGACTGAGTTTGAGGAAAACCTTGGCTCGTCTAGCACAGCGGAAAGGCTGGTCAATCAACAGCGGCCAAATCACTGGTCGTTCCGGCGGCTCGCGTGCTTTGGCCGAGCCAGCATTTTCCGAAGGCAGCAGTCGACCTTGGCAGTCTGAACCCGAACAACTTAAACCTGAACAACTTGAACTGGAAATTCTTGGCCTGCAAACATTCTGGCCGGTCTCACTGCTGGCCGGTCTCACTGCTGGCCGGTCTCACTGCTGGCTGGCCGATCGGTTTGCCGACGGCAGTGCCTGCTGCTCTTTGGGGAAAATTCTTGCCCTTCCAAAACGCTAAAACGGCACAAGAACCGCTGATTTGCCGCCTTTTCCACCAACCGGACGAGCCAAGATTTTCCCCTTCCTCAGTCAGATGACAACCTTATGCGTAGTTGGATTGAATACATCATCGGCATCGAACGCTCGGCTGCTGGCGAGGGAACGGACTGGCACTTTGAGGCACCCGGTCTGTGGCCGCCTAGTCTGCTGCTTCTCTTTGCTGTGGCCACCGTCGCCTTCGTGACGATCATCTACCTGCGCGAGGGCCGCACCCCGCGACGGTGGAAGCTGCTGCTGATGCTGCTGCGGTTTGGGCTCTTTGCTGTCCTGCTGTTTATGCTCTTTGGCACACAGGTCGCGCTGGAGCGAACCGGCTTGCCTCACATTGCTGTGTTGGTCGATATCTCCGCCAGCATGGGCGAGGTCGATCGCTGGGACGATGAGGCCATCGAGCAACTCATCCGCCAGAAGCTCAACGGTGCGGCCTTGGAAACAGCAGCGGACAACGCTCACCGGCTGGATTTAGCCAAGGCCATTCTCATGGAAGACGACGGGCGTCTGCTCAAAACGCTCGCTCGCGACTACACGATCGACTTGTACTACGTCGCCAGCGGCGTCCAGCGTGCCACCCCCAAAGACAAGGGCGGTCAGGCTCTCTCGGAGGCAGCAACGGCAACCGACGGGCGTCCCTCCGCAGCGGCGGAGATCGAGGCGGTGCTGGCGGACTTACAGGAGCAGGATCCCATCGGCTCGCACTCTCGTCTCGGACAGGGCATCCGCCAAGTTCTGGGCGAGCTTCGTGGGACCGAACCCTCAGCTGTGGTGATGCTCACCGACGGGATCACGACTGAGGGAGAATCGCTCAGTGGAGTCGCCAGTTTTTCACGCCGCTTAGGTGTGCCCCTCTTTTTGATTGGGCTGGGTAGCGAACACCCTCGGCAGGATATTGAACTGGGAGAACTGGTCGTCGATGAGGTAGTTTTCGTTGATGACTTGGTTTCCTTTGAGATCCCCATCATCGCAACCGGCTACGCTGGTCGCCGGGTGCCGTTGCGATTGATTGACAAAGAAACCGGGCAAGAGCTGAAAACCGAGACCCTTACCCTGGGCGATGACGGCCAGAGACAGCGAGCCAAGATCACCTACCGTCCGACCGACGTTGGGGAGTTGACCTTCGAGGTGAATGTTCCGCCTCAAGAGGGGGAGATGAGCGACTCCAACAATGCAGCCAGCCGCCGGGTGACCGTCCGCAAAGAGAAAATCAAAGTTCTCTTTGCTGAGAACCAACCACGCTCAGAATACCGCTATTTGAAAAGCCTCTTGGAGCGTGATCAAACCATTGAGCTTGATGTGGTGGTTCAGTCCGCCGATCGTCATTGGGAAAAAACGGATAAAAGCGCGCTGAAGCCCAATGTCTTCCCCGTTTCTCGTGAAGCGCTCTTCAAATACGACGTGCTGATCTTTGGCGATTTGGACCCAGATTTTCTCAGCACCGAGACTCTGAAGAATATCTACCGCTTCGTGGCCGAACAGGATGGCGGGGTGATCTTCGTGGCTGGTCAATACCACCTGCCAGCCGACTACGGCAATACACCACTGGCAGCCTTACTCCCTGTGGATGTCGACAAGGTCATCGCGCCGGGCCCAGACATCGCTCAACCCGAAGAGTTCCGACCGCAGGTGACTGCCGAGGGATCGAACAGCCCAGCGTTTCAGTTAGGAGAAACTGCTGGGGATAATATGGGGATCTGGGCTAACCTCCCTGGGCTCTTCTGGAGTCTGCAGATTGACAAGTCGAAACAGGCAGCCAGGGCGTTGTTGGTCCATCCCACGCGAGTGACCGACGATGGCCGGCCGATGCCGCTGATCTTGGAACAGTATGTCGGCGGCGGCACGGTGCTGTTCCATGGTATCGACGAAACGTACCGGTGGCGGTATCTCATTGGGGATCTCTATTTCGGCCGCTATTGGGTGCAGGCCATTCGCCAGCTCAGCCGCTCCAAGCTGCTGGGACGAACCCATCGGGTTGAACTGTCGGCCTCTCGGCAGATCTACCGAAGGGGAGAGCCGGTTCAGTTGCGTGTTCGCTTTCCCGACCGCCAGACAGGCCCCGAAGCCGACGATGGTGTCATCTTGCTGATCGAACGCGAGGAGCTCACCACCCGTCTGCGGCTGACTCGAGATACCGTGATTGCCACCGAGTTCGTCGGCACCTTCACACCAACACGCGACGGTCGTTACCGAGCGTCCCTGGCGGCACCCCTTTTGGACGGAGATCCCCCGGCGGTCGATTTCACAGTCGTTGCTCCGCCGGGTGAACGCGAACGGGTTGCTCTGGATCGACGGGAGTTGGAATACGCCGCCAGTCAGACTGGCGGACGGTTTTATACACTCGGCTTGGCAGACAATCTCATCAGTGACCTTCCTCAGGGTCGCCGAGTCCCGGTGGAGAGCCTTGCCCCGCTGCCCTTGTGGAACCGTTGGTGGGTGATCGCCACCTTTCTGGCCCTACTGCTGGCCGAGTGGTTGCTCCGCAAGCGTCTCGGATTGTTATGAACGCGTTGTCTTTGGTGAATTGCCCTTCCTGAGTGCCACCGTTGCTTGTGGGACACTCAGCCTCAGCCAGAGCATACGGTCTAGCCAAAGCAAACGGCCGTAGCCAGAGCATACGCTCTCAGGCAGAGCCCAGCGAAAAGGTTGACCGGAGGGATCAACCGGCGGAGGGGTCTACTGGCGGAGGGGTCTACTGGCGGAGGCAGGGAAAGACTGCAGTCGGCAGTTCGCCGAGGACCGTTGCCAAACTCGATCACAAAGACTGACGCCTTGCCTGAGGCTCACACTCCAGGTCACTCGTCTGTAACAAATGCGTGGGCAATCGAGGGCCAACTTGGTACAGTAGACTGAATTGCCCGAGAGTCGCCTTGGTGAGGTCACCACGAATGCAGCACCCCCTTCAATCCAAAATCCGTGTGATTCGCCGTCGAGTGCGGCAGTTGTTCTGGGTTTTCGCCGCCAGCACGCTGATCGCTGGTGTGTTGGGAGTTGCGTTGCTTCTGGGGGTCTTCGATTACCTCATCCGTTTCCAAGATCCTGGTTTAAGGTGGCTGGCCTCACTCACGCTGCTTGGTGTGGCCGGTTGGGTTCTAGTGCGCTACGCCTGGACGGCTTGGCAGACACCGCTGAATGATCTGCAAATTGCTCGCCGCATTGAGGATCGCCATCCTCATTTGGTGGATCGGCTGACCAGCACGGTGGACTTTCTGGCCCGAAGGGCGGATGACCCAACAGCAGGGAGTCTGCAACTCCGCAAAGCTGTGATCAACCAGACCACAGTGGACATTGACGATCTGACGTGGCAAGACGTTGTGGACCCCCAACCTGTTCGCCGGGTGTGTCAGGCAGCGGTCTTAGTTTGCTTGCTGGCCGCGGCCGTGGTGCTGGTCAACCCAACGGTCGCCTCAATTGCCGCTCAGCGGATGCTTCAGCCTTGGGGCGGCCCACAATGGCCAAGGACTCACAACCTGAGTCTCGTTGACGCGCCTCGACGGGTGGCACTCGGGCAGCCCTTTGAAGTGCTTGTCCGGGACAGCGGACCAAGGTTACCGCAATTTCTTCGAGTTGAGTGGCGAACCGAAGACCCCCAGCAAGGACGTCAACTGGAGATCGTCCAGGTGGAGGTGCCCGAGGGAGCCCAAGAGGTCGCCATCCGACGTCCACCTGTGGTGAAGTCCTTTGCTGTGCGGGTCACCGGCGGAGACGATTCGACCATGCCATGGCACCAAGTCGGCGTGGTTGAACCACCAAGGCTTGAGGAATTTTCCGTCCGCGTGCAACCTCCTGCTTACACGGGGTATTCGCCTTATCAGGCTGAGGGCACCATCCGTGCCATTCGGGGATCACGGATTCAGATCGGCGGCAGTACCACCAAGCCCTTGGCCTCAGCACTATTGCATTTGGAATCTGTCGCCGACCTCTCCGCCATCCTCAAGGATTCAGGCAAAGCTTTTCTCATTGAATTTCTTGCCCAAGAGTCAGCCCCTTATTCTTTGCAGCTGACAGACGTGGACCAATTTACTGGCGGTCCAACGACACAAGGGCAACTGCAGGTCATTGCCGATCAAGCACCCGAGGTGATCGTCGAGCGACCCACGCAACAGCATGCGGTCACTGCCAAAGCGGTGGTCCCTTTGGAGATCACCGCCCGGGATGATCTGGCTCTGCATCGGGTCACTCTGCAGGTCCGCCATTTGCCAAGTCCGAGCGGCTCCGCGGATCAGCGAGGCACTGAGCAGAATCGTTCATCGGGAAGCCCCGAACCAGGAGCCGATCACCCTAGCAACGGCGCTGCCGACGGTGAAGTGAAGGACCGCTTGAACGATGAGATGCCCTCGGTCGATCGGGTCGTCAGACTCGTCGACGCTGGCCCGCGGCCGGCGCCAGCGGATTGGGTCACCCCGGAAGTGGTTGCCAGCGGCGAGGGAGACCGCCGCCAGATCGATCATCGCTGGGATCTGCAGGAGTTCGGACTTCCCCTGGTTCCCGGTGATGAGGTGGAGTTTTTCGTCGAAGCCGTCGATTACCTCCCTCAAGCTGGTCGCAGCCAGCCGCAGAGGCTGATTGTCTTGACTGAGCGTCAAATGACCGAGCGACTGGCCGCGCGGCAGTCGGCCATTTTGGGGGAGCTCGATCGGCTGGTGAAACTCCAACGCCAGGTGCAGCAAGAGACCCGTGATCTGGAAATACAACTCCAGCGTGTCGGTTCGCTGGATCGGGCCGATCGCTCGCAGTTGCAAGGAGTTGAGCTCACTCAAAGACAAGTCCAACGTGGACTCTCCGAGGCTGAGGGGGGCATTCCACAAATCATCCGCCAACTCCAGCAATCCCTCGAAGACAATCGCATCAACGATCCGGAGACATCCACGCGACTGGAGGCACTGGCCCAGAGAATCGCCGCCCTCAACGCCAAAGAGCTGCCGCAGATTGGCCGCGACCTCACCCAGGCCGTCAAGTCCGCTCGCCGTCTCAACAGCCAGGATCCCACCAATCAGCCAGGCCCAACTCAGCAAACGGACCCACAAAACCAGCAAAAGTCTCAACAACAATCCCGCAGCCAAACCAACAGTGGCCAACCCCGCACGCCCAGCTCAAACGACCAACAAGCTGCCCAGGACAAGGCAGCTCCGTCGCCTCGCCGGTTGGCGGAAAACCTTAACAGAGTCGGCCAAGCTCAAGCACAGGTCACCGACGAGCTGCAAAAGATGCTGGATGAGTTATTTCGCTGGGACAACGCCCGTCGTTTCCGGCAAGATTTGGAAGAAATCCGCCGACAGCAGCAAGGCCTGGCCGAGAGAACCGCCGAGCAGATTCCCAAGACCCTGACTCAAGATTTTGAGGGCCTCGGGCCACAAGCCCAGGCTGAGCTGACCAAACTCTCCCAACGGCAAAGGGCCTTAGCTGATGCGGTGGCTCAGTGGAGCCGCCGTGCTGCCCAAACACTGGGGGAATTGGATTCCCAAGAAGCTCGCTCGGCTCACTCGCTCAGCGATACCCTGGCCGCTACCGAAGAATCCAATATCGCCGGTCGCATGAGCCAGGCCGCTCGCGATGTGCAACAAAACCAAGTGGGCCAAGCTGCCAGCAGCCAGCAGAAGCTTGCTGAAGAATTGGAGGGGCTGCTCAACGTGCTCGCCAACCGCCCTGAGACCGACAAGGCCCGGTTGCTGAAAAAGCTCCAACAAGCGGAACGAGAGTTGGCCACACTTCAGGATCGGCAGCAGGGCCTTGGTCGGAACTTACGACGTGCGGGGCAGGGCGGGGACCCAGCTCAACGGCAAGGAGAACTGGACCGGCTCGGGCGTCAGCAGCAGGAACTGGCTGATCGGACCGAGCGGCTGGCAAGACAACTCCAACGCCTGCAAGCCCGGAAAGCGAGTCAGAGCGCCCAGGGGGCTGGCCAGAGCATGAAGTCTGCGGCCAGCCAGGCACGGAAAGCCAGCCAAGGCAATCAACAAGCCCGTGGTCAACAAGAAGAGAATCAACTAGACGGTCCAAACAACGCTTCAAGCTCCGAGGGCAGCCAAGCTGGCGGCGGAGAAAAGCCTCAGAACTCTCAGGACCAAACCCAACAGGCCGCAAAACAAGCCGAACAGGCACAGCAGGAACTCGACAAAGCGGAGCAGGAGCTTGCCAATCGCCGCCGCGAGGTGGAGGGCGAATTGGCTTTTGAGCAGTTGCTCAAGATCCAAGATCGGCTGACCGGGTTGCGAGACCGGCAGCAGAGAGTGGTCGTGGAGGTCCAAGAGTTGGCGGCCCTCGCTGGGCAACAAGGCGAGCTCTCTGAGGCCCAGCGTCTCTCAGTGCGTGACCTCTCGGCCACCGAAAATCTGCTCCGCGAAGAAACCGACGACTTGGCGGCCACGCTGAACTCGGCACGCGTTTTCCGTCTCGCCCTCGACGGAGCCGCTGCCCAGATGCAACAAGCGGCCGACCTGCTGAGCCTGGGGCGGACTGACCAACCCGTCCGCGACGCCGCCGAGTACGCCGCGACCCGACTGGCACAATTGCTGGAGGCGTTGGATCTCAAAGCAGAAATGCAGCAAGCTTCTGCCAAGCAAAACTCCGGTGCTGGTCAACAGCCCAAAACGCAACAATCGCAAGGGCCCCGTCCCCCGCAGGACGGCGTCCCTGCTCTGGCACAGATCAAAATGTTAAAGCTTTTGCAGCAGGACTTGAACCAACGTGCTGCAACCCTTCAACAGCAAGCCGCTGAAGGTCGGCCTTTGAGTGCCGAACACCAGCGAGCTTACGATCGTCTTAGTCGAGAACAAGGGCGTTTGGCAGATTTGGTCTTGGAGTTGCTGGATCCCGATTTGCTGGCTCCACCTGAGCCATCCCCAGAACCCGAATCCACCCGACTTCCCCGAAACCCGAGGTCGCTGAACTCACCGAAGCGTTGGTTCCACACCGAATAAGCGTCTAGGGGGGAGTCCTGGAGGTGGATCTTGCTGAGAGCGTTGCCACTTGAGAGAACAGAGGCAGCCATACTAGGACTGCTTGCGCGACTGCTGTGCAGTGCAGCCGCCAAATTCAGCAGTTTGCAAACCAGACCGTGAGTCAACCAGAAAGTGAGAGTTCGCCCTGAAGAATCGGGCTGGAAGGATTCGGTTTAGCGGTCGACCAACCAAACACCAAGCAGGAGTTTTTGATGGTGGTTACCCTTGTCCAGCGATCGCAGGCCTATTGGTTGGCTTACGCGGTGTTGCTCGGGATGCTGGGCCAGGAAAGTCTCTGGGCTCAGCAGCCTGCTGGCAATCCTGGCGACGGATCGGGAAATGTCGCCAGCTCGCTTGACGATCAGTTGCTCAACGAGCTTACCGAAGGACTGGATTTGGGGGATAACCTCGGCCCACTGCCCGGGGCGGATTCTGCGAAATCTCCAGAACCTCGCCCGGCAAAGAGCGAGCCCACAAACACTGGGCCCACAAACACTGGGCCCACGAACACTGGGCCTGCCGACTCTGGGCCTGCCAACGCTGGTCCCAAGCAAGAGTCTGAAGGTGAGGCGACTAGGAAGGGCCGCAACGCACGACTGCCAGGCGAGACTCAGCCGGGAGAACCCGAGTCTGGGAACAGCGGCGATTTGCGGACCGACCGGTCAGGGCAAGACAACCCACTGGCTCATATTGTGCAGGAGATGCGGTCCGTGCAGGATCTGCTCGAGCGGGCCAATGCTGGAGAGCAGACACAGCAGAAGCAACAAACGATTGTGGCGATGCTGGATGAATTGCTCCAACTCCAGCGGCAGCAGTCCCAACCACAGCAGCCAAACCCGAACTCCCAGAGTCAGCCTCAAGAGAACTCCCAACAGGGCGGCCAGCCGGAATCCCAACAGGGCAACCAAGCAAACCAGTCCGGCCAGCCTCAATCTGGTGAGGGCAACGCAACACCGAGTTCCGGCAACCGCAGCCAATCCGATCAGTCTGATGACCCCCAGCAGAGCACTCAACGCCTGGAAACCACGCAGGCTCTGCGTGAGCAATCCGTCGATCAGTTGTTGGAACAGTATCTGCAGGCGGAATGGGGCCATCTGCCCCAACGCGAACGCAAAATGGTCATCAATTCTTTTCAGGAACAGTTTCTTCCTCAGTACGACGCCTTAATTCGAGACTACTACCGCCGTTTGGCGAACAGCCGCTCGCAGGGGAACTCCTTGGGGGGTTCCACTGCGGGCTCAGCCAGGAATTGAAACCTCAGCAAAAGCTGCCCAGCTAATCCCCTCAGGAGCTGCTTCAGCAGCCCTGAGAGCACTCGTTGATAAGTCTGGCCGATAGTCTGTCGGTGAGTTATCATACCTGGTAATTTCAAGAGCGGTTTGAGTCAGAAGTCCGCCGGAGCTCGGCTTTGGCAGAGATTTGGTTTGCAGCAACAGAGGCACCTTCGGACATACAGCTCGCGGATGTAAGCTGACCACTCCGTGGCGTGATCACTTTTCAAGGACCGTGACCGTGCAGAATCCCACGACCAGGTCGAGCACACTTGAGGCCATTTCTGTCGATGCGGCAAATCAGCCTGCACTGGAACAAGCTGAGCACCATCAGCCTCAGCAACAGGCCGACCGAGTGACCAGGCGTCGGTTGCTGCAACACGGGGCAGCAGGTACAACCGGCCTAACCGCTGCAGGACTGGCCAGCACCTTCTGGCAGCCTGGGGCCCTGCCGACCGAGGCTCTCGGGGCGTTGGGGAATGATCCCGAACACGCCCGCGAGATGATGACACCTGCCGCTCGCCAGGCCATCAATCGTGGTCTGGAATTTCTCAACAGCCACCAACGAGCAGATGGCTCGATCGGCTCCGGGGCTTTTCGCACCAATGTCGCTGTCTGCGGCTTGACCGGCCTGGCGATGCTCGCCCAGGGGAGCACCCCCAACCGCGGCCGTTACGGCTCCCAAATCGACAAGTGTATTGCCTTTTTGCTCTCGCGAACTCGCAGCGACGGATTCATCGTCTCACCAGGCTCAACGAGCCACGGGCCAATGTACGGCCACGGCTTCGCCACGTTATTTCTTGCCGAATGTTATGGGATGACCAATCGTCCAGACATCCGTCAGAAGCTTTCCGCAGCGATTCGCCTGATCGTCAACACGCAGAATCAACAAGGAGGGTGGCGGTATCACCCGCGTCGCGACGATGCGGATTTGTCTGTGACGATCTGCCAGGTGATGGCTCTGCGTGCGGCTCGCAACGCCGGGTTGTTTGTGCCCAGAGCAACCATTGAAGACTGCACCGATTACGTCCGTCGTAGTCAGAACCCCGATGGGGGATTCCAGTATCAGCTTGAGGGTGGCCCCAGCGCATTCCCTCGCTCAGCCGCCGGTGTTGTCGCTCTGTATATGGCGGGCATCTACGAAGGTCCTGAGATCGACAAGGGTCTCCGCTATCTGATGACCTATCTTCCCGATGGCAACGGCTCCCTATTTGACGGCCATTACTACTATGCCCACTACTATGCCGTCCAGGCGATGTGGCATGCTGGCGGCCGCTACTGGGATGCTTGGTATCCCGCCATCCGGGACGAGCTCGTCAGACGCCAACGCCGCCGCAACGGTTCCTGGTATAGCTCTGCCTGCCCAGAATATGGCACCGCCATGGCCTGCATCATCCTGCAGTTGCCGAACAATTTCTTGCCCATCATTCAACGCTAAAGTCTCTTTGTTTCAGTGACCGCCCTGCAGTCTGGCCATCAGCCGCAGTCTCTCCAAGACCTCGAGGCTCCGTTGGGACTCCCACCTCGACTTCTCTGGCCTGTCTGCACTTGGAGTTCCTGCATTTGGCTTCTCGTCAGTCTGCTAACTGGCAGCGGGCTCCCCAAGGCCCAAGCGGATCAAACACAACTTCTGCAACCTCTGGTCACCACCGAGGACGTGTTTGAGCATCTCCAGCTGTTGGCAGTCCAGCCTGAGACCACCCCTCAATCGGCAAGGCTTCGTTTTGCGGTGAGCGTCCCGGAGGGTGACTCTCTCCAGCAAACCCTTGAGGTTCTTGCTACTGAGGTGGTTCGCTACGGCCATCCTCAACTTCCAGGACGCAAGGGGCAGCTTGTCCTTCTGGCCGACGGGGGACAGGTCCTTGGCCAGGTTGAACGACTGGCTGCTGGAGCGTTGCGTGTCAACACCGGCAGTTTGGGGACGATTCGGCTGAGAGAACGCCTTGTTCAGGCGATCGTTTATCAGCGGCCCTCAGATCCCAAACAGCTCCAACAACTGTTGACTCGTCTCAAACAAGCCAGTCCCAGCGACCCAGGCCAACACGAGGTCTGGCTGATCAACGGCGATCGGCTTACAGGACGGGTGACCGATCTTCAGGTTGGTGAGGATGCGGCGACCCCCAAAATCACTCTCAAAGCGTCTTCAGGCCGCTTGAAATTGCCACCCGAGGGGATCCGTGCGATTCGGTTCAACCGCGAGCCCGTGCGAGCCACCGCCGATGGCTTCCGTTGGTGGGTTGGCCTTCGAGATGGCACGCTCATCCAGGCTCGCTCGCTCGCTGTTTCAGAGAAGCAAGTCACTCTCGAACCGTCTTCTGCCTCTGCACGTCCCGGCGAACCTTGGGTCGTCCAGCCTCCGTTCTCATTTTCCGGGGATGCCTCGGCCCGTGACCAACTCGTCTACCTCCAAGCCAACGGTGGTCGGTCCCGCTACTTATCTGACGAGCTGAGAGAGCAGGGCAACCGAGCTGTGGTCACTCGGCCTTTTCTGGAGCTGGCACCAGAGTTTCAGTTGGACCGCAACGTTCTCGGATTGCCGTTTTCGGTCAACGGCCAGAGCTACCGCAAGGGTTTGGGGACACAAAGCTTCACAGTAGTAAAGTACCGGCTCAGCGAGGGGGACACCAAGTTTGCCTCGGAGGTAGCCATTGACGATCACGCCGGTCAGATGGGGAGTGTGGACTTCGTTGTCCAGGTGTTGCGTCCCCAAGGCGACCCGCGTGGCAACACGCGATTTGTGAGCCCGATCATTCGAGGTGGATCTGCCCCATTCCACCTGAACGTGGATGTTACCGGAGGACGGCTCCTCGTCCTGGGGGTACGTTTTGCCGACCGTGGTGATGTCTGCGACTATGCCAACTGGTTGGATGCTCGTATCGTGACTCAGCGTCGCTAGCACAGAGCGGCTGAGTGACCGCCCCAAACCGTCTGCTCCCTTTCCTTCGCTCCTTCCCAACTCTGGCTCCTTCCCAACTCTGGCTCCTTCCAACTTTGGCTCCTTCCAACTTTGGCTCCTTCCAACTTTGGCTGCTTTCCAACGCTGGCTTCTGCCCATCTCTGGCTTCTTCCAACTCTGGCTGCCAGCGAAGCTCGATGCTTTCGGTTTCCGTTGGGGTCGCGTTGCAGAGTCGGGCTTGTGGTCATGGATGTCGTGCCCGGTTCACCTCCCCAGGTGGATTGCGGTATCCTGTCACTAGGTAAGCAGCAAGGAGATTGATTCGTTTCATTTTGGCAGTGGCATCCTCCGAGGCCGTGCGTATGACCTTCGGGGCGATGACCAGATCTGAACTGAAAAACTCCAACGAATTGAAAGACCAGCTGGCGACCACCTGAGTATTGGCCCAGAATCCTCTTTTCGCACTTTCTCAAGACGGGCTCATTCGATGGCCGAGATTCTGCCGCTGACTTATGACCCAACCAACACTTTCTTGGAAAACACCGGGATCTCCCCCGACGACCTCAGAGCCCTAGGGCCACGGCTGGAGCAAGCCCGAGCCGAGACCCTGGCCGACGTGGAGTTGTCCCGCAGCGGGATGACGATCCCCGAAGAAAAACAACCGCTGGATAGCGAGTTTCTGGACCTCCCCGAACGGCTGTTGGCCGAATACGATCAACTTGGCGAAACAAGCGAAGTTGGTCGCCTGTTGGCCACCGCCCGGCGGTTGGCCGAGACGGTGGACCGCGTTGTGCTGCTGGGCATCGGCGGATCCTACATGGGAGCCAGGGCACTGTTTGAGTCCTGCTGTCATCCGTTGCACAACGAGTTATCAAGAGGTGCTCGTGGCGGCTATCCGCGGCTTTACTTCGATGGAAATAACCTCGACAACGATGCGACTCAAGGTTTGTTGGACTTATTGGGACGCGAGCACCATCCCACCGGCTCGGAAGATCGCTGGGGGATCGTGGTCATCAGCAAAAGTGGCGGCACCCTGGAGACCGCTGCAGCCTTTCGCACTTATCTCTCTGTGTTATTGCAGGCTCATAACCGGGACCGAGCCCAGGCAGCGAGATTGGTTGTGCCGGTGACCGGTTCCTCGGGCAGCAAGTTGCTCGCATTGGCCCAGGCCCTCGGTTGCCCGGATATCTTTTCGGTTCCCGAGGGGGTCGGCGGGCGGTTCTCAGTGCTCTCAGCAGTGGGGCTGTTGCCTGCGGCGGTGCTGGGGCTCGACATTCGTCGGTTGCTCGAAGGAGCCGCTGCGATGAATCAGCGGTTCCGCACCGCTGCCCCGGGCGAGAACCCGGTGCTGGATTATGTGGGGGTCTGCCACCTGATGGAGGCTCAACGAGGGGCCTCCATCCGGGTGCTCTCAACGTGGGGCAAGGGTTTGGAGGCGGCGGGTCTGTGGTACGACCAACTGCTTTCAGAAAGCCTGGGCAAAGAGCAGCAAGGGGCCACCCCGCTGACTTGCGTCAATACTCGGGACCTGCACAGTCGTGGCCAACAACATCAGGAAGGCCGACGCGATAAGTTGATCACCAACCTCATCGTTGAGAAACCCAAGCGCGATCGACGCGCCGTTGGGCACAGCGAGCTTGACCAAGACGAGCTCAACCGATATGCGGTGAAGACCCTCCCAGACATTTTGGATGCTGCCATCGCGGGGACCAACAAGGCCTATTACGACGACCAACGCCCTACTGCTGATTTGCGGCTGCCGCTGGCCGACGAAGCTTCGCTGGGCCAATTCTTCCAAATGATGATGCTGGCCACCGTTGTGGAAGGTCGCCTCATTGGTATCAACCCCTACGGCCAGCCCGGTGTGGAGGCCTACAAGAAGAACATGAAGGCCATCCTGGCCGGCTGAACCCTGTGACGCGAGAGCTTTGAGCCAAAGTCACTCTGAGCCAAAGTCACTCTGAGCCAAAGTCACTCTGAGCCAAGTTCAGTTTGAGCCAAGAACAGCTTTGCCCCGAGACGCTACTGCACTTGGGGAGAAATCTTGCTCGCCCAAAACGCTACAACGGCACAAGAACCGGCGATTTTTGCAGCGTTTCCATCAACCGGGCGAGCCAAGAGTATCCCCAACCTCAGTAGAGCGACGAAATCATTTCAATCTGTCGTTGTTTGTTTGAGGGCCGATTCCTTTGAGATCGAGTCGCTGGGAATTTGGTCTGGTCTATTGGGACAATCCAAGAGAGAGCTCACGATGAGTGTTGAATTGACCTGGCTGGGGCATGGCACCTGGATGATCACCACCGGTGAGCACAGGATCTTGCTTGATCCCTTCCTGGATTCCAATCCCAGTTGCCCAACGAAAGCGGCCGAGATCAACCCGACACTGATTTTGGTTTCTCATGGTCATGCGGACCATGTTGCCGAACTAGTGACGGTCGCCCAACAGAGCGGGGCACAGGTCATTAGCGTTTTCGAGATCACCCAATGGCTGGCAAAGCAGGGGATCTCCAATACTGTGGGCATGAATATCGGAGGCGGCTACGATCTGCCCTTTGGTCGCGTGAAACTCACCCCGGCGGTGCACAGCTCTGTGTTGCCCGACGGCACCTACGCCGGCAACCCGGCGGGGATTTTGTTGTCGGTCAACGGCAAGAGGATCTACTTCGCCTGCGATACCGATCTGTTCTCCGATATGCAGTTGGTCGCTCGGGGCGGATTGGATCTGGCCGTGCTGCCCATCGGTGATCTCTTCACCATGGGGCCAGACGACGCCGTCGAGGCCACCAAATTGCTCAAACCCAAACAAGTCGCCCCAGCGCACTACAACACGTTCCCCCCGATCCAGCAGGACGCAGCCGCTTGGGCCGAGAAGATCAAGGCCCAAACCGACGCAGAACCCCTGGTGATCCAGCCCGGCGAAAAGGTCCAACTTTGAGTCAGGCCGACACCATGGGGGTGTTGCGGCTGTTGGGGCTTCAACGTCTGCCCCCCGGCAGTTTCACGTCGGTTCGAGGAGGGACACACACTTGGATCTGGTCTCCCTGAAGGCGGACCTGAAAGGTCTCCACCTTGACCCGCGGGTTATCCAGCCAGGCGCCATCTGTTAGCTGGAATCGCCAGGCATGCAGGGGGCAGGTCACCGCATCTTTGTAGATCGAGCCGATGGCCAACGATGCTCCCATATGGGGGCAGAAATCATCCAGGGCGTAATACTGACCGCCGTGGAGAAACAGGGCAATCGTGCGGCCGCCGACGTTGAACGCACATCCCCGGCCCTCCTGGATGTCGCCCACTTGAGCAACGGTGAAAAACTCTCCAGCATCGCTCGGCGGGCCACCAGAACTCTGGCTTTGTGCCGGGGATTCTTGTTGTGGAGGACTCCCGGGTTCTTGTGGGGCCTGGTCTGGGCTCTCTTTTTGGGTGGAACTCTGTTTTTCGGGAGAACCCGGGCCTGGTGCCGACTCGGTCATCTGGTGCTAGACCTCGATTTTTGAGCGGATATGCTGGTCTTTGCCACGTTTGATCGACAAGTATTCTAACGACAGGCAGTCCGCCAGCCATCAGCAAGCCTGAGAAGTTCACCCGTGTCAGCGAAAGAGAAGGTGGGTGGTAACCGGGTCGAATTCGAGACGGCAATCGGCCCTGCTGTCGGTGGTCACTCGCCTGTTGCCTCAACCGGGATTTGCCTTCGCTGACCCCTCCGGTTGGACTCAGCCTCTGGGCCGATGTCTAGCTTGGGGCACCAGCGGGCTGACAACCCGCTGGTCCCCTGAGGAGCGTCTGCTCTGCCTGCAGGATCGGCCTTTGCCGCCTGAGACCGACATTTCTGCTGCTCACACAGCTCACCGCCAACATTTTCGACAAGATACTGCAAGAGCCTATTAGGCCACTATAGTTTTTCCTGACACTCGATTGTTGAGCCGGAGTGCACGCTTGGTTGGTTCTCAAGCTTGGTGGGGCAGACCGTCCTGCCACAAGGCGAATCCCTGCCGAACCGATCGATCGGCCAAGTCCTCCCTGCTAGGTTGCCAAAAATTGCTAGCCCAGAGCATTGTGCAAGAACACTATGAAAACGAACCCCGTCAAACAACGTTTGGGGGAAGGACTTCCCACCTACGGAACCTGGCTGTCCTTGGGGGATCTCTATGCCACTCGTGTGTTGGCTCGACTGGGTTTTGACTGGCTGACGTTGGATCTGGAACACTCACCGATTGACTGGTCTCAGGCAGCTGCCGTTTTTGGGGCAATCGCCGATGCTGGATGTGTCCCTTTGGCAAGAGTTCCGCAGGGCAGCCACGATTACATCAAACGGGCGCTTGACGCAGGGGCGTGGGGGATCGTCGTCCCCATGGTCAACACCGCTGAGCAAGCTCGTGTTGCCGTTGCGGCGGCAAAGTATCCGCCGATCGGTAATCGCAGTCTGGGGGGTGGGTTGCATGCCCTGAATTTCGGAGCCTCAGCGGGGCAGTATTATGCCCAAGCCAACGACGAAATCTTGGTCGTGCTGCAGACCGAAAGCCCCCAGGGCCTGCAAAACGCCCCAGAGATTTACACCACTGCTGGCGTTGATGCCATTTTCGTCGGACCGGTCGACCTACGCGCGAACATGCGGGGTGCCGATGGCAGCGAGGCCACCGACGCCCAGTTCGAAGCCGCCCTCCAACAGGTCGTCGACATCGGCCGAACCAGCGGAACACCCACAGGGATGCACTGCATGGATCCTCAAGCCGCTCTTCAAAGAGCCGAGCAGGGCATGCAGTTTTTGGCCATCGGCAGTGACCTTCGGCTGATGACCCAAAAAGCCCAGGAAGTGCTCTTAGAAGTCCGGCCCGAAGCCAACACCGGGGATCTGGGTCGCTACTAAACCCAACGGTGATGGCGATCAACTCGGCTGAGAACTGAGAGGATTCCAGAAAGGCGTCCGTGGTGTTTGGGCACCCCGGGGTGACTTTTTCACTCCAAGCGGATTCGCAAGACATCAACCGGCTGGGGAAACCCGGCACTCTCGTGGGGGAGACCCCGCGAGCGACTCTGTGACAATCCACTGCTGGAGCTGCCAGAACCCTTGGGCAGCAATTGACCCTCAGACAGACAGTCGATCCTCGCTGGGGAAACAAACTCAGCCAGAGGACTCAACTCAGCCGGAGGACTCAACTCAGCCGGAGGACTCAACTCAGCCGGAGAGCTCGATTCAGCCGGAGAGCTCGGGGTTTTTGGCTGGTGGCATTTCTCTTCAAGTTGCCGGATCAGCTGGAGTGGCCAAACTTGCTCACGCATGCGGAATTTGCCTGGTCGGGGCACAGGCATCAAATCAGCCTCCTCACCCACCGGCAGCGGCTGGATTTTTCCGCCTGAGGCTGCACGGCGATTGGTTGGCGCAGCTCCAGCTGATGGTCTGGTTCCCGGGAGATCTGTCTGGCGCTCGGCCGAGAGTGGGCTGAGACGATGGTCCCCCACGCGAAGAAACCGTCCAGGGGTGGTTGACCTCCAGCGATCGGGCTGCTCTGGAGAACTGCCCTGATGGGGATGCGACCGCCGAAGACCGCGCCACTGCTCTGCGGTCTTCGGCTGATGCGAGACCAGCCGAATACCCTTTGAGACATGGCTGGAAATGCTGTTCTCTTGGGTTGGTTCAATCACTCGCAGCCGAGGCCCCTGAGTTCGGGCCGGATGCGCTTGACCGCCGCCTCGGACATCGGGATACCGCCTCGTCTCGGCCGGCTGGCGGGTACGATCACGGCTTTCTTGGTAACTGGTCGCTCGGAGACCGCTCCTTGGGTGAGTTGGAGTCACCGAGGTCGTGGACTTGGCATCCTGAATGGTCCATCGGACGCGAATCGGGGACTCTTCGGACCCCTCCGGCGGAATCGCAGGGAGGGCCGCTGCTGGTGTCTCTTGGGAGGCTGAATCCGGTGCTCCCCAAGAGGATGATTGTTGTGGCCAAGGAAGCTCGTTGTTCTGGCTCGGGGTGCTCTGACGCGGGATCCCAATGGAAGGAGCAATTCGGACGGAATCAATCGGGGTCCATCGTTGCTCAGGTGAAGTGCCTGAGTGGCTGCCCGACCCCAGGGCTGGCGAGCCGAACTGGTTCTTGGAACGGCGTCTGGAGGGCGGAAGCCTGAAGACGTCGTTGGTCACCGCTTCAGCGTTCTCGCCACGCTCAATGTCTTCAAGCTTGTCCAGATCCAACTCATCCAGGGCATCAAGATCACGATCGTCTCGGTCGAATTCATCTCGGTCGAATTCGTCCCGGTCGCGATCATCCCGGTCGCGATCATCCTGTTCTAGGCCTTCTTCGGGATTCCCCAAATCAGGGCCGTCGGCCTGGTCGGATTTTTCGGGCTTGGGATCTGGTCCCACTTGAGGAGGATCTGGGACGGGCGTGGGCTGCGGATCGGAACCTCCGGCGTGGGGATAAGTCAAGCCGTAGGCTTCTTCGGGAAGCGAGGAGGCGAAGTTCGGCGGTTCGGTGAACTTGTAATCAATCACCGGCTTGGCCATTCGCTTGGCCAACTCGGCAGCGTCAGCCTGGGCCTTCGGGCTCCAGGGGCCCTCAGCCAAACGAATTCCCAAGTAGTCGAGAAGGGTGCCCTTGTCGAAGTGGATTCCTTTGACCGCCAGCGCATATTGCACCGTGGAGCGGTAGAACTCGACTTCTGCTTCGGCCAAAAACCGCTGAGCATCCAAAACGACGTTGATCGTCGCCTTCCCCTCCCGATACAGGTCGTTCAACTTCTCGACTTCAGTCGCCGCTGCCACGCGTTGGTTGAATCGTGTCTGGGCGATCACGTAGGCTCGGTCCAGTTCCCGCACACTGGCCGCCAGATCTCGCACCACCCGTCGTTCTTGCTCACGCAGCAATGCCTTTTCTCGGGCCAGGTTGAGCTCAGCATTGCGAACCGAAGCATAAGCCTGTCGCTGACCGATCGGTACCTGGAAGTTAAAACCCAGTTGCCACTCTTGGAAGCGTCCTCCGGTGAGCTCTTGCCAGGCGTTATCCAATTCCGGCTCGGTTCCATTGGGATCGAGCAATTCGTCGCCAAAGCCGTACCAGCGGTAAAGCGCCTGAATATCCAGGCGGGGCAGCAGAAAATTCTTTGCAGCAATCAACTCCAGTTCGCGTCGCTTGATCTGCCAGCGCTGACGGCGGAGTTCCACCCGTCGGGTCAAAGAATCAGCGAGAACTTTTTCCCACTCAAACTCGACCGGAGCAAACGCGGGATTATTCTTGGGGCGGATCAATTTCTTGCCAGAAGGGGGCAGACCCATCAGGTACCGGAGGTCAGTTTCGCGGGCGAACACTCCGCCGGTCCCGCCAAGAAAACCTCCGCCAGCGGGGCCGCCTGAGATCGTCGAGCCGGCTCGCGTTCCGCTGAGAGCGTTTTCGACTAAAGCTTCAAAGGAAAAATATTGCCGTCGGGCTTGGGCCTCATCGGCGGCGGAGCCCCCGATTCCACCGAATTGGAATTTGGTATAAGTAATTTGCCAGGTTGCCAGGGCCGAGGCTCGACCCGCCAACTGCGCGTCCAGGTCGCGGTAGGCAAAGTACAAATCCCAATACGCGTTTTCCACGTCGCTGACTAAGTTGCGGACACCAGTTTCAAAATCGGCCAGGGCGATGTCTGTATTGATCCGAGCGATCAACACCCCGTTGGTAAAGAGCAAACCTGGCTGAGCGGTGGGTCCGGCAATCCGATTGAACTCGATCCCGGCTCCTTGGAGCAACGGCTGCCGCCATTCGGCTTCGACATTGGTCACCCAGGAACTGGGAAACTGGTTACTTACGTTATTGTTCCAGACATAGTCCGTATTATTTCGTAAGAAGAACTGCGCTCCGGTGGCGCTGGTTTTGCTTAATTCCACACTTCCATTGAAGAGATCCTGCTCTAAGACTGGTGCAGTCAGAAAGACACCAGGCGTCCCAGTCGGGATCAAAAAGTTGACCGGCCGTTCTTGCCGCTGCCAGGCCCCGTTGGCGGTGAAAATCGCATCAAAGGCACTCAGGGCCGCTTCCACGCCGTTGTTGGGATTGCTCTCCTGCACCGACGGGTCGTACACCGTGCTCACCGCAGCCGGAGAAGCGAGAACCGTCCCACCCAAATCTCGTATCACCTCACTGTGAGTCAACGCGATACGAATCGCCTCCTCCAGCGACAAATCCCAATACTCCAACTCCCCAGGCTCGCTCAGACTCCGAGGACCATCCGTCTCCAGCAGCGGCTGAGGAATCGGGCAACCAACCGGATACTCAATCTCAGTGGCAACTTTTCGGTAGTGAGAGACGTGATGAACCAAGGCATCCTGCGTTGTCTTTCCAGACTCGTGCTGGTCCCGTAGAAGCTGGGATTGGCAGCCGATCAGGCTGAACAACAGACAGCAAGCCGCACCCAGGACAGCCAGGTGAGGAAATCCGTTTGCAGGAAGTTGACAATTCCAGGGGCTGCTTCGCCGAGAAGTTCGGTTCTGGAGGCCGGCTGCTGTTCCGGTCACCAATTGATCGAGCATGGGCCTTTTCTCCACGTCCGTGTGGCAGAGCTCAAGCGGCCTCAACCGCCGGGTCAAGTCTTCTCGGAAAACCTTCCGTGGTCATACCCGGGGCATCCCTCGTCCGGATATTGGCCCCCCCTGTTCCGGCTGGCGATCCAGTGACCCCCGGTTAGTAGGCCACGGCTTGTGGTTTCGGGCTGGCGACCTTTGAGGGAGGCTTGCGATTGAGGGTTGTGCAGAGTTGGTTGTCCCCAGCGACGGTTGGCTTGGCGGACTGACTGCGGGCGTCCTCAGGCGTTGGGCTACGTAGGTCTGGTCTGGCTTGCTATGAGGTTCGACACAGTTGCTATCGTCCCACCTGCTATGATCAGTCGAGCGATTCTTCGAGTCGGCACAACAACTTGAAGTGCTACGATCACTATCTGTGGTCTTGGGCGACAAAAGTTGACCAACCCCTACAAACCGACCCCCAGGCCTTTGGCATCCTTGGTTGGAACAACAAAGAGGTGACGGAGTTACGGGCTTTGTGAGGGGGTCGGAGAAGCCGAAAAGTCTGCTTCGTTCCAACGTAGAACGAGAATGGCGCCGGTAGCATCGCCGACAAGAAGGTGGCGGCCTTCAGGTCCGAAGAGCAATTGCCCACTCCGGGAGAAGGCAGGCGAGAATCGCAGGCTGGTGTTGTTTTGCGGGGCAGGGAGCTGCGCGGAGGTCACCTCGGTCAAGGGGCGACCGTCCGAAGGAAGCTTGAAGAGGGACACTCGGCCATCGCTAGTCAGAACGGCCAAGGTTCCTGCTGGAGAAAAGACACCAGTGACCGGGCCTGCCGGAAGCGGCCGACTCAGGAGTTGCTGGCCAGAAAGATCCCAGAGCAACAGTCGGCCAGTGATCGAGTACCCCAACAGCCAACGGCCCTCCGGCGAGATGTCCAACAAACGAACCATACCGGAAGCCAGCGGGAGGTTGTTTGTTTCTGGCGACTCAAGGTTCGGGAGTCGGACCTGGTCAGCTTGCCGGTCATCTGGAAGGCCAACCGGATCACGCTGGAGTTGGGACACTCGGGGTGGGTGTCGGGGGCGAAACGTGGTCACAAACACCCAGCGGCCGTCGTTGCTGTAGAGCACGTCGACCACTTGTTGGCTTTGATCGAACACCCCTGGCGACGGCACTCCGGCAGGCATCTGCCAAAGCTGAACTCCAACTCCGCGACGGTTTCGTGCTTTGCAGATGCCCACCAGCTCTTCCCCATCCGGGCTGAGGCCAATCTGGAGGATCGGCTGCCGGCTGAGCAAACTGACCCGCCGCAGCCGAGCTCCGCTTGGGTGTGGGGGTGTTGCTTGCCAGAAGACTTGGTTGAGCCTCCCTGCGGGCAGGGCTGCCACGAACCGGCCGTCGCGGGTCAGGCCAACCGCACGGACGGAACCTCGCTCGGTCAGCTGTTGGCTGTCTTGGACGGCCCCTGTTGAGGGATCCCAACAAAGCAGCGTTCCATCCAAGCCACAGGAAATCAATTGGCCCGAGTCTTGCGACCAAGTCATCGACGCCACAGCTCGTCCATGGCCAGTCGGCTGAAGCACGCTGCTGCCATTGGCACAATCAAGGACACGCACCCGAGACCCGTCAGTCATCGCCAAGGCAAATCTCGAGGTATTGCGGGACCGATCCACCAAAGTGGGCTCGGCGATCCCTGCCGAAGCAGCGGGGCTTGTCGCACTCTCAAGTTCTTCAGAACCACTGGAGAAGCCAGCACTTGCCGGAGAGCCGGAGGCATTCGGGCCTTGGGGAGCAGGCAGGAAAGCCACAGCGTCGCAAACGGTTGACAAACTTGAAAGGCTGCCGACCAGTTGGGCTCCGGGAAGACTCCACAAGCGAATGCTCGGATTGCCCCGGGAGGCGATCGCCAGCAGTTGACCATCAGGGCTGACTTGCATGGCCAGGACAAGACGTCCGGGAATCGGCAGACGCTGAGGCTTCAGGCCCTGTTGTGGGAGAGCCTTGAGGGAAAGCGGCAGCGTCCAGAGATGAAAGGAGCCATCCAATCCCGCAGTGATCAGGGTACGGCCGTCTGGGGAGAAGGTCGCCAGTGGCTTGGACAGACTTCCCAACAGGGCCGGCCTTTGCCTGAAACGCTCTGGCTCGTCCGGATCAAGCGAGATGGGCTGAATCGGCTGACGATCCTGCCGGAGCGAGTCCACCAGTTTCGCCAGGGGCCAAAGCCGGAACTTACCCTCGGAAAAGGTCAGCAGCCACCGACCTTGCGAATCGACAGTCAGCAACTCGATCGGGCCGGTCCCGAGGGAGAGTTCATCGACCCGACAGAGACCGCCCGCGTCGGAATCGCCGGACTGTTGGTCAAAAGAATCTGCGGGGACTTGCCCAGCCTGAAATCCAGGTCGGCCCGTTGGCAGCCGATCCTGGCACGTCAGCAGGGCCAATGTGCCCTCAGCGGTGCCAACAAGGATTTGCTGATGATCACCTGACAGGGCGGCCAGCGAGGTCGGCTGGGGCACTGCTGGGGTCAGCAAATGCGGTTGCTCAAAATCAGTTGGAAACACCAACCAAACACGGCCTTCTCCTTGTTGAGTATTGGTAAGGATGGCGAAGTACTTGCTCTGAGGCTGGACGGACAGGCCGGAGATCCTCCCCGGCAGACGCCATGATGCTTGTGGCTGTCCTGTTTTCGCGTCGCTCAGGAGGACCCCGCCGGCGATGTCGGCGCTGGCCAACCAGCGTCCGTCTGGTGAAGCGGCCAACCACTTGACCAGACTCTCATGAAGCAAGCGTCGGTCCTGCCACAGACCCACCACAGGAAGGTGCCCAACGAGGGATTGATAACGCGGTGCAACCGCCTCGGGCTCAAGAGCGTCCAGGGGATTGGCCAGACGTTTCAATAACTCTGCAGCCTGCTGCCTCTGAAGTCCCTGAATGCGGTGTGCCTGGTCTTGGGCAGACTGGTCTTGGGCAGACTGGACTTGGGCAGACTGGACTTGGGCAGACTGGTCTTGGGCAAGGAACTCGGCGAGGGTCCGCCGTGCGGCGATCCACTGCTTCAGAGGACGAGCTGGGGGAGGAAGGTTAGCTAACTTCTGGCATTGCTGTCGCAGCTGGGCCCAAGTGAGACCCGAGTTGCCGACTCCAGAACTGCTGACTCTAGAATCGCTCTGGGAGGAAGGCGACCTTGGGTTTGGCGGAGGGGTTAGGGACACCTTCTTGTCTTGAGAAGGGCCGCGGGCCAGGTCGCCCCACTTGATCACCACCAGGGATTGTGAACCTGATTCAACAAGGACAACCCGACGTGTATCTGGTTTGCCAGGTCGTTCCAACCGCAGGATATGCTCGCCTGCGGTGGCCGCAGAAATCAAAAACTCCCGTCCTGGCCGCAGTAACGTGACAGGTCGATCATCGAGAAAGACCTGCAGATCCGGAACCAGGGCTGGCAGCCGCACACGGATCGAACCTGGCTGAGTTTTTGCGCTGGAGAACCAGAAACCAAACAGCACTGTGGTAGCTGCCAGCAAACCGACGCTCATCACCCAAGCCCATCCAGGAAGCGTTTGGGATGTCGCCCCCCGCCAGAGCTTGTCCTCTCCCCACAGCCGCTGCATGCGGCCTTTGGAGAACCCGTCTGATCCACTTGCCGACCAAGAGCGAGACGACCGGGAACTCGACCTGTCCCTAGCCAGTCCCTCTTGTAAGGTTTTTCCCCGAGAACGAGCAGTGGATTTTCCGCTCTCGTTCTCCAAGCCTGCCTGTTCCGAAAGCAAGGATAAAAACTCAGCCGTTCGGCTCCCCACCTCCGCACCAGCATGCCCGTTGCTTTGTGGCGTCGCAGTGGCGTCCTCACTCGGATAACAGCCTGACTCCGGCAGCGGATCCTCTGGTGCAGCTGGAGGCTCAACGGCTGGCATGGCCGCGGTTTGCTGCTGGTCGGTGGGGAGTTGGAGATCTTGCTGTTCTTCGGCAAACTGCGTAGAGAGGAGTGGTGGGGACGCTGGCGACTGGGGCAGACCAACCTGAAAGCTCCAGGAGTGGGAGGGAGGTTGGAGCGAGAAGGGGGCCAAGACCTCCGCCACGTGCTCAGGGGTGGGATAGCGCTGGTCCGGATCGCGAGCGAGCATTGTCCCGACGATCCCTTCCAGAGGTGGTGGAACCTCTGGGCGGAATCGGCGAATCGGCGGTGCATCGCTGGTGTAGCGTGCCACCAACTTCTCGACGGCGTTTTCGCCTTCAAAGGGCAAGCGGCCGGCAAGCATGCGATACAGGGTACAGCCCAGGCTGAAAATATCGGCTCGGATATCGGCCGCTCGTGTATTGCGTGCTTGCTCTGGGGCGATGTAGTCGGGCGTGCCCAAAATCTGCCCGGTTTCGGTGAGGTCACCTTGGATAGGGGCTTCTTGCATAAAGCGAGCCAGTCCAAAATCCAAGATCTTCACATGGGGCAGATTCCTGGCCGCTTCTTGGCAGACCAATAGGTTGCCTGGCTTGATATCCCGGTGAACGAGCCCCCTTTCGTGAGCATGTTGCAAACCCAAAGCTGTTTGCCGAATGACCTCACAGGTCCATTTGAGCGGGAATTGGGTGTTGCGACGAATCCAACGGCCCAGATCGTGCCCATCGACGTACTCCATCACCAGATAATGAGTCCGCCCGATGCGGTCAGCATCCAGAGCTTGGATGATGTTGGGGTGTTGCAGCAAGCTGGCGGCATGGATCTCACGCCGGAAACGAGCGGCGGAAGTCCCGGCGGTGACTTTCTCGGGATGGAGCACCTTGAGGGCGACAACACGCCGCAGACGAGCCTCCTCGGCTTGGTAGACTGAGCCCATTCCACCTGAGCCAATCCGACGGAGGAGTTTGTACTTGCCAAAGAAGAACGCCTGGCGACCGGCAAGCAACTGCTCTGCCTGCCAATGGGTAATCCATCCCCCCTGAACCAAAGCCTCAGCCAGCTGTTCAGCCAGGTCGTTGTCCTCCCCCGAAGGGGATGAACCCTGAGAGACATTGGCGTCTTTTGCCAGCCCAGCCTCGATGGCGGCGCAACGCACCTGTGCCAAGGCATCGGCCTGGAGCAGATTGCTCCGCTGAAGCCGCTCCAGAAGTTCCGCGGCGGTGGTGCTGGCTGTTGTGGTCACAGGTTCACAACATCTGCTGAAGTAGGGTCAAGCCTTCTCGAGCTGCTGCCATCGATCAAGCAGCCCCATCGAGACAACAATCGGTCCTGATGGCTTCGCTCCCAAAAGGGATGCCGGTTTTCCTGGTTGCCGACTACGCAACTCTCAGAGATTCCCATCCACGCAAAGGTTCGGTGCGTTCTCCTCGTCACCAATTTCTCCGACTGCTTGGGTCCGCCAACTGGCAACCATCCGGGTCCATCCGAGCCCCCAGGGTTGCCTATTTTCACCACGATGGTGGCCGCTTCCGCAAGTGAGCTCTGCCAGATGACTTCTGAAGTCTGCGAATTCCGGCGGCAAGGAGAGGCCAGCGAAGATTCACCTCAGATTGTTGGTGACGGAAACGACGGACCGATCATGCTGTTTGTTGGGGATGTTTGTGTTGTTTGGGGCCCACGCCTTTTGGCGGCGATTTGTTTTGAGATTGATGATCGAGGTCGTCGCTCAACTCGGCCAACGGGTTCAGGGCCTTTGCCGATCACCTCGAGCCCCCCGAAGAATTGATCCCGGGGGAGTTCTGTTGTTAGTCCCCGATCGTTGGTCCAGTGTTCCCAAAGAATATCGCTGCTGAAAGCGGAATTTTCGTATCTTCGTTACGCCAACGATACAAACGCCCAGAACAAGGGCAGGGGAGGCTCGGGGGCGTTGCTGCAGTCCGACAATCCCTCAGGAGCTTTCTCCAGAAACCACTCCGCAGGGAGAGGAGACTTCCAGAAAAGGCTCCCACAAGAAGGCCACTCTTCGCATGTGCCACCTTTGTCGGGAGGGGCTCGGTCAGGCCACGGGAGGACTTGGCAATAAAAAGCCTGCTGGGGGCTCTTCAACCCGCTTCAACCTTGGGGGGTTTCGATGCCGAAGCCGAGTTGTTTCTGACGATCGGTTTCTGCCTGGGGGTTGAGTTCTTTATAGATCAGACTGGGCTGGATGTCGTGGTTATGCTGGTATTTGTTACTTCGGTAAGGAATAAAATCCCCCACGATGGCGTGGTAGAAGATCTGACAGATTTGGACGTGGGGATAGATGCGGACGGGATGAACCGCAAACATCTCCAGAGTCCAATACCCGCAGAACCCCACATCTCCAAATCCAGCAGTCACGTGGACGAACAATCCCAGACGTCCGATCGAGCTGCGGCCCTCAATCATGGGGATGAGATTATGGGTCTCGGTTCGCTCGGCGGTCCGCCCGAGATAAAGTGTGTGGGGTTGGAGCACAAAGCCCTCCGGGCCAACGGTGTGCCGCCGCACCCGATTGGCCTTCCGCATGTCGAGGATCACCTCCTCGTAGGTCAGCAGCTCATCGTGCAGTGTGAGGTTGTAACTGTTGGGATTGAGCTGTTCCTCCCGAAACGGTTCAATCCGAATATCCCCACCAACCCGCCTGCGGATCTCTTGACCAGAAAGAATCACAATTGTCGTTCCTCAGGGATGATCTCCCAATACGCAAGGCAAGGTCGGCCCGAAAAGCTCCCTGCGAACCGCCCTCCAAAACGCCCCTTGCTGTCATTTGTTCCAACTCCTGACAGGCAAGCCAATCAACGCGCTGAAGGGTTCAACCAATGGAAAGGGAAGGGGACCATGCATCGACTATGGTCTCTGTCGGGCCATCATCTGAAGGTCCAGCAGCCGAAGGGACATCCTCTAAAGGACCTGTTCCTTAACCTGTCTCAGATTGTGGCAGAGGCCCAATTCGGAGGAGCTTCAGACAAGCGAACCAACAACATCGGGGTGGGTCGGGCCACATCAGGACGATCCACCTAGGCAGAGCCAGCCTCGGAATCCACTCCGATTCGCGGGCAGATATCCTCCAGACAGCAAGTTGAACAAGCCGGCTGTCTGGCTTTGCAAACGCGGCGACCATGGAGGACCACGCGATTGCTCCACTCGATCCATTGTTTCTGGGGCACCAAGGAATTGAGCTCTGCCTCCACAGCTTCAGGCTTCTGGCTCTCGGTCAACCCGAGACGACGGGCGACTCGGCCAACGTGAGTATCGACCACAATGCCGGAGGGGATTCCAAAGGCGTTGCCCAAGACCACATGGGCCGTTTTGCGTCCGACACCGGGCAACTCGACCAGTTCGTCCACCGACTGGGGAACGACGCCTTCGTGCTGTTCGCGGAGCAGGCGACAAGTGTTGCGGACATTTTTGGCTTTGTTTCGATAACTTCCCAAACGGGAAAGATCGGCCTGCAAGTCCTCTAATTCGCAGTCAGCAAAGTCATCCAGCGTAGGGTACTTCTCAAAGAGCGTCTCGGTGACGCTGTTGACCTGTTTATCAGCTGACTGGGCTGCCAAAATGGTCGCAATCAACAACTGAAGGGGCGTTTCGGCGCGTAGCTCGTAGATCGCTTCAGGAATGGCTTCGGCCAACCTGCGAGCAACTTCTGCTGCCAATTGCTGGCCTCGAAGGTGACTGCCTGCGTTCATCAACAAAACCCTATAATTCCACTGGTGGTTTTGCGAACTCTGAGACCGTCCTTTCGCTCATGGCTTTCCTGCGAATTCTCAAAAGGACCCGCCAACCAGCCTCGCCAGCTCAGAGTGCCAAGAGTAGTCTCAGGAGAACAGGGTTGCCAAAAGACCCACGCCCAACCGTCGTCAACCCGTGGTCGAAAGAGGCGACCAAAGATCGTGATTCTGGTGAACTGCTGTCTGCTGTGTCAACTGGTTGTGCCATTTCGGCACTTTCCCTTCTCGAATAGTCCGTTTCCTGCTGATTGGGCAGTTAGGTTTTGGTTGCATCGGGGGATTCACGTTGAACCGATTGCCCGAGGTCCACGCAAACAAGGCACGAGGAACTGGTGCTTCGCACCCATCAGGCGAGCGTCAACCGGGCGACCGGCAAGCGTTGCCCTCCCGGTCGAAGCTTCGTGCTGGTTGATCGAATACTCTTGCAACAGCGTCAGCTGAGGGCACATCTGGTCCGATCCCACTGGCGAAGGTCAATCGGGTTGGCCTGCTGCGTTGGGAGACTTGGAAAAGACTGCTCAACTTGCTGCCGTTGCGGCAGGGCCGCCGGTGACCCAACGGGGACAGTCGGGTCGCTTGGGTGAGCTTGGTTCGTATAATATCTCCGCGGCGGCCGTTGTAGCTGGAATCGCCACACCACAGACCAACTTCATTCCCATGAATTCTCCTGACGATCATTCGCCTCCTCATCACCCCGGATCACCCTGGGCCGGAAATGGTAGCCGTGGGCCTGTGCCGGTGGTTCCGCTGATCGCGATTGTGGCTTTGTTGGCAACCTTCTTGCTAGGGGTTTCTCTGTGGTTCAGTTTGCGAAGCACTCCGGTTCATGATCCCGACGCGCAGCCACGCCAGGTGGTGGCTCGGGGCGAACTGAGCCAGTTGGAACAGGCTCATATCAGCTTATTTCAAGACGCCAGCCCGAGCGTTGTGTACATCGCCACAACTCAGTTGGGCCTGGGGCTGAGCATGAACGTCACCGAGATTCCCGCCGGCACGGGCACTGGCTTTATTTGGGACCAGGAAGGCCGGATTGTCACCAACGCTCACGTGATCCAGAACGCCCGGGGGATCCAAGTCACTCTCGCTGACAGCAGTCAGTGGCCGGCTGTTCTGGTTGGGCAGGATCTCAACCACGATCTGGCGGTCGTCAAGATCAACGCTCCAAGAGACAAACTCAAACCGATTCCCCTCGGACGATCTTCAGATCTGCAGGTCGGGCAGATGGTCCTGGCCATCGGCAATCCCTTTGGTCTGGACCAGACCCTCACCACAGGCATCATCAGTGGTTTGGGACGCCAAATTCGCAGTGTCGGCGGAACGCTCATCCAGAACGTGATTCAGACCGATGCCGCAATCAATCCGGGCAATTCCGGGGGGCCGCTGTTAGACAGCGCAGGGCGGCTCATCGGCGTCAATACAGCCATTGCCAGCCGATCTGGCGAGAGCGCTGGGGTGGGCTTTGCTGTGCCGGTGGATACCGTCAATCGGAGCGTCCCCCAGTTGATCAGAACCGGCAAAGTCGTTCGGCCGATCTTGGGGATCGAGCCCTTCCCTGACCCTGTCTCTGCCCGAATCGGTCGGCTTATCGACCACGAAGGCATCTTGATCAAATCCGTCCCGCCGGGAACATCCGCCGCCCGGGCTGGCCTCAAGGGAACCACTCGATTTCCTCCTCTTGAGGGACTGGGAGATCTCATCGTCGCCGTCGACGGACGCGAAGTCACCACTCTTGAGGATCTCTACCTGGCTCTCGATGTTCACGAAGTCGGCGACGTGGTCACCGTCACAATCATTCGCGAAGGAACCGCGGAAATCGAACTGAATGTCACCCTGCAGGGGCTTCAATAGCATCCGCCCCAGACAGACTAGACAGACTAGACAGACTAGACAGACCAGACAGACTAGACAGACCAGACCAGCAGGTCGGCAGGTCCGATTCAGCCCAAGCAGCACAGGGGATCTTGGTCACCTGGCATCGTGTGCTGAGCCCAAAGCTGACTGGAAGTCTTTGAGCAACCCCCCTCTCTGCCGGTATGATCGGTTTGCGAGCACGACAATCCAGGTGGTTTGACAGTTCTGTCAGCGTGGTCCGTCCTGCCGGCACCCTCAACCACCGAAGGCTTCTCCTTCTCTTTGCCCGCTCGCGAAAATCGCATCCCTGGCTGATTCGGCAACATAAGATTTTTGCAACCATCTACAATTTTATGCTTGCAACGAATGGCTCTTCAACCAGTATTACCTGCCCTTCAAAAGGGCTGGAGTCGATCGAGTGATGAAGTTACGCGTTGGTGTTGTCGGGTTGGGTGGGACCTGGGAAAACCGCTATCGCCCGGCGTTACGTGTGCTCTCCGATCGATTTGAAGTCCGCGCCGTTTACGATGACGTCGGGCATCGAGCCGAGCGTACCGCCCGAGAATTCGATGCCCGTCCGGTCGATGGGGTGCGAGCTTTGGCTGAACGGACCGATGTGGACGTGATTCTCCAGATCTCTCCCACCTGGTTGGGGACGCTCCCCTTGCAGGCAGCGGCCCAGGCTGGCAAAGCCGTTTATTGTGCCGCGGATTTGGAGCTGCCGTTGCAGGCAGCCCGTCAGCTGCGAGATCAGGTCAACGAGTCGGGCATCGCCTTTATGAGCGAGCTATCGCGTCGGCACGCCCCGGCGACTGTTCGACTGAAGGAACTCATTGCCACACGATTAGGGGCTCCACGGTTGCTCTTTGGCCATTTTCGCCGCCCGGGCAGGCGGCCGCCCCTTGGCCAAGGCGACGGAATTCGCCCCGAGGCCAAGCCTCAACGGACCCAATCAGCTCTCTCCGAAGACGGCCACGCCTTGGCCGATTTGGTGGAATATGTTGACTGGTGCCGCTATGTCGTCGGCAGTGAACCGACCAGTGTGCTGGGCATTTTGCATCGCAATCCAGAAGGGCAGGGGGATGGAGCCGAAGACTACCAGATGCTCTCTCTGGATTTCTCTGCCTGGGGGCAAACCGGCACCGGCCCTTTGGCCCAGATCAGCTGCGGGCGTTACATGATGGCCGACTGGGAGGAAGCGGTCACCTTTCGGCCGCCGGCAGGTCTCCAGGTCTCCTGTGAAAAAGGGGTTGCCTTCGTGGACTTGCCGGCCAAAGTCATCTGGTTCGACGATGCCGGTCGCCATCAAGAATCCCTTGATAGCGAAAGACCTTTAGGGGAACAGCTTCTTCTCAGATTCTACCGATCTGTCACAAGCCTTGTCCGCCAAGCCTCCTGCCTCGATGACATCTGCCGAGCCCTGGAGATCCTCGCACAAGCCCACCAAAGCCACCAGACCGGGCAGCGAATGAGTGTCGCAGCCGACCAGACGCCCTAGGCAACACCCCTCAGCAGAGCTCATGCTGATGGCGTCGGCAGCGGAAGCTGCAGCTGTGAGACGATGGCACGAAGTTTGGGAATTTTCCCGCAGTGAACGCCCCTGTTGAGGTCCCATGTCCACCCAGATCGGAGGCACCTTTGAACAGACTCCCCGCGACACCTGCCTGCTCTGGGCTGCCGGAGACACGACCCGAAAGGTGTGCACGACACTGCCACCCAAGGCAAGCGAGGGCACGCAGGGCAAGGGAGGGCACGCAGGGCAAGGGAAGGCACGCAGGGCAGGCGAGGGCACACGGGGTAGCGGAAAGCAAGCGGGGGAGGGGAGGGCACACCGGCTCTCCATCGGCTCAAGGACAACCTCACAACCTCAGCGACAGAGGCCGCCGACTGCCCAAAGGGTTGACTGAAAGAATATCTGGACCGCTTGACCATGAGCGATCTTTATTTCGCAAGAATCCCTAACCCGATCTCGAATAACAATTCTTGGGGAGGGAACCGCACTCCGGCATGCATCTTGCTGAGAGCTGTCGTGGTGGCGACTGCGGAGACCTGCCGGTCGCCGCTGGTAGCGTGGCCGACGATACGAAATAGGTAGACCGAACCGGGCTTGAGGGATTCCGGGACGCTCACTGTCAATTGAGTCTGGGACTTGTTCGGGGGAATGATCTGGCCGGCCAGTTTGACGCGGGCAGGCAAACCTTCGACAGAGAGGCGAATGGGCCCTTGGGTTTGATGCCGCAAGGCATGCACCAGCAGCTGGAAGCGTCCACCCTGGGGCACCTGAACGGCATCGGTGGGAGTTTTCTGCTTGTCTGGTTGGGTCACCGAGAGTGCAAAGCTCGCTTGCTCTGGCTCAATGGCGACCCGATAAATCCGACCCGGGCCACCCAAGGCCGCCAGGTCGGTAACCTCCAAATAGTAGGTCCCATCAGCGGGAAACCGATAAGCCAACCAGCCCTCAGCACCCTTGACATCATCCACACTGATCAGCTGCTTCCCCTGCGCATCGAACAGCCGCAGGACCAGATCGGCCGGGGAATCCAACTGACGGGTTTGCCCACGGATGATGTACTTCTGGCCTTTCTTTCCGAGGATCCGGTAAAGATCTTTGTCCCGGGCCTTCTGAAACGCCCCACACAGACCACCAGGAATCTCAACAGGTGTTGCCGAGGGCAGGGTGTCGTTGCATTCGACCTCCGGCGTATCAGCAACCTCGGCCACCCACGCCCGAACCATCGCCGCTGACTCCCCGCCCTCACGTCGCAATGAGATTCTCAACCGCGGCGAGTCATCGGCGGGGGCGGCCACTTGTCTGTGCCCGATTGTCTCGGCCTCGGGACCACTGAAGGAGACTGAGGATTGCTGCCCTCGCTGGAGGGTCACCGGGTCGGTTCGGCTCACCAAGGGAAAGTCGCCCAGCCGAAGCCGAAAGCGGTGCTCTTTGCTGCCGGAGTAGCGGATGTCGCGGACTTCTAACAAATAGTCACCGTCGGCGGGCAATCGATAACGCAACCACGCATCTCGCCCGAGGCCAGGCGAATCGTCTGCATAGGCCAATTCTCGGCGGCCTGTCGCATCCAACAGGCGAAGCACAGGATCCAATGGAGAACCCATCCGGCCGGCAATCACCTCAACGGAGATTTGCTGGCCTTGTCGTCCCCGAAAGCGAAAAAAATCCCAAGTCTCTCGCTCATAAGATCCATCAACTGCACAGGGATAAACAATGGGCTGCGCTCGAGCAGGGGATTTGTTGCCCGGAACCTCGGCAACACTCGGCAGATCATCGATCAACACCAAATGGGCGTTGCTCAATCCTGCTGGGGTCAACGTTCGCAGCGCCGCCAACCCAACAGGGACCTCCTCAGCAACGCTGACCAGAAAGCTGACCTCTTTTGCTGTGTTGGGCTTCTGGCCCAGTAGAGAAGTCGTCGCGGGAAACGATGTCCACAGTTTCTGAGCTCCTTGCAAGTGCTCCCCGCGTAGAGTCAGCTCAACGGCAGCTCCTGGTCGTACCGCCAGCGGGCGAGGCCAACTTAACTTGGGAGCCTCGGCGAGAACTGGGACATGCATGGCCAATGTGGTCAGCACCCAGAGCACCTGCCAATGCCGGGTTTGTTGGGAGGTTGAAAGAGCAGAACAAGCAGCAATCACTAGGAAGACCCCTCAGACAACAGCCCCCTAAGGCGTGCCAGCGATGATTACTAGCGTGGTACGCTTAGGGGCCAGCTGATTAGATGACTTTGCGGGAAGGGCAGATCAGTTGAACGACGGAGAAAGGGGAGGGCAGGGCAGTGCGGGGGAGTCACTCCGGCTGTGCAGCTGGCAGGGGGGCTTGCCGCTGGGGCATAGGAATTTCCCGCGTCGTTGGGTCAGGTTTTCGGCTCAGCAGTTCGGTGAGTCGAAACTTGGCGTAGGGTCGTTTGGCCGCCGGGGTCCCCTCAGGCCCGGCGTAGCTGACCCAAAAGTCGGTCGTCTTGGGTGCAAAGAGAGCATTGTGCAGGTTGCTGCGGGTGGCGACGCCACGGTCCATCAGCCGCAGTGCTGAAGCAGCATCGAGCTGGCCGTGCTTCGCTTGCACACGATCCACCAGGCAATGATAACGGTTGCCAGCCGAGAGCAGCACAGCATCCTCGACCGGTCGGGGCAGCAGGGGATGGCTTTGGCCAGCTGAGACGGTGGCAAACTGGTTCCATGAAGCCTCAAAACCAACTGCCCGGTTGGTCTCCCCATCGGCAGCGACGTAGAAATACTGGCAAGTGCGGGGCTGGTCTCGAAACACAGCCAAACACTGTTCGAGCGATCGAGCTTCCTGCAGGGCCTGCCGCATCAGCACAGCCATCGGGACACCGTTCCAGTGCAGCAAGCCGCCACCACCCATCTCCCCGAGGCTGATCTGCTGGGCATTCATCCCGGTCACACAGCCGATGAACCCAGCAAAGGTGATATTCACACTGGCAATCCCGTCATCGGGATGCGCGACCAGAATCAGAGCATGCTCTTGGAGCTTCCAGTCGGTGGCGTAGTCCAACACCCGTCCATGGTAGAGCGTGCCATCGACAGTCGCCGAGTTCATCACCGCAAATCCGCTACAGTGAAAGAGCTCAGGAATGAAATTGGCTCGTTGTGCTCGCCGAAACGAGACGCCGGCGCCGTCGGCCAAGCCCCTCAGCTCCTCGGTGTACCACTGCGGCAGGTATTTTTCCTGCACTGCCACGATGCCAGCGATCACCGCTTCAGGTCCTAACCTCAGCGGCCCCCATTTCAGTTGCCACTCGGCGGCGAGCTTGTCAAATAAACCGTTGAGGTTGGCTTGGGCATGCTCGCGAAGCAGGGCCCCGTGTTGGTAACCCATCTGGTAAGGGCTGCCAGCGACATGCAAAATCAGCAATCCCTGGTCCTCTTCCAGCCAGCCCCTCCCACAGCAAGCAATGGTTCGGCGAGTCCCCGAACCTTGTTCGTCAGAGACCCGAGCTGCTGAGAGCTTCCCAGTGAATTCTGGCCTCTGGTGATCTGGCTTTTGGTCTGCAGGTCTCTGGTCTGCAGGTCTCTGGTCTGCAGGTTTCTGGGAAGTCGAGGCTTGGCCGACAACGCCCCGGTGCTTGTCACTGATGCCAGGCTGCCTGCCACTGATACCAGGCTGCCTGCCACTGATACCAGGCTGGAGGCCAAAGAGAATCAGTGCCAAGCTGAGCAGGCCAAGCAAAGTGGCAGGCCGTGCCTGATGCCAGGAGGTGCTTGTCATTTGGGGTACCCAAGCTGCCGAGGAAGCGGACTTTTCAGGATGGAATATCATCTCCGCAGCACTCAAGCAAATCAATCAAGTTTTCCAGGAAATTTTACCTGGAAACACCCTGGCAGCTCACTAAGCAGCCCGCCAACAGCTAGGCAAGAGTGTTGACGGGCGGTCTCTGCTGGATGGGCACTTTCTGATTTGGAGGTTTGCTTAGTTGCTCAGCTGAGCAGAGGCTGAACAGGCGGACTGGCATCGCTTGATGGAGACCTTGGGATGGCCGAGTGAGCCGGAGACAGCCCTGAGCGTTCTGAGGGCGAGGGGATTTCGTGGTGGGCTGTCGGGCGTGTGCCGTGAAACAATCCGTGGAGGAACTCCGGGGAGACAAAGGCAAGATTCCCGATGAGCATCACCAAACCGAAAGGCATCATGCCCAGGCAGAATCCAATCCCCATGTGCACAAACACCGCGCCTGTCAACATGATGGGGCGGGACAATCTTGGCCAAACCAGAGCAACGTAGAAGATCTCCCACGCGCAAGTGACGTGGGTGATCAAGGCCATCAACAACGGGAAGTGCGCCATCCAGGTCATATCCATCGACTGGTAACCGGCATTGCCAAAGGCCATCCACATCGCCGAGCCGTTCCACCAGCTCTCGCCCATCATCTTGCCGAGCCCAGCCAACAGGTAGATCAAACACATGTGCAGCTGAATCAGCCGGATGCTGATGTTAGCTGTCACGCTCGGCTGGGGAGGGGCGAGGATCTGCCCTCGGCGTTTGGCTTTCCACCGAGCCAGCCAACGATCAACCGAATAAGCCGCCCCACTGGGACCGACCATGAGGTACATCGCCAACATGAGGTTGATCTGGTCCAGACCAAATAGCGCAAGAGGAGTTCGGTGCGTGTAGTTCAGGGCGAGCACAAAGGCCAACACACTGACCACTCTGGTCTGAAAGCCCACTGCCAGCAAGGCAAAGATCGTCAGGGCCCCCACGTGGATGGACCAACGCACCGCAGAGCTTTCAATCCACCACCAAAAGCTCGGCTTCCACATCGGGCCGTATTCAGGGTGTGTATATCGTTGCTCGACGACCTCCTCAGACAGCCAAGCTTGCGGTCCGAAGAAGTCGTCCAACCCCAGTGTCCACACGGCATGAGTGTACAGCAGCATCAAGCCAGCGCAGATCCGCACAGCAGCTAGGGTCTCCAACCGCGTGGGTGTGAACCAAAACCAGTTCCAGCCCTCCAGGGAAGCGTTTCCCAGACCCCTCAGATAGCCAGTTATCGTCTTGCGAACGAAGGTCAACGCAGAATACATGGATGCATCTCTCGTCTTAGATTGCGTGCGTTTTCAGCAGTCGTTTCGTTGAGCGGTCTTCTTCAGCCCGGGAGTTGAATCGCTGGTCAGGCCTGTTTGTCAGAGCTGGATTTGTTCGGGCCGAGTTCCCTGAGGAGACTGTGTGATTTCTGCCTGCGTGCACTCAGTTCGCCTTCTGGGGGTCTTCCGCTGACAAACCGTTGGCCGAGAAGTCGCTTTCTGTCAGCGATTGATGGTCAGCGGCGATGATTGCCTGCAGGCCGAAAACGAGAGCCCGGGCGCAGTGATCGTCTCCTGTGTCAGTCCAATCGTTTTCGGGAGGCTTGAGGACTTGGAACACCCGTGGAACGCTGGGACCCTGGTGGGGATCTGATTGGCAGATTTAGGGCCCAAGTGTGCCATCGGCGTTGACCACCCCCAGGCGTCTGTCCTCAGTCAACAGGGGATGATCTAGGGTCATTCCACGCGAACGAACATCCTCCAGCACGGGGACGAAGCGAAACCGCTCATAAAGGATCACACGCGTGGCACCGCTGGTGGAGAGCAGATGACGGCCGTAAGACTCAAGAAAGCGAGGGTCGATCATCAGCCGGTTGGGGTCCGGGAGTTCCTCGCCTGCATTTTCCGATGCCGTGGACTGCTCGGCGGTTGGCTCCGGCCGGGAGATATCCCCTGAAGGCGGGGATCCGGGAAGCGGGGGCAACGGTAGATCGCCCCACACCTCACCGCTGGCCAGAGTCGTTCGAAGCGGCGCAGAGACGACAGAATCGCCCCAGCGAGGGTCCACAAGCTCAGGGGCTTCCGGCTCATTGCTCTGGATTTGCGCCACCGGAACTCCCAGCAGTTCACCGGCAAGTCGTCCATCCGCCGAGCCGGGAATGGGCAACTGTGGCCCAAAGATCACCTGTGCCGGAATTTCTTCTGCTGTGATGAAATCCTCAGCTGGGGTGAATTCTTCTGCTGGGGTCACAGGCTCTGCCGCTTGGACTGTTGTCGCTGTCACGGCCGTCGAATTGGCCCCGCCTCGATCGCCCCGAGCTTGATCTGGCGACTGGGACTGCGGCGGCATCCGTTGGGGATCGGTGGCCCCGCCGGCTCGGCCTGGCTCAGCTTGACCTGGCTCAGCTTGACCTGGCTCAGCTTGACCTTGATTCGCCTGCTCTTGCTCAGCCTGAGCTTGCTCGCGGAAGAGCCGCTCCAGATACCGGTCGTATTCGCTGGGATAATCGCGAGGGACGATCCAAGGTTCGATCTGTTCGCTAAGCATAAAGTGCCGATGGTAGAGCAGACGGGGGATGTGAACGCTGCGGTCGGGGAACAAACCTTCTTCGGTTGACCCATCTGCGTACTCCAGTACGTAGCGAATTTGACGAGCTCGTGTTGGAGGGTCAGGAGCAAAGAATTTGTATCCGTTATCCAAATCGGCGACTTCGGCGTAGCGGCGGAACAGAGGGCAACGAAAAAGCCACATGGCGACGCTGGAGCTGGGTGCCATGGTAAAGGGATAGCCGAAGGTCACCAGGAGATGGAACCCCAACAATCCGCTGACAATACAACGCAACCGCCAAGACCAAGGTTGCTGGGCCGGCTGATCCGGGACAGGAGAACTTGGAGGATCCTGTTGGGGACTGTTCATCACGGGCCTCTCTCACGGGCAGCACTCAAGTGCTCACTGGAGTTGGTAAGTGCTGGGCAACCAAACGACTCTTGATCCCCGCTGAAGCGGGTGCTTCCAAAAAACAGTAGGTTGGCTCAGAGCGACAGGCCCAACTGTTTTGTCAAGACTGCAGGCGCACTCACCCACCCGATCGCTGTCTTGCGGGTGGAATCCGCAAATCCCAACCAAGTCACAGTGCCTGCAAAATGAGCAAAACCACCTCCCGTCGACAGAGCGACGCGAAGGTGGTTTTTGGCACTTCAAGAACCACAGACCACAAGATGGCAGCCATGACGGAGAGACTTGCCTAGTGGTCGGTTTCCTTCTGATGCGGCAGTTGGTTCTGTGGAATCGGGTGATTCACGTCTCACCGACTGCCAAAATCAACCGACTGCCAAAATCAACCGACTGCCAAAATCAACCGACTGCCAAAATCATAGGAAACAAGGCACTAGCACAGACCAACAAAATGTCGCGGTCACCAGAACATATGGGCCGTCCTCTCGCGATCTCTGTCAGCTCAAGTGCCTCACACCGCGAGATGACCATTGCCCGACTTGCCCCGTGCCATGAGCAACGTCTGGCAAGACAAAGCAACGCAAGCCCACGGGAGCCCGGCCAGGGGACATCTGGGACTCAGTCCAGGTCGCGGCTGGCCAAACGGGGCCCATCAAGTTTCACAGCCACGCGTCTGGTCTGACCAGCGGTGAGTGTGATGGTTTGTTCGTGAGTGAGGGTCCGGCCGTCGCGTTCCACTTCGACGCGGATCGGGTAGTCGGCCCACTGCCGTTCGCCGGTGAGGCGGGTTGTGCTGAAGTGGCGAATGCGGCCCCGTGAACGAGTCGTTCGTCCTGCCAGAAACACCTTCGCCCCTGCGGGAACATGCAGTTCCAGAGTTGTCGGGGCGGTGGAGGCTGGCTGGCTGTCTCGCTTAGCAACTTGGCGAACGGTCCGCGAAGCGGTGCGATCTTGATCGCTTTGGCCTTGCTCGGCCTCGGCGGACACTGGAGTCGCGGGAACTTCCTCGGCGCCATCCAAAGCGAAGGCCAGCTGCACCGTTTGTCCGGGGACAACAGTTACGGCTTTGGTCTCGGTCAGCTTGCGTCCCTCCACGGTACGCTCAGCACGCACGGTGTAGACATACTCCTGTCCAGGCACCAAACCGCTGGTCTGGAAGCGACGCCGGGGCCCATCGCTTCGGGTTAACCGCTCGTTGACGTACACACGTGCTTCGGAAGGAAGGGTGACTTGTAAGGTCACGCGAGTGTCACGCCGGGTCATCTCGGGCTCATCCCCCTGAGGTTCAGCAGGGGGCGGTTGAACGCCATTTGGCGTCGGTGCAACTCCAGGAGCCGGCGGGTAGTAAGCTTGAGCCTGACCGGTACATCCGCTGCAGCCCATCACCCCCACGCTGCCCATCGAGCCGAAGTTACCGCAGGAACCACCTCCACTGCCCATCGAGCCCATGCTACCCATCGAGCCCCTGCTGCCCTATGAGCCCTTGCTGCCCATTGAGCCCATAGAACCCATGCTGCCCATTGAGCCCATGTTGCCAAAAGAGCCACCGCTGGATCCGCAACCAAAATTCCGAGAAAGCACCTGCCGGAAGAAACCACCGCGAAAGCCCCCGCTGGAGCCGCCGGAGGAACCCCCGCCAATCCGTCCGCCGGAACCTCCCCCGGCCGAGCCCATCGAACCCATGCTCCCGCCTGAGGAGCCACATCCCAAGAGCTGCGCGTCGGCACCGCTGGCAGGCAGCAGGAAACAAACCGCCGCCGCCCAGCAGAGACGCTGACTGAAGGTGGCCATCGTTGTCTCACCTGTTAGTTTGGTGAAAATAAGCAATCCGCACAAAGTAGCCTAAGAGCAGACTAGCTCGCCAACGCACCTCAATCAAGGAAGATATCAACGGTTTCGTTGTTTAGGTAAAGCTAGGAAGATGGATAATTCCGAGATAAGGAACCAAATGCAGGGGATGGAACGAAGATAGGACCGAAGGGCACAGAGACCCTGAGGGGGCAATTCGGCCGCCGCCAACGGGCAGCCCTGCGGGAGCAGGCCTGAGCCTTTGAAATGATCTGTGGGAATCTCGCTTGAGAATTCGCCTCATTCAGCTGTTGCAGATTGTGGCGGTGGCAAAGGCCGTCGGGACCAGCCAGGGCCAAGACAACCACAGAGGAATGGGCACAAGGATTCGGGGAAAGGACCCCACTCTCGGACAGGCTCCGGAGGACTTTTTGCCACCCCCGTCAGCGGCAGGAAATTGGGTCGGACATGGCGTCGAGTTGGAGAACGGTCCTTGGAGAACGGTCCTTGGAGAACCGGCGAGGTCAGTTGGCTGGGCTCTGCGATGGTCAACGCCTCCGGTGGTCAGTGTCACCGGTGGTCAGTCCCTCGGCAAACCCTTCGGTTGGACTCGCCCTCTGGTCACCCGCGGGCTGAGGCCTGGGAGCGTGGGCCTGGGAGCGTGGGCCTGGGAGCGTGGGCCTGGGAGCGTGGGCCTGGGTGGAGCCTTTGGGAGCAGGGCCGACGGGCTGCCCACCCACTTTTCTGAGGCTCACACAACCTATCCCGGATGTTTTTGACCCTGAGATATTGCTAGTAACTCTGTTGATTTCCGGGGGCTGTGATGCGTTTGTGGGAAAGGATGCATCCTTCAAGCTGCGATGGGACCTTGTGGACAACGGAGTTGGAAGAGTCCGAAGAGTTCATCTCGGGTAAAACCCAGATTTCTGGGGGCTGGCTCTTGATTGAGAATGGTATTGAAGAGGTCCCGTTTATCGGAGAGCACCTGATCGATCCGTTGTTCGATGGTGCCGGCAGTCAGGAACCGAGTGACCGTGACTGCGCCGGCGGCACCGATGCGATGAGCCCGATTGATCGCTTGGTCCTCAATAGCAGGATTCCACCACCGGTCAAAGAGAAAGACATAGGTGGCAAACTGCAGATTGAGCCCGACACTGCCGGCTCCATAACTCATCAGCAGCACCTTGTGGTTCTTGTTGGCTTTGAAGGTATCAATGATGCCAGGCCGCTGTTTGTGGGGGATGCGGCCGTGATACTGCAACGGCGAAAACTGCTTCAGACGCAGTTCCAGTTCCTGCAAGGTGTCAACATATTGGCTAAATATCAGGGCTTGTTGCCCACTGGCGGCCACTTCTTCCAGTTCGGCGACCAGTCGATCGGCTTTACTGCTCTGTTTGGTCAGCGGGTCGAAATTGCAGATCTGCTTCAGTCGCATCACCAACTCAAAGACGTGCTGGATGGTGACCTCCTGGCCCATCTCGTTGAGCCGGAGAACGCCTTTTTCCTCGGCGAGTTGGTAGGCTTCGTACTGTTCTGGCGAGAGGGCCAGTTCTTCGTCGCGGAACATTTTGGGGGGCATCTCGGTGAGCACTTGATCCTTGGTGCGACGCAACACAAATTCGCTGGCCATTTGGCCCAGTTGACGGGCTTCCATGGAGGGCTGGAGATACCCAGGTGCCAGGAACTCAAAGATCCCCACCAAGTCTGTCGCGCGGTTTTCCACAGGCGTTCCGGTCAATGCCCAACTTCTCCGCCGGGGCAAGGCGCGAATGACTTCCGCGGTGCTGTTGGCGGGATTCTTGATGCGTTGGGCCTCGTCCAAGACGACCAAGTCATAAGGATGGTCCGGCTGCAGGACGACATCCTTATCGCGGAGCAGCAGCTCGTAGTTGGCCACAATCACCGGGGCCTCAGAGAGCGTCCACTGCCAATGACGTTTGGCCGAATCGCCTTCCACGGTGACCACAGGAACTTCCGGTGCCCACAGGGCGAATTCCCGCAGCCAATTGAACACCAGGGGCTTGGGGCAGATCAGCAGAACGCGACGAAGTTCCCCGCTGCGAAGCAACAGTCGGATGGTGCTGATCGTCTGCATTGTCTTGCCTAAGCCCATCTCGTCAGCAAGTAACGCAGCCACTCGAGGATATAAAAAGGCAATCCCTTCAAACTGGTAGGGAAAAGGCTTGAACGGAAACTCAACCTCACCACCCCGGCAAATCACCTCCAAAGGTGGCTGCAGCAAATAGTGTAAGCGATCCTCCAGCTTCACCAAATCCTTAGGCGGTTTGACTCGGGTATATTGCTCCGGCTTGCTATCCATCTCAGCCGGCCTCTCTCCCGGTGCTTGGCCAGATTCCTCACCCCCGGGACCTTCACCCCCGCAGCCCGGCTGGGTGTTGGACTCAGCCTGACTGCCTTGATCTGGCTGGCTACCTTGATCTGGCTGACTACCTTGATCTGGCTGGCTGCCTTGATCTGGCTGGCTGCCTTGGTCTGGCTGGCTGTTGCCTTCCACGGCTTCCCCCTGAGGCGATGAGGATTCCAAGGAAGGCGAAGTCTCCGGAGAGGGCGAAGTTTCCGGGCCACTTGAGGGATCCGGAACTCCCGGCAAGGAATCTTGGGGAGCTTTTTTTCGAAGAATGGTAGGAGACGATTCGCTAGGTGAAAAACCGAGGCTGATGACCTTGGTTTTTGGTTTGCGAAGTGGCAGCGAGACGACCGAAGGACGATTCACCACCAAGCCCAATCCATGGAAGTCAACCGGGGGCCTACGGGTTAATGCCGCTGAAAATCCTGTTTGGTAAATCTCGACTTCCACGGACGCTCCTGCCTGGGTTTGCTCTTCTGGTCCGGTCGTGGAAGGGCCTTTGGCAGGATCACCCTGAGCAAGAGGAGCAGCGGCCTGCTGCACCGGTACTCCGGCACCAGATTGTCCGGCACCAGATTGTCCGGCACCAGATTCTCCGGGAACGAGGTGCTCAACTGCGGCTGATTCGGGGGCAATGGGTTTCTCGGCCATGGTGTCCTGGGCAGGAGCGTTGCGTCTTGGAGGAGTGGATCGGATCGTGCTGGCGCTGGCCACAGAGGAGCAAGCCTCTTCTGGGGCTCCGTGTTAAGCCGCTTTGGTCCCTTGGGCTTCTTTGATCGCTTCCCGAATTCGCTCAAAGGGTTCCGCTAAGTCAAACTCTCCCACCGTGGCCGGCAGCAGCTCCCTCAACAGTTGCTGATCGGACTCCCACCCCGTCTGGGCACACAAACGATTGATCCCAAAAACGAAGACCTGCGCCAGGTCCTCAACGGTCGAACCCCGCGCAAGCTCAGCAGTGTCCTCATCCGCTTCGCCGATCTGGCTCTCCCTTGGGGCTGGTTCTGCTGTCGGCCTCACCGCGTCTTGAGCCGTCAAGCCACCTGAGATGTCAGCATCATCACTAGAGTCTGCGTCACCGGAGACGCTCGCCTCATCAGGAGCTTTGGTATCTGCTGCGACAGAAGGGTCTGCTTGCAAGTTGCCTCCAGCAGAGGGGCCTTGCGGGCTGCCTGGGGCAGCGGCATGGGCAGCCGAGGCTGGTGGGCCCGCGGAGTCGGGAGCTACCAACAACACCGGCTCAACGCTGAGGGAACGCACCGCCAGCATGGCTTTTCGGTCCGTAAAGACCACGGCGGGCTTTTTGTGGGACTTCCGCAGCAGCGTTTGGGCAATGACCTCGCCGTACAAATAATCTTGCAAAGTCGGGCCATAAAGAATTTCTTGGGCTCGGTTGGCTCTCACCGGGGTTGTGCAATGGAACTCCAACGGCCGCCCGGCCAAATTCAGAATCAAATACCCTCCAAAGGCCCCGAGCTGGCGATGACTCAAGGCTGTCAGAAAACCCAATGTCGGGGGAGTGTCGGGTGCGTCGGATGTGGCCTTTGAGCCGGATGCCGTCATGTGTCGATCTTCTCCGAGTCGTCCGTGAAGGAGAATGCCGTGGCCCTTCCCGTCCCGAGGGCGTGGGATTGCATCGGATGTCTGAGTTGCTCGACTTGAACGGGCAGGACGGCATCACTCCTGCCAGCAGAACCCGCAAAGTAAAGCCTCTGTCTGCCAGAATCCGGCCTCCCAGTCCCGCTGTCGGTTCCAGCCTCCATGCTGCTCAGCTCACCCTCAGGGATCGACTTGCCGAGATTCTCGGAAAGCTCTCTATCGCGGAAGGGCCAAGAGCCGTTTGCTCTCCTGCCGGTTGGTGGGCTTGGCCCGGAAACTCTCCTGGTGCCCTGTTTCCTTGGCTGTTGGCAGTCGGTTGGACCTAAATCCCCCAATTCCACGAGAACCCCGGCTGCCAAGTCAGAAGGAGACCGACCACGGGGCCCAGTTCGCAAGACCGCTTTGCTGGAAACTCAAAGGCAGAGACGGAGTCACCTCCGCCGCTTCGAGAAGGTGAACTGGCAATCGTGGTTGTTGCTCTCGGCGTAACCCGTATGATCGGCAGGACAGTCTGGGCAAGCCTCGGAGCGATCGCTGCCTCAGGCTGAGTTCCTTTGGTCCCCGGACTCGACGAACCCGGGGCTGGCGGTGTATAAAGCTGGCACCAAGCTTGGGGGATCCGATGACCAATCGCGAAAAACAGCCTTCGTTGTTCTCACAGGTCGATGTGTCTGCGACTGCTCCCAATCCGGGCGCGGTGGGCGGATCGGGAGACCAAGTGACGCTTTTGCATCAAATCGTCTCGTTGATCTCTCGTCAGAATGAGATTCTGGAAGAACTGGTCACTCAAGCCAACGCTCCGCAAAGACAACGCGCCGCCGAGCTCAATCAGTGGAAACAGGCCAATCCCGCCCTATCACAAGCTTGCCGCCAAGCTTATGGAACTCTGAGCAAGGTCCAGGCCTCTTACCTCACGCAACTCACCGAAGAGATCTTCGAGCACGGCGAATCCCTCTCTGACGGCGAATTTTTGCTGACCGAGTTCGTCGACCGATTCGGCCCACGTTTGGCACACCTCAACGGCATGTTGCAGGTCCTCTCCCAGTTAGCCGCTCCTAACCAATCCTAGCTCGACTGTTCCAGTCTGTGGCAGAGGCCCCATCTGCAGGTCTTCAACAAATTCAGGCAACAACATCTTGGTCCGCTGGGCCCCACCCGGGACACTCCAACTCGTGCCTTGTTTCCTATGATTTTGACAGTCGGTTGATTTTGACAGTCGGTTGATTTTGGCAGTCGGTTGATTTTGGCAGTCGGTTGATTTTGGCAGT
>CAZYKP010000013.1:108368-126079 GCA_964648025.1 uncultured Pirellulales bacterium | reverse complement strand
GTGAGATCCCTTGAGTGAGATCCCTTGAGTGAGATCCCTTGAGTGAGATCCCTTGAGTGAGATCTCTTGAGTGGGATCCCTTGAGTGGGATCGGTGGGGTGGAGCCGTCCACCCGGGGCTGTCGTCTTGGTGGGCATACTTCCGTTCTCACCACCCACTCGTTAGCCTGAATCATGGCTGTGTGGGTGTCAACCCACAGTGCTGCATCAGATCACAGGTCCCGCTTTCTTTTGCTGTCCGTTTGTCTTTGACCATTCTCCTATGGCACTGCTTGTTGTTGATCGGATCACCAAGCGGTTTGGGCCGGAACCTATCTTGGCCGGTGTTTCCTTTGAGGTTTATGCCGGTGAGAAGCTCTCGCTGGTTGGCCCCAACGGCGCGGGCAAATCCACCCTAATGCGGATCTTGGCCGGCGAGGAAGAGCTTGACAGCGGTCGGATTGAACGATCCGAGTCGGTCACCATGGCCTACTTGGAGCAACACCCCGAGTTTTCTGCCGGCCAAACGCTCTGGGAGGTGGCCCAGGATGGTGTCAGCCGCCAACTCGCCCTGGTCAAGCAAGCAGAGCAAGTCGCTGCCGAGCTGGCCAAGGTCTCCGACCCGCGAGACCACGACCGCCTGGCTCAACAGTACGATCGGCTCCAGCACCAATTAGAACGGGATGACGCCTACAATCTGGATCGCCAGATCGAGCAAGTCCTCGAGGGATTGGGCTTTCGAAACGAGGCCTATCACCAAGATGTGACTACCCTCAGCGGAGGCCAGCAGAACCGCGCTCTGCTGGCGCGATTGCTGCTGACCGGTGCCGACTTGCTCCTGTTGGACGAACCATCCAACCACCTCGACATCGACGCCACTGAGTGGCTGGAGAACTACCTGGCCGCCAGCCGCCAGGCGTTGATCTTGGTGAGCCACGACCGCTATTTTTTAGACAAAGTCACCACGAGAACTTTGGAGCTGTTTCACGGGACTGTCGATACCTATCCAGGCAATTTCAGCGCGTACTGGAAGCAAAAAGCCGAGCGGTTGAAAGTTCAACAGCGAACCTTTGAGAAACAACAAGAGGAGATTGCCAAAGCCGAGGATTTCATTCGCCGCAACTTCCATGGGCAAAAGCACGCTCAGGCCAAGGACCGCGAAAAGAAGCTCGCGCGGATTGAACGTGTCGAGCCACCGCGTGAGATCACAACCCCTCCGATGGGCCTGCCCAAGGTCGATCGCTGCGGTGACATTGTCTTTCGGGTCGAGGACTTGGCCAAGAGTTACGACCGCGGGCTGTTCTCAGGTCTGACCTTCGATGTCGAACGGGGGCAACGCTGGGGTATCCTCGGTCCCAATGGGACCGGCAAGACGACTCTGTTGCGTTGTTTGATCGGTGAGGTCACGCCGGATACTGGCTCGGTTCGTTTGGGCACCGGAGTCAAGGTGGCCTACTACGACCAGATGCTCAAAAGCTTGCCGGATGATACTGAGGTGGTCGAGGCAATCCGCCCACCCCACAAAGAGTTCAACGAGCAACAACGACGCGACATGCTGGCGCGTTTTGGGCTGCAGGGCGATATCGTCTTTCAGCCTGTCAGCAGTCTCTCCGGGGGAGAGCGGAGTCGCGCGGCCCTGGCCCGGCTGGCAACCTTGGATGCGAATGTGCTCCTGCTCGACGAGCCAACCAACCACCTTGATTTGTGGGCTCGAGACTCGTTGGAACGCACCATGCTCTCCTATGAGGGAACGTTGGTCTTTGTCAGCCACGACCGCTATTTTCTCAACCGTGTGGCCGATCATCTGCTGGTCGTTGAGCCAGGACGATTTCGGGTCATCGAGGGCGGCTACGATACTTACCAGCATTTCATTCAAGAAGGACTCGCCGCTGAGGCCCGCGTTGCCGAGCCAAGCCGTCGATCCTCTGGGGGGTCCTCAAGTTCGACTTCCTCGCGTTCCAGTTCGACTTCCTCGGGCACCTCACCGGTGGGCGGTGCTGCGGCTGGCAGGCAAAAGGGTGACCGGGCCGAGAATGGCAAAAAGCGAAAGCGAAAATTCCCCTACCGCAAAATCACCGATCTGGAGGCCGAGATCCTTGATCGGGAGCTGGAAATCGAAGACCTGCAGACCAAACTCATCGACCCGGCTGTACTTCGCAACGGCGACAGCGTCCGGGAAATCCAGCAAGAGCTCCAGGCTGCCCAGGCCGCTCTGGAGCACCTTTACGAACATTGGGAAGAAGCCACCGAGTTGAACTAACAGTCGTTGCAATGAGACAGCACCCCAAAAGTTCCTGTCACTGCCATGCAACCCGCGAGCTGCACAGTCCCACATGTCGGCCCTGTCCCCTGAAAACTTGTCTCTCTGAAAACTTGTCTCCCTGAAAACTTGTCTCCCTGAAAACTTGTGGCCAACCAGATGGTGGTGCTTGGGCTTTTGCGGTTCAGTGAACCCTTACTCAGTCAGCAGCCGTCCGATGATTCGCTGTTCCAAAGCAGGGTCCCGACCCAGCGGAATCCACCCGGCGGTCGGCTCGGGGCCAGCAACGGGCTCCCGAAAACCTTCCAGTGAATCGGCATAGCTAAAGGTTGCTTCGCCTGGGGAAAGTGATTGAGGTTGTCGGACTTCCTCAAGCTCCTTGAAAACCTTCACCTCCACAAGATACCCCTCGGCTGTTGGCCTCACAGAAACCAGGGCCAGTCGGCGGATGGACTGAAGTGTCGCCTCCCGCCGATTTCGGAAGCCGACTGAGTCCCCACGCCAGGGTTCAAGAAGTGTCGCCCCAACAGTTGGCGCAGTCTCAATCACCCCTGGTGTGCTTGCAGCTCCCTGCCCGGTAGGGCGTTGCTCTCGCCTGATGCGAAAATAGTCCCCAACGATCAGAACGAGTCTCTCCCAAACGACATTGGGATCGGCTGCCGGCACGAGCACCGGATTAGGGTATTTGACAGGTCCTTGGAACAGATGTCGCAGCGGCCCCGGCGCCCAAGGGCCGGGATTGACGGTCGTGATCGACTGCGTGCAGCCAGCCAGCAGCACCAACGCCAGCATGGTCGTGCCCAGCCACCTCATCCAGACTGGAAAACCGTCCTCAGCTGGTGATTTCTGGTTTGCTGGTGAGTTGCGGTTCAGCATGAACCTCTCAGCTCTTTTGGGGGACGATTCCTACTGGGGGACGGTCGGGCAGGATTCTGTGATTCTGGCCCAAAAAGCAGCCAACGATCACGGTTTTCCGAACTGCGGCATTCTGAACCGCGGTTTTCTGACGCGCGGTTTTCTGAACCGCGGTTTTCTGAAGTGCCCTTGTGTCAAGGTTTGCCAAGTGGGTCTTCCTAGAAAGCAGCAGGTTGTCACCCCCAGACGTTTCTGACAAGGTCACTTTCGACACGAGTCTGCCCCCAACACGAGTTTTCCGCAGCGGGTCTTCGAGCAGCCGACCAGCACCTTCCATGTTTTGGCTGCGGGACTTCAAAGAGCCAACGTCAGGTTTGCAGAACCTCAGGAGCTCGCGAAGGACCACGCGTTTTTCCCGCGGTCAGTCGAGCGTTTCCAGGACGATTGTGATGCCCGAGCCCTCCCGATCCCGTGTTCTTGTGACCTCAACTGTGCTTCACCAGGGAGAGTGGCCCTATGTCGAGATCCTGCAGCGAGCTGGTTTGGAAGTGCAGCTGGCTGATTGTCCCGGCAAGGTGCTCACTGAAACCGAGCTGCTTGCGGCCCTTGCTGGGATGACCTCGGTAGTCGCCAGTGTCGAGCCCTACACAAGACGTGTCTTGCAGCAGTCGCAGGTTGCCGTGATCGCTCGTGTGGGCGTGGGGTACGACGCGATCGATGTGACTGCGGCCAATGATCACTCGGTGGCTGTGACGATCACCCCCGGGGCCAATCATCAATCGGTCGCGGAAACCACCATCGCCTTGCTGACGGGCATCTCTCGGGGTTTTCCGCAACGCGACCACGCTGTCCGCTTAGGACGTTGGCGCCAGGGGATGCTCCCGCGTCTGGCCGGACAGACTTTGGGCCTGCTGGGGCTGGGGCGTGCTGGAAGAGCGGTGGTCCCCAAAGCTCTTGGGTTGGGCCTGAAGGTCGTCGGCAGTGATCCTTTGACCAATCCGGAGATGGCTCGAAGCTTGAACATCGAATTGGTCTCGCAAGATCAATTACTGGCCCAAAGTGATATCGTCAGCCTCCATTTGCCAGCAACGAAAGAGACAGCCAATCTCATCAACCGCCAGACCCTCCAGCAGATGAAGCCAGGGTCCGTGCTGATCAACACCTCACGCGGGGCCTTGGTCGATGAGGAGGCGCTTGCTGAGGCCCTCGCCCAGGGGCACCTCCTGGGTGCAGGGCTGGATGTCTTCCAAGTAGAACCTCCACCACCAGACCACCCCCTGCTTCAACTCGACAACGTCCTGCTGAGCCCTCATGTGGCCGGTTTAGACTTGGAATCGCTGACCGAAATGAGCAACATGGCTGCCCAGTCGATTGTCGATCTTTTCCAAGGGCGTTGGCCGGAGCAGCAGCTGGTCAACCCTGAGATCCGCGGTCGATGGTCCTGGGATCGACCTCTTGCCAGCCGCTGAGATCGACATTCGCCAAGGCATCAACTCCAGTGTTGCAGGTTGTGGCAGAGACCCCTCCCTGGAAGGCCTCGAGACAGGAGATTCTGCAGCATCTTGGGGGACCAGGCCACTCTGGGAGAGTCCAACTCACCAACAGGTCGAGGGACCGCTGCCCAAGAAGCATTCAGCCCGCACTGGCCTTCCCAAGTCGGTCAGTCCGAAACCTCGTCAAGTTCGTAGAGTTGTTCAGCCTGAAACGTTGTCAATTATGAAGCCCTGTCAAAGCAAAAGCCGTGGGCTGCCTAATTGACCGGCAGCACACGGCAAAGTGGGATTAGCAAGCGATCAAGACGTGTCAGCCAAGACCTTGGGGTTAGCTTGGCATGATCGAGCCGGAGGGTGCTCAGGCTTGGAACGAGGAGCCGCAACCGCAGGTCTTGACAGCGTTGGGGTTGTCCACGCGGAATTTGGGCTGGGTGAGGTCAGGTGGGTAATCGACAACAGCGCCATCCAAGTAAAGGGCGCTCTTCTTGTCAACGATCACCTTGACGCCGTGGTACTCGTAGACGGAATCAAGTTTCTCGTCCAGATCTGTGGTGGGGAGCAGCTCGTAGGAAAACCCGCTGCAGCCACCACCCACAACGCTAATGCGAAGCATGGAGTCCGATTCGATCCCATGTTCTTCACAGAATTTTTTGAAGCCGACAGCGGCACGCTCGGTTAAAGTGACAGCCATGTTGATCAGTCCTTTTGAGGCTCTGAGACGATCGAATTCAGAGTGTAGAAGCCACGCACTGGGGACGGATTTTATCACCCTCTTCTGAGAAAATTATATCGATTGGCATCGTATGGGAAGAGGGTTTTCCCACAAGCTCGCTGCCGGTGAGCTCTGAGCTTCGAATCTCCTGCGGAAAGACGATTAAGAAACCATCGCTCGCAGGCGATCGACCGCTGCATGGAGTTGGCCGACAGCAAGGTCAATCTCCTCCTCGGTGCTCAACCGGCCAACGCCAAAGCGAAGGCTGGCCCTGACTCGGTCTTCGGGAAACCCCAACGCCTGAAGCACATGGCTCGGTTCGGCATCGGCGGCAGTACAGGCACTGCCGCTGCTGACGCAAACTCGCCCCGTGTTGAGCATCAGCGCCTCTCCGTCGACACCTGGGAAGCTCACGTTGAGGTTGTTGTAGAGACGTCGTTCTCCCTCTAAAGGAGGCCCATTGAGTTGGAGGTCGCCGATTTTGGTTTTCAGCCCTAGGTAGAGCCGATCACGCAGTCCTCGAAGGCGGACCATCTCCTCAGAGAGATCGTCCAGGCAAAAGCCTAAAGCAGCCGCAAACCCGACGATCAAAGCCGTCGGTAATGTTCCGCTGCGTCGGCCTTCCTGTTGACCACCCCCGTCGATCTGCGACTCCAACCGCACTCTTGGCGAGCCCTGGCGAATGTACAGCGCACCCATGCCGGGCGGACCATAAATCTTGTGTGAACTGAAGCTCAGCAAGTCGACACCGAGGTCTCGAACATCCAAGGGGATTTTCCCAACTGCCTGAGTCGCGTCTGTGTGCAGCAGGACGCCTTGGCGGTGGCAGATCTCGGCAATCTCAGCAAGCGGCTGAAGGGTGCCGATTTCGTTGTTGGCCAGCATCACCGAGACCAAACAGGTCTCCGGTCGGATCGCCTCGGCAACTTGCTGGGCCGACAACACCCCTTGGTCATCGACCGGCAAAAGGGTGAGTTGGTGACCCCGCTTCTGAAGTTTCCGCAGGGGGTCCAGAACCGCACGGTGTTCGGTCGCTACGCTCACAAGATGATCGCCGCGGCGGCGCTTTCGCATGGCGACACCCTTGATCGCCAAGTTGTTGCTTTCGGTGGCTCCGCTGGTGAAGACAATTTCCTCACTGCGGGCTCCGAGACCCTCGGCGATTTGGGCCCGTGCGTGATCCACCGCCAAACGAGCTCGATGACCAACTTGATGCAGGCTGCCGCTGTTGCCAAATGCTGTGGTCAAGTACGGTAGCATCTGTTCAGCCACCCGCAGATCCATCGGGGTCGTCGCGTGGTAGTCCAGGTAGATGGGTGGTTCTTCAGCCACGCTGGGCACTTCTTCTCTCACTCGTCTCGTATCATTCCCTTTCAGTGCGGTCCTCGGGCTCCTGTCTTGGAGGTTCAGTTCCGTTGGTTGGGTTTTTGCCCGGTTGAGTGTTGTTGGTTGAGTGTTGTTGATTAAGTGTCGTTGGTTGCGTCTTCTTGGCGGTCGGCGTGGGAGCGATCTTGCTTCTCCGCTAGCATTCTAGGCTGCTGATAACTCACTCACTAGGACGAAATGCAAAGACAAGCCTGGGCAAGTCAATGCCGGATTGTCAGTTTGCTGGTGCTCCTGGAGGGCTCGTTCTGTGTGCGGGCGTTGTTTGAGGTCGGGGACGCTTGGGTTTGAGCGGCTTGGGCCTTGGGAAGCTCCGTTGACTGTTGTTTCCGTCTCTGCTACATCTCCGCCCGCTGTGCGGCGAATTCTCTTTGGTCGACATCCTCGGCACAGCAAGTTGAGCAGAAATGCTGATCTGCGTCGGGGTGCCGGTTCTTTTGTCCCCAATGTTGGGGTGAGGCGTGAGCGAACTGATGGCCATGTGCTGTTCATATGTCGAGCCCATGCCGAACACTCCGCGGAGGCGTTTGCAGGCGGAGACCAAATCCTTCACCGGGAGCAGGCGAGATTCCAGCCGAGCGGGAACCTGGGCGCAAGCGTTCCGACTTCACTTCCAGGGCTGGAAATTTTCCAAGTGCGGTTTGCTGTCCCAAACTCAGCGTAGTGGGGAGCTTGGGTTACGCAAGCTCTACGAACCGAGCAAGTCCAGCAAGGTAAGCAGGTTTCATCCGTGGTGGTACGGCTACGCGGTCTGTTGCGTGCTTTGCTGGTCTGGGGCTGCTCCGGCGTTTGGACAAAAGAGTTTGTTTACCGTCCCGAACTTTGGGGAAACCACAGTCGATCCGCTTTCGGCTGGTGTCCAACCCAACGTCGGCCGCCCTGGGGAGTTTCAATCCCTGACGGGTCGCTATCCACCGACGCCGGGGAGGCCGTCGACGACCGCAACGCAGGCTGCGGCCGCTCCGTCGGCGATGAATCGGGTGGCTGGCAACCCGCCAACTGCAGGTTCCCCGGCGGCAGCATTTGACCCGTTTTCCACATCGCCGCTTTCACTTCCACGCGTTGGGATGTTTCAGTCCGCCGATCCTTCTGCCCCCGTTCCCGACCCTTTTTTTCAGGGTGGAGCTGGAGCGGCTCCGGCGCTTCCCGACTATCCGTCGGTGCCCCCAGGCGATTGGGACCCGTATTCCGACCCCGTGGTCGTTGACGGGTCCGAGTTTTTCGTCATCCCACAGGGGTGGCAGGATTTCCGGTTTGTCTATACCTACCTGCCTAGATTCGGCAGTGGGTCGGAATTTGGTCTGCAGTCTTTCGATTTCAGCGGCGAAATCGCCTTCAACCCGCTGCAAACTCAGGCTCCGTTGTTGATCCGCCCCGGTCTCACCATCAACTTGCTCGACGGCCCCGCCAACACCCCCCTCTCCAACGATGTGTACGACGTCTACGTTGGCCTGCAGTGGCAACCTCGGATCGGACCAAGGCTGGCCTTCGACTTGGAGTTCCGCCCAACGCTGGCAACGGACTTCAACGATATCACAGGGGACTCGTTTCGCTACCCAGCACGGGCAGCAGGTATTTTCTCCGTCAATCCTCAACTTGACGTGGTTCTTGGTGTTGCCTTTCTGGATTTGGTCGAAACGGACTTTCTTCCCATTGCTGGGGTTCGCTGGCAAATCGGACCAGATACGACTGTCGAGTTGCTCTTTCCCCGCCCGCGGTACCGGCGGCGATTTGGGGTGCTGATGAATCGGGACCTCGCCTGGTATGTGGCAGGGGAATTTGCTGCTGCAGCTTGGAGGTACCGTGATGTGGGTGTCACCGATACGGTGGAGTACCAGGATCTCAGGGTTTTGGTCGGTCTGGAACTGGCAACTGTGCAGGGCCGCACGGCCTTTGTGGAGTTTGGCTACGCTTTCAGTCGTGAACTGATCTTTGCCAACCAGCCTGACCAACGTCCCGAGGACACTCTGCTGCTGCGTGGCGGCTTCTCCTTTTAGGACGACAATCTGACTCACTGCTTTCGGGTCGGCTGCGTTTTTGGTAAATCCTTCTTTTTGACTTAGTGGTTTGTTTGTCCTGAGGGTCTCTCAAGCTGGTTCCCTTGGTTGGACGACACAAAGAGAGTTCTTCGGAAGAACGGGCAGTACGAAGGCAAGGGATCCATCAGCCAAACGCGAAAGGCAAAGGTGCCGGGGAGTGGCGTCTGTGAACACATTTCGCTTTGGGCTAGTGGTCCGTCAAGGAAGATTTGACGGATGGGATAGCAGGCTTCTCGCAAGGGAAATGCGTCATGCCGTCGGACAATCTTTCCAGGACAATCGACTAGGCCAAGTGAGATTTGGGAGCGCTGTGGAGTTTGTGTTTGCCGGCTTGCTCGTGGCCTGGTGCACAGGGCCGGCAATCGGACGAGAAGCTCAGTCAAGTTTTTTCTCCACGGGCAACCCAAGTTCGGTCGTCAGCCCAGGCCCGAACGGCAGCACAACCGATCGAACCTTCGTCGGCGAAGAATCCTTGTTCTCGGCGGCTCACTTCGGCGGAAAGACGATTCCCTCTGCAGGGTTTCCGCAGCAGCCCTTCGCACAGGAGTTGCCTGAGCAGGTCAGCACGGATCCCCCGTTGGTAGTTCTGCCCGACCGTGGGGTGCCAGAGCCTGCCGCGGATGCCTCTCCGGCTTGGCACCGGCTGTTCGTTCGAACGACCTTCGACGTGAGGCTGATTCTGGCGGAGCCTGGAGTCGACAGCATCGAGATGACCGACGTGAACCTGAGCACGTCCTTGGCGTTGCCTTGGTCAACGCCTGAAAACGCTTGGGTTGTGACGCCAGGCTTTTTTATTCACTTTTGGGAAGGTCCGACCTCGGTGGATCTGCCCGAAACCCTTTATGACACTTGGGTCGACCTCACCTGGCGGGCGAAATGGAGCCCCCGACTCAGAAGCAACATCGGCGTTGCCGTGGGCGTTTACAGTGACTTTGAGGCGACCGATAGCGATGCCATCCGCATCACCGGTCGTGCGTTGGTCAACTATCAGTGGGACTCCCAACTTGAGTTGACCTTTGGGATCGTCTACCTCGACCGCGCCAGCATCAGCCTCCTGCCCGTGATCGGGTTGATCTGGACTCCCTCCGACTACTGGCGTGTCGAACTGGTTGCCCCCCGTCCCCGTATCGCCCGACGAGTCCACCGTCACGGTAAGTCCAGCGGTTGGCTCTACTTGGGCGGGGAATTCGGCGGCGGCAGTTGGCAGATCGAACGAACCGGGGGAGCTACCACCATTATGGACTACAATGACTATCGGCTCCTCTTTGGCTATGAATGGCAGGGGCGAGGCCGGCTCAGAGCAAGGGCTGAATTGGGCTACGTCTTCTGGCGAGAAATCGATCTGTCCGATGCTGGCGATCTCGACCTCGACGATGCCCTGATGCTTCGAGCTGGGGTAACGTTTTAAGCGAAGCTTCTGATGGGGCAGTCGAGGAGGTTGATTTGAGGAACCCTGCCTGAGTGTGGACTGAGGGGTTGCATTTTGCTGCATGCCGACCAAGCTATCCTCGAGTGCGTATCCGATGCTATCTCGTTGGTGGGGATGCTCGGCTGCGGCTGCCGTTGAGGTCGGCGTTGTCTTCTGCCAGATACTCTTCTGCCAGATGCTTTTCTGCCAGAAACTCTTCTTCCAGAACATGTCGTCTCGAAGGGACGCCCTTGGCAACAGTTCTGTGACCACCTGTGGGGTCGGGTAGCCTCAGTCGCGAAGGGCACGCTGCCCAGCGAGCAAGCTTTTCTCCTTTGGGCCAAAGCCTGCCCGTCCAATGTTACTACCTTGCCCCAACCAACATGGGCCCAACCGATCTGTGGGCTCAACCGGAACGCTAAGGAAGAGATTCCCGATCAGGACATTTCCCCGACTTTGCCCGAGCTCCTCACAAGCCGCGGTCTCACAGGCCACGGTCTCACAGGCCACGGTCTCACAGGCCACGGTCTCACAGGCCACGGTCTCACAGGCCACTGTGGCAGTCCAACCGGAATTCGTCTGCCCGGGACCCCGGGATGGTTCCCGCTCTAGGCTGAAACGTCTACCTCTCCTGATTCATGGCGCCCGATGACCCCACCGAAGCGACCTTCCCGTTTCTGGCTTTCTGCAAGCGTTGTCTGTCTGCAGATCACTGTGGCCCTGCAATGTCTTGGGCTGGCCAGTGCCCAGTGGCGGTTTGGAAGCCCGATGGCCGAGTGGTTGTATTTGGATGTCTTCCAAAATCCCCCTCTGGATGGCTGGCTGCTTGATGACGCAGATTCTCTGCAAGAACCGCTCCCTGGTGAATTCGGTTCCGAGCGAACTCCCCCTCCAGGACCTTCTCTGGACGAGCCTTCCGCGGAAACAACGCCCTTGGGTGAGTTGTTGACGATTCGAATGGACCAGATTGTGGCTGTGCTTCTGGTCTGCTCGGCCGTGGTGACTTTGTTTCGCCCTGGGTGGCTGGTGCTGGTGCCGGTGGCTTTCTGGCAGGTCGCCGTTGCGCTGGCCTCTTGGCAACGCGGGGGGCACTTTCTGGACGAGTTGACGATCTTCGCCCAGGCGACGCGGATTTTTGCTCCCCTGGCTCTCGCAAGGCTGGCATCGCTTCGCCAAAATGCTCCCGACAATCGCCTTCTCGATTCGAGTGTGATCGTCCTCTTGCGGTATGCTGCCGCGGCAACCTTTATTGCCCACGGGATCGAAGCCATCTGCCAGAATGGCGTTTTTTTAGATTACCTGCTTGGCACGTCGCGGGAGTGGTTTGGGGTCGCCCTCAGTGAAACGACCGCCCGGTGGATTCTGTGGGTCATCGGTGTTCAGGATCTGCTCATCGGGCATTTGTTGATTCTGGCTCGGCTGCGGTCGGTGGCCCTGTGGATGGCCCTTTGGGGGTTTGTCACTGCCGCCAGCCGCATCACACACGCTGGCTGGCCTGCCTATCACGAAGTGCTGATGCGAACTGCCAACGGTGGTGTTCCTCTGGCCTTGGCCCTTGTATGGTGGCATTCTCATCGGGTTGGGACCGCCGGAGAGGATCCTGATCAGCGACCGTCTTCTGAGCTTTCGGTTCGCTGAACCTCTCAAGAGTCTCTCGAGCTACTGGGGAGCTGACACCATGATTTCTCGACTCCGTCACAGCTGGCCTGTCGTCTTAGTTCTCGTGCTGAGCATGAGCTACTGGGCCACTGTCAACCTCTTGGGAAAGCCCAACAACCCACCAGGAGCCGATCTGGAGGGGACCAATCCGGCTCAGTGGCGGTTGATTTGGAAGGACGATCCTTCCACTCGGGCGACGGTATCCTGGAGTACCGCCCAGGCCGGTCGTGAGCATGTCGTGTACTACGACACAGAAAGCCGCAGCGGAAAGCTGGCCAAGTATGCCTTCCAGCAAAAAGCTCAGCGAAACGGACCCTATAGCGGCTCGGGCAGCCCGCCGATTTCCTTCCATCATACGCTGCTGAGCGGATTGAAACCCAATACCATCTATTACCTCGTCATTTCTAGTGACGGCAGGATCTCCCCGGAGTTCCACTTTCGCACAGCGTCACGTGAGGATGTCCCCGCCAAACTGATTTACGGGGGTGATTCCCGCAGCGACCGCCAAGCTCGCAGGGAGGTCAATCGGAGGATTCGCAAACTTGCCAACCAGGACGAACAGGCCTTAGCTTTTGCTCATGGGGGAGATTACATTGCCAGCGGCCGAAGTTGGTCGCAATGGAGTGCTTGGCTGACTGATTGGGAACTGACTGTTGGACCTGGGAACCGGTTACTGCCGATTGTTCCGGCGCGAGGCAACCACGACAAAGGCCCGCTGTTTAACGAGGTCTTTGACTTTCCGGCAGAAGACCAAAACTATTACGCCCTCGATTTGACTCCCCAAATTCGGCTGATCAACTTGAACACCAACATCAGTCATGGAGGTGATCAACGGACGTGGCTGGCTGAGGAGTTGAGTTCCTCGCGGTCCAAGCATCGCTGGTTGGTGGTCAACTACCACCGGCCGGCTTTTCCGGCTGTCAAGGCATCAGGAGCAGCCTTACAGCACTGGGTGCCTCTCTTTGAGAAGTATCACGTCGACCTTGTCTTGGAGAGTGACGGGCACACTATCAAGCGGACCGCACCGATCCGCAATGGCAAGATCGACCCCACCGGAGTCAGGTATCTCGGGGAAGGTGGGCTTGGTGTACCACAACGACGGCCCGATGGAAGCCGTTGGTATTTTCAAGGGGATGGAAAGGTTGGCCGCGGCCATCACGTTCAGGTGTTGCACTTCGCTCAGGAGAGCCTTCAAGCGGAGACGATTTTGCTCTCAGGCCAGACCTTCGACAGCGTCACCCTCAAGCCTCGGCAAGACCAACATATCCCGACAGACTGAACCCCTCCATGCCTGTGGTTCCCGGGAAACAGACGTCCAAGTCAGATCACTTAGGAGGTTCAGTTGTGGGGGCTTGCAGGTCCACTTCTGCCTTGAGGCCCTCAGGCTGAGCATCCCCAAGGGTCAGAGTCCTCCAAACGGTCTCGGAGTCGCCAAGCTTTGGTGGGAAGAACATGGCAGCAAGCCTGGTGAATCTTCTTGGGCAAGTCACCGTCTACGACGTGATCCTTTTCGTCGTTCAGACGGTGATGTTGGGCATCTTTGTTAGTCTGTGCGTGGCCAGCCTCTGGGCGCTCTGGGCCAATCCTCCGCAGTGGTTCTTCGGGGCCCTAGCTGGGGCCGTGCTGGTTGGCTTGGCTTGGGCGGCAGTCGGCTCAGTGGTGGTCTGGTACTTCACTGACGAGGCCGACCCCGAGTTTTACCTGCGTCGGGTTTCGGCAGCTTGGTCCTTCTTTATCACCGTGCTCTGCCTGCTTTCGCTGACAGGGGGTCTGATCGGTGGTTTTGCCGCCTCGTTTCTCTTCGGAGAACTTCCCTCCGAGAAGACACACAAGCGACAAAGGCAAGCCAAGTCGACTCATCAGCCTGCGACGCAGAAAACAGCGACTGCCAGCCAAGATGCCCCGCACCGCCACCAAGAGCACGCCGGACCAGTCGCCAAGAACGAGCCAGAGTCGGAGGATCCTGCTCAGCCGAAGCGAGCTGCCGGCAGTCAGCCTGAGACGAGCTAACACCACAGCAGACATCCGGCTGCCTTGGGATCAGTCATTCTCGGTGAGCAAACGAGCGACCACCAGGCCAACAGCACCTCCGGCGATCGCCCCGATGATCGCCCAGGCGAGCCCTGGGCTCAACGTCAACGGTTGCCAACTCAACAGAGGTCGCAGATCCAGATTCTCGCTCAAGGGAAGCAGGGAAGCCAACCACCCAAGCAACCCGCCCCCCAGCAATCCAATCCCCCCTCCTAGGGGAAGGGCCGAAGCAGACCGATTGACCGGCTCAATCAGGGTTCGAGGCTTGTTGCGACTTGCACGTGTGGCTTTCTCGCCTAAGCTTGCCGTGCGACTCTCGGTGAGGGTCCCTTCCTCGCTGATCGTTGGTGGGGCGGTTTTGGGGGTAGGCCGGTTATGGCGGTTTGTTGCCGGACTGAGCCCGACCCGGGGGACGACATAGCGATTCAGATCTGCGACGACTTCCTCCATGGATTGGTAGCGTTGCCGAGGCTCTTTGGCGAGCATCTTCTTGAAGACCAATTCCAAGGTCGCTGGGGCATCGGGGCAAGCCGCCTGCAGAGACGGAGTCGGCTGGGTCTGATGAGCTTGGAGGGTCTTGGTGGGACTGTCACGCTCGTAAGGCCCTCGTCCTGTCAGCAAGAAGTACAGGGTGCAACCCAGAGAGTAAATATCCGCTCGATTGTCGGCTTGCCGAGCATCGGCAAATTGCTCAGGTGCCATGAAATCCGGCGTGCCTAAAACGGTATCTCGGGTCGTCAGGGGCTGCGAAACGTCGCTGTGCAGTGTTCCCGCCAAGGCATGGGATTCAAAGCGGACCAGGCCCAGGTCAAGAATCTTGACCACTCCGCGAGTATCGACAAGCAGGTTGCCAGGCTTCACATCGCGATGCACCAAGTGCTGCGCATGGGCATGAACCAGTCCTTGGGCAGCCTGCATGATGTAATCAACTGCCTCAGCAACCGGCAGAGGGCCCTCTCGGCGAACTTGCTGGTCGAGATTGACCCCGTCAACGTACTCCAGCACAAGATAGCTTGAGGTTCCGTCGTGACAGGCGTCGTAGGCAGCGACGATGTTGGGATGATTCAGTTTGGCCACCGCGCGGACTTCCCGATCAAACCGTTGGGCTTCCTCACCAGGCTGATCGCCCGGATGCCGCCGCAGCACTTTTAAGGCCACGATTTGATCCGAACCATCCCGACGGGCCTTGAAGACCTCGGCCATCCCGCCGGCGCCAAGGCGATCCAAAACCAGATATTCTCCATATCGCAGTTCGTGATTCCGTCCTTGTCTCAGAACAGCCAGTTGGTGGTCAGTCAACCAGCCCCTCTGACGGGCCCAGGTCAACAGGGCATCACCATTGGGGAGTTGGCCGGAGGCAAGGGCCTTGCGAAAGGCGCTCTCCACCGCCGAGGGTAAAAGCCCCAATTCGGCCAAGACCGCCGCAGTATCATAGGCTGACAAATCCGCCGGCAGAGGATACCCCGGAGCCTGTTCCACAGGAGGGGCCATCGGCTCTTCGGCTGGCCGTTGGGGGAAGCGATTCCCGTACGAAGAGCCCGTGGCTGGTGCAGCCTGATTCGGAGCCGGAGCCGGAGAGCTGGTGCTTGCAGCGCCCGACGATGGCCCCGACCAACTCTCTGAACCCCCCGATCCGGGGTATCCTCGGGTCGGCCCGACAGCGGCTCGCTCTTCACCAGAGCTCCTTGTGGTCGGACCGGTCTGAGCGAGGCCACCATCGAAATTGCTCTCGAACCATTTGTCGATGGCATCCCGGTGAAACCGTAATTCGCCCAGGATTCGCTGACAGGGGATTTGTCCGGCCGTAGCCAGTGGTTCCAAAGACTCCGCTGGCATTTGGAGATATTCGGCCAACTGCTCGAGGGTCATCACCTTGGGCGGTGTCGGACGGCGGGTCTTTTTCTTTCCTTTGCGGGTGCGTTTCTCTCGTGGTTCGCCTCGAGTTCGCGAGGTGGACTCCTCAGCGTTGGAAGCCAAGTCTGCACCGAGCTCCGATTCGGCGTTGGCACCGCCGTTGGCACGAGGGGTCGATTCCGAAGCCGCTGAGGGAGCTTCCAGCTGCTCCGGGCTCTCCAGCTGAGCCAAGGAGGCCAATTCGTCCTGGACTGGCTGAGGTTGCTTGTGGATGGCTTGGTCGGTCGGTCCTTGGCTCAACAACCCCACAGAAAGCTGACTCAGCTCGTCTGGACCCGAGCTGCCCGCGCCGGCGAGGCTTTCTGCGCTTGGCCCAGAGTCAGTTAGCCCAGAGTCAGTTCGCCCAGAGTCAGTTCGCCCAGAGTCTACCTTCAGTCCACCGGCATCGTCGGGCTTGCCCTGAGCGTTCTGCGCCTCAGCAGGATCTTGTGCTAAGCCTGCAGACAGTCGGTCTTCGCTGACCTGAGTTGTCGGTGGATGGCCTTGCAGGTCGGAGGACTGGTCCTGGACTGATAGGGTGATCTCGGGACCCTGGTCGGTGGCGATTGGGGCAACGACGGGAGAGGGATCGTCGGGGGTCTGGGTGTTGTCGAATTTTGGGGGCTCAAGCCCGGTGGAATCGGGCAAGTTCACCGTGGGCTTAGTCGGTTCGCTGATGGTGTCGGGCGCTGGCTGCTGGTAGGCGGGTGGTTTGGTGCGGCCCTTGAGCCATTGAGTGAGCACCTCCACGATCTCGGTGGCCGTCTGAAAGCGATCTTCGCGACGTTTGCCCATCATCTTGTGACAGGCGCGGACCAAGGCCAACGGAGTATCCGGCCTCAGCTCGCGGATACTGGTGGGTTGGTGATACAGATGCATGGCCAGTTTTTGCGCGAGGTTTCCGTCGGCAAAAGGCGGCTGGCCGGTGAGCAGATAATAAAAGGTGCAACCCAGGGAATAGATGTCTGTGCGAGCGTCGACATCGTGAGAGTCTTTGACTTGCTCGGGGGCGACATAATCGGCCGTGCCCAGGACTTTGCCGGTTCGATCAGTTGTGTAGCTGGTGGCATCTGGTGAGGTACTGCGAGCAAGCCCCAGATCAAGCAACTTCACTGTGTCTGTGTGGTCAACCAAAATGTTCGCAGGCTTGACATCCCGGTGGACTAAGCCGTGAGTGTGGGCGTGAGCCAACCCCCGTGCGGCCTGGCAGATGTAGTCGGCGGCTGTCTCAAAGGGCAGTGGACCTTCTCGCTCGACTTTCTGCTGGAGGTTCAAGCCCTCCACATATTCCATCACCAAGTAGTAGCGATCCGCCTCGGCATCTAAGTGAAAAGCACGGACAATGTGCGGATGGTCCAGTTGGGCCACCAGCCGGCTCTCATTGAGGAACCGATTCAGACGAGTGTCCTTTTCATGAGACATCCGAGGCAACACCTTGATGGCCACGCGACGGCGCATCAACTGGTGCTCAGCAAGGTAAACGCTGCTCATGCCCCCTGAGCCAATCCGGTCCAGCAGGCGGTACTTGCCCAGCACAAAGCCCCGCCAGCGGCCCCCCATCAACATTTTGGTTTGCCAAGGGGTGAGCAATTTTTCACCAAGCAAAAACAGTGCGAGTTGTTCAGCACCGTTTCGTCGTTTATCGCGGTCTGGGTTGGTTTCAAAGCGATGCAGTGCGTCGTCGAGGTCTTGCTCGTCGATCAGACCACTTCTGCGAACGGTGTTCGCATATGCCTCTGCTGTGGTGGGACTCTTGCCAAGGCCCGGGTTGTTGAGGCCTTCTACGAAGATGTTGTCCATGATGTTGGGGCACCTCAGCAGATTCATTCCGACAACGAATTCAATGCCCGACGCAGCGTCTTGACGCGAGGGCTTGTCCCACTGAGCTGAGGCCATTGTCTCAGCCCGCCAACTGACACGCTGACCCAACACACAGCTGGGCCGAGCCCCAAAGGTCATCCACCGTGGCTGGGCCTGCCGATGTGCCAGGCCTTCCGATG
>CAZYKP010000013.1:23358-108268 GCA_964648025.1 uncultured Pirellulales bacterium | reverse complement strand
TACCAGGCCTTCCGATGTACCAGGCCTTCCGATGTACCAGGCCTTCCGATGTACCAGGCCTTCCGATGTACCGGGGCCTACCGATCCACGAACTCCAGCAGGTTGTCGTGGAGTGCCGCCACGTCAGGGGCATTTCGAACCGCAGGGGGCATTAAGCTGCGGCCCGTTGAGTCGCACAAAGCATCGCTGTGGAAGACCATCCTGGTGGAAACCGTCCGAGTGCGGGCCATCCCGTTGAGGCAACCCTCGTGGTGACGAGCCAGTCGCAAACAGCCAGTTGCACACAGGATGACATCCGCCGGGAGGCGGTTACATAAACCTACACCAAAAGTGGTTAATCCTTTTGACTATCCTACGAACAGTTCCCTCTGGTGATCAAGGACGCCCGGCCTGCTCGGAACTCTGAGGGGGCGCTGACTTCTAGTTGCCAGTCCCTAGGGCTGGTTTGATGGTTCACTGAAGTGGCTAACTCAGCTCACCAATTCTATGCCTGACAGTCAGACGAGGATGCAGTCCTTGCAGACGGCTGATTCTCGCCAGAGTCACTTCTCGCCAGAGTCACTTCTGGCCAGAGTCGCATGTCGGTTAGGGACCTGCCCTGTTGGGGACTCGCCTTGTCAAGGACTCAAGCTCCCGGCTTGGCACAACGCTTGAAAGATTTTGTGTGGGGGTATGGAAAACTCCACAACGGAAATTGCTTGGTGGTGGCGATCCGTGTAGAGGGTTTCATGCCCGGAAACCCCCGTCGCTGGTCATCATGGGATGGTTCACAAACAGGCTCACCTCAAGGGAACTGTCTAGCAGCAGAGGAGGGTTTTCTAGAATCCTTGGATTGCTCAAACTCTCTGTGTGACTTTCTGGTAGGTGTTCCCCCAAAGGTGCTCCCGTTTGGCCACCGCCAGGTTCGGGTTGGCTGTTGGGTTTTCGTTGAGGCGGAAAATCTAGCCAAGCCCAGTTGCTACAGCGGGGTCCAGCCAAGGCCTCGGTGCAACCACGATGGTCAGCTTTGCGGTCCGACCATGCGTTCGCAAAGACTGAAAGAAGAGCGAAAACTCCAACAAGGGTAGGAACAACGGACCTGTCAGGTTGCCGTAGCCAATGGCTAGCTACCCCCGGCAGGTGGCAGGATCAGCTTGAATTTGATGACGCTGATTGTGGGCAGGTCAATGATCATGTGCCAAAGCGAATTGGCGACAAGCTGTGTCTGTGACACATTTCAAGCCGAGCTCATTCGTGTTGCTACCATAACAACCCAAGATAACGGCCACAACCTAGTCCGACCAACCTTTTCTGCGGAGATTGGTTGAGGGATCTCGTCTGCAGCGACTCAAGCAGCGGTCAAGGGGATGTCGTCTTTGAGGGACTTTCGACGAGGTTGTGCTTGGGTCCAGGCCCAGCAGTCCTCTGGAGGCAATGCCCTGCGTGACTTTCCGTCCCGCTGCCAGCAGGGCAAGCTCTCCCGCTGGGGGCCAAGCTGCCCCATCCACTAGCCGTCCTGTGGGCCAAGTGTTCCGTGCGCCAAGTGTTCCGTGGGTCAACCGACGAACACAAACGCACCGACACTCGGAACTCTGCCGAGGCCCGGACTGCTGCCAAGAGCCAGAACGCCACAAAGGGCTTTTCTTACAGAAAATGGCTCCGACTGATCGCTAGTTTCCTGGGAGGTCCCTTCCAATCGAAGGGGCCGGTGACGGACTGTCGGTGGCACCAGCGTGCTCTCCGCTTGCGACGGGCCCAGTATCACTTTTCTGGGAAAACAGGGGATCAGGCTGCCAGCGGTTGGTTGGGGCAGCATTCTCTGAGGAACCACTGCCGATCCTCCAGACTCGGTGCCTCCTAACAGGCGATCGTCAGTTTGGAGGGAGACGCCACCGAGGATCCTCGGTGGATCATCTCAAGGCGTTGGCGATTCAGGGGGATTGTTGGGTCTCTGTCGCCTTGCCGGGGAAAACATGTCCCGTTGTTTGCATTTTGACCGAGTAGAGTCCTTTTCGTGCAGTCACATACAGAGTGTGATTCTGCCGACCGCCGAATGTCACATTGGCTGGTTGTTGTGGAAATGTGATGATGCCTAGGTGTTTGCCAGCTGGGCTGAAGACTTGCAGCCCCACACTCGAGGTGATGTAGAGATTTCCCTGAGTGTCGATGGTCAGTCCGTCGCCCCCGCGGCCGCTCTGTCCGGGAGGTTGCTTCAGACGACAAAACACTTTGCCTGGCCCAAGTTGACCAGGCGATTGAACCGGATAGGCCATCATTTCGGCCTGTCCGCTGGGAACAACATACAATGTCTTCTCGTCAGGGGAGAGAATCACACCGTTCGGGTTGGGAAGGTCGTCAATCAGTCGGGAGACCTCGCCATCGGCTGTGAGGTAATAAACGGCAAGCTTTCCCTGAGGCAGTGGTTGAGGCGACCGGTAGCTGGGATCGGTGAAGTAGACTCCTCCAACGCGATCGATGACCAAGTCATTGGGAGCGTTGAAGCGTTTCCCCTTGTAGAGACCGGCAAGCACCTGCCGTTTGCCATTCAACGGACTGTGTGCCACAAGCTGTCCATCCATTTCGCAGGCATACAACTGCCCTTTGCTGCGAACAAACATCAAACCGTTGGCGTGATTGGAGGGCTCAGCAAAAACCGAAATCTTCCCCTGAGCATCCAACTTGTGAATGCGGTTGTTGGGAATATCCGTAAAGTACAGGTTTCCCTGGTCATCGGCAGCGGGTCCTTCGGTAAACCGAAAGCCGCCTTGAATCAGGCGGATTTCCCCGACCGGTCCGATTCCCGAGATCGGTGATTCTTCCGAGAGAACCGTTTTGCAGACCCCGCTGAGGGCAACCACCAGAGCCAGGCAAGACCAAATGCGGGCCATCGTTGTTTCCTCGGAAAATCGAAGGCAAGATTGAAGCGATCGTCTCGATCAGCTCGCCGCTTTTGTGGACAACCCACCCAAAGCTGCTTGCCCCAGACACTCAAGCTAGGGACACTCAGAGACTCTCCGAAAAGCATCCGGCAATCCACTATGTTGTGGAGCCGAAGTCATGGTGCAACACGATCCAGGTGGATTCCGGTGCTTTTCGGACAGACTGTCAGCCGGCAGTGAGTCGGCAGTGACCAGCCGTGGCGAACCAGCTGTAGGTTAGTAGCAGCGACGACGTTGTGGAACAGACTTGGCCATGGAGGCTAGGAAGCGATCCTTGTTGCACAGCTCACCCTGGACATGACCGCTGCGAAGTAACCCAGACGGCCCACCGGTCCCCAAAAACCCCGAGAAAGCGCTTTGGGTGTGGCCGGGCCTTCTTGAGCCCAGGCGTTCCCAAGGACTCAGGCGTTCCCAAAGACCCAGGCGTTCACAAAGACCCAGGCGTTCACAAAGACCCAGGCGTTCACAAAGACCCAGGCGTTCACAAAGACCCAGGCGTTCCCAAAGACCCAGGCGTTGACTCGGGCAGAAGCGTTGACCGGGATCGTGACAATGTTCCTCGGCTTGCACTGGCGAAATCACAGATGATTTGTGTATCCCTTGGGCGTCCCACCGTCGAGCAGCTGCTGGCCGATCACCAGAGGAGCATCGACCAGGGAGCCGATCTGGTCGAATGGCGGCTCGATTACCTCGACCAACCAGACCAAGCTGTCTCAGCTCTCACACAACGACCCGGCCCCGTCATCGTCACCTGTCGCACACCCCGAGATGGAGGACGCTGGAATGACCCCGAGGACCGCCGCCGCGACTTGCTGCGGGAGGTCATCGCTGCTGGCCCGGAATATGTCGACCTCGAGGACAATACCGCTGGAGCCATTCATCGCCAAGGAAACACCCGTCGGATTATCAGCCGCCACGATTTTCGGGGGACGCCCGACGATCTGCGAGGGTTGCACGCCCATCTCACCGAGCTGGACGCTGATGTCATCAAAATCGCCACCCGTGCCAACACACTGCATGACAGTCTGCGGGTGTTGCAAATGGTTCAGTCGGCTGCTTGCCTGACTGTGGGCCTCTGCATGGGTGAGCTGGGCAACCCCACTCGGATTTTGGCTCCAAGGTTTCGGTCGGCTTGGACCTATGCTGCTTTGGAGCCGGAGGAGGCCGTTGCCGAGGGCCAATTGACTTTGCGTGATCTGCTTGAAGTGTACCGTTACCGCCAGATCCGCCCGGGTTGTGCGGTGTATGCGGTCATCGGCGATCCCATTGCCCACAGTCGCAGCCCGCAGGTGCACAATGCTGCTTTGGCCGCCGCTGAGATTCCCGCGGTTTATATTCCCCTGCGTGTCCCAGCAGCGGAGTTACCGCAACTGATCTCAGACGCGCGGAGTTGGGGGCTGCTGGGGTTGAGCGTGACCATCCCCCACAAAGAGGCATTGCTGGAGTACGCCGATGAAGCGGACGAGATCGCCAGGCAGGCTGGAGCAGCCAATACCTTGGTTTGGAACGCCACTGGCGGACGCCAGGCCTTCAACACGGACATTCCAGCAGCCTTGGCCAGCCTGGAGTCAGCGTTGGCAGATTCAGCTCAGCAAAACTCACCTTTGGCTGGAAAGAAGGTCCTGATCTTAGGAAGCGGCGGGGTCAGCCGGGCGATCGCCTTTGGCTTACTGCAGAAAGGTTCTCAGGTCACCGTTGCGAGCCGAACGTTCGAGCGATCTGAGAAACTCGCTGAGGCGGTTGGATGTTCTGCGGTCCCTTGGGAAGGGCGAGCCGATTTGTCCTTTGATGTGTTGATCAATGGGACGCCGGTGGGAATGGCCCCGGAGGTGGAATTGACACCCTTTGAGCAACAGTGGCTTCCCTCGGAGGCGGTTGTCTTTGACACCATCTACAATCCCCCGGTGACTCGGCTGATTGCCGAAGCGCGTCAGCAGGGATGTCGGACAATCACCGGCGGAGAGATGTTCTTGCATCAAGCCGCTTTGCAGTTTGAGGCTTTCACCGGCCAGAAAGTCGCCCTCGAGGTCATGGCTGCGGCGTTGCCGCAGGCAACTTGATTCGTCTGGTTGGATGCTTCTGCGTTTGTGCTTGTGCTGAATACTTGTCGGTGAGGTTTGTTAGCTGCTTGGCACTGGTGACCTCCGCAGACTCTTGACAGACTGCTGCCTGCTGCGGGGAGTGTTCTTGGGCAGTTCTTTGGTATTCTGGCGAGTGGTGTGCTTAAGCAAGGATTTTTCTAATCGAGAGGAAGCTGGGTCAGGTCTCTTTTGTCGAATGAAGTGGTGATGCCCAACCTGTTTTTAATTGGCTACCGTGGCAGCGGGAAGTCGACTGTGAGCGAGGTCTTGGCCACACGGCTGGGCTGGAAGGCAGTGGACGCGGACGCTGCTTTGGAAGCTCGGGCAGGCCGTTCGATCCGAGAGATCTTCCGGAGCGATGGCGAGGAGGTTTTTCGGGACCTGGAGGAAACGATCCTCCAAGAGTTGCTCGGAGGCACGCGGCAGGTGGTGGCCACCGGAGGCGGTGTTATTCTTCGTCAAGCCAATCGCCATCGGCTTCATCAAGCAGCCCACACCCAAGCAGCTCTGGTTGTGTGGCTGCGGGCCGAGCCCGAAACACTGCTGGCGAGAATTGCCACTGACTCCACGACGGCCGACCGTCGACCCAACTTGACCGCCCAAGGAGGTCCTGGAGAAGTCCAACAACTGCTCAAAAGACGCGAACCTCTCTACCGCCAGTGTGCAGAGCTTGTTGTCGAGACCGACGGAAAATCACCAGAAGTGATTGCCGGCGAAATCTTTGCGTGCTTGCCACCTCAGCTTTTGGGGGGATCACCCCCAGAGGCAGCTGGGACTTGACCGCTGGAGACTGTGCCAGCTGCAGAACTGACCCGGAGCAGCATTTGTTGTGCAGCGGTGCGGCTGTGACATTCTCATCAAACGGATTCCGAAGACTTTTCTTGGAGCGGCCTGGCGGTGAATCTGCTGAGTGATCTTTTGGGCTTGGGACCGAGCCAGCTGGGCGTTGGACCGGGGGCATTGGCTCAGGTCGGCTGGCTGGACCTGGTCCATTGGGTTCCCCTTGTGTTTCGCTTGCTCTGGCTGTTCGCCTTGGGGGCTGCTGTCGGGAGCTTTTTGAACGTCTGCATTTACCGACTTCCCTTGGGAATCTCCCTGGGGGGACGCAGTCGCTGCATGAGCTGTGGGAAACCGATCGCCTGGCGTTTCAACATCCCCGTTCTCAGCTGGTTTCTGCTGGGAGGGCGCTGTGGGATGTGCGGGCAGCCGTTCTCTTTCCGCTATCCCTTAGTGGAGTCCTTGACAGGATTTGCCTTTGCAGGGCTCTACTGGTGGGAGGTCGAGCAACGCGCCCTGTTCCCGCCTGAGGTGCTGGCTCTTCCAGGGGTCCGCGTGTCCTTGGAGCAACTCTACTTGCTCTATGGCCTGCACATCACGCTGTGCTGCTTTTTGATAGTCGCGGCGATGATCGACTTCGATTACTGGGTGATCCCCGATATCATTACCGTGCCAGGCACGCTGTTTGCTTTAGTGTATTTAACGCTTTTTCCGGCGGCTTTGCTGCCTCATTGGCAATGGACTCCTTTTACTCCGCTACCGGGGCTAGATGCGGGAACCTGGGAGATCGGCCAGTTAGGACTGACCAGCGAGTTGCTCCGGGATCTGCCCGCTTGGCTGCAGGGGGGGACTTTGTGGTCGTTGTTGATCGCCTTGGGATGCTTCTTCGGTTGGGCTGCGGCGTTGTTCCCCTGGGATCTCATCTGGCGTCCCTGGTCTCGCAAAGGGTGGCGTTGGGCTCTTCGAGTCGCCCAGCGGGGTTGGGTCCGCAAAGTCTTTCTTCACCAGTTCCTGCAAACGCTTGTGTGTGGAGTGTTGGTCGTGGGCGTGTGGTGGTTCGGAGGCCGGCACTTCAGCAGCCTTCTGACCGCCCTGGTGGGTTTAGGGATCGCCGGCGGGGTTGTCTGGAGCATCCGCATCGTCGCCGGCCTGGCCATGCAGCAAGAGGCACTGGGATTCGGGGATGTCACCCTGATGGCGATGCTGGGTGCTTGCCTGGGATGGCAGGCGGGAATCTTGTTGTTCTTCATGGGGGTTTTTTACGGTCTAATCATGGGCGTGCTCTCGGTGGTCCTGAAACGCAACCAGCTCTTTCCGTATGGACCTTCTCTGTGCCTAGGAGCGGCGACGGTGACAATCGGTTGGGGGAGCATTTGGGATCAATACGCCGCGGCCTTCAGCGAGCTGGGGGGGTTCCTGGCACTGGTCCTTCCACTGTGCTTGGGGATCATGGGGGTATTGCTGGTGATCATGCGAGCTGTGCGAGTCCGGCTCTTTGGCGACCGTCAGCCGGAATTCCCGAGCCTACCGGGTGAATAAGCAGCAAGAGCGTGCCGCAAGCCTTGTGGACTCTTGGGCCAAAAGCACCGCAAAATCGTTGGAGATTCTGACCGATTTGGGACGATCCCAGCCGATTGGCCTTTAGCAGAGTCCGCCCTTGCTGCTATGGTCCCGGCCGCTCTGCTGCGCTTGTCTGTGCCCGGTGTCTCCGGGCCTGCCATTCTGCAACGGTCGAACTCGGTCGCTTGGGCTCTGCCTGCGAGGCGAGCAGGCTGGTTCACCTCTGGCCAGTTCATCTCCGGTGACCAAGAGCTCCGGGAACCAAGAGCTCCGGGAACCAAGAGCTCCGGGAACCAAGAGCTCCGGTGACCAGTTCTCTGGCAACCAGATCTTCGGTGAAGGGGTGTGGAGGCCAGCGAGCTCTTGCCGGTGAGCGAGGCGGCCATCTCCTCTGAGACGCAACGGGGGCGGGCATGTCCCAACCATTCACTCTCCAGGGTCCACAGTCTCCACAAGTGTTGGTGTGTGCGGTGAGCGGGGTGTTGTCTCTGGGGTTGGGATTGTTCTCTGGCTGCGCGAAAAATCCCTACCTGTTGCAGGCGGAAATCAACAACCTCAAGACGAACAACGAGTTACTTGCTGCCGAGAACAAGGCCTTCCAGGAACGATCCGCGCAGCTGAATCGGGACAATGCCAGCTTGGTCGCTCGGATGGCCCGCATTCAGCAGCAATCAGATCGCGACAGCGAGCTACTCAAGGACCAGGTCAACGCCCTGCAGCAGCAACTGACCATCGCCGCCAGGCAGATTGCTAAACTCCGCCAGTCCGAATCAGGCGGCAATCGCCTAGCCACCCGGCCCCCCGACCGAGCGCCCTCAACATCTTCCGGTAATCAGCAAGATCCCGAAGGCGATCTCCCTGGCGAAAGACCTTACGCTCGTATCACCGCTAACAGCAGCCTGCGGAACAATCTGCCGAAGTTTGACTTCCAAGGCGTTCACGTCCGCACGGACCGAGACCTCGTTCGTGTGGAGCTGCCTGCGGATCGGCTTTTCGCACCTGGTGAAGCCAAGCTCCTGCCAGAGGCTTACTCTTTAGTGCGAGAGGTCACAGCCGAACTGGAGCGACGGTATCCTGATCAGAAAATCGCCGTGGAGGGCCACACCGACCGGCAGCCTCTGCCCCGTGGCAGCGCTTACTTGAGCAACCATGAGCTTTCGGTGGAACGTGCGCAGGCCGTTCACACCTTCATCCTCGGCGGCGACAGCCGGCTGCGTCCTCAACAGCTCTTTCTTGAGGCGCACGGTCCCTACCGACCTGTCGTTTCCAACGCCACTGAGGAAGGTCGACAACGGAACCGACGTGTCGAGCTGGTCATCTACCCAGAACGTGTTGGTCAGTAGCCTCCCCACACGGCTTTCCCCCCAACTTGATCGCTCCCATCCAATCTCCACAACCTCACGGACTGAACCTTCCTCGGCAGAACTGCCCTCTGACAAGCAGACCACCAAACAGCTCGCCCCAGTTCGGGCTTCTGTGGCTTGAAAACACGGGGGCTTGAAAACACGGGGGCTTGAAAACACGGGGGCTTCAGGAGACTGGGGCTTCAGGAGACTGGGGTCAGGGAGTTTTGGCCAGAGAGAGTGATGAGTTCGCCGGACCAGAAACCGCCCTTTGCTTCTGGTATGATTTCTGGACAGGCATCGACACTGCCAACCTGCAACCTGCCAGCGAGTTGAGGATGATCACCATTGTTGACTACGGGATGGGCAATCTCCGCAGCGTCCAGAAAGCCTTTGAAAAGCTGGGCCACGAAGCACTGATCACCAATCATCCTGATCCGATTGCCAAGGCGGAAAAAATCGTTCTGCCCGGGGTGGGGGCCTTCTGCGACGCGATGAGAGAACTGACCCAGCTGGGCTTGGTCGAACCGCTTCGCGCTGCGATCGATCGGGGAAAACCGTTCTTGGGGATTTGCCTGGGCCTGCAATTGCTCTTTGAGGTCAGCTATGAAGATGGTGAGCATGCAGGGCTCGGGGTCATCCCGGGTGAGGTGGTGCGATTCTCAGGCATGGCTCATGAGTATAAGGTTCCCCACATGGGATGGAATCAACTCCGCATCCGCCGCAGGCCCCCTTTGCTGGCTGCCACGGCTGAGGGTACCCATGCTTACTTTGTCCACTCGTACTATGTGGTGCCCTCTGATGAGGCAGTTGTCGCTGCAGAAACCGATTACCCTCGGCCGTTCTGCTCGGTGGTCTGGCGGGACAACTTGATGGCCACACAGTTTCACCCGGAGAAAAGCCAAGAAGCAGGATTGGCAATGCTTCAGGAGTTTGCGCAGATGTAAGCCTGAGAAAGCGCCGCCCAACGATTGACCCGGGAGGCCTCCTAGTGCCTTGTTTCCTATGATTTTGCCAGTCGGTTGATTTTGCCAGTCGGTTGATTTTGGCAGTCGGTGGGACGTGAATCCCCCGATTCCACGAGAACCAACTGCCAAATCAGAAGGAAACCGACCACGAAATTGTCAAGGAAGGATTGTCGGACGGCATGACGCATTTCCCCCGCGAGGAGCCTGCTATCCCATCCGTCAAATCGCCCTTGACCGACCGCTAGTTGGACTGTCCCAGACGTGGCCATTGCCCAGCCACATGCTGCTGCATGGAACTGTTGAGGGCCCTCCAGGTCGGGCCTCTGCCACAATCTGGAACAGTCGACTTAGGGAAGTTGCCGCCGCAGGTCGACTGTCTGTCCGTGCTGCCAGAGGCCCAACGCAGGCCCGCACAGCAAGAACTTCTGGTCTTGGATCGGGCAACAGCCTTGTTGAAAGTCAAGGCACCTCAGCGCCGGTGGGAACCGGCCGGTTGACGCAAGTGTGCAGGTTGGCCGTCACCCGGGTTGAGCCGTTCTCCTGCTTTACCCTTGTCCACGCCTTGCCAATGAGGCACATTACAACGAGCACTGAAGAGGGGCGAGCGGAAGGATCCTCAGCGCATCGCTAAATCGCAGAAACAAATTGCACTTACTTCATGCGCCGACAGAGACTCCAAGGTTTCTTTGCTCGCGAAGGCCAAGCAAGATGAGCCAATGCTTTCCATACACTGAGTAAGACGTTCTGCTACCCTCTCCCGAGACGGATTTCCTAATTATGCATATTTATCCGGCCATCGACCTTCGAGGCGGTCGGTGTGTCCGACTCCGCCAAGGAGACTACGCTCAAGAGACGGTCTTTGGAAACGACCCGGCTGAGATGGCGATGCACTGGGTCAACCAGGGAGCAGGTCGCCTCCACATCGTCGATTTGGACGGAGCTAGGACCGGTCGCCCGACCAACATTGAGAGCATTCACGAGATCCTCAAGGCCGTCTCGGTCCCTTGCCAGGTCGGCGGAGGCGTGCGAGATCAAGACAGTATCGCGCAGTTGCTGGACCTAGGGGTCGGTCGAGTGGTCATCGGCACAAAAGCCCTCAAGGATCCGCAGTGGTTCCAGCAAATGTGCCATCAGTTCCCTCATCAGTTGGCCTTGGGGATCGATGCCCGTGGCGGACGCGTGGCCACCGATGGCTGGTTAGAGACCAGTGAAACCTCGGCGGTTGCTTTAGCCCAGCAGTTTGCCAGCCAGCCTTTGGCTGCCCTGATCTGCACCGACATTGCCAGTGACGGGATGTTGGCCGGTCCGAACATTCAGGCCATGCAGGCTGTCGCCCGAGCGGTCGATAAGCCGGTGATCGCCTCAGGCGGGGTCACCACAATTGCCGATGTGACAGCTCTGGCCGTCGCCGAGATGGATGGGTGTATCATCGGGCGTGCCCTTTACGAAGGGCGGATTGATCTCTTTGATGCCCTGACTGCTGCGGGCGACAATCCCCCAGAGGTCCGGCCTCCTCCCCGAGATGAATGAAGGTTCTCGGTTTCTGGAAAGAGACGATTTTCGCACCTGGAAGAAGACCAACGGCGAGGGGTCTTCCCGGATGACAACAGGATGATCATGCGGCGGTGTTCCAGCCTCTGGCAATGTCCCTGAAGAGACTGATTTTGCGGGAACACTGATTTGGAGAGTTGCTCAGAGGTCGCAAGCAGGCATAGTTCACAGCTCGAGGGCGAACTGCCGATGGCCATTGATCTTCGCGGCAAAGACAAGTTGCCGATGCTGACTGAGCGGTTGGTTGGTACTTATCACAGCATCGACAAAATCAACCACTTGGCTCATTGTCCGCTTCCCAGTTACGAAGCGGTCATCAGCATCGTCGAGAGCCTGAAGGAGCTGTTGTATCCGGGCTTTCGAGGTCGGCAGGGACTTCACCTCTCCAACGTCACTTACCACGTCGGCGACTTGCTTGACAGCCTCCACGATAAGCTAGCCCAGCAAATTGCTCGAGCATTACGCCATGAGATGGCCACCGGTGATCAGATCCGCCAGAACGGCCAACGCGGCGGTCATCCGATGGAGGCTGAACCATTCGAGGTCACCGGCCAGGTGCCCTTTTCAGGCCAGATACCAACCGGGGCTTGGGTAGCCTCCTCGTCGAACTCAGGCAGTTGCGATGATTTTGACGCCAAGGCCAGCGACATGGCCTTGGCGTTTCTGGAGCAGCTGCCGGGGTTACGCGAGGTGCTGGCCACCGACATGCAAGCTGCCTTCGACGGGGATCCCGCCTGCCACAGCCTCGATGAGGTGATCTTTTGCTATCCTGGTCCAGAAGCAGTGACCGTCTATCGCCTGGCCCACGAATTGTACCGGCTGGGGGTCCCTTTTATTCCACGGATGATGACCGAATGGGCCCACTCCCGCACAGGAATTGACCTCCACCCTGGTGCCCAGATCGGCGAGAGCTTCTTCATCGACCACGGCACTGGGGTGGTCATTGGCCAGACCTGTGTGATCGGCAAGAACGTCAAAGTCTATCAAGGTGTCACCTTAGGCGCTTTAAGCTTCGCAAAAAGCCCCGACGGTTCGCTGTTGCGGGGTGACAACGCCCGGCGTCACCCAACGATCGAAGACCGTGTGGTGATCTACGCGAATGCAACCGTGTTAGGGGGAAACACCGTCATCGGGCACGACTCGGTCATCGGCTCCAGTGTCTGGATCACCAAGAGCGTCGACCCGCATTCCACAGTTGTCATGGAGAGGCCCAAGTTGCGGATCAGGCCGGAACGGCCCGAAGCCAACGCAAGCCGAGACGATTCCGACGAAGAGCCGTTGATCTTGAACTACCAGATCTAACCCAACTGTCTCAGACAGCAGCCCAGATCAACCAAAAGTTTAGCGAAAAATAGGGTCGTCGGGATTTCCCCCGCTGCGGAGGTAAGCCAGCAGGTCGAGGATTTCCTCTTTGCTGAGCACGTTGATCAGCCCGGTGGGCATTGTTGAGCTCTTGGAGAGCTGTCGGTCCGCGACCTCAGAAGTGGGGATGGTGGTCAATTCCAGTGCAAATGGGTCGGTGCGTACCTTGATCTCTTCGGCGGTTTCCTGGATGACGCGTCCGCTGATGACCTCGCCCCCTTCAGTCTCGATGATCGTGGTGAGATATTGGTCGCTGACGACTTGGGAAGGTCGCAGCAGAGACTCCAATAGGTAGCGGTTATCGAAGCGGTTCCCAACTGTGGTCAGGTCGGGACCGATGTCGGCACCAGAACCAGCGAATCGGTGACACTTTGCGCACTGAGTCACCTGGTAGGCTTCTCGGCCTCGCTCGAAATCACGACGCTGGTCGACCTCCTTCAACAGCGGCATCAAGTCAGCCATCTGCCAGTTATGGACGAACTGCCGTGTGGTCTCCAGCTTGACGACCTCCAGCCTTAAGCCGTTTTCGATAACGTTCTCCAGAGCCGTGCGTTCAGCAACGCTGAGTTTGGAAAGCGCCTCACTCCGGATCTGATCCAGAAATCGAGGAAAGCTCGACCCTCCGAGGTAGTCCTGAGTGGCGAGGTTCATCCAGGCGAAGTAGTCCCGGCGTTGTTCGAGCGTCCAGCCCTCCTCAACAGTTCGCAGCAAAAAGGCATAGAACACTTGATCTTGCTGAGTCTGGGCATTGGCCAGCAAGGCCATGGTGTGCTCAATGGCCTGAGGAGCTTCCAAGAAGATCAGCAGTCGGGCTAACTCGCGATTGACCCGTTCGCTCCCGCTGGGATAGAGCGGGCTGATCACGCTGACGATCGATTCAGCCACCTCAGCAGATGGTTTCGGTGCGCCCGTCCCGTCGTTGTCCCAGGGTTCGCCGAGGCGGATCAAAGCCAACTGATAAGCCCGTAAGGCGTCGAGCATTTGCTCTTGGGTGAGGCGTTTCCACGGCAGTTGGGCCAGCTTGTTGACAACCTCCGCCTGGTGAGAGGAATCCCCACAACGACAAGCTGCCACCAGAACAGTGATGGTGGCATTTGTCTTGGTCTCTTGCAGAGCTCGCTGCCACCAAAGTCTCATCGGCACATGTTCTACCGCGATCCTGGCAGCATGCCGAATCGCCCGGTCACGGCTGTTCAGCTGCGGCCAGGCTTGCTCCAGCGCGTTAGCGCTGCTGAGCTCGGACTGAGGTTGTTGCTGATTCGATCCTGCGGTCTGGCTGGCTCGGGCGGACCGCGAGCGATGCAGCTCTTCGAGTTGGCGACGAAGATCGCGAGCGGCAGCGGCCGGGCCCTCGGTTTGGGCGGAGACCGATTGCGTGGACTGGTTACCTTGGTAGACCACACGGTAAAGGCCGCTTTGCGCTTTTCGGCCGCCGGTTGTGAAGTACAACGCTCGGTCAACCGGGTTGATGACCGTTGCCGTCATGGGCATCGAACGACCGGAAAGAAAGGTTTCGAAACTGGCTGTGTAAGAAGCTCCCTGGGGTTGCAAGTGGACCGCGTAGATCTTGCCGAGAGTCCAGTCGTTTAAAAACAAAGCACGCTGATACTTCGATGGGAAGGCTGCATGAGTGCCAAAGGCGATCCCGGTCGGCGACCCCCGGCCGATATCTACCGTTGAGGGGAGCGTATCTGGGTAGTACGACGGCCATTTGCCGGTTCCAAACCGCCAACCCGCTTCGCCTCCCGAGAGGCAATGCTGCACTCGGGTGGGCCGATACCAGGGCGCACCGATATCCAACTCCATGTCGGCGTCGAAGGTGAACAGCTCCCCTTCGGGATTGAAAGCCATATCGTAGGGATTGCGTAAGCCACCACAGTAAACCTCCCACGTCTTGCCCTCCGGGTCGGTCCTGGCGATCCAACCGCCAGGGGCCAAGCGGCCGGTGGCCACGCCGCGACCGTCTGGGTTTCGGGGAAGCAGTAAATCCTCAGCCCACTTCTGATAGGGGCCGTCGGGCGTGCATTCTTCGGGAAGGTCGGTGAAATTGCCGGCAAGCAGCCACAGGTGTTTGCCGTCTGGATCGACCTTGACAGCATGAGGACCATGTTCGCCTGCGCCTTCCAACTGAATGAGGGTGTCGACACGATCGTACTGGTCGTCGTTGTCGGTATCCCGCAGGCGATAGAGCCCACTGCCGCGGCCGCCGTTGACCACCACATACAAGCTGTCAAAGGCACACAGCAGTCCATGAGCGTGGCCGATCGGCACAGACAGCTGTTGGACCTGAGTGACCATTCCCGGGATGGGCGTTGCCTCGCGGGAGCCCTTGCCGCTGGGAAAAGGCGGGATGGTCACCCGATAGAGGCTTCCGTGCTCGTCGGAGGCGATAAGCCGACCTTGCGGGTCCACGGTGAGGGCCACCCAGGAACCCTGCTCGGCGTAAGGGACCGTATGGACCAACTCGACTGAGAAGTCGGGCAACACGCTGATGGTCTCGACCGCGGTGGCCTCAGAGCTGAGGAGCTGCTTGGGGTCCAGGACCAATTCATTCCACGGAAAACATCCCAGCGGGCCAAAACTGTGCGGCTTTTTCCAATCATCAAAGGAGGAATTCTTCTCCCAAGGATGGAACTGCCCACTCTCGGTGACTTGCCAATCAGGGGTGGTGACCAAGCGTTTCGAGCTACCGTCGGCGAGGGTGAGGTCCAGGATCAGAATGAAAGCAGCCTTGCCGCTGACGTTGACACATTGAGCTGTGATGACGTTCTGCCCCCGGGTGAGGTGTTCGGTGACCTTGCCGAGGGCTGGTTCGTTCCAAGTGGGATTTTGCAGAACCTGCTGGCCGTTGATCCAGACGGTCACTCGGTCGTCGCAGGTCGCTCCCAGCAAAGCTTGAGTCACATCCTCCTGGAGGATGAAGGTCTTGCGAAAGCTGACGACCTGCTCGTCGACCGGATTCTGGGAAACCCACAACCACTCCGGCGGGGCGCTGCCCGTCAGACCATCCCCGACTGGTTCTGGCGAGGCTTTTTGTGGGATCGTTTCCTCCGACTGCGAACCCGCCGTCTCCGGCTGGCTCTTCAGATTCATCAGCACAAGCGAAACAGCAACAACCCCGACCACCGCCGCCAGGATCCCCAAGACAGCGGCCAATCGAGGAATGTGGGACGAGGATTTCTCGGAAACCTGGGACATGGAAGGAATTCTCTTGAAAGCCTAAAGGTCCAATAGAGATGGCCCGGTGCGGTGGATGCAGAATCAGTCCGCCCGGGGTGGCCGCCCAGCGGCTCGAGTGCACGCTGACAGCTCGGACAACTGGTGCTCGGCGGCCAATGGTCCATCCACCGTTTTGGGTGTCTCTTGCTCAGCAGGAAGGGCTGGGGACTGCCTGCATATAGGATTCTCGTAACGATTTGACCCTAACGATTTGACCGTAACGAGCCATGGCCGACAATCAGTTCCAACTGACAGTCTGTCCGAAAAGCACCGGAATCCACCTGGATCGTGTTTCACCATGACTTCGGCTCCACAACATCGTGGATTGCCGGAGGCTATTCGGAGAGTCTCTGAGTCACTTGGTGACAGACGGCCACTGGTCAATCAGAGTGGTCCGTCGGTGAGGATGACGGGCCATGTGCTGGCCCCAGTTCACAGTCCCCTCACAGTCCCCAAAACGGAACGATCCTTGGAAATGGGACATCATCCCCAAATGGTCACCATAGCGATCTTTCAGGGTTGGCAAGCTACGAGATCTAAGCGGAACCTTGTCTTCACCAGACAAGGTCGAAATCGGGTGGGGCACAAAAATCTCAAAGAGGCTGGCATCATGGAGAGCAGGTCCTGCTGTTGGTGGGTTGTGCGACTGATTGCGGTTGTCGTCTTTGCGGGGGCTGTCGATCAGGCTTCCGGTCAATCGGACGCCGAGAAACGGAAGTTGCAAGCGATCCGGGATTTCAACGGAGCGGGCATTTTACAGAACACCGGCTTGTATCCGCAGGCGGCGAAGAACTGGGAGGCGTTCATCCAGAAGTATCCTCAGGATGAACGTTTGCCTCAGGCCTATTACTATTGGGGCATTTGCCTCGCCAAGAATCAACAACATGAGGAAGCGGCCAGGCAGTTTCGCACAGTGCTTAAGCAGTTTCCTCAGTTCGAACGCTTGGAAAGTGTTCAGTATCGACTTGGCAAGGCGTTGTATGATCAGGCCACCGGCAGCAAGCAACCCGAAGACTACCGGCTCGCTGCCGGGGAATTGGGTTTGGTGGCATCCAGGTATCCCAAGAGTGAGCACGCCGACAGAGCATTGTATCTGCAGGGCGAGTCGAGCTACTTTGCCCGGGAAACTGAAGCAGCAATCACCGCCTACAGCAAACTGATCAAGGATTATCCCAAGACGCCGCATCTTGCCGACGCCTACTACGGTTTGGCATTTGCCCAACAAGAGCAGGGCCAACACCAGCAGGCCGTGGCGACTCTCCGCGAGTTTTTGGCCCAAGAACAGTTCAGCAAGCACCCGTTGGCCCCGGAGATACGGTTGCGTTTGGGCCTGTCGTTGGCCGCTCTGCAGCAATACGTTCAGGCAGAGCCTCATTTGGCTGCTGTTGCCAAGGAGAAAGAGTTTGCGCTGGCAGATTTTGCTTACCTGAAACGAGGGGAATGTTTCTTGGAACTGGGAGAGCTGAAGAAATGCACCCAGATTGTCTCAGATCTAGTCAAGAAGTTTCCCGAAAGTCCTTACCGGACGGTCGCTGAGCTATTGGCTGGCAAAGCCTACTTTCAACAAGAAGAGTACTCACTGGCTGAAGAGATGTTGCGACAGGTCACCGAGCACAAAGGTCGACCAACCGATCGTCTGCAACCTGGCTCACTGGAACAAGTAGTGGTTGAGGCGACTTACCTCAGGGGCCGCTGTTTGCTTCAGTTGGATCGACCTCAGCAGGCCCTTGAGATCTTGGAGCCAGCTGCCCAGAAGTACCGCGAGAGCGTCTTTGCGGCATCGTTGGAGTTTTCTCGGATTGCTGCCTTAGAAGCTTTAGCAAGAAAGCCTCAATCGGAAACTCAGCAGCAAGCTCAGATGAGAACTGCTAGGGATCTCTTTTCGCGATTTGCGGCCGACCAAGCCCTTCTGCAAGAGAAACAAAGTCAGAACTCTTCAGGAGGCGATCAACATCAGGCTCAGTTAGTTGGGGATGACCTGCTGGCCCAGGCTCTTTACCGGGCTGCTTTTTTGGGTCTGGATCTGAAGGATTATTCCAGCACTCGCCAGCATGCCGATGCTTTGTTGGCGGATTCCCGGCTGCGGCAACATCCGTTGAGGCCTGCAGGGTTGTTTCTTGCTGCCGAGGGCCGTCTTCTTGGTTCCCAGGGCAAGGCCAGCTCGAGGGAGCTAGCCCAAGCGGAAGAGTTGTACCGGCGACTGGTCCAGGAGTTTCCCAAGAGTTCGTATGTTGCCCGAGCCCATTTGCGGATCGGATGGTGTCTCAACAAACTCCACAAACATGCGGACTGCGTCTCCTATTTGCAGGGCATCAAGGATCAGCTCCAAAACAATACACAGGTTGCCCAAGCGCAATTGCTGATTGGTCGGGGATGCCTTTCGCTTGATCGGCTTCGGGGCGCGATCGCCTCGTTCCAGGCCTCATTGGCTGCCGACGACCGCTGGCGGCAAGCTGACGAGGCAACGCTGCTCTTAGCGCAAAGTCTTCAAGCGGAAGGCCAACTTGATGAAGCGGCCAAGCAACTGCAGCGTTTCCTGAGAGAGTATCCAAGCAGCGGCTACCTGGACCAGGCCCTGTACGAGTCGGGGGAGATCGCTCGTCGACAGAAAAAGTACGATCAGGCGGTCGGACACTACCAAAAGGTGCTCTCGCAATTCGATTCCAAGATATCTGCCCCCCGGGCGGCCTACGGACTTGCCTTGGCCTACTACGATCAGCAAGATGATCCCAAAGCCATTCAAGCCCTCACGGACTTGCTGACTCAGTTCCCTCAGAGTTCTGAGGCACACAGGGCGCTCTTCTTGCGTGGAGTCAGTCAGCACCGTCTCAAGCAGTTCCAGCAGGCCACCGCGGACCTCCAAGAATTTCTCAACAGTCAGCTTGCTCGCAAGAGTTCTCCTGAGGAGACAGGAGCCGCGCGTTACTATCTCGCTCTCTCCCAGATCAGTTTAGGACAGTATGATCAGTGCGGGCTGACTCTCGAGGCTCTGCTTGCTGAAGATCCTGACTATCAACATGCTGACCAGGTGTACTACGAACTCGGTCATGCTCTGCTGGCCCATGATGACCTTCGGCAGGCAGCCAAGACATTTCGCACCCTGGCAACCAAATTGCCGGCCAGCCGTTATGCCCCTGAGGCGTGGTTCCGCGTGGGCGAGGCACTGGAAAGCATTGCGACCAAGGCCCCCCAGGGGGATCAACAACGCACCCAATTGACACAAGCGGCTGAGGCCTATGCTGCTGGCCTCCAGGCGACAGCGGACAAGCCTGCTGCCAGGGGCTCTTTGCGAGAACAGCTGCATTACAAGCTCGGCGAGGTTCTCTACCGCCAGAAGAAGTTTCCCCAAGCGGCCGAGACTTTGAACAAGCAGTTGGAGATCGCACCTCAGGGACAACTCGCTGGCCCTGCGCGTCTGTTGGCCGCCGAATGCCTCTACCAGAGCGGAGAGCTGGAACAGTCGCTCACGTTATTCCAACAGGTGGCAGAACAAGGCGACAAAACCGACCGGCCCAGGGCGTTGTATCGCGCCGGTGATCTCGCATCTCGTTTACAGAAATGGCCCCAGAGCCAACAATATTTCCAGAAGCTTATCAAAGAGTTTCCCGAATACCCTCAATTGGCCGAAGCACGGTATGGCCTGGGTTGGTCCCTTCAGAATCAAAACGACGCCAAACAGGCCGCTAGCGAGTATCATAAGGTCATTGACCAGACTCAGACCGAGACCGCCGCCAAAGCCAAATTCATGCTCGGGGAAATTGCTTTTGGCGAGAAAGACTATGATCTTGCTGTCGAGCATTTTCTGACACTCGTCGGCGGTTACCCCTACAAGAACTGGCAGTGCAAAGCTCGTCTGGAAGCCGCCCGGTGTCTGATCGAGCTGGGCAAGAAGGAGGCGGCATCGAAGCAGCTGGAAACCATTGTGCAGACTTTCTCTGAGTTCCAGGAAGCTCAAGCTGCTGCCAAGTTACTGGCGTCTCTGAAGAAACAGTAATCTCCTTCGCCCGAGGCCACCTCATCAGCAAGGAGCAAAAAGGATTGATTGCTGCAAAATGGAGACCAGGGAAAAAGCTCGACCAAACCCTGCCTGCACGTCGACCTGGGACCACTGAGCGCCTGAAAAGCATTTGACCGAGGGCGACCAACGGAAGCCCGGATTGTCGGTCGAAGGTTGCTGATGGAGTCGTGAACTTTCCAGGGAATCAATCAAGCATCGATTGCACACTTACAAGCCGATCTCTCAAGGAGTCATTTGCTGATGAACATGAAACTCTCGCTCTTGGTGCTGTTGGTCTCTTCTGTCTTAGGCTGGCCGTTACTCGGGGAGTGTGGCGATCGCGATATCTTTGATTACGACGGCCAGCGAAAGGCAGGCGACGATGTCGTCAAGATCGTATTCATTGGGGATGCCGGCACTCATGGACCTCCGGGAAACCATGAATTCATCGCCGCCTCGATCCTGCTGGCTCGTCATTTGCATGCTGCTTATCCTCGGGTCCACGCCGTTGTCCATTCCAGCAAGAATTGGCCCAGCCAACTGTCCCACGCCGACGCAATCGTTGTGGGGCTCAATCATGGCCAACGTGCAGCAACCGATCCGCGGATTTTTGCGGCTGTCAGAAAGGGCGCAGGTTTCGCGGCCCTGCACTATGGGGTGGAGGTCAAGAAAGGTGAGGCTGGAAACAACTATCTGCAGTGGATCGGGGGCTACTTCGAGACTTACTGGTCGGTCAATCCTTGGTGGCAACCCGATTTCCAAGCCTTCCCGGACCACCCTGTCACCCAGGGCGTCAAGCCGTTCAGCGTTCGGGACGAGTGGTATTACCACATGCGATTTGTCCCGGATATGGAAGGGGTCACACCGATTCTCTCGGCTGTGCCCCCGTTGAAGACCGCACGCAAAAAGCCGAGCAGCCACGGAGGCAACGAAGCTGTTCATGCGGCCGTCTCCGCTGGCAAGCCGCAACATGTGGCCTGGGTCTACCAACGTCCCGATGGCGGCCGTGGCTTTGGATTCACCGGCATGCATCGGCACTCCAACCTCAGCAATGAAAGCTTTCGCAAAGTGCTGCTCAATAGCGTTGCCTGGATCGCCAAACTCAAGATCCCCGAGGGCGGCGTGCCTTCGGCCGAGGTGAGCGAAGAAGAACTGCAGAAGCTGATCGACCAAGCTCGAGAGTGCGTCAAAAACGGAAAGTAGCCTTCCCAAGCAATCCCTTGACGAGTACCTCGCCAACAGTCTCAGGCGGATCTCTCAGGCCATGAGTTTGCGGTCCAACGCTCGGTAGTTGATCGCCTCGCTGATGTGGTGCACCTCGACGTTCTCGACGGCCTCCAAATCGGCGATCGTTCGAGCCACTCGAAGAATTTTGTCATACGCCCGGGCACTGAGTCCCATCTGGGCCATGCAGCTTTCCAGAAGCTGACGGCCGGCTTTGTCAGGTAGGCAAAAGCTACGAACCTGACGTGTGGTCATGCGTGCGTTGAGCCTGGGGGATCCTTCGGCAGCCTGGTCAGCGGAAAATCGGTCTGCCTGCCGCTGACGGGCGGCTTCGACCTGGGATCGCATCTGGGTGCTGGAGGTTCCCGGGGCCTTTTTGGCCAGATCGTCAAAAGGCACAGCGGGCACCTCAATATGGATATCGACCCGATCCAGCAGAGGCCCGCTGATTTTGCCCATGTAGCGTTCGATGGCGAGCACCCCGCAATTGCAATCACGCCTGGGGTCGTTTCGATACCCGCAGGGGCAGGGGTTGAGGGCGGCAATCAACATGGTATCCGCCGGAAAGGTCGCTGTACTCCGGGCGCGGCTGATGGTCACCAGGCCGTCTTCGAGGGGTTGCCGCATCACTTCCAACGTTCGCCGATTGAACTCAGGAAGCTCATCGAGAAACAACACCCCATGGTGGGCCAAGGAGACCTCACCGGGCGTGGGGATACTGCCACCGCCGACCAGGCCGGCTTCACTGATGGTATGATGCGGGCTGCGAAAGGGTCGGACGGCCATCAGCGGCTGTCCCGGCTTGAGTCTTCCCAGGGCACTATAAATCCTAGTGGTTTCAATACTCTCGCTGTTGGAGAGGGCTGGCAGAATGGTGGGCAGCCGTTTGGCCAGCATGGTCTTGCCGCTTCCTGGAGGCCCGATCATCAACAGATTGTGGCCGCCGGCTGCGGCAACTGTCAGGGCACGCTTGGCGGACTCTTGACCACGGACGTCGGCATAATCGATGTCGTAGTTGCCAAAAACCTCCCGCAAGTAGCTGAGTTGTGGATCGACCGGGGCAAGCTCCAGCGTTCCTGTGAGAAAGGCGACCGCTTCGGCCAGACTGCCAACGGCGTACACTGGGAGAGTCTCCACAACAGCGGCCTCTGCTGCGCTTTGGCGAGGAACGATCAGGCCGCGCACTTGGCCTTCGCTGGTTCCATCAAGGGCCATGGAGAGCGTTCCTCGGGTGGGGCGAGTCGTTCCATCCAGAGCGAGCTCTCCGACGACGGCGAATTCCCCCAGACGATCGGATTCAATTTGCCCGCTTGCGGCTAACAGTCCCATGGCAATGGGCAGATCGAAGCTGGCGGCTTGCTTGGGCAGATCAGCTGGTGCTAGATTAATGACCACCCGATCTTGGGATCGCTCGAAACCGCTGTTGACCACCGCCCTTTCCACCCGCTGGATACTTTCCTTGACCGCCGCCTCCGGCAGGCCGACCAGGGTAGTCTTCGGCAAAGCACCCGGGGAAACGTCGACCTCCACCTCAACCGGCAGGGCCTGGATTCCCAACAGTGAGAAGGTATGCAGCTTTGCAAGCATGGGTGCCTCGTCTGCCAGTCGGAGAAGTCAAAGCGAAGTCCCTTGACTGATCGTCTGTGCAGATTCTCCTACAAGCGAGGGGAAAATGCAAGAGAGGATGTCCCCAGAAAAGCGGTGTTGCAAAACCTGCTGGCCCAGAGAAGCAGCGGCAGAAAGGCTCCTGACCTTTCCGGCAAGAGGGACTAGCGAATTGACTGCCAAAATCGGGAGGCGACGAGCTTCAGGCGAGACGACCTGGGAGTTGGTCGTCCCCGTGGGTAGGGGTTTTGCCTCTGGCAGGACAGGCTGTTATCTCGGAGACGTCCGACTGCTCTTGTGAATAATTCTTGCTCGTCCAAAACACGCCAGCCGCCGGAACGACCAGTGATCTGGCAGCTGTTGATCTGGCAGCTGTTGGTCTGGCAGCTGTTGGTCTGGCAGCTGTTGAACGACCAGCCTCTCCGCTGTGCCAGATTGGGCCGGACGAGCCAAGATTTCCCCAACCTCAAGAGTTAGACTGTCCCAGATGTGGCCGTTGCCCACCCATAGGTTGTGGCCTGGCCTGTTGAGGGCCCGGCAGGTTGGGCCTCTGCTGCAATCTGGACCAGTCGAGGGAGGTGCAATCAAGCATAGGTGCCTAGTCGAAACTCCTAGGCTCAAGGGCAGCTTGTTGTGTTGAGGCCAGAAGGGTTCTGGCGTTTATCGCTTAAGAACTAGGGGACAACTCAGAACGAGGCGTTCTAAAAGGAGAGCACATCAACGGCGTTGCCGTCTTGCCGGTGGCCAACGTTGCTCCAAACTTGAGCGTCAATTTCCTCGTTAGCGAAATGGACGGTTCCATCGCACATGAGGATATTGCAGCCGCCGCCGCTGTGCCGGCTTCCGAAGCAGAGTTGGATGGATTGGAGCTGGCTGGCGGTGGGGAATTCGTATTGTGCCTGGAGGTTGATGGGCACACCAGTGGATCCAAGGAATTCGGAAAAGTCATTGCTGATATCGATGTCGTCGCTCCCGATATACCAATGATCTTTCTGTCTGCCGGTGTCCGGCTCGCGGGTCGGGTTATCGGAGTCGTCCGGAACGGCTTCGCCGACAAGCATCGTATGAGTCGTGCCATCAAGGATGGTGTCGATCCTCACAGCGCTGTCGCGATAGAGGACACCATCGGCTCGATAAAACCGACCACGGAAGGCGTTCTTCTTGGCTGTCCCGGAACCGCATCCCAAATACGTTCCGGGGACTCGTCGTTTCACAATCCAATTGTCCGAGGACACATTCAAGACGTGTTCTCGTAAGTTGGCTGAGGGACAGCGAAAGATCGGAAGGACCGTCTCACAGGCAACCACATTGCCATACTTACCTTCCAGAATGTACGGAGCACCCATCGGCACCGCCCATTGCCCATCCCCTTCATCAAAGACAAGCCTGTCGAACATGGGTTGCTGTTCGATCTGCGGCAGGATGTAGCAGTGCCAGCCGGCCCCTCGAGCGTCGTGAGCACCGATCGGGAATGTGTTGTGGATCTCGTGATAGTTGAGAAGGCCCAGTCCAATCTGCCTCAGGCTGTTTGAGCACCGGATCCGGTTAGCACTCTCCCGCACAAGCTGGACAGCTGGCAGCAGCAAAGCCATGAGGATGCCGATGATCACGATGACGACCAGCAACTCAATTAAGGTAAAACCACAGCGGCGGTTGCCATTTGGGCCGGTCGGGGCAAGTCGAATCTGCATCTTGGTCGTTCTCTCGGGGACAGTCTGCAACAAGTCAGACGCTTTGATATCAGACAGTGCCACCTCTAGCATCACAACAGGGACATGCCGAAATCCAGAGTTGTCGCGTGGGCGATGGCAACCAACACAGTCCTCAGCCGTTTTTCTGATGAAATGCTTAAGATATTCTGAGGAAGTTGTGCGAGACACGATTGCTGCGAAAAAGTCTCAACGTTGTGGTCCAGGGCCCAACAGCGGTCTTCACAGGCACCTTCCACGACGGATCAAGGCTTGCGATCAGGTTTGCGTATTGATTGTAAAGACACTACATCAACCGTCAATGTGCGGTCCCTCGGCTTAGCCCAACTGCAACAGGTGAGGGAAAATCGCTGAGGCTTCGCCCGTTTCCGGGCGATCTCTGTCAAAAGTACGATGACCTGCTTGGTATTTTTAGCTACAAGCTATCGCCGTTGTCTCCCTCCGGCAAGGGCCGAAAAGGTTCTCACTGTTCGGGGGTCTTGCGATTACAAGGTGAATAGCAAGAAGGACACCGTCGGGACTGTGATACTCCCCTGATTCGGGAGCACTCTGATTGCCGGGGTCGAAGGCGATCGCACCCAAGCAGCCACTTGAGTCGGGCGATCCAGACGCCCACAAAGGCAGGCAATGGTGCTGGTTCCCGGGGTGCCGACCACTGGTGGATCAAGTGTTCTCGCTCTGCCTACCAGCCCATGCAGAGGCCGACGATCTTCGTGGGGGCCGCCGCCAGTGAATCCCGATCTCTTGCCCCAAAGCCTGATTCGTGGTCTCGGGGTCACACCTTCAGTGGAATCCTGAGAGAAAAGTTGAGTGTTCGCTTCATGAAAGATTCACCAAGATTTGCTGTTTTGGTCCATTGTGGTGACTAGGAAGCCCGCTATACTTGCCCAAGAATCAAGTCGCGAGGTGATCTCCCCTTTCACAATGCACACATCATTCTAAGTGTGCCGCACACAACATCCGCACCTTCTACACCTTTCGTTTCAGCACAACTTTCGTTGTGCCCAGCATCATCATCACTGTTTACCCGATCCTCCAATTAGCGTCTCAACACGCACACTGCTTGTTGTGCTGACTAGGGTATGCGCTCAACTCTGAGCGTGTCTACCTACCCATGGTTTTCCCAACCCCCCACTTCTGCTCCCTCAAGAAAGGATTTGATCCATGCGTCAGTCTGTTCTGTCCTTGCCGCTGGCTTTGACAGTCGCCTTGGGCGCCTGCTTAGCGATGCCTGCCTCGGCAGTGGCACAAAGAGAAACTGTGTACTTTGAAGATTTCGAAAGCGTTGTTTTGGGCCCCTCCGTTGACGAGTTCCCACCTCCCTTCCCCGATCCTGCTTGGACCCACACTCCGCCCTCTGACAAGAACACCTGGAATCGCAGCGATTTGCTCGACGGTCCCCAAGGCATCGGTGTGCTCCACCCCTCGGTCAACAGTGCTTCCGAGGGTGTTCAAGAGTGGGAAGGCTGGGCCTTTGTCAACCCTGCCTTCTGGGTTTCCGCCGACGATCAACGTCGTTCCGAGTTCACCGGCGTCTCGGCATCACTGGGCAATGTCATCGCTGTTGCCGATCCCGATGAATGGGATGACCGTGGCGATCCCGAAGCTCTGGGCTCTTTCAACGCATTCCTTGACACCAATGTCAGCGTCAATCCCGGCGTGGCCGCTGACCTGAGCTTTGACTCCAGCTGGCGAGAAGAAGACTTCCAAGTGGCTGAACTCAAGGCCACTTACTTTGATGGTTCCACCCAGCTCGGCAGCGAGACACTCCTGCGTTGGGAATCCGCCGGCGCTGCCGATGACGGCCTGGGCGGGCTGGGCCCCAACTTCAAACCCGATGCCACCAACGAACTGGTCACCGTTGGACTGGGCAACGAGAACTTTGCCACCGCCGATAATGTGAACATCGAGTTCAGCTTGATCGAATCCGGCAACGACTGGTGGTGGGCTGTCGACAACATCAGCGTCGACGACTCAACCGGAAACCTGTTCTTTGAGGACTGGGAAGGGGCCGCCGGAGATCTCCAAGCACCCGTCCAAGAGGTTCCCCCAGGCCCTCCTGCCGGCCTGGATATTTCTGCCGTCTGGAGCGAAGACGCTGCCTCGATCGGTTTCGAAATTGACGAGTCCGGCGTTCCCGGTGCCGGCAACCCAGCCGAAGACGGTGTGACCGAATGGGCTGGTTTCGCGTTCACTCGGAGTGATTTCTGGGTCGCGGCGGACGGCCAGGGCCGTCAAGACTGGTTGGCTGCTACTGGAGAGGCCAACCAATTCGCCGTGGCCGACCCCGACGAATGGGACGACGCTTTTCACGTCGCAACCGATGCAAGCGGCGATCCGTTCTATGACACCTTCCTGACCACACCGCTGATCGACATCACCGGTGTTGAAGAGGGCACCCTGGAATTGACCTTCGACGCCAGCTGGCGTGATGAGGCCTTCGACGACTTGGGCGGCACCAACAATCAAACGGCGATTGTGGAAGTGTCCTTCGATGGTGGCCCCTTCACTGAAATCCTCCGTTGGGAATCCGACCCCAACAGCCCGGACTTCTTCGACGACCGAGGTGGCGACCCGAATGGTCCCCTGATCACGACATTCTTGGACGATGTCCTGCGTCAGCTGAACAACCCTGCCGGCGCCTCCACCGTTCAGCTCCGCTTTGGTCTGATCGATGCGGCCAACGACTGGTGGTTTGCTGTCGATAACATCACCCTCACAGGTGTCGGCGGATCCGTTGTTGAGCCTAGACCAATCCCCGAGCCAACGTCCTTGGCTCTGCTCGGCTTGGGTGCGGCTGGCCTGGCCGCCGGTCGCCGACGCAAATCCGCCTGAGCGCGGCGTCCCCATCTGCACGTCTTAGGTAAAGCTTCGGGCTTCTCTCGCTCCAACCGCTCACCCGGTTGAGCCTGCCCACAACAAGCGGTTGATGATGTTCAAGCAGCCTGCTGAAGAAGTCTTCAGCAGGCTGCTTCCCTTGTCATCCCAGTTGCCGTGTGCCCAGGCTCCGGCGACATCCGGCTTTGCGAGCTGGTTCTCAGATCGAGAATTCTGGCTGAACGAGGGCCGATGCTGAGGGGGCTGCTGGCGTTGCCCAACCGCGTTGGTTGGAACGATCCAGACAACGATCCTCAATGGCCCTTCACTCGAAGCTGCGCACAAATCCAGCCAGGGGAACACCTTGCAGCCTGCCGGGTCAGGAGCTAGCATCAGCTCGGGGGAAGTGCCTCTCCACCACCATCCCTACTTTGGCCACAGTCCCAAACGAAATCCCCCACAGTTTGTCGCCAAATCCCCAGCTTGCAGCTCAACTTCGGTCAACTTACATGAAAGCTTCATCTCTCTCTCGATCTTCGGCGACGAGTGCTCTGGCTTCACTGATGGTAGGTCTGCTTATTGGCAGCAACGCTCTGGCAGGTCCGGTGGTCATCCCTCCAGGGAACCTGCCTGGCAGCCGCCAAGGCACGCAACCTCAAGCCGATCCAGAGGCCGTCCTGAAGAACATTCTCGGGGTGACCCTTCCTTTGTCCGTGGAGGACCCAACGGCGGCGAAGATTCGCAAGGGTCTTTTGGCTGCCTGGGACAAGTTCAGGGAGGGTGACCGAGAGGGCTGCCTGGACGATATGAAGGCCGTCTGTCAGGAACACCCGCAGGTTCCACCAGCCAAACTCATGCAAGCTCGCATCCTCTTGGCCACACGAGATGCCGCAGGCGGACGAGCGTTGTTAGAGGAAGCGGCCCTGGATCATGCCGACTCGCCCGACTTGATGTTGACCTTTGGCGAGTTGGCTGTCTCAGAACGTCGCTGGATGGAAGCTTCCGCTCACTTTGAGCGTGCTCGAGAGCTCTTGGAACAGGCCAAGGAAGCTGGCAATGAACTGGTGGGGACCAATCAGCGTGGTCGGTTGGCTTCAGGTCAGGCAGCGGTTGCCGAAGGCCGGAAACGCTGGGAGAAGGCCGAAGAATTGCTCAAAAAGCTCTTGGAGGAAGATCCCGAGAACGCCTCGACACACCGCCGCTTGGGACGAGCACTCTTTGAGCAAGGAGATCCCCGTGAAGCACTGGAAGAATTTCAGGCTGCAGCCGAGTTACAAGAAGACCTGGAATTTCCTGCCCTGACCGTCGCCCGTCTCTTCGATGCAGCTGGAGAGGAGAAGGCCGAACAGACCAAGCAATGGATGGAATATGCAGTGAAGGTTGGAGCCGAGGAATCGAAGGTGCTGACCAATGTGGCCCTCTGGCATCTCAGGAATGATGATACCGCGACAGCATCCAAGCTGATCGACGATCTTGAAAAACTTCCCGGGACCGATCCGCTGGATGTGGCCAGCTACCGCGGGCTGATCGCCCAATACCAGGGCGACATGGCCCAGGCCGAGAAGTACTTCGACCAGGTCAACCGCGAGCGGCCGTCGGATTTTGCCGTGGCCAATCAATTGGCCATGGTCCTTGCAGAATCCCGTGATGAGCAAAAGCTGCAAAAAGCCTTGCGGTTGGCCACCACCAACACGAAACAGCGTCCTCAGTCGGCTGAGTTGGCCGCGACCTTGGGTTGGGTCCAGTATCGGTTAGGAAAGGTCGATGAAGCCAAGAAGGTCCTCGACGCTGTGTTGCGAAGCGGACGGGCCACCCCCGACGCCCTCTTCTTTGCTGGCCACATGCTGGCCTCTCTGGGCAAGCCCGAGCAGGCTGAGAAGCTCCTCAGCCAGAGCCTCAAAGCACGCTCGCTTTTTCTAAACCGTCGCTCAGCCGAGAAAAAGCTGGCCCAGGTCAAAGCTCTGACCGCGAGCACCGAGAATTAACACTCCACGCAAGAGGGACTGCCCGGCGGCGGAGCTACAATACGTTGCCACGGCAGTCCCTCATGTGGTCGTGAGCAGCTTAGCTGAGCAGCCCCGAGACATCGGCAACATAGAGTTGTCGCTTCCCCTGAGGGGCTGCCTGAAAACAGACTTGATGGTAGTTGCGGCTCCAGACGGGATGGCCATCTAAGCGGTGGGGCGGGTACTTGACATCCTCTGCTCTCGGCAAGGTGTCCATGGTGCAGAGAGTCTCGACTTGTTCCTGCTGCATATCGATCAGTTGAATCGACACTTTCTGGGGAGCGTTGCCATGGAAGTGATCGGTGACGATGTATCTCCCCTGACCTTCAAAACTCGGGTGACCCCCGCCGAGGATCTTCTCACTCATCACCGTGAAGTCCTCAGCATCAAAGCGAAATTTGCATAGCCGCGGCGTCTTGTCCTTGCCGACTCTCAGCACACGGATCAGATGCACTCCATCAGGGTGCCAGTTAGGGTGTCCCCCCAACGCACCCCAAACGGGGGTCCCAGGCGCATAGCGAATGTCGCTCCCGTCTGGCTTGAAGGTAAATACCGTTGTGTTTCTTGCCCCCCATCCACTGGGAAACAAACAACGCAGCACTTGCATGATTCGAGTGCCTTGTTGGTTGAATTTGGAATGCCAGCAGTAGAAGGTTCCTCCTTCCTCGGGCGGCGGCTCAGGAAGACGGACGGCCATGTCGGCCAAGCTCACCAGCAACTGCGTGCGGCTGCTTTCCAGGTCGGTGCGAAAGAGACCCTGAGTTTTTGATGCCCCCGGCGGCAGTCGCTTGGGGTGGCGAGGGTCTTTGGCGGGCACTCCATAACCACGTTGAGTGACATCAAGCAGTTCCAACGGAAAGCCAATGACCGAGGATTCGTCCGGGGCGATGTGATACATCGGACCAGAAAACGCTGTTGTTTCACCGGTCTGGAGATCGATCCGCACGCAGACCGCCTGCTGGCTGTCTTGTCCGAGGACATCGTTGGTGTACAGGTGCCGGTCGGAAGCCCCCCACTGGGCCAGCGATCCGGTCTGAAAGCCCCAACTCTTGGTCCGGTAGACCGTGCGGATTGTCTGTCGGTGCAGGTCAATGACACAGACTTCCGCAAGATCCCCCAATTTCGGAATACGATCTTGATACGGCAGCCGAGTGGCCGCCAGGTAACGTTGCGAGGGACTAAACGGGCAGACGTCATAATAAGTGTGAACGTAAAACCCATCCTCCGGCGTGACCTGGAAAATCGGCGCCGCAGCAGCCACATTTCGAACTCTTTGAAAACGATAACTTCTCGCTGCATCAGCGACAGGCTCGATGGCCCAGGCGGATCCTCCCTCTGGCGTTGCCAGCGTACTGGCAAGCAACCCCGCTGAGGTCAACACAAAACCGCGGCGATTCGTGATCACGGGCTTACTGATCACGGGCTTACTGATCACGGGCTGAGTGATCACGGGCTGAGTGATCGCCGGCTTGGTGCTCTTGAGTTTCATGATCGTGGCTGGTCGGGGGTCAACGACTTGGGTCAGCAGATGGTTGCCTTGGCCGAGATGCAAGCCCTGCGTCTGTGGGTTGTCAGTCCGTCGCGACGCAGGCAGGGCAGCTACAGATTATCTTAGCCACGGCACCACCCGGACACGAAGAGTTTGCTTCTGGAGGGATCGCTCTCAAGCAAGTCCTTCCCTGCGGTAAACGACAGTTGGACCAACGAGCACCAAAACGCTTGCCCAGAACCGGCACGCCTTCCGAGAACCGAAACGGCACAGAGGGCGTTCTCTCCAGGAATCTGCTCCGCCCTCACGCCATTTTCTTGCAAGGTCCCTCCAGTTCGGAGCGGCCGTCGACAGACTGCCCGCGACACCTGCTTGCTCCCCGCTGTGGCCGATTCCCCCAATCCGAAGGGGTTCACCGCACTACCACAACAGAGGAGGTTTCCTCCGGAGGTTGATTGTCTGCAGAGGACGACCAAGACTGACCGATCTCCCTGGGAGCCACACCATCCCGGTGGTGCATTCACCTGGTTCTTGCTTTAGGCGGTGGATTCACAGACTGGCCAGAGGATGACTTGTTCAATCTGAACTCGGCGCGGCATGGTCACGCACATCAGGGCGACTTCGGCGAGATCCTCTGGTTGCAACCGCTCATCACGATCCCAGGGCAAGTCTGCCCCAGCCAAGTCGGCCCAGTTTGTGTTCACCGCTGCTGGGCAGAGGCAGTTGACACGGATACCGTGTGGGCGAACTTCTTCGTAGACGCTGCGAGAAAAGCCGAGCACCGCAAACTTGGCCGCTACATAGGCGGCGTAGTTGGGAAAGTGGCGATGCGAGCAAATCGATCCGACATTGATCACCGAGCCGGTCTGACGGGCGATCATGTGCGGAAGCACGGCCTTACACCCGTACATGACTCCACGGAGGTTGGAGTCGACCTGCCCGTCCAGGTCTTCCACTGAGGACTCAAGGACTGATTTCTCTAAGGCGTGACCAGCGTTATTGACCATCACATCGATTTGACCGAACTGTTGCAAGGCAACTTTGACGAGTTGCTCCACCTGACTGTAGTCAGTCACATCGGCCGGCTGAACGATGGCTCTGCCCCCTGCTGCGTTGACGCTCTGGGCAACTGCTTGGAGCTTTTCAGGACGCCGCGCGGCCAACACCACTGGGCTGCCCTCGGCAGCAAATCGGTGAGCGATGGCGGCGCCGATCCCTGAGGATGCCCCAGTAATGACAGTAACCTTTCCATCGAGTGATGGGCTGGCTGACGAACGATTCGACACAGCTGACATCCTTGAATAGGCGTGAAAGGTGACCGGCCCGACTCCCGAAACCAGTGCCTCGGGGACCGGCAGCAGGATTGTTCAAGCGGTCGTGTTAGAGGCTGGCGGCCTCAAGCAGGCCCTTGATGCCTCCACGGAGGAAGCATTGTTGCATCCGCATGGCCGGAGACGTTTGAGTTTGGACCCGTTGCCACAGAGGCGCCAGAAATTCCTCCTCTCCCAGGCCACGACGGCGAAGCCCGACCTCAGCGACCTCGACCATCTGGGAGGCCAGCCTCCACAGGCTGCGGTTGACCTGGGGGGATCGTTGGCTCAAGCAGGCCAAGGAACGCCACTGACGAAGCTCCTCCCAATCATAGGTAATCAGCACATCCTCGGCCTCCTGCAACGCGGAGGCCAGCCCTAAAGTCAGAGCCGAGATCGCCATCATCGCTGAGGGTGGTTGCTGGTCGTTGGTCCGGTTTTCCACGGTGTAATAGCGGGAGATCCGACAATTATACCAGTAAAAGGAGTTGTGCTGCTTGAGATCGGCATCGTCGGGGACCACAACAACGGGTTGTCCGGCCAAATCGATGCCTTCGGCGGTGGGTTGGTCGAAGAACTCCGCAAAGGAATCATAGTGGTGGATCAGGATGGGGTGGCCCTCTCTGCGAACATAGAGAGGGCGGAGTTGCACCACCCGTTTGACGTAATCGTGCAGATCGCGGAAAGGCCTTGAGGGCATGCCCACGCGGCCCTGGGCGGGCCGCCACCAGTCCCAGAATTTCTCAGCAACGCAGTGGTGATTGGGATCGAGCTGTCCTGACCAGACCGGTGAATTGGCTGTGAGGGTAATCTGAGCCGGTGCAAAGCCGTTGATCACGTTGACCGCCTGAATGGCCTGCGACTCCGGCAGAGAAAGGTGGACATGGTTGCCTGAGTTGATTGTAAACAGGTGAACGTCGTCGCCTTCATGCGGCGCCAAACACTGGTTGCTGGGCAGCATCCGACCCCAAACGTTGGCCCGAGCTTTGTTCATCAACAATTTTTTATGAGGGCGAGTGACCGGCTGAATTCCGTAGCCAAGAAATCGAATCCCTTCCTGATCTCCGAATTCGCCCATCGCGGTGAGGATGATCTGCAATTGTCTTCTGACCGCGTGCAAGTCGGGAGCGTGGGCTAAAGAGAGCTCCACCTTACAGTAGCCGGTTTCGCAAGAAGCCAATGTGTTGTTGAACTCGCCGGAGATTTCCGCGCCGACGGGCTGAGCGCTGACTGGGTCGACTGTCAGCTTCCATCCTGAGTCGGCCAGATGCGTCCACAATTGCTGGATGGCCTTGGGCGAGGGGGCACCACCGGCATAAGCGTCAACAACTGGGAATTTCAGCTCCAGTCCCACGCGAGGCTGCCCTGGACGGCAGTGCCGCGTGGCTTTCTGGAATCCTTTCTGAAACTTTTTACCCAGGCGTTCGACCAGAGAGGAAGTTGGAGCTTGGCGGTTTGGTTGCTTCATGAGTTTGGTTGCGCAAGGGCTCTCTTGCAGGAGCCGCTGCGAGGGTCCTTGGGGACGTTCGGGAGCCGTTGTTGACCTGAAAGCCAACCAACACTCCACGCAGGTTTGCATCGACGTCAGGCACGATGGCCGAGCCTTCCTTGGGGCGGGATGCCCTCAAGCCGATCCCATCACCGTGTTCTGACCGGTAATGACGAACTTGTAGGTGGTCAGTTCCTCCAGGCCCATGGGTCCGCGAGCGTGAAGTCGCCCTGTGGCGATTCCGATCTCGGCGCCCATCCCCAGAGAAGCCCCGTCGCAGAACATGGTCGAGGCATTGACAAGCACCACTGCCGAATCGACCTTGGCGGTGAATGCTTCGGCAGCGGCGAGCTCGCCGGTGGCGATGACATCGGTATGGTGGGAGCCGAAGGTGTTGATGTGCTCGATTGCGGCTGCTGGGGACTCCACCGCGCGAACAGCCAAGACAAGATCCAAGTACTCGCAGCTCCAATCGGATTCTTCGGCTGCCTGGACATCGAAGTCGTGCAACTGGTGCCTCTTCAATGCTGCCGCTGTCTGGGGGCAAACGCGGAGGCGAACCCCACGGGCAGCCAGCGGCCGCAGGAGTCCCTCCAGTGATTGCCGGGACTGCAGGTGATCGGTGTGAATCAGCAGAGTTTCCAGGGCATTGCAGACCTCTGGCATGAGGCACTTGCTGTCAACAGCCAGGGCTGCGGCTGCTTCGACCGAAGCCGAACAGTCGACATACAAATGGCAGACGCCATCGAGGTGCTTCAGAACCGGAATGCTCGTGCCCGCCGTGACAGCCCGGATCAAGCCCTGGCCGCCCCGAGGAATGACGAGGTCGATTTCGCGATCCCGCGAGAGGAGTTGGGCGATCTCTTCGTGAGAGCCGCTGACGACCTGGATGGCCTCTTGGGGGAGGTCTGCTTCGGCCAGAGCCTGCTGCCAGAGATGTCCTAAGATGGCGTTGCAGCGGCGAGCTTCCGATCCGCCGCGGAGGATCGCCGCATTACCTGCCTTCAAGCATAAAGCCCCCGCGTTGAGCGTTACGTGAGGACGAGCCTCGTAGATCATTAAGATCGTCCCGATGGGCACTCGCACTCGGCTGACAAAGAGCTCGTTGGGACGTTGGCTGGCGGCCAGCGGTTGCCCCACCGGATCCTCCAGGGCGGCGATCGTGCGGAGGGACTCAACACGAGAGAAGAGCTTTTGCCGTCCAAAGGTCAGACGATTGAGCAAATGCTCAGCAAGCTTGCCCTGACGGGCAGCCTCAAGATCGGCCTGGTTGGCTGCCAGAACCTCCTCAGCTTGCTGCGTCAGTAAGTCTGCAAGGACCAGCAGCACACGATCTTTCTGTTGCCGGCTGGCAGATGCTACTAGGGAAGCTGACTCATGGGCACGCTGGGCGATCTGATCAGGTGAGAGCGACACGTGACATTGCGGAATCATGATGATCGTTAGACCAAGACTCGATTCACAAGTCTTGGCGATTGGAACTCCTGTTGGTAATCTCCGACCTTCAAGCCCTCATTTTCAGGGGTTGGCAGCCCGGCTGATCCTGGCTTTTTGAGGCCGCCTCCCGAGCTCCTCGGGGCAGTCCGGCGTTCCGAGCTGGTACCTTCGCCGACGCCTTGGAGCCGGTTCGATGTGGAGCCGGTTCGATGTGGAGCCGGTTCGATGTGAGGCCGGACTGACCTCATGCCATCCCGACATGGCCCTGGCCCGATATAAAGCTAGTCCGAATTGCAACTGGCGCGACTTCGAGCCCGGCCGGCCAATCCTGCCGGGGAGCTCGATCGAGAAGACAGACAAATCGGGTCAATCCTTCGTGAATTCGTAAACGGCCAGCAAGCCATGCGCGGCGCCGAGGCCTTCCTGCAAGTCCATCTCGAGGTTCCGCAGGATGTATCCCAACTGGGGTTCGACGACGTTGGCACGGGGGTCGCCCATTCGGAACCACTGAACAGCCCCAACGACACCACGCAGGGTTCCGATGGCGTCCTGGACAGCCCGGGGGTAAACCTCGGGCAAGGGGGCATCCAGCCATTCCCGGTCATCATAGTGTTCCAGGGCTGCCATGGCCTCGTAGACGACGGCGTTCCAGGCCATCTGGAATTTCTCGAAGAATGCGTTGAGTTGGTCGAAGCCCGTTCGTGGGCTGTAGTCGAAGATCAGCGAGGTCAAATCGGTGCGGACGTTCTGCTCGTAGAGCCGATTGACCGTCTGGCGGATCGGCGGCAACGGGGAGGGATTGTATTCGGCCGTATCGACGTGCCGTCCGACCAGGACCGAACGATCCGAGAGTTTCTTGGCTCGGACCTTAGCCCCACGTGACTCGGCGATGCTGGTGAAGAACTCGTCGAATTCCTGACCTCCCCAAAACCGCACCGGGAAACGCTCGATGCTGATTTGATCGCGGACCGAAGCGGGGTAGAGGTAGCTCATCGAGTAAGGTCGCATCGGCTGGCTGGGGTCCTCCGGACCGCTCCAGTAACAAGGCCATTCGTAAGAATAGCGACCTAGCAGATCGGCGACGAAGATCGCTTGAGATGGTGCATGATCGACCATCTCCTCGATCAAGCCCCGCAGTTGGTCATCGGTCAGGTGCGACAGCGACGCATACGAAGAAAAATACAGATCATAGGGTAGGTGATCCTTGGCCGGGCCCAAACCACAGCCAAGATCAGCGACCTCAAAGTGCACCTTGGAGATACCGTCGTAGCTCGCACGGGCCTGGCGGACCATCGCTGGGCTGATATCCAAACCCGTATAGGCCGAAATCATTTCCTCAGGCAAAACATCAATTTCTCGTGAGCGAAGGCTGTCACCCTCTTTGCGGAGATTGGTCAGAACCTCGTAGCCCTCTCCTGCACCTGCACCAAGATCCAGAACTCGAATCCGCGAAAGGTTCTTCTTCTTCCTCTCAACCAAGGGACCGATGAAATCATGCAAGTCATACCGATTGATTTGGTCTTCCCAATATCGGCGGACGTTATCGGTTTTGCCTGCCAACCCTCCCTGATCTCTGAGGTAGAAACCGTTAGCCACAGCGGATTCGTACGTCCGCTGTGCACCAGGATGCTCTCCTCCGGCCGGTTGACCGGGTCGGCCAAGCTGGCCCGTGTTGGTGATCTGGCTCCCAACGGTGGCAGGCCCAGTCGGCGAGCTCCCAACGGAGGAACTCCCGACCGGTGCAGGTGGCTGGGCCTGGGCTTGTCCGCTGCGTTGCGAGCGACAGTTGCTACCATTTGCGGACGAGTGTCCATCAACAGAATTGTGCAAGTCGGTGGAGTCGCTCATAGCTCGAATCCCATGTTGGTTGCCAGGAATCATTCGGACAACAAGGTGATTGGGCAAATTGTCTGGTGGTTGTTGGCGGCCATCTGCCATCCACAGCTCACGCAGGATCATGGGTTGAACCGCCCAGAAACGCCAGCGGACCAGCGGTCATCAGCAAATTTGCTGCCCCCTCGCATAAGTCGCGTGTGCGAACGTTGCCTACCCTTGGGCTGGTCTCTCTTTCAACCGATTCCACCTCCGTGATCGGAAAGTGATGAGAGTTTTTCACTGGGCGATCCCAAGAGGCCGCACTGATGCTCTTGTGTGAGCTGGTCGCCCCTAGTGTTAATGAGCCTCCGCGCCAGTTCAAGCGTCTCGCTTGACTTTGGCTCTCAGGAAGTTATTGCCTTTCTTTGAACTCGAAACTCGATCAAATCCGACATCAAAACAAGGACAAATCCATTTGCTAGAAGAGTTGCTCGGATCAAGTTATCTCAGCAAACCCAGCGGGATCACTTGCCGACGAGCTCGTCGCTTGACTCCTACTGAGGTTGGGAAAAACCTTGCCTCGTCCGGTCGGTGGAAAGGCTGCGAAATCAGCAGTTGTTTTGCTGTTGCAGCGTTTTGGACGAGCAAGAATTTTCCCCAAGAGCAGTAAGCCCCCTGTTCGCCAACACTTACGTAACTTCCAAAACCTTAAAGACAGCAGCCATACTGGACATTATGCAAGATATTTAACTAGCAATATAGGTTTCGCATTCCAGGGAGGAATTCAACTTTCTGTCCTAAGAAATTTGCATGGATCGGATTCAAGCAAATTCTATTGTGAACGCTATCTTTGGCGGGTCAACCCGCTGAGCAAAAATCCTGAGTTTTCTTCCGATTTCTTCTAAGCAATATCCTGAAAAGGGAATGGTCCGGCAGGATTTTCTCCCCTTCCTTCGGGAATATGAAAAACGGATGAATGTCGACGTCGTGCCCCATGAACTGTCCAAAAACCCCGCAAGTTGTGCCCCGGATTGTTGGGCCAAGGGCTTTTCTACACGTGGACCCTCTGCATCCTGGCTAAACTTTCTGCTTAGCGAATCTTTTACGCTCTTGGCGGCCTGCCAGCAGGCTGGCGTAACTCGGCCCGGGACGTCTTGTGTGACCGAAGCGCCATGGAGGCTCCGTCCAATACCATTTCCCATCTCCGACAACAGGAACCACGCTGCGGAACGGGCCCAGCCACCGGTCCTTCTCCTCCCGTGGCGACGATCCCTCGGGCGGGTTTCCTGGCTGCTGCGGCCAGCACGAGGTACACCGATTTCCGGCGGCCGATTCCGCTAAGCAGGTCGCTGCAGCCAAACACCCTCCAGGTGACTGCAAGAAGTCTCCTCAGTTATTGCCAAGCGTCCTCACTGAGAATTGTTCACAAAGCAAAACATCCCCATCAGTGCTGCTGCTTTGGTGAACGATCTTGGAGTCCCTGCATGGACCGCGCCGAACCTTCAGCCATCGGGGTGGGCTGACTCCTGGCTCGCGGATGCAAGACCAGTTGTGGTTCCGGCGGGACTTGACGCGAAGTTACTGAAGATGCTCCCCTACTGCTCGTCTTGGTTGGCTTGCCTGGCCCCCAAAGGTTCTGGTGAGCAGAGAATCGTCAATCTGGACCTCTCAGCCTGATGTCGGAGCAACCCGTTGCTCCCTTTTTGGCTGAGAATAATCCCTGGCTGAGAATAATCCCTTGCTGAGACATATCCCTTGGCTCAGACCAATCTGGGCCGGTTCTCTTCTGCTGGTTTGCCTAGCCTTGGCTTGTGAGCCTCTGGTCCCCCAAGTCGCCCCCTGGAATTTCGCTGTTGGTTCCGCTTGCGGAGGCGATTGGCCGCAATGGCGGTACGATCGCTGCCGCACCGCGTCCTCTCCAGAGGTGCTCCCGGAGAGGCTGACCCTTGCCTGGGTTCGACGGTACGGGCCCCGACGGCCTGCCTGGGATTCCCCGATTAACCGCGACAAGATGTCCTTTGACAGGGCCTTCGAGCCGATCGTTTGTGCCGGACGGGTGATCGTCCCCTTCAACGATTCCGACAAAGTCGTCGCGTTGGATCTGGCCGATGGGCGAGAGCTGTGGAGGTTCTACACCGACGGTCCTGTCCGACTCCCCCCGGTTGGATGGCAAGATCGGATCTTTGTGGCCAGCGACGATGGTTGTCTGTACTGTCTGCGTGTCACCGATGGCCGGTTGCTGTGGAAGCGACCAGCCGGGCCGACCGCTCACAAAACGCTCGGCAATCGTCGCCTCGTGAGCATGTGGCCGGCACGCGGCGGACCGGTTGTCTGTGATGGCGTGGTCTACTTCGCCTCCGGGATCTGGCCGTTTCTCGGCGTCTTTCTGTACGCCCTGGACGCCCAAACCGGCCAAGTCCTCTGGGTCAACGATCGGATCGGACCCCACTATAGCCTCCAACCTCATGCCTCTGCCGGCTTTGGCGGGGTTGCCCCACAAGGAGCTCTTCTGGCAACTGACAAGCTGATCCTGGCTCCTGGTGGGCGAAGCCTTCCGGCCGCTTTTGATCGATCGACTGGCGAACTGGTGTACTTTCACAATGCCGGCCTGGTCGGCGGGAAACACCTGGGTGGCTCATTTGTTGCTGCTGCCAGGGATCACTACTTTGTTCACGCCCCTGGAGGGGCCACTCAGCAACTCCAGCTGACGACCGGTCGACGAGGTCAATTGGCCCTTCGCGGGCAGCCCGTCATCGGCGAAGACCAACTCTATGTGCCGGGCGGGGTCCGTTCTCCCGGGGCAGCCCGCGACGCAGACGGCCAACCCGCTCAGATGATTCAGGCCCTCGGCGATCAACAGTGGACAATCTCCGTCGACGCTTCCGGAGATCTCATCCGCGCCGGGTCTCGCTTGTATGCCGCCGGACGGGAATCCATCGCCGCGATCGACCTGCCCAAGCAGCCCAACGACCGACCCCAAGTTGCCTGGTCTCTTCCCTTGAAAGGACCCATCGTGCGGTTGCTGGCTGCCAATCGCCACTTGCTTGCCGTCTCCTTGCAAGGAGATCTGTATGCCTGGAGTGCCCCCCCAAAAGGCACAAAGGAAGTCGACCCTCTCGCTCAGGTCGACCAGGTCCGACGCCAGCATGAGATCCAGCCAAACGCTGTCACCGGCGATCAACCACAGGTGAGCCCCGCCAGCGACCCGGTTGCGCGGTCTGTTCGCGCAGTGGTCGCGGCCACGGAGTCCAACAGTGGGTATGCCTTGGTCGCTGGGATCGGCGATGGAAAACTGATCAGCCAGTTGCTCGCACTGACCAAGCTTCGGCTGATCGTCGTGGAGTCGGACCCCCAAGCAGTCGCTTTCTGGAGAGAAAAATTTGATCAGCAGGGACGATACGGCCATCGCATTGCGATCCATCAGGGTCGTCCTGCGTCCTTTCGAGCGCCCCCCTACTTCGCCCAGTTGGTGCTGATCACCCAGCCGCTGGTTGGTGAGCCTGCTGAGGATTCCCCGACGCAGAGTGATCGAGAGGCCCTGGCGGCTTGTGTTCGGCCTTATGGGGGAGGCTTGTGGCTCGTTGGCGTCCAAGACCCGCAACATTGGAGAAGGGTTTGTCAGGAAGATCATTGGGGCCAAGCAACCATAAGCCAAATCGCTGGCGGCACACTGATCCGCCGCACTGGTCCGCTGCCAGGCTCCGCCGACTGGAACCACCTCTACGGCGATCCCGCCAATACCGGGCAATCCCAAGACCGCCGCGTCAAGCCCCCCCTCGGCGTGCTCTGGTTCGGGGGCAATTCTCATCAGGACGCCCGTCTCTCCCCGGTGGCTCCCAGTGAACAGGTCGTCGCCGGGCGGCTGTTCATCCACGGGATCAATCAATTCAGTGCTCGTGATGTGTACACCGGGTCAGTCCTTTGGCGAGTTGACCTGGCCAAACAGGATCAACAGGAATTGCCCAAGCGAGGGATCCCGCCGGAGGGGGCCAACCCAATCCGAGAAGATGTCCCTGCGGACCCATTTGCTGCTTATAAGCCTCCGGATATCTACCAAGCCAACACAAGAGGAACCAATTTCGTGGCTACAGCTGATCGTGTGTATATCAGCCGAGGGCGGACCTGCCGGGTGCTTGAGGCCAAAAGTGGCCAGCTGTTGCGGGTCTTGCAATTGCCTCCGTATCTGAATCGCCAGGAAGGCCCTCAAGATCGCCGTTTGCTTGAGGACCAGCCGAGACCTGAGTGGGGTTATCTGGCGGTTGTCGGTGATGTCTTGTTGGGTGGTTGGGGTTATGGCGATTTCAGTCAGCGTTTGGGTGGTCAGCCAGTGGCTTCGCAACAGGCCGATAAGATGGCCAGTGGGGGCTTGGTCGCCTTCGATCGCCACAGCGGTCGAGTGTTATGGAAGGTATCTGCTGAGCATGGTTTTCTGCACAATGGCATCGCGGCAGGTCGAGACCGTGTTTATTGCCTAGATCGTTTGCCACCGCCAGCAGAGGCTTGGCTGGAACGACGCGGCCAGCAGATTCGCAACAGTCGCCGCCTGATCGCCTTGGATTTGCAAAGCGGGCATCTTGTGTGGGAACGACGGAAGCCGGTTTTTGGCACGTGGCTGAGCTACTCGGCCAAGCACGATCTGCTTGTTCAGGCTTTGGACTACGGCCCGGCCAGACTGTCTCGCCGCACGCGAGGGGTAGGCTTGGCCTGCCACAACGGCCGAGACGGCTCACTCAGCTGGCACCGGCAAGATCTGGCTTACTTTGGCCCTTGCTTGTTGCTTGGTGAGACGATTTTGACCAATGGAAAGTTCTACGATAGCTCAGCAGGGGCCTTCAGTCTCTTAGATGGTTCCACTGTGACGGTGTCGCATCCGTTAACCGGTGCCCCTGAACCCTGGAAGATCTCCAGAGGATACGGCTGTAACAGCATGCGAGCCAGCCAGACTCTGCTCACCTATCGCTCTGGTTGCGCCGCCTATTACGATTTGGCGACCAAGGCAGGCACATCGAGCTTGGGCGGTTTTCGCAGCGGCTGCACCTCCAATCTGATCATCGCCAACGGTGTGCTCAACGCTCCCGACTACACTCGCCATTGCACTTGCACATTTCAGCAGCAAACATCGCTAGCGCTTGCTTCCATGCCTGAATTGCCGGTCGAGAGCTGGAGCTGTCAGTATGGGCCGTTGAATCCTCATGACTTTCTTGACTTTCAGTCCATCCCAGTGCGTGCTCCGATTCGACGCGTGGGGATCAACTTGGGTGCTCCTGGGGATCGACAGCGACCGGGGGGAACGCTCTGGCTGGAGTATCCTGTTGTTGGCGGGGCGTCGTACGATCTTCCCTTGAAGATCACAGGGAAGAATCGCCGCACCCTTCGCCGTCACGAAGGGTTTTTGGCCGGCCCGGTTCCTTGGGTGTGTGGGTCGGCCTTGGAGGGCATACGTTCGCTGGAGGTCGAACTGGACGCTCCAGGGCCCAAACCCGGGAATTCTCAGCAGACTCGGTATACGATGCGGTTGTACTTTGCGGAGCTGACGAGGGCGCGTCCTGGAGAGCGGGTCTTTGACGTGGCCATCCAAGGTCGTGATCGCTTGAGGAATTTTGATCCCGTCCGGGAGGCTCGGGGCCCCAACCGTGGTCTTGTCAAAGAGTTTTCCGATATTTTGGCTCGAGGTCGGCTCAAGGTGACTTTGCGTCCCTCAGGCGGAAGTCGGCCACCGATCCTCTCAGGTGTGGAAATCCTCCAACAGTCCTCGGTCGGTCGATAGACTCCGCTCGTGGTCGGTCAAGGAAGATTTGCCGGATGGGATAGCAGGCACCTCGTGTGGGAAATGCGTCATGCCGACCGAACCAACGCCACTTGTTGTTCGCTTGTGAGACTGGTTGTCAGAAGTCCGCCGTCGAGCAATCGGTGGTCCTTGAAGACCAGATCACCCCTGAACAACGAGTTTCGCCGTTTTCTCCACCGGTGTATCCAACGGGCCAGAAAGCAGCTTGTCACTGACACAAGGAAGACTGACTGATGCGATTCTTACAATCTCCGCTCCGGTTGTTGATGCCCGGCGGCGTGTTGGTGGCCACGCTGATCGTCTATCAGACTTGGAGTTCTCCAGCACCGGCGGAACCACCTGAAACCACGCCAAGATCTGGCAGCCTGCCAATTCAAAAAGGCCCGGGTCCAACAAGCGGCCACACCTTGGCCGGCACTGATATCCCGCAAATTGACCTGCAGGTCGATTTGTATGAAGACCAGCCAAGACTGCCGATTGGGGTCCGAATCGATCAGTTGAGTTTTCGAGATGTCTCTGGCCAAGAGTACCATTTGGCTGATCTCAAAAAGCAGGGCCCGGTGGTGCTGGTCACTCTCTCCAGCAAGTGCCCTCTCGTGCTGCGATACACCCAGCGTTTGCACAGACTGCACAAGCAATTCTCTAAAGAGGGGGTCAGTCTGTTTGGGTTGTACACCAACGCCGAGGAAACCTCTCAGAGTATCCAGGAGCACAACGAGCGGACGGCCTGGCCGTTTCCGGTGATCCACGATTTGGGAGGGCATCTAGCCAACCGGTTGGGGGCCACGATCACCCCGCAGGCTTTTCTCTTGGATCGTCTGGGGGAGCTACGTTATCGCGGAGGCCTTGACGACAACCGCAATGCCACAAGGGTCAAGCGGCACTTCCTGCGTGAAGCGATTGAGTCGGTCTTGGCTGGTCGGCCTGTTGCCCATCCTGAAGGACGGAGCCTGGGTTGCAGCATCCACCTGGACAAGCCCGGGCAGGTTGGAGGGGTGACTTACACCAAGCACATCGCTCGTCTGCTCAATCAGCACTGTCGCAGCTGTCACCGGCCTGGGGAGGTGGGTCCCTTCCCGTTGACCAATTATGACCAAGCTCGACGTTGGGCCAAAGAGATTCAGGCCTATACACAAGCTCGATTGATGCCACCCTGGAAGGCCGCTCCCGAATTCGGCCGATTCCGAAACGACCGCAGTCTCTCGGCTGACGAGCTGCGGCTGATCGAATTGTGGGTGCAACAAGGCACCCCGCGAGGAGAGGCGGAGCATTTACCTCCCCAACCAAAATTCCCCACAGGCTGGGCTTTAGGAGAGCCGGACTTGGTGGTCGAAATGCCGGAGGAATACAAAGTGGCCCCTGAGGGTGAAGACGATTACCGCCACTTTATCATCCCAACGGACTTCGCCGAGGATCGCTACGTTGAGGCTATTGATGTCCGCCCCGGCAACCGTCAAACCGTTCATCACGTCATCGTCTACACCGACACCAGCGGAAAGGCCCGCCAACTGGACGCCGTGGATCCTGAGCCTGGCTACAGCCGTTTTGGCGGCGTTGGTTTCAAGGCCGCTTCAGCTCTGGGAGGCTGGGCTCCTGGTGCAACGCCGGGAGTCCTTCCCCAAGGGACCGGGCGCTGGCTCCCTCAGGGAGCCGATATCGTGATGCAGGTGCACTACTATCGAACCGGGGTGTGGGAGCGAGATCGAACGCAAGTGGCCTTATACTTTTCCAAAAGTCCTCAGCCCAAACGTGTCACCAGTAAGGCGGTGATCAACAAAGACTTTGTGGTTCCACCTGGTTCGGCCAATTATCAAGTGACTGCTCAGTGGGTTGTCAAGCGAGACGTTTACGCCTTGAGCGTTTTCCCCCACATGCACCTTTTGGGGCAGGACATGCGTGTCTGGGCTGAGAACCCTGCTGTTTGGGATCAGCCGCAACCGTTGATCTGGCTCAAGAATTGGGATTTCAATTGGCAGATGGGCTATGATTTTCACCAGCCGTTACTGCTTCCTAAGGGGACCAAGGTCAAGTTGGTGGCCCATTTCGACAACTCTGAAAAGAATCCGAACAACCCCAACTCACCTCCCAAGGCAGTGGGTTGGGGGGAACGGACGACCGACGAGATGTGTATTGCCTTCATCAGCCAAGTGCCGGCCGATCAATGGCAACCACCGACGGGCAATAGCGAAGATTGATCTCAGGTGAGATCGGCCGAGGCCGGTCGGCCAACCAAGCCCACCTGGTTCAGGCGGTTAAGGTCGTTTTGAGAGCGGGTACAGGAAATTGCCGACACATCTCGGCGATCTCCCCGCGGATCTGCTGTTGAGCCTCTGGGTCGGCACCACTGGCAAAGGCGGTAAGGATCCAACGCGCGATCTGTCGCATTTCGGACGGTCCCATGCCACGTGTTGTGACCGCGGGGGTACCGATACGAATTCCCGAGGGATCCAACGGCTTGCGGGGATCAAATGGGATCATGTTCATGTTGACGGTGATCCCACAGCGGTCGAGCCGCTCTTCGGCGATCTTGCCGGTGAGACCGACAGTCGTCACATCGGCCAACATCAGGTGGTTTTCGGTGCCGCCACTGACCAGCGAGAGGCCTCCGGAGAGCAACTCGGCAGCCAGTGTTTTGGCATTTTCGACGACCCTCTGAGCATAGTCCCGAAAATCTGGTTCCAAGGCCTCCCGGAAACAGACCGCTTTGGCGGCAATCACATGCATCAACGGGCCACCCTGGATCCCAGGGAAGACGGCCCGATCGATTGCTTTGGCATGCTCGGCCTTGCAGAGAATCAGACCACTGCGTGGACCACGCAAAGTCTTATGGGTTGTTGTCGTGACAAAGTCCGCAACAGGAACGGGACTATTGTGCACACCACCGGCAACAAGCCCGGCATAGTGTGCCATATCGACCAACAACCAAGCCCCAACCTCTTGAGCGATCTCGGCGAAGCGTTCATGCGGGATCTCTCGGGGATAGGCGCTGGCTCCGGCGATGATCAGTTTCGGATTGTGTTCTTGAGCCAATGCTCGAACTTGGTCGAAATCAATACGGCCTGTCTCCCGAGCCACCCCATAACTCACCGCATGGTACAGCTTTCCAGAGATATTCAGCTTCATGCCATGCGTCAGATGGCCCCCATGGGCCAGGTCCATCGCCAAGATCGTATCGCCGGGTTGCAGCGTCGCCAGGTAAACAGCGGTATTGGCCTGGCTGCCAGAGTGCGGCTGCACGTTAGCATGCTCAGCCCCAAAAAGTTGCTTAGCTCGATCGCGGGCAAGGTCCTCCGCCACATCGACGAACTCACAGCCCCCATAATACCTCTTGCCAGGATAACCCTCAGCATATTTGTTGGTCAGAACTGACCCAACTGCTTCCATGACCGCAGGAGATGTATAATTTTCACTGGCAATAAGCTCGAGACCATTTTGCTGGCGATCACTCTCGGCAGAAATGGCTGACCAAATTTCGGGATCTTGTGTTTCGAGGATGTTCATGATCGATCGGTTGTTCGGATTCACCGCCGCAGGAGCCACCGGCTCTCAGTCAACGGGTACAGTGGACCGGTCAGCCCGGAAGCCTTCGTTCCAGCGGATTTGGGGGGTAACCGCAAGCTGGCCACCTCAGAGTGTCATGCTCCAAGCTTTCCTGTGGATGCCTTGCCAATGGCGACCTTGCCAGTGGCGAGCTCTGCAGCGACAGCCTTTTAGTGTGGTGGCCTTTCCGTCTGGTGGCCTTTCCGTCTGGGGGCCTTTCCCACCAGCAAGCTTTCTTACCAACAAGTTTTCTGACCGGAGGATTGGCACACGAGGGCCTTTTATATTCTTGCGGCCGAGGCAGCAGGTCAAGGCAACTTCGTTGGGATGGGATGCGGGATGGGATGCGGCCTTTGGTTGTGCGGTCTGGCTCAGTCGATTTGTGGGGTTACCCCCAATGGTGGCCCTCGCCCTTTGGACATCAGCTCAGGAACCCTGGGGGATCACCTCGACCTGCAGCTGGCCACGGTTGTCTTGCAGCTCTCCTGCCGAATCATTGACCTTGAGATATAACACCCCATCCCGCTTGGGCCGGAGGGTGGCTTGCCGACCAACAGCGATCGGATTCAGCAAAGGCCACTCAGGCACGGTGGCCCCACGCCTGCTGAACGCTGGCTGATTGAACGCTGGCTGGCTAAGTCCTGGCTGAGTGAGCTCACCGGGAACGATCGCGGCCAGCAGCACACCCAAAGGGTCGCCTTGGTAGTAGCGGTAGGAGATCCCGCCTGCCTCAGACATCCATGGTCTCCCCTGGGGGCTCTGGGCGGTTGGTGGGCTTGCTGCGATTTGAAAGCGGCCCGTGGCTTGGACGCGATACTGTTTTCCCCCCTGAAGAAACAGCCCCGTCGTCTGCCATCCTCGCTGAGCGGAAATCGTTACCCCCGATCCGCTTTCTGGGACGGGGCGGTGTTGGTGAGCGGCCGGCAGAGCTGTCGCGGCGATGTCGTATCCATATTCGAGATTGTGGGCAAAGAGCTGCCATTCCTGCCGGAGCAGCGGCCAATCTGGACCGAAGGCTTCTTGGAACTTCGTGGCAAACGCGGGATCGGCCACGTAGCTCGGGATGGCACGAAATCGCTCTCGATATCGCGGATGGGTATCAAGGAGCGAGGCGAGGGCCCAACACCACCCATAGGGTTCCAAGCGAAGATGCGCCTGGCGGGTCAGACCAAGGACATCCTCCAGCCTGAGCCTGGCTCCTTGACGGAGGGTCTCGCGGACGATCTCAACTCGGCCCAAGCCAGGAACATTGTCGGAGGATTCTGGGAACACCGGCAAGCTCAGGCGGCCGTCTTGCCACCGGTGTGTCGCCAGCCATTCGGCAAGCCCTTCCATATACCAAGGGGGCCCGCAGGAGCCCAGCCGGCTGTACATCAACGCATGGACGCCCTCGTGCAGCAGCAGATGCCTGCGGTAGTAGTCTGAGACATTCTGTTCGTACATCCAGACAGCATCGGGGAAGGCATACCCAAAGCGAAAGTCCGGCAGCTCCTCTCGCCAAAGCCCAAGACTCTGAAACAGAGCTGCTCGGTCCACCAAGTGGGCCCGCAGTTTCCAAACTCCCCTATCAAGCGGCCTCCGGCGAAGTCCGAGATACTCACACCACAACGGGTAAGCCTGGTCGAAGATGGTGGTGAGCTCCTCCGCCCGGGTATCCGATAAAACCTCCCTCCTCACGTCAGTCAGCAGCTCCAGGTGGCGGCCCTCAAAGCGACGAATGCCTGCCAGCTGAAGACGCTCCTGCGGCACCTCCGGCAACCGCCACCGTCGGAGGGCCGAGTCTGACTCCTCTCCCTCATCCGATGGCTCTCCCAGGTTGGTACCTTCCGAGGGATTGGTCTCCAAGGGCTGCTGGGCGCTCCGAGGCCCCCCAGTGGGCTGCTGCCCTGACAGCTTCCGCTGTGGAGGGAATTGAGTCGAGCTGTTGTTCCTCAAGGGCCGTTGGGAGCGTTGTGGCGGCTGTTGGGCTGCGACACTCGTGGGTTGCTGAGGCCTTGCATCGACTTCCGTCGGAGGTGCCTGTGTCGCACCCCCGCAGCCGCTGTGGACCAAAATGCCCAAGACCAACAGCAGAGTGGAGGAAGTCGATGGGTATCGAGGCATCCCTGGTGAGAGAACCGCAGCAGTTGGCTGGTCAATGGTCACTGATCTCCCTGAGGGACTGGTCAAAGATGTTCCAATTGGTCAATGGGCGATCAATCGTTTGAGAGCGGGAGACTCTGTCCCAAAAAACAAGCTGGTTTCCGGCGGCTTAGTTTCCGGCGGCTTAGTTTCCGGCGGCTTAGCTTCCCGCGGCTGGAACGAGCCGGTGATGGCGTCACCGAGGAATCTCCTAGATTCGCAGAATTCACCAGCTTTGCCCTGCTGGCCAGCCACTCGCCGATCACGTTCTCTGGCCGACCGGCGCGTTTTGAGACAGAGCCTCGTGGACCGTTTCCTCCTGATTGGGCAGTTGGGTTCCCGTTGGATCGGAGCATCTACGTCCAACCGACTGCCAAAATCATAGGAAACAAGGCACTAGTTTCGCTGAGGGGGCGTCGCCGGTGGTGAAGGCTGCGTCCCCTGGGCTTGAGCATCTTGCTGTTGTTGACTCTCTTGGCTAGGCAAGAACTTGGGCTTATTCTGCAGCTCGCCCTGGAGGTAGACTCTCACTTCGGTCAACTTGCCGTCGGAATTCCAATACCTCCAGCGACCGTCCATCTCATCTTTGGCATACTGGCCCTCAATCCCTTTTTGCCCGTTGGGGTACCACCAAGTCCACGGTCCCTGCTGCAGCCCCTCTGAATACGTCGCCTTTTTACACAACTGGCCATCTGGGTAAAACCATGTCCAGGTACGCTGGGGCACGTCGTCGACAAAATACATCTGAATCAGCTTGCGACCCTCTTGGTCAAAGCTGACTGCCTCCCCTCGCCGTTGGTCGTCGACGTAGATGCAGCGGTGCTGAAGCTTTCCATTGTCGTGAAAGAACAAGCCTTCGCCCTGCCTTTTGCCATGCACGTAGGTCACGTCCTCTCGTTGAACACCGTTTGAGAAATAGAACTTGTATTTTCCATGGGTTACTTTGCGGCCTTTGGCATTGACGTAGTACTGCCGTTCTTCCATGAGGATGCCTTTTTCCTCATCCCAAAAACGTCGTCGGGTTTGCGACTTAGGCTGACGATCTTCTTCGGCGGGATCTCCTACCAGAGTGAGGCCCATCCCGATGCCAGCATCTGCCAACCCACCGTGCAAGGCACCGGGACAGGCGATCAGGCTTGTGGTCACAAACAGGCACAGGATTTCCAGGTGATGCAATCTCTGTGGCAGGCAATAGGAGAATCGGTTTGGCCAACAACACGCTTTGAACACAGCCATGCTCCAGTGGTTCTCAGGTTCGGCCGTTCGGGCGACCTTGGTCGGTTCTTGGGTGTTTGACGGTTCATCCTAAACGGAAGCGTTCACCGGGGAGAATATGCCGACGCCGCTGGTCTCGGAAAAGACTCAAGGGGTTTCCACAACGCATGCATCTGGAACCCCCCACGGAAATGCATGCCGAGGAGATCTGGTAGGATTCGAACAGAAAAGGCTGGCTGATTCAGTGGTCAGCCCTGGGCAGGGACAAGCGGTCCCCGACTGTGACCGGCCTGGATCGGTTGACCCCCGAACTGAGGCAGTAAGAAATCCAGCAAGGTGGTGGCAATCAGCTGGTGGCCTGTGGCATTGGGGTGAACTCCGTCGGGGATGAGTTCGGGCAGCCGGGTGAGGTCCCCGCGAAGGTCTTCAAGAAATTTTGCAAAGAGATTCACCGAACCGAGTTGGAACTGCCCGGCCACAGCAAGCAAACGATTCGTGTATTGCTGGCCACGCTCCAGATCGCGGTGCCAACTTTCGGAGGGCGCCTCAATGGCAAAGCGGGGGTTGGGAGCAACAAGAAGGGGCTTGGCATCGATGGAGAGCACCCGGTCAACCAACCCCATCAGGTGCTGTTGGTATTGCTCCGGTGAGGTGGATGCACGATTTCCTGGGGGTTGGATGTCGTTCAGACCCAAAAGAACCACCACCATGTCTGGTTCTTGACGGGTGACTAACCGAGCAAATCGTTTGAGGGCATAGCCTGTGTCAATCCCCTCCAAAGCGCTGGGAATGACCTCGATCTCCAGGCCACTCTCGTGGAACCCTAGCTCGATAGAATGGAGGTAACGAGTTTCGGCAGTGACTCCGCTGAAACCCTTGCCAACGGTTACTGAGTCGCCGAGAAAGACCAGTCTTGTCTGCCGCATAGATCGCCGCCGCCCAGCCGGGATTGGAACAGCCTGAAAGAAAAGTGCTTCCCGGTCACTTGACCGGCCTCCTGCCGTCTTGGAACGGATGCATCGTAGCTCCCGCTGCCGTGGCTGTCACCCCGCCACGCATTGATCCAACCCTCGGCTTTGTAATAGCTGAGAAGCTGTCCTGGTTGTCGCCTTTGAGAGGATGATCTCAGGCCTCCCTTCCACCTCTGGCTGCTCACTGCGTCGTCTTTTTCTCCCAACAGACTTTGTTGGTTTGGCTCAGTTTCTGGGTTCAGGGGAGTTCCTCGGTTCAGCAAGTTGTCTCAGTGACTGTCACAATGGCCTCTTCGACGGCTCCCATCAGCGTATCGATTTCTTGGAGGGATATGGCCAGTGGTGGCATGATGACCAGCACATCCCCAAGAGGCCGAACCAATACCTTCGATTCCCGAGCTTGAAGGCAGACTTGGTGGCCCCACCGTTGGGCCCAGGGATAGGCCTCCCCTGTGCTCTTGTCGGCAACCAATTCGACTCCGGCCATCAGCCCGAGTTGACGCACGTCGCCGACATGCGGGCGTTGCCTGAGTTTCTGCAACCACTGCCAGAGGCGTGTGGCTTTCTCGGGGAGGTGAGACAATGTGCCTTCGTCTTCGAAGACATCCAGGGTCGCCAGGGCAACGGCAGCTCCCAGAGGGTTGCCTGTATAAGTGTGTCCATGAAAGAAGGTTTTGGCCTCACCGTAATCGCCGAGAAAGGCGTTCCAGATCTCTGTGGTGGTGAGTGTAGCGGCCAAAGGGAGGTACCCGCCTGTGAGGCCCTTGGCCAAACAGAGCAGGTCGGGCACGACACCCTCTTGTTGGCAGGCGAACAGAGTTCCCGTCCGGCCCATCCCAACGGCGACTTCGTCGGCGATTAAGAGCACATCGTACTTCTGGGTTAGCTCGCGAACACCTCGGAGATAGCCCGGGGGATGCACCACGATCCCGGCAGCCCCCTGAACGAGCGGCTCCAGCACAAAGGCCGCAATGGTTTCATGGTGTTGGACAAGGGTTTGCTCCACAGCGGCCAAGCAATGATCAAGCAGCCCTTCACGGGAAACATCCGGAGGTCGTCGATAAGGATGCGGTTGTGGCACTCGATGGACAGGAAACAGCAGGGGTCCAAAGGTGCTGTGGAAGAGTTGGACCCCACCGACGCTGACATCGCCCAGCGTATCGCCATGGTAGGCCTCGGCCAGGGCGACAAACGAGGTCTTTTTCGGTCGGGGATCGGCTCGCTGCTGCCAATACTGAAAGGCGATCTTCAGAGCGACCTCGACAGCGGTCGCCCCAGCATCGGAAAAGAACACATGCCCCAAAGACTGGCCGCTGGGCGACTTCCCCAGATCTCGCTGGGCCAAATCGACCAACCGCCGGGCGAGTTTGATCGGTGTCGGATTGGAGAATCCGAGCGCTGTTGTGTGAGCGACTTTGCCGAGTTGTTCCTGAATGGCCGAGTCAAGCCGAGGGTGTCGGTGTCCATGGATGTTGCACCACAGACTCGACATCCCGTCGAGATAGCGATTTCCTGCAACATCGGTGACCCAGCATCCGTGGCCACACTCAAGGATCAGCGGCTCGTAGCCAGCCATCTGGGTGAAGGGATGCCAAAAGACCTCCCGGTCCCACTGAGCCAATTGTTCGACACTCGGCTCCAATGCTCCCGGCCGCCTCATCCCCGCCGATCCGGTCTTTGCCAGCTCAGACTTTGCCAGCTCAGACTTTGCCAGCTCAGACTCGGTGAATCCCATCTCTTTCAACTCAGACTCCTTCGACTCAACAATCCGTCAGCTCAAAGCTCATCCCAAAGCTGATTCCATAGATCATCAAACGCTTCGAAGATGCTCAAGCAATCCGGGTCCCATTGGGCATCGGCCGATCGGGCGCAAGAAGCACCACGCCTTGGGTCTGGTCGACGCCACCCAGAACCAGGATTTCACTAGAAACTCCGGCAACGATCTTGGGAGGGAAATTGACAACCGCAATGACCTGGCGCCCGAGGAGATCTTCTGGTTGGTAGTTCTGGGTGAGCTGTGCCGAACTTGTTTTGGTGCCGAGCTCCTCACCGAAGTCGACCGAGAGGATGTACGCAGGCTTTCGAGCTTTGGGATTGGGGCGACACTCCAGAACCGTGCCAATCCGGAGGTCGATGGCTGCAAATTCCTCAAAGGTTGCCAAACGGATTCTCCCCACATGCTCCAGCGTTCGATCCAGAATTTGAGACAAGCCCCCGATGCCGTCATCAGGCGTTTTCATCAGGCATGCTCAGGGGACACTGTTCCAGCAGCAACGAGTTGGTGATCACTTTAGCCCTCACCGATGGAAGTCATGCCGGAGTAACTCCTTCAGGGAGTTGCCGAACCCGTTGCCATACCGGTTTGCTGGGTTTTGTGGATCGACCAAGTCCCTCTCTGAGGGATCCGGCCCTGAGAAATTGCCTCCCCAGCGAGAGCTCTGGGAAAAGTCCCCGTAGAACGGAAACCCTGAGGCCCTGCCAGAGCCAAACTGAGCGGACGATTCGTCGAAATCATCCGCCAGATTATCCTGGCCTAGATTATCTTGGCCCAGATTATCCTGGGGCACCTGATCAGGGGACGCATCGTTGCCAGTGAGGATCTTCCGGACTTGACCCCGGAGAGAGTCATAATCCTGGCGGAATTGAGCGTGATCAACAATAACGGTAATCGTTTGTTTACCTCCGAAGTCGACTGGGCCAAACTCGAGTGTGTACCAGCTCCGAATCCATCCGGTTAGGGCGAAGGATAGCGTCAACAAGCTGAGAAAAGAGAGAAACCGAATCATGATGTGTCCTCCTGCCCGATGTGATTTTTGGAGATGAGAAGGTCCTCGCTGGTTGTGTCGGGAGGCAGCCGTTGACCGTCCAATTCGTCGCGACGGCGTTCTTCCTCAGCAAGGGAACGCTTGGATCACTCACCGCGGATCAACCGCAGGCAGGTCTCCTTAAAAACGCCTGGATCGATGTTCTGATTGCGTTTTTTGGCCTGACCGATGAGTTGGCCGACGGCCTTATCCTTGCCATTGCGGACGTCCTCGACGACACGCGGGTTGGCATCGATCAATTCTTGGCAGAGGGCCTCCAGCTCGCCCTGATCGACTTGCTCAATTCCCAAAGCCTCGATCGACTCGGCAGCGTTTCGGCCGCTGGCCACCATATCACTGAGCACCTCCCGTGCCCTTGCCGTGGTGAGGTCCTTGGATTTCACCTTTTTCAAGAGCTCAGCCAGCTGTTCGACTGGAACTGGATATTGCTCGATCTCAATGGAACGCTCGTTGAGCACCGCAGATACGTCTTGCTGGATCCAGTTGTTGGCTAACTTGAAATCCTCAACAGCCGCAGCCAGCTCCAAATAGTAATTCGCCATCGCCTGACCGCGATTGACAAGCGCAACGGCGTGTTCTTGCAACAACCCGTAGTCAGTTTGAAGACGCTGCCGCAGCATCGCCGGAAGTTCGCCCAAGTCGTTCTGGACTTGTTCAACCTCCTGCTCTGTGACGACCACAGGGACTAAATCCGGATCGGGAAAATAGCGGTAATCGCTGCTCTCCTCCTTCTGCCGTTGAGCGCGAGTCACCCCTTGCCGTTCATCCCAGCCCCTGGTTTGTTTTGGGACATCCCCTTTTTTCTGCTTGGTTTCTTGCCAGAGGTCGTATTGTCGGGCGACCTCGTATTCCAAGGCTCTTTGGACGTTGGCGATGCTGTTCATATTTTTGACTTCCACGATCGGCGTGGCGATGATTCCGCCTTCGGTCTCGATGTGGAGGTTGACGTTGGCGTCGCATCGCAGGCTGCCTTCTTGCATCTCACAATCGCTGGCGCCGATCCAACGCAGGAGCAAACGAACTTCTCGCAAGTACTCCGCCGCTTGGGCTGGGCTGCGGATGTCCGGCTCGCTGACGATCTCCACCAGAGGAACGCCCGCCCTGTTGAGATCAATCTTGCTGTCGGCTGAACCGGTCGCCTCATCGTGGAGACTCTTGCCAGCATCTTCTTCCAGATGCGCTCGGATGATGCCCACCCGAACTGCCTCGTGAGTCTCCGGATCGGTGATTGTCAGATGACCATCATGACTAAACGGAAGATCATATTGACTGATCTGGTAACCTTTGGGCAGATCAGGATAGTAGTAGTTTTTGCGGTCCCATTTGGTGAAGTGGTTGATCTGACAGTTCAAGGCCACCGCGGCGCGGAGGCCTAGTTCAAACGCCCGGCGGTTCATCACCGGCAGCGTCCCGGGCATTCCCAGGCAGATTGGGGTCACCTGCGTATTGGGAGCAGCGCCGAAGGTGGTGCTGGCGGGGCTAAAGAGCTTACTTTGGGTCAAGAGCTGGACGTGGACTTCCAGCCCGATAATGGTGGTGTAGTGCTGGCTCATCGCACTCTTCTCGGACGCAGGGACTCAGGATCACAGGCTGCCAGGACACGCCCAAACGGAGGCTTCCTCCTTCGGATCCCCAACACAGGCTTTTCAGCAGAGCACGCGTCGTCCAGGCATACAAGGATAGGACGCCGGTGCGAATGAACTGACAAGAAAAACCCGCTCGGCGATTCTCCAAAAAATGGCTCCCCACAAAATTTCCTGAACTCTGCCAAAGTGATACTATCGGGGAAATAAGGCACGGATCGCTGGACTTGAGTGACCTGGGACTTGCGTGACCTGGGACTTGAGTGACCTGGTAAGAGGGCGACCTAGAACTCGGGTAAGCAGCGCAGTCGGTTTCGGTAAAGACGTTGGAGAAACGGCACTCACCCGTTCAGTCAGACAGTTTTTCCGAGCCAACAGAATCGAGAGAGGGTCGACGCGTGTGCCAGTTGGTGGCTTGCTGAAACATGTAGCCCGCACGAAAGAGTCGTTCTTCTTCCAGGGCGGGAGCCTGAAGATGGAGGCCGATGGGCAGGCCCTCAGGGCTCTGTCCACAAGGCAGGGACATGCCTGGCAAGCCGGCCAAATTGGTGGGCACGGTGAACAGGTCCACCAGGTACATCGCCAGAGGGTCCTCAGCCTTGCTGCCCAATTCAAAAGGTAGGGTCGGTGTGCAAGGACCGGCGATGAGATCGACTTGCTGGAAGGCTTGATCGTAGTCTTGTTTGATAAGGCGGCGGACTTGGAGGGCCTTGGTGTAATATCGGCCGATATAGCCGGCGCTGAGGGCAAAGGTTCCCAGCATGATTCGACGTTTGACTTCGGCGCCGAAGCCTTCAGCACGGGTCTTGCGATAGAGGCGAACAAGCAGGCTATCGAGCTTCTCCAGGCCCTGCTGGTCGCCGGCTGTTTTGAGGGCTTCTGCTTCTTCGCGGAGTTCCGCTCGAACGTCCTGAACATCGGCTCGATAGCCGTAATGGGCTCCGTCATACCGGGCCAAGTTACTGGAAGCCTCGCTGGGAGCGATGATATAGTAGGCCGCGACCCCATAGCTCGAATGCGGCAGGGTGATCTCCTCAATGGAGGCACCCAGCGATTGGTAGACCTGCAACGCCTCCTGCACAGCTTGCTCAACGGCCCGATCCAACCCAGCTCGAAAACATTCTTGCGGGACGCCGATTCTGAGCCCCTCAAGCGGCTGGCGAATTGTCTCTGTGTAGGCAGGAACAGGTTGAGGCAAGCAGGTGCTATCTCGAGGATCGGGACCGGCGATGACCTCCAACAGCAGAGCACAATCCTCGGTGTTCTGAGCCAGCGGTCCGATTTGGTCTAAGCTACTGGCAAAGGCCACCAGCCCCCAGCGGCTCACCCGTCCGTAAGTAGGTTTCAGGCCCGTGACACCGCAGAATGCGGCAGGCTGTCGAATCGAGCCTCCGGTGTCGCTTCCCAGCGAAAGGGGGGACATGCCGGCGGCGACACACGCAGCGGCTCCTCCTGAGGAACCACCGGGGACGTACTGCAGATTCCAGGGGTTTCTGGTGGTGGCCAGAGCGCTGTTTTCGGTCGAGCCCCCCATGGCGAACTCATCGAGGTTGGTCTTTCCCAGGACCACACCATCGGCAGCCTCGATCCGCTGGACGACTGTTGCCGAGTAGGGAGGAACAAAAGACTCCAACATCCGCGAGGCACAAGTGGTTGGTCGCTCCTGCGTGCAGAGGACGTCCTTGATCGCCAAGGGCAGACCGCCCAGACGCCCAATCGGTTCTCCTGCCTGCCGCCTTTGATCGATCTGGGCAGCTTGTTGCAGAGCACGCTCGCTTTCGACCCGCAGGAAGGCACCAACTGCCGGATCAACTTGCCGAATACGATCGAGATAGGCTTGAGTCAGAGCTTCCGAGGTGACCTCCCCGGAGGTGAGTTTTTCCAGGAGGGCTGTCGCACTTTCGTCAAGCCAACTCATCGCTGGGGTTCGCCTTCTGAAGGAGGTCGTGACTCGAGTTCGGGAGCAGGTGACCCTGATGCGGGCGGACGTGACTCACTCTCAGCCCAGGGCATCGGCGGACCAGCTCTGAGCCGATCAACTTAGGGACAGAAGCGTACCTTGTTCAAGTTCCCTCAAGAAGTGCCTCCCAGACTCCTTGGAGCAACGCAGAAAGTTTCCAGTGGGGGTCCAAGGGGGGTTGTGCCACCTGCGGAGGTCTCCAAGCCGTCGGGCGATCCGAAGGGCCGGTTGCCCAAAAGGGGCAGACATCCTTCCAGGCGAGATTGTGGGGCAAGCTCCTTGGAGAACTTGCAGGTCCGGGGTGCTCGGTGGGTCAGCGGCGGGACTGCGGAGAGGAGTCGCCGAGCACAGCGGGGACGAGAAAGTGCTCTCCATCGGTGGCTGGCGCGTTTCGCAACGCCTCTTCGCGCAAGAGCGTATCATGGACCTGATCGTCTCGGAAAACGTTGGTCAGCTCCAAGGGGTGCGCCAGAGGTTCAACGTCCTCGGTCTGCAGTTCTTGTAGTGATTCAATGTAATCCAAAATTTGACCGAGCTGGGCTGTCATGGTTTCTAGCTCGTCTTCGGTCAACTGCAAACGGGCCAGAAGAGCCACATGCTCCACTTGCTGGCGACTGAGGCTCACGTGGACTTGTCCCCCGAACCGTGGAGTGAAAGAGTGCAGTCAATCAGTGAGGAGGCGTGGCATCCAAGTCACAACAACGGTTTGCAGAGATTGTGCTGACTGAACCGTTGTTGGTCCTCGGAGGTCTTGTCGACCCGCTTTGGGTCAGCGGATTTCTGATTCGTCGGGGAGTTGGAAAGGCTTAGCTTTCATCGGCTTGACCACTCGTCCGCTGCGGATGCACTGTGTGCAGGCACGGATTGTTCGCGTTTGACCGTTCACGGTGGCCTTGACTCGTTGCAAATTTGGGTAAAAGCGTCGACGGGTAATTCCAGTGATCTTTGTTCCCACGCCACCGAGGTACTTCTGCTTTCCGCGCGTAGTGACTTGATTGCCAAGCTGCGGGCCTTTGCCACAGATCTCGCAAGCGCGTGCCATTGGTCGACCTCGATAAATAAAAGGAAGTATTTCAGCTGGATCGGGGCTGTGGATGGGAACTTTTCAAAATAGCAGATTCCCGCAGAGTCGCAACTCCCCTGTTCGCAATCGGCAAGTTCGTCACCCTTGAGTTGCCGGGGACGACTTGGACAGCCCCAGGTGCGCCCCCCCAGCTGGCGATGCATGAGCTTCTTCCAATCTCCACAGAGTGAGCCTCCGCCAAAAACCGGAACGGTCGGACTCCTGGGATTCCGACAACTTTTCGACTTCGGGCTCTCCGGCCTGTCTCGATCATGTTGCACTCAATGGGGCAGCAAGGGACCCACCGGAAGGTCGGATCCTCGGTCGTTGGTCACCAATGGCATCGAGAAGGTCTCGGGAAGTCCTGGTGCCTTGTTTTCTCTGATTGGGGCGGTCGGTCCGCCGGGAATCCCGCCGATTCAACGAGAAGCCAACTGCCCAATCAGGAGAACACGGACCAAGAGAGGTTCGCAACCAACAGCGGCGATGCAGTGATTCCTCAGCAAGGTGACAGACCAGGCGGGCTAACTGGGGGAAGATGAGCTTGAGGCGTTCTTTAACTTACGGGGGAGCTCAAAAAGCGATTGACTTTTGACCACCGCCAGCTCATCAGGAAAGGTATGAAAAGCCTGGATGAGGAAAGACCGCTGGTCGGTTTCGAGGTGGAGGTAGCTGAGAGCCCCCGGATAGAGCCGGTTTTGGGGGTTGAACTGGTGCAGCAACCCATTTGTGGCAGCTCCCTGCACAAGCTCGTCCTGAAATGACCAGAACTGCTCGTCAGGCAGTTTTTCCAGCGATAGGCTGACCTGGTAGCGTACCCCACCGCGGCACTCAATGCGGTCGGTTTGATGATGCCGAATTGTGTGGGAGAGCAGACGCCGCCGTTTGGGGAGGGGATCGGAGGTGCTTGTGGCGACCTCGGTGAGGGTTAGCCCGGCGCTTTTCCAGGTGACCAAGTGCCCGCAGGTGGTGATTTGAATCCGGGCGGAGTAGGTCCCGCGGTCAATTTGGCGGGTCTGACAGATCTCGAAAAGTTCTGGGTGCATGGGCCTTCCATACACCTGAAAAACCAAATCGGCGGTCTGGGGACGCGTACTCAGCACGGGTTAAAGCCCTCGGTGGTGTTGTGCTGTCAAAAGGAACAACTGTTGGAGTTGGGATCCGCCGCTGCTTGAGGCCAAAAACTCTCGGCTCGCGGGATTCTTGGCCCAGTGTACTACTGGCTCGGCGGCTTCAATCGCTCGGGAGATCGACTGCGGATCGCTTGTCCTTTATCACCTGTTCAGTATCTACGGACACGAGGTCTTTGGACCAACTGCACCAGAGGCTCAAGGGAACCAATCAGAATCCGAAAAGAGGAGTGAAGTTTGTTCGAAATCGGGCCAGAGGTCTATGAGGCGCCGGTCTTCAGTGAGGCGCCAGTCTTCAGTGAGGCGCCAGTCTTCAGTGAGGCGCCAGTCTTCAGTGAGGCGCTGGCTGGGCCGATCGGTTCTCGACCACTTTCTTTCCGGATCAGGCGGTTGATGGCATGGAGCGATCGAATCGTCAATTTCGAGGTTGAAGAGCTTCAGCGAACAATTTCAGTGTGACTGCGTCTCGGACTTGCCTGGCGTTGGGCAGTGACTTGTTCGGTGATGAACTGTGTTTGACACAGGTTGTCAGACAGTTTCACTCAAAGGCCGGCAACCTGGCGGGTCACTGTTTACCGCAGGATGAGTCAGTCTCAGAATGGATCTCTGGCGATCGAACCAGTCGACGCCGCAGGATTGTCACCGTCGCGGTCACTTCACCGTATTATACGTCGTCAGAAATCCAATACGGAACCCCGAACCGTCACCTTTCTGGTTTGCTGGCACCTTACGAAAAAAAGGGGTTGACAAACAAACTCCAAGGTCTCTTGCCCTCCATTGCGTACGACCACCAACCAGCTGGTCTCTGAGCACCGGTTTGGTCCTGGGACTCAAGTCGGCTTCAGCCGGTCGGGGTCTCTGAAAATGACTCTTCTTGAGTGTCCCCACCAGTGAGCGTTCTCAACATCAAGCGTTCTCAACACCAAGAGTGCCCAACATTGAGTTGTCCTCCTGGAAAGAGTTCTCTGTCAGTATGGAGTTTATTGGTTGCCGAAAAGTTTCTCGGCGGACCCAGCGTGTATTCCCCCCAAGTAGATGTTCTGAGGCCGACCAGGCTCCCGGAGAGCCATTTTCTGCCTGCGAAGTTTGGGTCCATGGAGGCAAACTGAGGGCCTTCAGACGGAAACTCTTCCAGGGCACAACAGCTGCCAGCACTTTTTGGGGGCCAGAACGATCCAGGTCAAGAACTGTTGCACGAGCGGGTCTTTCTGGTGAGATTTTCGGTGGGTCTACTGATCAAGGGTTTTTGCCAAGAGGTTGATCGCTGGGAAGCTTCTCAAACGTCACGGCAGCACCCTCGTACACCGGCCCAAAGCCAGCGGGCAAGCAGAGGTTTTCGGCGATGAGCTTTTTCTGAGAATAGGAGATTCATTCATGTCTAGCCAGAGACTCTGGCAGGTGTATCGACGTTTGCTGGACCACTACGGGCCACAGGGCTGGTGGCCCTCGGAGAGTCAATTAGAGACCGTCGTCGGGGCGATCTTGACCCAGAACACCAGTTGGACTCGTGTCGAGGCCGCGATTGGCAATCTGAAAGAGCAGGAGATGCTCGATCTGCCTCGATTGCTTGATGCTCGCCAAGACGAGTTGAGTGAGCTGATTCGGCCTGCCGGTTATTTCCGACTCAAAGCTCAGCGGCTGGGAAACTTATTAAACCTTATCCGTGATTCCCACGAAGGCTCATTGGAGTCGTTGCTCTCGCTGCCTGCCCCGCAATTGCGAGAACAACTCCTCAGCGTCAAGGGAATCGGGCCAGAGACGGCCGATGCCATCATCCTCTATGCAGCAGAATATCCCCAGTTTGTCGTCGATACCTACACGCATCGAGTTTTTGCGCGACACGGCTGGGTGGAATGGGATATCGACTACCATACCCTTCAAGAACACTTCACCTCGTCGCTGGAAGACGACGTGCAGATGTTCAACGAGTATCACGCCCTTTTGGTCACCGTCGGCAACGGCCATTGCCGCGCGCGACCTCGGTGTGAAGGTTGTCCTCTGCAGGATCTGTTGCCAGAGGGCGGTGTGTGCCTCCCTGAGCAATAACCCAAGCGGGAAGCGACACCCCGAAGCACACTCGTTGACCTGGAGACTCTGAGAAAGTTTCAACCAAGGGCGCCCATGCCAAAGAAGACTTGCTTTTTGAGAAAGTAATAAAGCCAGTGGTCTTCGGGCATCTCTTGGCCAGGCAGGTCATGGCTGTGACGAGGTTGACCGCTGGCGATCTCGGCCAATGCGTCTCGTGTGCTGTAGTCAACAGCGCCATGGGACTGTATGTATTCTACCAGTTCTTGAGGGTGCTCCAGGATGACACAGCCGTTGGTTCTCTGCTTCACGAAATCAGCGAATTCCCCCAAGAATTTGCTTTGGCGAAGCGTCGTGGCGATATCGCCTCCGTTGTCGCTGAGCCGGTCAGTAGCAAAGGAGAGTGGAGGGCAGATTTCAATGGACCCTTCAGGTCCGATATGAAAACCCAGGCCCATCGCCGCTGGACAAAAAGCTTGTCCTTCGGCGGTCCAATAGGTGTCAATCAAAAAGATCGGATGTCTGCGTCGCAGGCGTAACAGCCGGCGGCGGCTGTCCACAATCTGCTCCTTGCTCAGGCAGTATTCCGGGTGTGGCTGCGCTCCGACCGGGCGATAGATGTAATACCACAGATACATCGCCCCTTTGCGAACGAAGTGCTCGACGTAGCGATCCCCAAAGACTTCATCCAGATTCTTGCCAGTGGCAGTCGTGGCCACACCAAAGAGCAACTTCTCCTTGCGAAGGCGATCCAGGCCCTCATTGGCCGCCTCCCAGACACCTTCGCCACGACGCATGTCGTTTTGCTCTTCAAAGCCATCGAGGCTAATCAACGGGGTCACATTGCCCAGCCGTCGCAACCGCTTGGTATTCTTGGCTGTGAACATCATCCCATTGGTGATCACCTGGAAATAACAATCCGAATGCCGTCGGAAGACTTCCCAGAGCCCAGGATACATCAGCGGCTCGCCACCAAGCAGCGTATAGTAATGAGCATGCTTTTTCTTGCCACTTGAAATCAACGCATCCAAATCCTCAGCAGCGAGGTAGCGAGCGTTGCCTTCTTTTTCCACCCAGCAGCCCTGGCAACGGAGGTTGCAAGTGTTGGTCAAGGCCACAAACATAAAGGGGGGGTAGAGCTCGCCCTGGCTCATTCTCTGCTTGTACGCCCGGACTGCCCGAAAGCCCTTCCAGCAATAAAGGTACGCAGCTTTCAGGGCGATTCCAGGAGCCAATTCCGTGAGACCCCTCCAGGCCAAGCGTGCAGCAATCATCAGATGAAATGGCTCCGTGGAACGTGGAATCAACAGCAAACGTCAGATCGATTGGACCAGATTGTCGCGTGGTCAGTTGTCGAAGGTGCCAATCTACAAAACCCTCAACAGGCCAAGGCAACCAATGATCTCAGCTGAGCACAACCTCGGCAATCGGTCAGCCAGGGCAGACCTTTTCTCGCTGGTTCGGTCGGCAGTTGGGACTGCCTGTCTTGGAAAATGTCGTGGTCTCTTCGCCCGTCAGCCCTCAAACGTCCGGAAGTCTCGACGATTTGGGGACCTGACAACTCAAGGGATCTCAAATGTCAAGGGACGTTAATCCACAAGCAAGTGCGATGCGTTGTTTGAATCGACCCCAAGAATTCGACTCCGTCAAGGGTTGCGTCCGAGGATGGTCACCGCAACGCCCGGAACGTCCTGAAATCTCTGGGTTTTTCGGGAGTCGCGAGTTTCAAGCGTCCTTGGGGCGGCCCTTGCCGAGAATTCTCGTTCACTCATTGTTCCAGAGCACACCGGCCAGTTGGATTCGATCATGGTTGATTCAGCATTCTTCTGGGGATGGTGGAATGTCGTTTACCTGCTGCCCTTGGCCGTCGCTCTGTTGTACATGATCCTCTACATCGTCACAGGCTTGGGGGAGCTCGATGTTGACCTGGACCCCGATGTTGACCTCGACGCAGGCATCGAGGCGGATGCCGACCTCGAGGCAGAGGCAAGTTTCCAGGCCGAAGCTGACGCGGAGGGGGATGTGCATGGTGACGCTGCAGCAGGCTCAGCCTCAGCAGGGTCCGCGGCAAGCGTTGTGCACCTGGGGGATGTGACAGGCCAGCCGCACCAATTTGCCAGAGGAACCCCTCGTCCTCGTCGACTGTTGCGGCTGGCTGTTTGGGTGGGAGTCGGCCACCTCCCCTTCAGCTTGCTGATTCTGGTTTTGGTGTGTAGCTGGTCGATTCTGGGAATCGTCTGCAACATCCTCTTGGCCACCGAAGGGGCCTTTGCCGAGACCTTCTCGGCCTCACCCCAGTGGCTGTTTTGGGTTTCGTTGCCGCTGGCAACCGTCGGCTCCATGTGGCTGACCCATCTCATCTCCCATCATCTGGGCCCCTATCTCCCCCGAAGTGACTCCAGCATCAAGCGAAAGCAGGAGTTTGTCGGTGGAGAAGGCCAGGCGCTTTATGACATCACTGACGAATTTGGATTGCTCGCCTTTCGCGACCATGAGGGCACGCTGCATCAACTGCCTGTTCGAGTGCAGCCTGGGTCGGGTTCGCTGACCAAAGGTTCCGCCTGTCGCATCATCGGATACGACTCTTCCTCCCGGCTGTATTGGGTCACCGCGAGCGAAGCAGTTGTGCCGGCTGAGGGGAATCTTTCAGTTGAGCCAAGTGCTTCGGCTGGGCAGAACGAGCGGGCCGAGGACCCGAACGGTTGACCCCCCAATCCGGTTTCCCCCGGGTTGGCCCGACGAATCCAAGCTATAGATCAATCGATCCGTTGCCGACCCGGGGCCCCTCAACCGTCTGTCGCCTCTGGCGGGCTTCCGCCGGCAGACTCAGATCCTCGCTGCCCAGCAGGTGTCTTCAGGGCCGCATTCCTCCTTGGCCAGCGACCCAGAGGCGACCGCCAAGATGACCCCGACCGCCAAGATGACCGACCGCCAAGATGACCGACCGCCAAGATGACCGACCGCCAAGATGACCGTTGGAACCCGGCCAATGGTCATGGTGAATAGATAGAGTCAGATGAAGCAAATGATAATGCCATAATAATGCCTGGAAAAATTTGTAGGGAGAAATCGTGGACGATCGTCTGCTCGGCAAAAACTTCTGATCCTGTAGCCCCTGGAGTCATTGGTCATGTCCAACCGTGCTTTGGTTTTGTTTTTGATGTTTTTGATGGGATTGGCCTTGATCGTCATCCCCTTTGTTCCGTCGGTCCAAGAGCACTATGCCGTGTTTAACAACTGGATGGTGCAGACAGTGAGTTTTGTGACAGGTGTGTGCATCTGTGTGGTGGTCACTGGTGTGATCCTCATTCTCAACGTTTACCGTCGGGCCTCGGCCAACCAGGCCTTCGTCCAAACAGGGATGGGCGGTGCCAAGGTGATTCTTGATCGGGGGAGCCTGGTCTTGCCGGTAGTGCACGAGATCATCCCGGTCTCACTGGAGACCATGAGGCTGAACGTGGAACGCCGCGGGGAGCATGCCCTGATCACAAAGGACAATCTGCGGGTGGACCTTTCTGCGGAGTTTTACATCAAAGTCCAGGCCAACAAGGAAGATATCCTCCAAGCCGCTCGCTCCTTAGGCGGTCGCAGTGTTGAGGCGAGAGCCGTCAGCGAGCTTGTTCAGGAGAAACTCGTGAGTGCTTTGCGGACGGTGGCAGCTACCAAAGACCTGGTTGAGCTTCACGCTAAGCGTGATGAATTCGCCTCAGCGGTTCAGCAGATCGTCACCCACGATTTAGCCAGCAACGGTCTGACCCTGGAAAGCGTGACCATCTCGGCCCTGGACCAAACCGACAGCAGCAGCCTCCAGGAATTCAACGTCTTTGATGCCCAAGGGCTTCGGAAGATCGCCGAGATCACTCAGCGAGCCAGGGTGGAACGCAACTTGATCGAGCAGCAGTCTGAACGCGAGATCGTGCAAACCAACGTGGAAAACCGCAAACAGGTGCTCGACCAAGAACGCCAAGAACGCGAGTTCGCCGCCGAGCAACGTGCCCGAGTGGCCAATTACGAGGCCGAACGCGAACGCGAGATCCAGGAATTCAAAATCCAACAGGACGAAGCAGTCGCCCGACGTGAGATCACCAAGCATCAAAGTGTGGAGGTGGCTGAAGTCGAGCGGAAGCTGGCTGTGGAACAAGCCGAAGTCGATATGCAGATTGCCTTGGTGGAAAAAGCCAAAGAACAAGAAACCGCCGACATCTCTCGTCAGCAGGCCGTGGAGGTTGCCAGTTGGGGGCGGCAAGTGGCTGTCGCTCACAAGGAAGAGGAGCATGCCAAAGCTCGCGAGACCATGCTGCAGGCCGCCGCTGAGGCCGAGCGTGCCGACCAACAGGTGCTCACCGTTCAAGTGACCAAAGAGGCAGAACGCGAAGCCTCCAAAAAGCTGATCGCCGCCAAACAGGTCATCGAAGAGGACAAAATCCGCGAACAAACGCACGCCGATGTTGCTGCTTACACACAGCTGAAAGAGGCCGAGGCCCGACAACAAGCTGCCGATTTGGACTACCAGGCCACCTTGCGGCTGGCCGAGGGTGATGCCGCCGCTGCGTCCCGACGGGCGGAGGGGGAAAAAGCCGAGAGAATGGTCGAGATCGAGATCGAACGCGAGCGGGTCCGCATCGAGGGCGAACGAGTGGAGTTGGAGCGAGTCAGCTTGAAGAACAAAAGCGACTACGAGCACGCCGCCTTGGAATTCGAACTGGAGAAACAACGCATCGATTCCGATCGCGACGTCCGCATCAACACTGCCCAGAGCCTCGGGCAAATGCTGGCCAACGCTCAAGTCCAGGTTTACGGTGACCCCGAGACCATGGGCCGGATGACCGATCATTTTATGAAGGCCGCTGGCATCAGCGCTCGCCTGGATGGCCTCTTAAGCAGCCTTCCTCCAGAGGCTCACGAGCTGCTCAATCAACTCGGCACGCGGCTGAACTCAGTGATCGAAAATGCCCAACAACAGGATGGATCGACCACCTCTGGATCAACCGCCTCTGGATCAACTCAGGAGGCTAACGGAATTGCCACAAGCTCAGGTCGTTCCGGCGACTCCCAGAACACGGCAGAAGCAGGCGGGCCGAGTCAGGCTGATGGTCCTCGTTCGGCCAGCTCGGCCGATCAGGCCGGGACAACGTCTTCGCAAGCAAGCGAGACTAGGCAGGGCTCGAGTGAGGCGAAGGATCAGTCGGAGAAGTCCAACCGACGTTCCCGGTCCTCAGGCAGACGGAAATCCGACTGAGAGTCTGTCCGACATTGTGGCGGAAGTCTGGATGCAACGAATCCTCGTTGTGCCGGGACACTTTTCGGACAGTCACTCAGTGGACCAGGGCTCATCGACTTTGCAAATAGATCAGCAGGTCCCTCAGCTCCGCGGGCGACAATCGCCTGGCGACGTCAGGCTGGTGCAGCTGGAGCACCTCGGTAAGGTTGCCGGCGCGGTTATCGTGAAAGAACCGCTCCCGCTGACTCAGTCCCCGGAGGGATGGAGGATTGAATTGACTGTGGCCAGCTTCGTCGGCCAGACCAACATCATAAGCACCCTCGGAGGTGAACACCTCTGGATGATGGCAGTCCGCACAGCCTGAGTTTGTGAAGACCCGCTGACCTCGTTGGATGGCAGAAATGTCCAGCTCACCGCGAGCGGCACTCACCGAGGGTGCAGCTGGCAGCGTTTTCAGAAAGGCTGTCAACGCGTCAACACGTTCTTTCGAGGCAGGCGGACCCTGGAGAGTGACCTCCAGGGATTTCTTAACCTGAGTTTCCAAGCGGCTCACCTGACCGTTCCAGGCCCAAGGGCCTGTCTGGCCAACACCCAGCAGCGAGAGCACTCGTTTGCTGGGGCCTGTGTGATCGCCACCTGCATACGTCCGTTGGTAAGTCGGGTCCGCTTGGTCATCCGAAAAATTCCCGAAGTTGATTGTGCGACCTTCGTTGGTATGCCCATCGGGATGACAACTGTGGCAGCTGTACCATCCATCGCGGGCAAGCCGCGCATCGTAAAAGAGCATTTCCCCCAAGGTGACTGGGGTAAGTTTCCCAGAAGGCCCTAAACGAATGGTCTTGAGAACCTTCAAGGATTCGGCATCCAGCACCGAGACCGAATCCTCAAACATGTTAGCGACATAGAGCTGATTGTTGCTTGAATCCCAGGCCAGAGCGACCGGTCGGTGGCCAACTTCGGTACGTTCGCGGTACGCAATCCCATCGGCGCTGGCGGCGACCTCCGAGACACCACTGAGGCAGATCCACCGTCGTTTCTTACTGGCAATAATCGCCCCTGGGTCTCCTGCAGCTCGGTCGGGCGTACCGAGGTAATCCAACGTTCCGAGGACTTCCGTTGGGGTGCCGTCGGTCGATGGAACCGCCCAGTGGAGTTCCTCAGTCGGCAGTGTTCGGACGACGTTGGCCAACACGCTGCCCCAGTGCACACTGAAGCTGGTGGTGCCTCCTCGTTCGTACAACAACTGATGGGCAGCCAAGACGGATTGGCCATCCGGAGTGAAGGTCAGTCCTCGGATGTTGTGCCCAGGAAATCGAACGATCGATTGCAAGGTGAACCGGTTCGCCGAGAGGTCAACAACAGCAATGCGTCCTGTGAAGGAGTCGGCCACAAGCAAGGAGTTTCCCTCGGGGGAGAGAGCCTGGAGACGCGGGCTCAAGGGAAGATCGATGCTTCGCTGAAGCCTTGGTTGCTGCGGATTCTCAAGGTTGACTTCGTGGAGCTGTCGACCCCAGAGAGCAGCCACGAATGCCCGACGCCCATCGGTCGCCGGGATGACGTTGACAGGGGCACCGCAGAGGGCCAGACGACTCAGGGGACGGACCTGGCCGGCTTGCAGAGTGCAGACGATCAGCTCGTTGGCTTGCACGTCAGTCACCAAGACCAAACTCCCTTGAGCAGAAGTCTGTCCAGGCTTGTCTTGGCTATTCTGTGGAAGCAAGGCAAGCCCTGAAAGCCGTTGGCCGACTCGCGTTTCGCTGGTGAGTTGGTTTTTGGTGAGTTGGTTTTTTCGGGCGGCTGAAGCTGATGCCGGCTCACCATGGCATGGGACGACCGACACCGTGCCGCTATCTCGGTTGGCCACCACCAGGAGGCCGTGCGGGGTTAGGGCAAGAGCGACAGGTCGCCGCAACTGCCGAGTGGGAGGGAGGCTTTGACCTGCAGTCGGCTGGGAGGCTTGGGAGCTTGAGGAGGGCCTGGAGCAAAGGCAAGCGACCAAGAGCAGAGCCAAAGCTGGACCTGCAACTGCCAGCAAGATTCGGCGATTCATACGATCTGAGAATGAGGCAGAGATCTGGGAAAACTTCAACTCACCGGAGCGAGGTGACCGGTTTTGACGGATTCGATTTGGCAATGGCACATCACCAGGGCATCGCGGGCGAGCTCTCCCCCGAGCAAGGGAGAGGGCTCGTTGGTATTCAATGCTCGGAGGGCCTCGGAGAGCTCGGCGGCGAAGGCGTCGATCTCGTCGCCTGCGGGAAGCTGGGGACACTCCACTGAGCCGTCTGATTTGAGCAACCGCAGTGGGGTTCCGGTCCCTTCTCCCAAACCCGCCATGTCGAAGACCAGCGTTGCCTGGTCAAGGTGGATTTCAAAAGCGTGAGTGAAGGGCCGCCCTTGTTGAGGAATGACCCCCGAAATGGCTGTGACCGAGAGATCAACATCATCGAACAAGAACTGCGTGGTGAGAAACTCGACGGCATCCCCCCGCAGCCGCCCACAGCTAAACACCCCACGTGGCAAGCCGCAGAGCAACCGGATGAGGTGTGCGTCGTGGATGTGCAAGTCAATGATCGGCCCGCCGACCTTCTTGGGGTCAAAGAAGTCATCCAGATTCTCAAACCAGGTTGGCTCGGAGATCACCCGTTTGAAGATCCCACCACGGAGTGCGCCGTAGGTGCCCTGACGCACGAGATCGACCACATAGGCAAACTCCGGGAAAAACGGCAGCACATGGGCGACCAACAACTGTTTCTGGTTGGCTTGAGCTGCCTCGATCATCCGGTCGGCTTGGTCGGGGTTTAAGGCGATGGGCTTTTCGACAAGAACGTGCTTGCCGGCCTGAAGGGCCTTCACCGCGACCTCGCAATGCAGGTCGGGGGGTAAGCAGATATCGACCAAGTCAACTTTGGGGTCGGCTAACAGCTCATCAAGCTGTCGGTGCCGGCTGATCTCGCCCAAGTCCATCAGTTGGCCACGGGGCCCAAAATTCCCCTGGATGGTCGTCCAGTCTCCAGCAAGTTTTCTCTCGTCACGACTGCAGATAGCCGTCACCTCGCCGGGGGTGACCTGAGGCATTGTCTCGCCGGTTGTTGTCCCAGGTGTTGTTGTCCCAGGTGTTGTAGTCTCAGGTGTTGTAGTCTCAGGTGTTGTCGTCCCAGGTGTTGAGGAGAGTTGGTTTGAGGATTGTTGGGACTGAGCGATCCTTTGGTAGGCCAAGTAATGGATCATTCCCATGAAGCCAACGCCGACAATTCCGACACGCACCATCGCCTGACCCCGCAGAACTCCCCGATGAATGGCGACTGGTTCTTTTGCGTCCAGCCCTATTGGATCCATCCTAGCCTCTGGGAATCTGGGCCGACAGCAGGACCGTGCCGACAGATGCTTGCAGCCCACGGACCGACCACCGATGGGCTTGGGTTTTCAAACTGCCAGCGTGAGCGGTCCGCTGCTGAGCGAATCAGTGGTGGTTGTCGACCGGAGCGTGCAGCGGTACCCTCACCGACAATCGGCACCGACCTGCTCAAGACTCAGCCCAGCTCTCCAGGGCAACCGGATCTTGAACACCAGCCTGAAGCTTCGGCCTGAAACCTTGGCCTGATCAGGCAGCCTGAGTGGCCCTTCGGCAAGTGTCCCGCAGAATCACTCCCCGTGCCCAGGAGAGCTGGCCTGAGCCATTGTGCTGACGGGTCATTGTGCTGACGGGTCATTGTGCTGACGGGTCATTGTGCATATGTGCCAGTGTGTTTGCGGGTTTTTGCCTGCGACGGCTGTTTGATCCGATTGTGTTCTGACCACTCTTTTGGACAGACTCGGAGTCTGTCCCAAGACAGCTTTTGGGTCCTTCCACCTCCGCGCCCTCTGATGGAGTCCGGTGGCCTCCCGGACAGACTGAGAAAGATGCTGCAATTGTCGGAGGATCTTCAACTGTGGATCACTTTGGGCTTGCTTGGTTTGCTCATTTTTTCGCTGATCCGCAATCTTGGCCCACCGGATTTCCTGTTCTTGGGAACCATTTCATTGCTGGGGATGGCAGGTATTCTGACTGCGGATGAGGCATTCGCAGGTTTTGCCAACCCTGCTGTGGTCACCGTGGGTGCCTTGTTTGTGACCGCCGCGGGGTTACGTGAGACCGGCGTGCTGGATTCCCTGGGCCATCGCATCCTCGGCGGGGCCAAAGGGGAACGAGGGGCGATGATGCGATTGGCCCTGGTGGTCATTCCGTTTTCAGCCTTCCTGAACAACACGCCGCTTGTCGCGATGTTTGTGCCGGTGGTCATCGATTGGTGCCGACGCCGCCGAGTTTCCCCCTCTAAGGTGCTAATACCTCTGTCGTTTCTGGCCATCCTTGGGGGGACTTGCACCCTCATCGGCACGTCGACGAACTTGGTCGTTCACGGGCTCATGGTCAAGAACAACCTGGATGGGCTCCATCTCTTCGAAATCGGCTGGGTGGGCGTGCCCTACGCGATCATCGGTTGTCTGTACCTCTTTGTCCTCGGTCCGTTGATGCTGCCAGAACGGAAGGAATTGCTGGAGCAACTGGGCGAGCGTCGACGAGAGTATTTGGTGGAGATGCAGGTTCAACCCGGATGCCGGTTGATTGGCAAAACCGTGGAGTCAGCCGGGCTGAGGCATCTTCCGGGATTGTTTCTCATTGAGATCGACCGAGATGGGAGCATCATCGGGCCGGTGGACCCCGAGGATGTCATCGAAGAGAACGATCGGCTGGTCTTCACTGGCATCGTCAGTGGAATCGTCGAACTGGAGAACATCCCCGGTTTGGTCCCCGCGGCCGACCCAGCTTATGAGGTCGCGCATCGACAGCGTCGTGGCCGCCGACTGTGCGAGGCAGTGATCTCCCCAGAGAGCCCCCTGATCGGCCGAACCGTGCGTGAAGCCGACTTCCGGGCGACCTACGGCGCGGCGGTTTTGGCCGTGCATCGTGGCGGCGAGCGAGTGGAGAAAAAGCCGGGCGACATTCGGTTGCGTCCCGGCGATACATTGTTAATGCAGGTTCGGGCTCACTTTATGCGAGCTCACCGCAATGATCCCTCGTTCTACTTGGTCAGTAATGTGGAGGAGTATCGCCCTGTCCGCTGGGACCGGCTCTGGGTGGCTGTTGGTTTGTATGCGCTGCTTGTGACATTGATGAGCACACAAATGGTGGACCCTTCAGTTGCCGGCACACTGACGGCGGTGTTAATGGTGGCTTTGGGTTGTATCTCCTCTGGGGATGCTCGACGAAGTGTGGAGTGGCAAATCTTAGTAACTATTGCTGCGGCATTTGGCTTATCCACGGCGTTGCAGAAAACCGGGGCAGCGAATCTTCTGGCGGAGTTTCTGTTTGGGTCGTTGGCTGGAGCGGGGCCTATTGTTTCGCTGGCGGCGATGTATCTTGCCGGCGTGCTGATGACCGCGGTGATCACCAACAATGCTGCTGCGGTCTTGCTCTTTCCCATTTGTCTTGAAGTCGCCGATAAGAACGGCGTTGCCCCGGAACCGTTTCTGATTGTGTTGATGTTGGCTGCCTCGGCCAGTTTCATCACGCCGATCGGTTACCAAACCAACATGATGGTTTACGGACCCGGGGGTTATCGGTTCCGCGACTTCTGGGTCATCGGCGCCCCGCTGAATCTGGTCTTGTGGCTCGCTGCGGTTGTTCTTGTGCCAACGATTTGGCCCTTTGCCAAACCAATCTGAAATCACAAACCCACACCGGAGAGGCTGATTGGCGATGATTGGTCGCCGTTGGTTTGGGTTATCTCTCGATCGACGCTGATTGGCTGAAAGCCATACCCATCGTAGCCTACGGGCAACACCCTAGGTTCTCGGGCTGGCATTTTCAAGAAGGCCCTCGATCGATTGATTCGGGGTGATCGGCTGCTGTTGGTGATGGTCGATCGATGAATGTCGGGTTTTTGTTATCGATTATCGTTTGCCCCGTGCCATTCAACCGAGACCCCGAATGCCATCAGCCCGCGAATTTCGGGAATTTGCTTCAACGAAAAACCGTTTGATCGGCACCGACAGCGTGATCATTTGGCCTTTGGCCACATGCGTTCTCCACCCCTGGCGCCACCTCATCAGGCCTGGTATTTCCATATTCGGAATGCCAGTCCATGGCCCGAAGAACGCGAATGGTAGGATCGGTGGCAGCCAATTCCGGACTCCCGAATTCGGCGGTCGGCGATCACCAACGGCAGGCAACAGCCCAGATCAACCGATCGAGAGCCTTCTTGAAAATGCCAGCCCCAGAACCTAGGGCGTTGCCCGTAGGCTACGATGGGTATGGCTTTCAGCCAACCAGTCTCGATCGGGAGAAGACTCAAACCTACTGGGGCCAATTGGCATGACATCGACCAAACAAAAGGCCCTGCTGGACTGATCCAACAGGGCCTCTCAGATGTGGAAGCTGTGAAATGATCCAGCCAAGCGAGTCTTCAGCTCAGCCAGATCTTGCAGAGGGCTGATCCAGCTAGGAACTATCGTTGGCGACGGGCGGTGACAAAAGCCACGCCCACGGCCAGCAGGGCCAGTGTCGAAGGCTCTGGGATCGGCCGAACCGGTGGAGCAGGAGCATCGGTGAAGGTGACCCGCAGCCCGGTTGGGTTGGGCTCTGTGCCACCGTTTTCAACGCGAAAGACCAAGGTGTTCAGACCGGCGACGAAACCGTCGGTAATACTGAAGGAGCTCAAGGAGGACGAGCCGCTGGAGGTCTGACCGGTGGAAACACCGTTGATGAAGATATCCAAACCGGCTTCGTCGGTTGCCCAAAGGCCGTCGAGGCGGAACCCGGCGAGTTCTTCTGAGCTGAGGTCGAACTCCATCACGTAGTCGTAGACGCCCGCTTCAGCAAAGGCGTAATCGTCCTGGACAGGGGCAATCCAAGCCGAGTCCGGAGCGTTGGCCACCCAAGAGTTAAAGACCGTGCCGTCGGAGGCCAGCACATCGATTTCAAAGACCAGCGGCGATTCGAAAGCAGCTCCGACCCCATCGTCGACGCCGGTGAAGGGATTCACTCCGTCAAAGGGGTCAGCGTAGACACCCCCAGTATTGCTTGTGGAGAACAACTCAATCTGGAGGTTGGTGGCCCCTTCAATGAGGGCGGAATCATCCTGCCGAGCAATGCTCAGAAGCGTTGAGCGAACCCCGTCTTGCAGCAGCAAGCCTTGGGGAGTACTCCCGAAACCAAGGCCGTTGCGGGTGGCACCTCCCGGTGGGTTGGACTCAAAGTAGCCAAGCTCCTCAAAGGTCAATCCGTTGTCAGTCGAGAAGAGCACCCGAGCGGTGGAAAAGACACGGCCGTCAGCGCCTTGGTTTCCTGTCAGGATATTGATTTCGTCAATATCGGTAGCGTCGAAATCATATTGGACCAACTTGGTTGGCTGGCCAGCAGTCGGGAAATCGTTCAGCAGCCCTGTCAGGTTGGTCGAGCGAATCCCGGTACCATCAGTCAACGCTGGCAGCTGATCCAGGGGATCGGTGTTGGCCGGGTGCCAACCGTTGTCGCCTGGCAGCTCAGTGCCGATTTGCCCTGCGATCACGTCATTGGTCGCTATCTGACCATCGAAAAACTCCGCAGTGCTGGCTTGCTGCACCTTCGTGGTAATGTCTGCCGAGGGGAAGTTGGATTCGGGCACAACGAAGGTCGGAGCGCCCCGCCCGGTGGAAGCGGCGTCGCCGGCGCTGCCAACCTGGTGAACGCTGAAGTGCGGATCCACAACGTCGGCAGGAAGTGCATTGCCGCTGGCGTTGACGCCCGTGTTGAACACACCAGCGATCGTCCCGGTATTTTCAAAGGTGCTCAGCCTGACATTATCAAAACCAAGGCCGCCCCCTGCCGAGGAGAGATTGGAGGGTCCGCCCAGACGAGCGACATCGTATGCAATGCCAGCCCCACCTGCGGTCTCGATCACGCGTGTCGCGTCAACGGTGCCGTCGTCATCAAGATCCAACTCGAAGGTGACGTCCGAAGCACGTACAGTCGTTTTGACGCTGTGCCAACCCGCCTGGGGAGATGCTTCGCCCTCGAAAAGAACCCAGCCTCGGTTCCCAAACGGGCTGCCGTCGATGCTGACGGTGCGAATCCCGTAGCCATCGACGGGACTGGTCGGTCCTTCTGGAAAGGTGTTGTTGTTGAAGCGACCAACCTCAAGGATCGCCCCGCTGCCTCGTAGGCCTCCGGTGAGCCGTTTGTTGCCCACACCGTCGTCCAGGAAATCAAATTCAAAGACCAAAGGGTTGTCGTCGGTACCAACAGTCGGCGCGAAGCTGCGTTGGGCCGAAACGCCTCCAGGGTGGAACATGTATTGGCCCGGATTACCGCCTGAGGTCTGCAACGTCGAGGGGTTGCCAGTCGTCCCGTTATCGCCCCAAGCACCTGGGGCATTCATCTCGGCGGTGCTGGTGTAGCTCTCGAAGTCGTCGAAGAAAATCGATTGTGCGCCTGCAAGCTGGGCGCTCAGGGCCAAGAGTCCTAGGCCCATCAAGAATGGGGATGCTTTCATGGTGCTGACTCGGGGGTGTCGTTGTAGGAACGTTGGGCAAAACGCAGGAATGCTCGCCTCACCGAGAAAAGATAGGCGAACGCAAAGACGTTGGAATCACGTGGGAACGGAGACGGTCGATAATCAGTGGGAGTCTTACTGCGACCCAATGGAATGCAATAGAAAAGTTACTTCCCGGCCCAAATACTGTCAAACGAACTTCTTATGAGAGTTTGATGAAGCGATGGCGAACTCCTCCATCCGTGGACCCTTGATGCTCTCCTGAAGGCAGATTCCTGGAATAGTCTCCCAGAAACATCCAGATCCTCTAAGGGTCAAACTTTCTCAGAAAAGGGAGCCCGTCCCCCTTGGGGGAGTCGCTGACTCCTGCGTTTACCACTGGTCCATCGGGAGGATGAGACGCCTCCGCGAGCATCTGGCCGGCGGTGAGCTCAGCGTTCAGGTTCCCCGGTTGAAGACCCCGGGCGTTCAGGGATGTCACAAGGCCCGGCAGTCTCAGGCTGCCGGGAGGCAAACTGAACCTCGGAGGAGTCGCGGTGCAGGGGTGGGAAACGTTCGGATTGGCCTTCGGGGATCAGCCTGGAGGTGTTTGCAGGCTACCCGCGACCGATGTAAAGCTGGTCACGGGGCAGTACCGTGGCCTCCAGCAGACACACATCGGCAGGCAATGATGCCGCCAACACAACCGTTTCGGCGACATGTTCGAGATCCATCATCGGCTCGGCATCGCGGGGATCCTCACTCTGACGCCGGGGTACCAAGGTATTTCCTGGCTGGATGCAGCAGCAGGTGATCCCATGGTCTCGGCCATCCAAGGCAGTCGCCTGGGTCAGGCCCCACAGGCCAAATTTTGAGGCCGAGTAAGCGGCCGAATGGGGTCGGACTCGATGGGCCGAGATCGAGCCGATGTTGATAATCCGCCCACGGCGTTGCGTCTTCATGATCTGCATCGCCAGGCGGCTGCACAAAAAAGGCCCTCGGAGATTGGTGGCCAGTACTTTGTCCCACACGTCCACGGGGAGTTGATCCAGGGGGCCGCCCTCGAAGGTCCCGGCGTTGTTGATCAGCAGGTCTAAGCGGCCAAAGGTGTTTTGCAGGGCCTGGAACAAGCCATCGACTGCCAATTCGTCGCTGACATCGGCCAGGTGGACCAATGTTCGCCCGCCCAGTTCGTTGATTTGCTTGGCCACGTCGTGCAATTGGTCGGGCGAGCGAGAGCAAAGAGCCACATCCGCTCCTGCCCGAGCGAGGGCCAGGGCAATCCCCCGTCCAATCCCCCGGCCCGCCCCGGTGACCATCGCCACCTGACCGTTGAGTGTGTTCACCTCAGTCTCCTTGGATGGTCCAGTCTTGGCAGGATTCACCGTGTGAGCGTCAGAAAAGTGGCTGGTGAGCCCCGCAGGCGGCGTCCAACGGCAGGTCCTCTGCGCACCGGCGCAGAGTGCCCCTGTTCTGCCCAGCGGATGGCCCTTGAGGGAGAGCTTGCCCTCGAAAGCAGAGTCCAGCAGAAGGGCGCAGCGGAGGTGCCAACCGACGGACCTCGGCAGTTCGGCGATGACAGTTACCGAACTCGACCACAATTCCCACCCACGTTCCTCACGGTCACATGGATTCCCCTGTGCGTGCTGATTCCCACTGTGCAACACGACCTTGCTGTGCGAAACTCTGAAAACAAAGATTCAAAGAGTAGGCGATGCTTGTCAATTCAACACGGACTGGCCAACTCACTGTGAGTATGTCGCTGCGATCCTCAACTTTGGAGACCCGGGAAAGCATCCAAACAAAAGCGAGCCCCGAGACAAGCGAGCCCCGAGACAAGCGAGCCCCGAGACAAGCGAGCCCCGAGACAAGCGAGCCCCGAGAAAAGCGAACGCCGGGGTGTCGCCGGAGGCGCTTCTGCAGGTCGAACGCATGTGGCCTTTGGAGTTCGATGGATTCACAACAGTTTCTTGGATTCAGAGGATTCTTGATGCGATCATCGCCCTTCGGCATGTTTGCGGAATTTTGTCTGGTCCAAACCAACCTGCCCTCACCAAATCCCTGGCTTGAGCGTTGAATGAGATCAAGAGGCCCTCCGACGGCCTCACCGTGGCCAAACCTCTGCGAATCGTTCCTGGCACAACAGTGATGTCCTGAATTTTGCCAGCTCACACCAGCACAACCACTCCAACATGGCACAACCTCCTCGATTTCGCATCACCCCGGCAGCTACGCAACTTGAGGCGATGGACCGTGACCTGCGGTTCTATCCGGCTTGCAACACTTCTTTGAAGAAGTTGACTGCCGACCAAGTGGAAAGCTTCAACCGCGATGGCTTTCTGACACGGATTCGCATCTTCGGTGATGCCGAGATCGACTCGATCCGCAGCTATTTCGATGACTTGCTTGAGAAAGTGCTCGCCGAAGGAGGCAACAGCTACTCAATCAGCTCGGCCCATCTAACCTACCCGGAGGTTTACGATCTTCTGATCGACCACCGAGTAGTGGATTTGGTTGCTGACTTATTGGGAGAGAATGTCATTGGTTGGGGATCGCATTTCTTCTGCAAGTTGCCCCAAGATGGCAAAAGCGTCGCCTGGCACCAAGACGCAAGTTATTGGCCGCTGAGCCCTTCGAAGGCCGTCACCGTTTGGCTGGCCATTGACACAGCCGACCTTGAGAACGCCTGCATGCGATTTGTAGCTGGGTCACACCACCACGGCTACTTGACTTATCGTCCCAGCCACCCCGGGGAACACAACGTTCTCGATCAGACCATTGACGATGCTGAGCAATACGGCTCGATCGTCAACAACGAACTGGCTGCCGGGGAGGCCTCGCTGCACAGCGACTTGCTGTTGCACGGCTCGCCGGCCAATCGTTCCAACCGACGTCGGTGTGGGCTGACCTTACGGTATTGCAGCGCTGATGTCCGCGCTGAGCTTGGCTGGAATCAAAAAGGCGTCATCGTTCGGGGGTCAGATCCCTCCGGACACTGGGCCAACATTCCCCGACCCAGCGATCCGATTTCTCCCAGGGACTAAGCCGCCTTGTTTCAGGCATTTTTCATCCCTCAGTAATTCTCGACAGAGTGCGCGTAGAACCGGGGAAAAAGATCATCAACATCGTTGTGGTTTGGAAATCGGTTCCAGCTCGGCTCTGCCATCGCTCATCAGCGTCTGGAAAGCGTGAACTGAAGCTTTGGTTTGATCTGGCACAAAGACACAAGTCCGGTCCTACTTCGACTGTTCCAGATTGTGGCAGAGGCCCAACGTCTACTGCTGTTGGGGAAAATCTTGGCTCGTCCGGTTGGTGGAGAGGCTACGGAATCAGCGGTTCTGGTGCTTATCCAGCGTTTTGGACGAGCAGGAATTTTCCCCAACAGCAGCAAGGCCCTCAACAGTTCGATGCAACAACATATGGCTGGGCAATGGCCATATCTGGGACAGTCCAACTCCTTACTGATTCCCTGAAAAGTCTTCGACGAAGCGGGGCGTTTCGTTCGGCAATCCGGGCTTGCTGTGGTGCCTCAGGCTGCCCCCTTGAGGTCATCACAAACAAGGGCAGACGGAAAGCCCTGGGTCGAAAACTCCTCCGAAGGTCAGTCGACGAGAACTCAACTGCTCCATCAGAAGGAAACGGACCACCGGAAGATCACCAACCTCGTGGGCCTGGAATCGGTTTCCCACAGGGTCGACCGGCCAAAGCTGTTCAGCAAGAACTCAGACCATCCTGGTCGAATGAGAGACTGACCTGAGCGAAAGCCCAAAGGGGGGGTAACTGCAGGTGAGCAAAGTCGTCCGAGACTTGCCCAAGGTTCTACTAGACCGTAGCATAGGGTCCGGAAGCCCCCCGGGCAACAAGACCATGTGTGGTTGTTGGAGTTGACAACCACCTGATGTCATTCTCTGCCAAACTCCCGTTGTCGTTGGTACTTCCAGTCAGCGGTTCTGGAACAACATCTCCCAGCTCTGCGGTCAAAGGCACCTCGACTCTGTCTGGTCAGACAACACACCCTACAAACGGGTGATTCCAAACCTCGGGTTTCCTTCACCAAGGGTTTCCTTCACCAAGGGTTTCTTCACAACAAAGACACATTTGCAAGCGTTTGGCTTAAGCGTTGGCCTGGAGGTGGTTTTTGGTCAATCGCCTCCAACCCATTGAATTGGAGCACCGATTCGTCGTTGAAGGGAGAGACAGGCCAAACAAGGGCTAGCAAAAAGAACCACTTAAAGCAGGAGCAGGCCGCCCCGCCTCAGATCTAAGTGCACAGATGAACTGTTGATGCCTTCTGCCCAGAAGTTCTGTAGGCAAAACCCTGAGCTGGCCCGGCCGTTTTGCGATCACTCAAAGGCGATGATCTCGACTGATCCAGCCTTGTGATCGCTGCCGAGTTTCCGGTGCGGACGATCGCCACAGTGGGGGACCAGTCGAGAGCGGAACTGATTGGACCGAAAGGACTTGATGAGCTTCTAGCCCATAGGGGGAATCGGTGTTGACCGGAGTGGAGCTGCCTGCCTTGGAGCCAGCGTTATGAAACTGGGAATCGTCATACCACTGAAGTCGAAAGCGACATCACGGAATTGGCGTGTCACCTGTCGATCTTTTCAGGATACTCTCAACTCGGTTGAATCGCAAACATCTAGCAGTTATGCAGCGATTGTCGTTGGGCATGATAAGCCAGATTTCTTAGAAAAAAGCGTGTATCGAACTCAGTTTCACGAATTAGAGTATCCGCCTCCTAACCCGCAATCCAGCTCGTTTCGACCCAAAGACTATATTATCGACAAAAACCGAAAAATCGTCCGCGGGATGCAACTCTTGCAGGGACACGAGATCGACTATTGGTTTGAACTGGACGCCGACGATCTGATTCACAAATCCTTCGTCGAGTCGCTTAGCAACTTGGATTGCAAGTCTGGATGCATTCTCGATGGCGGTTACGTTCTCTATAAAGCCGAGGGGCGTATTATCCCAACCTCGGATTTGTCATCAATCTGCGGCTCAACTTCCGTCCTCTCCAATAGTCGTTTCGAGATCCCCGATACGCTCACCGAAGAAGCCCTCAGAAGCGTCCCCTGGTGTCGCTACTCTCACCGGTACATGACTCAATACTTCGAGGAGGAGCTCGGCGGACACTTTCTTCGCGTCACCGACAGGCTCATCGCCTACACCATGGGGCACGGTGATAACCTCAGCGACCGTTGGCGGCGAAAGCCTGTCCAAAAGGTCAAAGCCTGGCTCAAGAAATACCTTCTCGGTCGAGTGCTCAACCCTGAGCTCCGCGCGGCCTTTTCCCTGTCTTGAATGCCCATCTTCGCTAGTGACCCTCCGCTGAGAATCGATCCACCTTCCGAGTCCCCACCAAGTCTCTGCCCACCAAGTCTCTGCCCACCAAGTCTCTGCCCACCAAATGTGTGCACAGCAGATCTCTGCTCTGCCAATCCCTGCCTGCCGAGAATCGTGCACGCTCGAATTTCGAAACGGTTTGCTGAGGGCAATGCGTGCTCAGAGGCTGCCTGGATGGACCAAGCGGCCTTGAACACAGATGTCCTCTTTTGGCGGAGAATGTCGTCTCGAGCAATCGACCTCGCGGGCCAGACTTCGTTTCTCGGCTCCCTGGCGTTCCAACGGGCGAGCCGCGATCGAGCAGCTGTCTTGGCGACTTGCAGAGGTGAGGCCTGCTGGGCTTGTTGATTTTGATCTTCGGGGCGATCGGCTTGCAGCAGCCCATGTCGCCAAAAGGCCACCACCAGCACGCTGAGCATCAAGGCTTTGAGAATGCGGGGAAAGAGGGCCAGTTGCAGAGGGCAGTCACTCCAAGGAGCCAAGGAATCCAACCGATTTCGGTGCCCTCAGACGCAGTCAGTGGCCTGAGAATTCCCTCCAAGCAAAGTATGATGGCTCCCAAACTCTTTGGGCAGAAGCGCGTGTTTCCTGGAGAAGGCCGAGAACGGCGTTAGACCCTGACGACTTTGGTGTCGGCCAGATCGTCGTGCAGGCACGCGCGGGAAGGGCGGAAGATCAGCAAGACATCCAGCAGCGAGACGAGCGCGCCAACCAAAGGCAGAATCGCCGCCAGAGCCCAGAATGGCAGCAGCCTCCGGAAGATGATCCGCTCCAGGGTTGCGGGAGTCCCATCTCTGCGAACGATGCGGATGCCCAAGACCCACTTGCCGACTGTCTGACCGCGCGTGGCCAACAAATGCCCCTGAATCAGCAAAAACAGAGCCAGACCGCCTGCCGAGATGAACAGCTGCGTGGCCATTGGCAGGGCCTCAGGTGTCTCGGCGGCCGCCAGTTGAGGGTGGGTCCAGATCACCAGCAGGGTGTCAAACATGCCAAGCAAATACAGCACGCCGAGAGAGTAAGGCAACAAGATCGCCCCGTCGATGTAGGTCGCCCAAAGCCGCGATCGACGCGTTGCCAAGGTGCCCGAGCCACTAGCTGCCTGGGCTTCCTCCGTTGAGACTGTTCTCGGGGCAGCGTAAGGATTTTCATGGGTCGGGGTTGGGTCGTTCACAAGGCATCCTGGAGGACTCAGGAGTCCGCCTCAGCGAAGGTGACTCTGGAGGTCGGAAAATCGGTTGGCCTGAGTCTGGCTGGGACTGTTCAAAACGGTGTCCTTCGGGACTGTACTCTGCCGGACCGTGGACCCAACACCGACAACAGGTTTTTTGGACTGGCTCGAACTCGGGATTGGCCTAGTTAATTGTTCGTGGTGTTCAACAAATCCGGCAATTCGCCAAGGCCCATTTGCAAATCGACCATCTGGCGGTAGCAGCCTTGGGCGGCCAGGAGTTGTTCGTGGTCGCCGACTTCGACGATCTGCCCGCCTTCCAAGACGACGATTCGGTCGGCTTGTTGGATCGTGCTCAATCGGTGAGCGATGACAAAGGAAGTTCGTCCAGTCAACAGGCTGGTCAAACTCCGTTGGATGAAACGCTCGCTTTGACTGTCCAGATTACTGGTGGCCTCATCAAGAAGGAGAATTCTCGGATCGGCCACCAGAGCCCTGGCAATGGCGATTCGCTGGCGTTGTCCGCCCGAGAGTTTCACCCCTCGTTCGCCAATCGGTGTCTGATAGCCGTCGGGCAGCTGCCGGATGAACTCATGGGCATAGGCTGCTTGGGCAGCTTGCTCAATGGCCTGCTGGGTGGCATGCCGCAATCCATAGCCGATATTCTCGGCAATTGTGCCGTCAAAGAGAAAGACCTCCTGTTCGACGATTCCCAAGACGCTGCGATAGGACTCGACTGCAATCTCCCGCAGATCGCGGCCATCCAGACAAATGCGGCCGGCAGTGGGGTCGTAAAACCGAGCCACTAGATTACATAGGGTGGTCTTGCCAGCCCCACTCCGCCCGACCAAGGCAATCATTTCCCCGGGTTGCACATCCAGCGAGATATCTTGCAAAGCGGTGGCGTTGGTTTGCGGGTACTGAAACGAGACCCCTTCCAAGGTGATCTGTCCCTGGACGCGACTGCGGTTCAGTTTGTGGCTTGTTGGGCTGGCTGGCATCTCTTGGGGTGCTGCTAAAAGATCCAGCACTCGGTCGAGTGCCGAGAGGCTATTCTGGAACTGGGTGGCACTTTCGGCCAGCAGCTCCAATGGTCCCAGCAGCATGGTGAGGTAGACCAAGAACATCACCAAGTCCCCAGTGGTCATGTGGCCCTGCAGCACCTGCCAGCCACCGTAGAGTAACAGGGAGGCGGAGGCGAACGGAATCAGCACGTCCCAGGCCAAGCCGACACCTCGGGCCCACCACCAGACATAAAGCTGTTGACGAGCCAGCAGGTGATTGCCTTCCACAAACCGACGGGATTCTGTCTTCTGGCGTCCGAAGGCCCGCACCACCCGCATTCCCCCAAAGGCCTCCGTCGCCTGAGAGTCGACATCCTGTCGCTGGCTGCGGACATCTCGATACAGCGGCCGAATCCGGCTAATCCAGGTCCGATGAGTGAAATAGACCAACGGGACCAACAGCAAACCCCCCAGCATCAGCCGCCAGTCGACCAAGAAGAGGATGGTCAAACAGCCGATCAGTTGGACGATGGCTCGCCAGGGGTTGTAAAGCATGCCAAAGACCAACTCAGCGACGCCCCCGGCATCCTCTCGCAGCAGACTGGCCACGCCGCCGCTTTTGAGCTGGTACACTTGGTGAAGGGGAAGCCGAACGGCATGCTCAAAGACGCGTTTCCGCATGGCCGCTTGCAGCCTTTGCACAGTTCTCGTGGCATGCCAGCGGCCCCAGAGCCGGACGGTCGACTCAAACAGAGAAATGCCGACAACGGCCCCCGCCAGCCAGCAGAGCAACTGCCAGCTGGAATCTGGTTGCGGCAAGAACTGGGTCCACCAGTCCGGTAGCGGTTGCCCGCCCAGGACATTATCGATGGTGAATTTGGTGGCCGCTGGGGGGACAAGTCCCAGCAGTGTGCAGACGGTCAAAGTCCCCAATGCAATGGCCAACGAGCGATGGTGGCCCCGCAATAGCCGGACAAAACTGCCCAACAGCGTGGTAAACCCCCGAGGTTGCGGGGAATCCAGAAAAGACAATTCCTGTCGACGGGTGTTCTTCGAGGGAGCTTGGGGGGCTGGACCGTTGGTTCCCTGCTGAGCCTGGGTTCTCTGCTGAGCCTGGGTTCTCTGCTGAGTTTGGGTTCTCTGCTGAGTTTGGGTTCTCTGGCGGGCCTGTTGGACATACTCATTAAACCGGTCGCGGCTACGGCGAGCGCTCATCGTTCACGTGGGGCAAGAGATGACAAGCGGGGAAGTGATTCAGCCCCCGCTTTTTGGGCCTTTTTTCGAAGAAGACTTTCCTGTTTGGAAAGTCGACTTTCTGGGGCGGAGTCGGCCGACATCCATGGGGCGGTTCGGACCTGTTGGCCCTCTCATTCAGCTTGAGGCACTGACCGCAGGTGACAAGGGCTGGTCCTGTTGCAAACGGACAGATCTGGCAAGCTGCCAGCAAAACGATCCCCATCGGCAAGATAAAAAAATCGCCCCTGCGACCAGTTAGATCGAGGGGCGGAGTTTGTAACAACCACGTTTGTTGTGGCAGCAAAGTCAATTTTGACGGGGCGTTTTGGACTCGAAAAACGGCCGATCGTCAGAGGGCAGCTTGCGTTGGTTCTCCCGGCGGTCCCGCGACACCACGAAAAGCTCTGTTTTTGGAAGAGATTCGTTGGACTATCGCTGAGCGATCATAGTCGCTTCTTCATTGAGGCTGTCGATGAAGTTTCGGGCACGCATGTAGTCGGTGGGTCGGTAGCGTTCGATGTTGGACTTCAAAGTGGCTCTGAGCTGTTCGACTTCGCTAACCAAGGCGTTGTAGTCGTCGGGGGTGATATGTCCCTCAGCGGAGGCCTTTTTGGCGAAGATCTGCTCGATGGTATCACGAGATTGGGCGTAGTCGTCGGTTTGCAGGAGCAGTGGCCAGGACAAGGAGCCAGTCACGGGGTCGAGCTGGCTGGTGCTCAAGCGGTCTGGTCTCCACTGAGAATTGATGCGGGCCCAATCACTGGCAGAGCGAACAGGGCGACGTTGCGAATCCCGCCACTCTTGGTTGATGCGGCGGATGTCGTAATAAGTCTGGACTGAGGAGAGCCGGTTCTGGATGTTTTTGGCCTTGGCGTCTTCCAGTTCGCCAGCAGCCTTGGCAGTATCCAAGTTGAACTGCCCGGCAGAGCGAATCACATCGGAATAACCCCGGGCATAGCTTTCTCCAGCTGTGGCAGCCTTATAGGGGTTACCACCCCAACCGCCGTAGCCGCCCCAACCCCGCCAACGTTGAGCAGAGGCATCTGAGGCCGCCAGCCCGACGAGGAAACCGACAACCAAGATGAACGAAAACAGCCGCCAAGGTGGCAGATTGACTGAGAACATGACGCCCCCCAATCTTGTATGGGTTGTTTGCAGAACTCTTCAGATCGTACTGAGGCTTGTCGGAGTACCTCATCCCCTTGCCCGATGACGTGCAGATGACGTGCATCGGACCCACGATTTGGGACTGTCCCGGGTTGAGGTAGGGATCGCAGAGCCAACACCGGCCCGTGACACCCCGCAGAACTCGTGACACCCCGCAGAACTCGTGACACCCCGCAGAACTCGTGGTCATCGAAAAACGTCGCCTTTGATCCAGGCGGGACTTCTTCGATCTGGTTGACTTATCGATTGGTCTCCACTGAGCGGTTCATTTGAACCAAGCCGCTTCATGGTGCTCAGCGGTTCCTCCCGATCAAGCGAATGCTTCCGATCAAGCGAATGCTTCCCGATCAAGCGAATGCTTCCGATCAAGCG
>CAZYKP010000013.1:0-23258 GCA_964648025.1 uncultured Pirellulales bacterium | reverse complement strand
AATGCTTCCGATCAAGCGAATGCTTCCCGATCAAGCGAATGCTTCCGATCAAGCGAATGCTTCCCGATCAAGCGAATGCTTCCGATCAAGCGCCGAGTCTTCGATGGACGCTAGAGAAATTCTTATTGCTGGGGCCCTCTGCGAGCTCGGGCCTTCGCTCATAAGATTAACGCTGAGTTGCGTTCGTTTTGACCCAGATTGTTGTTGTGTTCCATTGTTCGCATCAGAAACTCGCAGAGGCAAGACGCACCTCCGGGCAAGACAGACCTCGCAGAGTGCCGAGGTGATAAGGTCTGCTGGGCAGGGCTGTCGGCGTGTGAGATTCCCACTGACGCGGATTGATAGGTCCAAGCATACCTTGCTACAACACAGAGGCAAAGAGTGCGACCACCGCTCAGACTTAGAACCGGAGCAAACCTCTTCTATTTCAAACACTTTGGCTCTGCACCCCGTAACGGACAATCGCTGCCAACGGACAACTCATTCGAAGAGACACTTTCCTAGAAACTGCTCAATCGCCTCGGCCTGTTGGTCGTTGAAGTCCTTGGTCCGCTGACCCTTTTTATGGAAAATGCTTGTTGGCCACTGAGTCCCTTCTCTCGATGGGTTTCGCTGGTCATCCTCCAAGTCGTTTTCGGCGACACGTCGACCTTGCTGAATGCTCTCGGGTGAACAAAATCGAGCGACTCCCACGAACGAGCGACGAACGCTCTTTCGATTGCACGACTCAAGTGGTTGCACGACTCAAGTGGTTGCACGACTCAAGTGGTTGCACGACTCAAGTGGTTGCACGACTCAAGTGGTTGGGCGGCCCAAAGCTTGGGGGCGATCTCATGATGGGAGAAGCCACCAGCGGAGGGCTCCCAAGAATCCGCACAACGTTTTGTAACACCTTCGGATCTGGAGAAACTCCTATGCGGACGTGGTTGTTGATGATGGTGTTGGTCCTGCTTGTTGCAGCAGGCCCAACTGGCTCCCCAACTCCGAATGATCCTGTCGATCAATGGTCCGGTTTTGGTCCCGCGCTCTCTTTTGGCGACCCACCTCCGTCGCCCAAGCCGCCGCTTCCTCCCAGGCTCAGACGGCCGTTGGAAGCAAAGTTGCCACCCAAGCCGCCGCTGCCGCCGCTTTCTTCGCTCTCTCCGTTGGAATTGGCCAAAAAGTTGTTTGCCAGCAAGTCGAGCGAGCGATTTGAGGCCGCCGAGAAACTGGCTGCCATTGGTCCGGCTGCTGCGGAAGTTCTGCCCCAGCTGGCTAAGGCTCTCAAGGATGAAAAGTGGTATGTTCGCCACGAGGTTCTCATTGCCCTGCGGCGGATCGGGCCTCAAGGAACCGAGGCGATTCCCCAGGCCATCGAGGCCCTCTCCGATGAAGAACCAGCCGTGCGAGTTGAGGCCGCCCATATGTTGGGTCACCTCGGATCCCCGGCCAAGCAGGCGATTCCTCAATTGGTCAAGCTGTTGGATGATCCTTCCGAGCTTGTCCGGGTCCGAGCCGCCTGGGCCTTGGCAAGCATCGAAAGCGAACACACAAAGGCTCTGGATAAGGCACTGCCCAAACTCCTCCAGGCTTTCTCCAGTCAGGACGAAGAACTCCAAGCTGAAGCTGTCGAAGCCCTCCAAGAGATCGGTGGCCCCGCCGTACCTGCACTCAACAATATCTTGGCCAGCGAGAATCAGCCCCGGCAGAAAGCCCTAGCAGCCGATGCTTTGGCCGGAATCGGGGCAGCAGCACAACCAGCTGTCTCCAATTTGAAAAAGCTCCTGCAGTCCAAGAACCAACTGCTGGCCTACCGAGCAGCTCGGGCGTTGGCCTCCATCGGTCCTGGGGCGCGGGAGGCCACCGAGCAGCTGATTGCTGCTTTGCAGTCTGAAAGTCCCCTTGTGCGTGTGCACGCCGCTCGAGCCCTGGGCGAAATCCAGGCCAAAGATCCCAAGTGCATTGAAGGTCTCATCGCCCTTGTTGGCGATTCGGAGGACTTCGTCCAACGCGAAGCCATCGACAGCCTGATGGAGATCAAGCCTGATCCCAAAAAGGTGTTTCCGCCTCTGATGAGGGCGTTGAAGGATTCCTCCCCTGAGGTGCGGTCGCACGCCATCCATGCCCTCTCCGAGATCGGCAAGCTTGATGTTGATCAACTCATCACGGCTTTGGGCGACGAGGAAACCCGCTACAGCAGCTGCGTCCTGCTGGGCGAACTTGGCCCTGAGGCTGCCAAAGCAGTCCCAGAGTTGGCTCAGGCCGCCACCCAGAGCGAAAGCTACGCGACGCGAATTGAGGCCCTGATCGCCCTGGCCAAGATCGGTGAGGCAGCTAAGTCAGCCCTTCCCAAAATCCTCAAAAGTCTCGACGACAAGGGAATTAACGAATCTGCGTCGCTTAAAAGCGGGGTACAAATTGCCACTTGTTTTGCCCTAGGCAGTCTTGGCCAACCAACCGATGAGGTCATTGAGAAATTGGAGCAGTTTCTCTCGGTCGAGGATCCATTTCTCCGTCGAGTGGCTGCATGGGCTTTGGCCAAATTGACCCCCGAGAACGAGCAGCGTGTCGATCGCGCCTTGAAGTTGCTGGCTGAAGGCCTTGTCGATGACGATCCCAGAGTCCGCAGCGTCAGCGCCCAGGGGTTTTCCAAGCTCGATCAAGTCGACCCTCGCCGAAAGCTCATGGCCTTTCAGAAAGTGATCGAGGGGGGTGATCTGGACAAGGTCGTCAAGGCGATGGATGCGATCAGGTCAGTCCGCGATCTCTCCCCCGAGGTCCTTCTTCCGGTGCTGACTGAGGGTTTGGGGCAAGAAGAGACTCGCCAAGGTGCCTTAGTCGTTTTGGCCGAATTTGGTGAACAGGCAGCCGTTGCCGTTCCTCAATTGGTTGATCTGCTGAAGACCTCTGACGAAGACTCAGCTCAGGCAGGTGCCCTGTTTGCCTTGGGGAACATCGGCCCCAAATCGGCCCCTGCTGTGCCGACGGCCACCAAGATTTTGGGCGATCCCTCGCGTGCGATCCGGCTGCAACGGTCCGCTTGCTTCCTCTTGGGGAAAGTCGGCTCCCCGGCGAAATCGGCTGTGCCAACCCTGAAGAAGACCCTCAGCAGCGACGATCCTTTTCTGCCTCGGCTGGCCGCTTGGGCCATCGTGCAAATCGATCCTCAACAAGTCGATTTACGCACCTTCTTGCCATTGCTCGAGGGAGCCCTGTACGACGATAACCCCATGGTTCGCGCTGAGTTCGCCCGTGTTCTGGGCATGCTCGGTCCCGAAGCTGCCTCGGCTGTCGCTCGCCTCCGAGAAATGGCTGCCGATCCCGATCGCCGTGTTGCCTTGGCCGCCCAGCAAGCCCTGGGAAAAATCGAGCGATAAACCCAGCTAACCAGCCACAAAGCATCCAGCCACAAAGCCTCCAGCTACCATGAGCCCAGCCTCCCAGACCTGGCCCGAACAAGCCGGCCGATGAGAGGCACAGTGTCGCGGCAGGGTTCCATGGCCAGAGCCTGCAGTCTGAAACAAATCAGACTGCAGGCTTTTTTATGCGCCGTCGTGTTATGCGCCGTCGTGTCGTTCCCAAGGTGTCAGCCCTTTGCAACAGCATTCGTCTGGGAGCAACGCCTCTGGGAGCGGTCTGACCAGTCCAAGTGAGCTGTAGCTCGCCGAAGTATTGCTTCAGCATGGGCTTAGCGTGGAGTTCCAGGCCGAAGTGGTGGACGTTCAAACGACCAATCAGGCAGTCAACGTGCAGCTGCAGAAGGAGGATCACCGGTGTATTTCGCTGTCCAGCGGCAAGGCTTGAGGCGCAGACGGATCGCACGTACCGTTGACCAACGACTGGGCATTGACTTTCCCGAGGCGCCCTCCCCGAAACCGTGACACCTCTTGGATGTCCGTTTGCAAACGGATCTTCCCCAGCAGACCCTGAGGTCGGCGAGGCGGACTGGCTGTCTGAGTTGACCATCCAATACTGAATTGCCGACCGTTTTTCCGTTCGGTCCGTCTGCCTAGCAGGTGACACCGCCCCTACTCACTTGCCCCTCAGCGTCGGTGGCAAGAATCTCCGCGTTGAGGATTCTTACGCCTTTGCCAATCTTGATGGTGAGGGCGTCTGAAGGATGACGAACAACTGCGGTGTCCCCTGGTCGAACCTGTTTCCCGCCTGGTTGGGCGGACCACCGAAATCCCTCGTGGAAAGTCTCTGGCTTGGCAGGTGGTCCGTTTGTTGGCGCCGTTGATTTCCTGGGGATTTCCGCTGTGCGCACCTTCACTGCGGGGATGGATTCCAGCCGATGCATCGGACGTCTACTCACTGAGGACCGGGGAAAATCTCAATGCAGGCGAACCTTCTTCGTGGTTGGGTCCTCCTGGTCCGAGGCACCCCGAGACGGAAAAGTGCCCAGGCAAGAAACGCCATCACTGGAGAAAGCTTTACTGGCGAAAGCTTCACTGGAGCTTTCCTTCTCGGGACGCCTCGTCGTGTTGGGGCCAGAATGGGACTCACTGCTTCCAGGGTGAAGATGGCTGTCAAACAGCGATTCTGTCAGCGTTGTCGAGTGGAAATTCCTCAAGAACGGGTGGAGGCCCTCCCGGAGACCCGCTTGTGCGTGGCCTGTAGTCGGGAGGTCGGTGGAGAGTTCGACATCACCGTCAAGCCGGAAAACCTCAGCAAAATCAGCAGCTTGAAAAAGAACTACGGAGGATACACGATCACCCGGAAACGGCGAAAAATCGAGCCAAAAGAAGACGCCTGATTTCCGTCTTCTCAAAACTGCAGTTGCGTCACCTTTGGGTCATCGCGGCAATCGGGCGACTGCAGCTATTAATGGGGCAGGAGCTAAACGGGGCCGGACTTCACGGGGCAGGACTTAACGGGGCCGGACTTAACGGGGCAGGACTATGTGGACTCCACCTGAGGTTCCCTTCCTTCGGGCGATCTTCCAGGATCCTGCCGCTGAGAGCCCCCGGCTGGTCTACGCAGACTGGCTGCAACGGGAGGGAGGACCCGATGGTCCAGAGCGTGCTGAGTTTCTCCGAACAGACTTGGCACTGGATTCGATCCTGGGCCCGAAGTCCAAGCCGCAGAAACCTGGTTCCCTGGAAGATCCCGTTGGCACACTGGTTGTGCAGAGCATCCCAGATAGGGCTGTCGCAGACCTTGCACCCTTGTTGACGGATCTCTCCGGGAGCCTCCCAGCCGAAGCGACGAGAGAGGAGAGTCCAGGGGGTCTGCTTTCAAAAAAGGAGTTCCCGCAGTGCATCGATAGGGTGCCCTGGTCCCAAGGGGAGCAAGTTGTTGCCGAATTCGAGCGTTGGGGGGCTGTGGCCACCTGGGAAGGCAAGCCGCCGGAGCAGATTCCCAGCAACTGTCTCTGCCTCCGCAACCGGTGGCGGGAGCTTCGCCGTTCGCTTGAGCCGGGGTGGTTGGAACTGGCCGAGCGGCGGTTTTCTCTGATTCTTCTGGACCGAGGACCCAAACCGCTTGAAACAATCAAAGCGATCCGGGCGCATACCGGTTGGGGACTGTTGCACAGCAAGCAAGCGAGTGAAGCCGTTCCGAAAGTCCTCACTGTCGATGAGCCGCTTGCCTCCGGCAAATTGACGTCTCTTCTGGAGCCGAGCCTCTCTGCCTCGCTGATGGCAAGCCTCTGCCAAACTGGCGCTGAAGTTCGGTTGGAACCTCGCCGGTCAATCGATTCCAATTGGCTCAGCGAGCCGAAGCGATTCGTCAATCTGCTTTCTTGGGGCGATGAATCTGAGCCGCAGTTTGGGGCACCGCTTCCCTGGCTGCTGACGTCGTTGGCTAGGCTTCCCCTTGATCGAGCCTTGGCAATTCGCTGGCAACGGCGTCCGATTCAAACGGTCATTCGGCCACCGTTTGACGAGGAGGCGGCAACCCTGCATGCTTCGGCCCCCTCGGTCTTCGCCATTAGCGAAGCTGAACAGCGTCCTCTCTGGGGCTCCCAGCAAAGGGTCCCCAACGAATGGATTTTCAGTGGATCTGCAACCGACCACCCAATCCAGAAGTCCAGCCTGGTGGCCGTGGTCGGTGACAACACCTTCCGCTATGGGGTCGTCAATCACCTTGGAACCGATGCCCGAGAAAAGCCTCACCGATCCCGGAATGCGATCTCCTTGTATTTATCTGTGACTGGTCGAGGCCACCCACGACCCGGAGACCGGGTCTACCTGCTCTGGCCAGATCCCTTGGGATGGTAGTCCGGATCCGCAGTTGCTGAGCGATCACAATCCTCACAAGCGGCCGTCCCTTCCCAACTCCAATCCTTCGGGCCACCAAAATCCTCACTCGAAAAGCAGAACCATCTGGCGACCCCATTCGATGAGCCACCAGTGGATGGTATCCTGCTGAAGGTTGGTCTTTGCAGTTTCCATTCTTCAGCCACAGCGTCGGGCCACCGGATTCTGACAGATCATCGCGAGCTGGACTTGCCCATCCATTCATCGTTGCCGTCCAAGACAACCCAACGCTGAGGCAACCCAACGCTGAGAAGATTTCACACTGGGGAAATGGAGCACTGCGGCAAACAAGACAGAAAACCTGCTGAAACGCCCCTTGTGGCGGGAGAGCCCAGCGGCAACTCTAGATGGTGATACGCACCAGTTTGAATCCACGCTCAACCCAGGCCAGCCTTGCCATCAAGCGCTGAGCTGGGTTGGCATTTTGACGCAGACTCACTTATGTCCCTGACGGTCTACATCAACGGCCAGCTCCTCCCCAAAGAAGACGCCAAAATCAGCGTCTACGATCATGGACTGCTCTACGGAGACGGAGTCTTTGAGGGGATCCGCAGCTACAACGGAAAGGTGTTTCGACTGGAAGAACACCTCGAGCGGTTGTGGGAGAGCGCCCACGCCATCTTTCTGCAAATCCCTATGACGAAGGAAGCCCTGGGCAAGGCAATCTCCGCGACGCTCAACGCCAACAACATCCGTGACGGCTACATCCGCCTGATCGTCACTCGAGGAGCTGGTGCCCTGGGGCTCGACCCAAACCGCACCAGCGATCCCCAGGTGATCATCATCACCGACCATATCACTCTCTACCCCGAAGAGTATTATTCCAACGGGCTAGAAATTATCACAGCCAGTACGATCCGCAATCACTCGGCTGCCCTGAGTCCCCGGATCAAATCGCTGAACTATCTCAACAACGTGTTGGCCAAAATTGAGGCCATTCAAGCCGGAACCTTTGAGGCCTTGATGCTCAACACTCGAGGGGAGGTGGCCGAGGCAACCGGAGACAACGTGTTTCTCGTCCGTGACGGTGATCTGCTCACCCCCTCTCTGGATGCCGGAATCCTGGATGGCATCACCCGTCAGGTCGTCATCTCGTTGGCTCGCGCTGAGGGGCTGCTGGTCAAGGAGATCTCGCTGACCAGACACGATGTGTATATCGCCGAAGAGTGCTTCCTCACCGGGACCGCTGCGGAGATCATCCCCGTTGTCCGTGTTGATGGGAGAACCATCGGCAGCGGCAAACCTGGTCCGGTCACTCGGGATCTGATGGAACAATTCCGCAAGCTCACTCGGGGAGAACGCTGACAGTCTGTCCGAAAAGTACCGGAATCCACCTGGATCGTGTTGCACCATGACTTGGGCTCCACAACACAGTGGATTGCCGGATGCTTTTCGGAGAGTCTCTTACAGTCTGTCCGAGAAGCACCGGAATCCACCTGGATCGTGTTGCACCATGACTTGGGCTCCACAACACAGTGGATTGCCGGATGCTTTTCGGAGAGTCTCTGAGGCGTTCTGGCTTGAAGCGGGCCAACGCGGTTCGGCGGGGATTTGCTTGAATTTTTCTGGGCTGATGATTTCGGCCAAGCCATCATCAGGTAGCCAACCATGCTTGCCTACTTGGTTATCCGCGAAGGCGGAACACGCACTGATGTGTTTCGGCTCATTCCAGGACAGACTGTGACCATTGGGCGAGCCGAGACCAATGCGATCGTCATCCGAGATGACCAATGCAGCCGTTACCACGCAGAGATCTTCCAGAGCAACGGTCGCTGGACGGTTCGTGATCTGGGCAGTCGCAATGGAACGGAAGTTCAGGAAGAGCGACTGACCAGCGAGCACATCCTCGAACCAGGAGAGGTAGTACGCATCGGCCGCTGTCAACTTGCTTTTGTCCACGAACTTTCCAAAGCCTTTCCCGATAGCAGCTCTCTGATCGTCAAGCAATTCAGCCCTGACTATCAGCCTCACGGGCCCTTCGGCGGTCAGCAAAACCTGCGTACTTACGAGCCCACCAACATCATCGCTCGGCTTGCCGAACCACCCTCATTGGAAGAACTGCCCCCACTCAACGAACTGACTCAAGAAATCCCTTCCCCAAAATCGCCTACCAGCCAAGCTCCTTCAGAACGGGCTCCTTCAGAACGGGCTCCTTCAGAACGGGCTCCTTCAGAACCAGCTCCTCAAGAACAAGACCAGCAAAGACAAGCCTTACCCCAACAAGCTTTAGGTTTTTTAGCTTGGGCGATGGTGCAGCCTGAGGAACCTCAAGCTGTTGCCGAAGCGGCGTTGGATAGTCTCTTGAAGCTGTTGCGTACCAGCGGGGCGGGAATTTTGGTTTTTCCTCCGGAGGCCCAAGACTCTCGGGCCGAGAACGAGCTGGAGGTTTTTGTTTCCCGTGCGGCACCTTCGCAGGGCGGATATGCTCGCGTCTCCCCTCTGTTGGCTGCTGCGGTTCTTGCTGATGGCCAGGCCCTGCTCAGCCAAACGGATCCTGCGGCCCACACGCTGCCTCCTGAGGAGAGTGCGATCGTCAGTGCTCAGAGCGTGATTGTGGCCCCCCTGCGTCAGGGGGAACGAGTTTGGGGGCTCTTCCATGTGTATGCCTTGCCGGGAGAGCCGCCACTGACCCAGCAGAAGTTAGGCTTTGTGTATGCTGCTGCGGAACTGCTGGGCCGTCTTCTCGGTCGATTGCAATCCGCGCAAGCCGCTGGTCGGGAATCGGCCAGACTCCGAGATGAGAACCGCCATCTCCGTCAGCAGCTTGGCTTACAAAGCGAAATTCAAGGCCGCAGTCTCTTCTTGGCTCGGGTGACCGAGCAGATCAATTCAGCCGCCGCCAGCAAAGGGTGTGTGCTCATTCGCGGTGAAATCGGTGTCGGCAAGGACCTCGTGGCTCGGGCCATCCACTTCAGCGGCCGCCGAAGCGGGCCTTTTGTGAGTCTGCATTGTGGGGGCTATCGTGGACTTCAGCTGGAGGAGGAGCTCCTCGGGCGAGCCCCCCAAGAGGAAAGGCAAGAACGTGTCGGCAGACTTGAGGCTGCTCATGGCGGCACCTTGTTTGTCGATCAAGTTGAGTTGCTCCGACCTTCACTCCAGGACGCTCTTCTGGGAATCATCGAAGGACGCCCTTTTCAGCGAGTCGGCAGCAACCTGCCGATCAAAGCGGACCTGCGAATCATCGCCGCGACCACCGCCGACCTGGAAGACGAAGTTGCCCAAGGGCGTTTTCGCCAAGACCTCTTCGTTCGACTTCAGGCACACCAAGTCATGGTTCCCGCCTTGCACCGCCGCAAAGAAGATATCCCCGAGTTGGCTCGCTACTTCCTCAGATACTTTCGAGAAGAGTTGGGACGACCCGTCGAGGACTTTTCTCCCAGCGCACTGCAGGCTCTGCAAAACCATCGTTGGCCGGGCAACGTCCGAGAACTCAAAAACGTCGTCGAGCGAGCCGTGACCCTGTCCCGGGGGACAACGATCACCCCCGAAGACTTGCTCTTACCAGAATAAAGCTTTCAATCTGGAGAGCTGCCAGAAAAAATCGCCCAAGCGGGAGTGAGTTTTCTCAAGTCGCCAAGGAGGGTGGCCGATGGACTGAGTTGACGAGAAGGATTTCTCAACGAGTCTGAACCACTTCGCACTCGGGCATGGACGCGCCGGGGGAACGCCCGGTGCACCCTTGGAAGCTTCTTGGCACTGGTTCTCAGTGCTGAGTCTTCACACCGACCGTCTCTTCTGGTTGGTCGCACAACAACAGGTTGTGCCTCAGCCAGGACAAGCGGTGGCAACGGCGCACCAGGCGTTCGTCTCGCACCCTTCTGAGGGAGGCGGCGTTCATGGGCAAAACCGAGAACACCTCGTCAACGCTTGGGCGGCTGCGTCTGCTCAGTCAGCCTGGCAAAGTTCACCGCCTTGTCGCCATGCTGGCGTTGGTGGTCGCCGGGGGAGTACTGACCCTTTCGGTTCTCTCCTTTGATCCCCATGACCCTCCGGCAGTCACGGTGTATCCCACCGCCGAGCCGGCCAACCTCTGTGGGCCGACCGGAGCTTGGATCGCCTTTCAGCTCTTTGAGAGCTTTGGCTTAGCTGCCTACGTGGTGGTCGGTACCGTCGTGGCGTTGACCATCCGCCTCTTGCAGGGAAAAGTCCTGCAGGAACCACTCACTGCTACCACCGGCTGGGTGTTGGTCTTGGTGAGTCTGGCAACACTGGTATCGGTCTTTGTTCCCAGTTGGATGGCCGGTTCGGTCAGCCTCTTGGGGCCTGGGGGACAAGTGGGGGCGTTGGGGCGAGCGGTGCTGACAACTCACTTCGGCCCAGGCGGAGCAACACTGCTGGGTTGTAGCGGGCTTTTGGCTGGCTCACTGTTGCTGCACGATCGCGTGGTCTTCAGAGTGATGAGTTGGGTGGTTCTCTCTCTGCCAAAACGCCTGCTGATGCTCCTTGGAAAACTTGATCCGAACCCTTCTCCTCAAGCAGAGACTTACTCATTGGCGGCCGAGCCAAGCGGGAGCGAATCCCTGGGAGAGTCTCTTGGCCTAGGCAAACGCAAGCGTCCTCACGCTCAAGACAAGCCCCGCCAGGAGAGCCACTGGCTGGCCGGCTCCCAGAGCGTGCCGATGGACGATGCAGGTTCTCCGGCCGGTTCTGCTGGAGAGACATCCTCAGAAGCCGAGCGTCCTGACGAAGCCGCGGAATCAGAGCGACCAGAACTGACAGTCAACAAGCCCCGTTCCAAGTCCGCACGCCAGAAGGTGATCGAGCAGTTGCACGCTGCCAGCCGAGAGGCCGAAACCGGTGACCACCAAACTGGTGAGTATCAGTTGCCTTCGGTCGAACTCTTAGAAGAAGGCGAGGAAATCGACTACGCTCATCAAGAGCAGGACGTCCGTCAAAAGGCCCATATACTCGAAAAGACCTTCGCCGATTTTGGATTCGACGTCCGGGTGGTCGCTGTGGATACCGGCCCAGTGATCGCCCAATTCGAGATCGAGCTGGCTCCTGGTTTGCGATTGGCAAAAATCACCGGACTCTCTGATGACCTTGCCATCGCCCTCCGGGTGCCCAGCGTACGGATTGTCGCGCCGATTCCGGGGAAGAACACTGTTGGGATTGAGGTGCCCAATGCTGAGCGGAGTCTTGTGCGGATGCGGGAGGTGATGGAGGAGTCCGCCTCGAAGGTCCGCAAGTTCCGCATTCCTCTTTATCTGGGCAAGGATGTTTCCGGCGGAGCCATGGTTTGTGACCTGGCCAAGATGCCACACCTGCTGATTGCCGGGAGAACCGGCACGGGCAAGAGTGTGTGCTTAAACACGATCATTTGCTCGTTGTTGATGACTCGTTCGCCGGACGAAGTGAAAATGCTGCTGATTGATCCAAAGCAGGTGGAGTTTCACGACTTTCGGAGGATCCCACACTTGCTGCATCCGGTGGTCACCGATCCCGATAAGGCCGAGCCGATTCTCGCCTGGGCGGTGGACAAGATGGAAGAACGCTATGCGCTTCTGGCCGCGGCGGGAGTCCGCAACATCGACGGCTACAATCAACTCTCCCCTGAGGAGTTGCGTCGGCGAATCGATCAAGAACGATTCAGCCAAAGCAGTGAAGACGGTGGGCTGGATCCCGATGCTGAAATCGCCGATCAGCTCCCCTACATCGTGATCGTCGTCGACGAATTTGCCGACCTCATGATGACCGCGGGGAAGGAAATCGAGAGCCACATCATCCGGCTGGCCCAGAAGAGCCGGGCGGTGGGAATTCACTTGGTGCTGGCGACTCAAAAACCGACTGTCGATGTGATCACCGGGCTGATCAAAAGCAACCTTCCCGCCCGGATCGCCTTCCAGGTGGCCAGCCGGACCGATAGTCGGGTGGTTCTGGATGAGATGGGCGCTGACAAACTTCTTGGGATGGGTGATATGCTCATGCTCAGCCCGGCGACCAATTCCCTGGTCCGTGGACAGGGGACCTTCATCGGTGACTCCGAAATCCGTGCGGTTGTCGACACTGTGGCGACAACCGAACCGGAGTTCTTGGACGAGCTTTTGAACCTCAAGCCTCGAGGGGAGGAATCCGAGGTAGGACAAATCCGCAAAGACCGTGACGATCTGTACGAACAAGCTGTGGAGATCGTCGTGCGAGAGGGCCGCGGGAGCGTTTCTTTGCTCCAGAGATCGCTGGGGATCGGCTATGGTCGAGCAGCTCGTCTGATTGACTACATGGAAGAAGATGGCATTGTTGACAAGTACAACGGGTCCAAGGCCCGGGATGTGCTCATGTCGGTGGACCAATGGGCGACCCAAAGACGAGGCGAGTCAGACGATTTTGCCGATCGCTCCCACGAGGCTGCAGCCTCTGGCCATCTGGTCCGCCCTCGTTCACAACCACGCCCTGCGGTCGATCTGACGCCTTCGGAATCTTACGTGGAAGAGCCGCCGTTTGATCCCAATCCCTGGAGTGATTCCGATTGGGATGAAGACCAGGAGGGGGATGCTTTTGAGGAGGACGACGATCTTTTTCCGAACGAGGACCAAGAAGCGGTCTCCGAGAAGTTTGCCTTTGAGGAAGATTGATCCACCACAAGCTTCACCGGCCAGTGAGGCCTCCTGGAACTCTCGAACCAGGAGGGTGTAGAGCCAGCGCCTGCAGACGCTGGCTCCGCTGTGGTTTGCGAAAAGCTGCCGTCGCTCAAGAACTCCCAAGGGCGTTTTGCAGCTCGTAGCCTACGTCAGACAGTCCGGCGATGAGTCTTTATGACCCCAACGGCACCGGTACGAATTCTTGCAGCAATTGCCCGGTTTGTGTTTGGTAGATCCGCACCCGGCCGTCTCGCCCGGCGGCGGCAAATTGCTCACCGTCGGGTCGCAGGCTGACTGCAAAGATCCCCCCACAAGTGCCTTTGGTCTGCGAAATCAGTTGGCCGCTTTCGGTCTCAAGAACACGTGCCTCTCCTCGTCCCTGGTAGCTGCTTCCAGCGACGAAACGGCGACCATCGCTGTTGAACTGGAGGCTAAAGACCCGACCTGGTAAGGACGGATACGTCTGGCTCAGACGCAGGTTTTGGCCAAGCTGGTACAGCCTGGCAGCGCCATTGGCCCCAGCAACCAGCACTTGATCACGATGAGGTCGGCGGCTGACGGCCATCAATCCGCCAGAAAGTCCTCGGCACTTGGGGCAAGACGTCTCCATCCTGGTGACCGCCTGCACCTTCTGCCCAGCGAGATCCGTCAGGGAGAGGGACCCATCACGGCTGACGCTGACCACCTGGCCGCCTGAAGCAGCCCAATCCGTTCCCAGAACCCAGTCGCGGTGTGCCGGAAGAGCCAACAGCTCTCTGCCGGTGGCCGCATCAGCAACCCGGAGCATGTCGTCGGCTCCCCCGTAGGCCAAGGATTGTCCATTTGGAGACCAGCTTGCCCCATAAAGCGTGTCATTGGTGACGCAAAGCGAGCACTCCTGCTTGTCAGTGGCCAGGTCCCAGACTTGCACTTCTCCGAATTGGCCAGCAGATCCGCCGCTGACGGCCAAGCGTCTGCCGTCAGGCGAAAAGACCGCAGAGCTGATCTGACGGCTCTGGCCGATCAGACGAGCCACCAACTGAGGTCGCTTTGCGGCGACGTCGTGCAGCAGCACCTCGCGGTGCCCGCTGACAGCAAGCAGCGTTCCATCGGGCGAGAAGGCCACGCTGGTGATCACCGGCGGGGAGTCATAAACCGGTGGAGTCCGTAGTTCTGCCAGCCAGTCTTCTCGAGGAGCCCATCGAGCAAGGCTGGTGGCATTGGTCGATCCGGGCAGTGAGTGGCCCGTCCCGTTGCAGGATACGCCACTTGGGGCAGAGGTGATGACGCCAGCTTGGCTGAGGTTCAGCCGTGTTGGTTCGGAAAGCGGGTTGGTTGCCAGGGCCACGGCGGTCCCGCCGATAAACAGCCCCATCACCCCAGCAACTAGGGGTCTAACAGTGCTCATGCTTGGAGTTTTCCTTCGGCCCCTGAGATCAAAGGTCATCAACGCGTACGAGAGCTATTCGCCCCTGTGGCGAGATTCTTCGACGCCTCCTTGGAGAGATCGGCAAGTGCCTGGTGAGTTGAGCAGGACCTTGACAATCGAGGCGATCTTGACCATGAACTCAAAGAATGGGGCAACTCTGCGTTTGCTGGGGACACAAACCGCTCATGCTGCCGACTGGGTCGGTCGGCAGCCTCGATCTCCAAGAAACTGTCGATCTCTAAAAAGACCGCTTTCCAAACAACCCTCGATCTCTCTGCCGGATCTTCACAATGATCGTCACAACCAAAGAGCTCTTCCAGCATGCCTACGGGAACTACGCCGTGGGGGCCTACAACATCAACAATCTCGAGCAAACCATCGGGCTCTTCCGTGGCAACCTGGCGAGGGCCGCCAGCAACGATGATCCCACTGACCCTCAGAAGAGTGCGCCGTTTATCATTCAGATTTCCCGCGGGGCCCGAAAGTATTCTGACAAGCGTTTTCTGGAAGCGATGATTCGGGCGGCCGAAGAGGTTTTTCCTGAGGCCATCTTTGCGGTCCACCTCGACCATGGGACCGAGGAGGTCTGCTACGACTGCATCGAGAGCGGCTTTTACTCCTCGGTGATGATCGACGCTAGCCACGAGGAGTTCGAAGGCAACATCGCGACCACACGACGGGTGGTGGAACGTGCCCATGCCCGAGGCATCTCCGTCGAAGCCGAACTGGGGATGCTTGGAGGAGTTGAGGAAGACATCGAGGTCTCAGAAGAGCATGCTTGCTTGACCGATCCCGATCAGGCGGTGGAATTTGTGGAACGTTCCGGTTGCGATTCTTTGGCAGTTGCCATTGGAACAAGCCACGGGGCTTACAAGTTTACCGGCAGTCAAGGGCTGCACTTTGACCGCATTGAGCAGATCCAGAGACGTCTGCCCAATTTTCCACTGGTCATGCATGGATCAAGCAGCGTTCCTGCCGAGTGGGTGCAGCGGATCAACAACGCAGGCGGCGAGTTGGCGGCCACCAGCGGTGTGCCCGAAGAGCATTACCTCCCCGCTGCCCAACTCGGGGTCTGCAAGGTCAACATCGACACCGACGGCCGACTCGTCTGGGCGGCCATTTACCGCGAGACCCTCAAAGCCAAGCCCGGCGATTTCGACCCCCGTACTCCTGGCAAACCCTTCATGGCTGAGTACGCCCAGTTCATCACCCACAAAAACACCAAGCTGGGCAGCGCCGGGCAGCTGGAGGGTTTGCGAGCCGCTTTGGCAGTCGGCACCTAAAAGTCGGCACCTAAAGACCGACAATCCGAGATCCTTGCGTGGTAGTCTCTCCGCAGGGCCCGACTGTGGTTGGCGAGGGTTGTTGGGAGCCAGGCCGTCATTGGACATCGACCGGACATGGCTCAAGCTTCTCTGGGCTCAAGCTTCTCTGGACCCAAGCTTCTCTGGACCCAAGCTCAGGCTCAAGTCTCGGAGGGATCGTTCGGATCGCCGATAGCTTTCTCTCCGAGCAAGGGTTGTTTGCGTTGGTGAGGATCAGTCGGTAGCAGCCTGGATCTCTTTGAGCTTGTTGTACATGGTCTTCAAGCTGATGCCGAGTTCCTCGGCGGCCTTGGGTTTGTTGCCGTCGTGCTTGGTCAGCACTTGTTGAATGACTTGCAGTTCGATTTCTCGGAGTGTTTGCGGTTTGGCTAAGGTGAAGTGTGGCCCCGCAGGGCCGGAGGAGTGCGTGGTGACAATCCGCTGTGGGTCGAATCGCTTGCTCGGCAGATGGTCTGGCTGGATGGGAAGCTCGTCACAGAGGATCGCCGCATGCTCAATGACGTTGGCCAACTCCCGCACGTTTCCTGGCCAGGGGTAGGCCTTGAGGGCGGCCAGAGCCTCGGGGCTGAAGGCCTGATCTTCAGCACGCAGTTGGGGTCGGAACCGAGAAAGGAGGTGTCGGGCAAGCGGCTCCAAATCGCCGGTGCGTTCTCGTAAGCTGGGCAAGTAGATCTCAAAGGTGTTGATGCGAAACAACAAATCCTCACGAAATTCTTCTTGTCGGACCATGTCCTCGAGGTCACGGTGAGTGGCACAGACCACACGCACATCGACGGTAAAGTTTTCGTTATCGCCGACGCGGCGGACCTCGCCGCTTTCTAAAAATCGCAGAAGCTTGGATTGCACGGCCTTGGGGAGTTCACCGATTTCATCCAAGAAGAGCGTGCCGCCGTTGGCGACCTCAAACAGCCCGTCCCGATTCGCATCCGCGCCGGTAAAGGCGCCCTTGCGGTGTCCAAAGAGTTCACTCTCGATCAGGTTTTCTGGCAAGGCCCCGCAATTGATCGCCACGTAGGGCTGATCGGCACGGAGACTCTGCTCATGAATGGCACGGGCGGCAAGCTCCTTCCCCGTGCCGGTTTCTCCGCGGATCAGCACGGTAGCCTCGGTGGGGCCGACCTTGCTGATTAAGCGTTTGACCGCTTGCATCGGGGCACTTTCGCCGACTAAACGGGGCGTCCCCTCCAGGCGTTCCAGTTGTCGCTTCAGTGCCTGATAACGACGAGTCAACTCACGCTTTTGTGCGACTCGCTCCAGCAGCGCTCGAAGATCCAGCAGCTTGGTTGGTTTGGTCAGATAGTCAAAAGCCCCCAATTTGACCGCTGCAATAGCACTCTCAAGGCTCTTCTTGCCGGTGAGGATGATCGCTTCAGTATCGGGGGCCTCGGCCTTGAGGTATTTGAGCACCTCAACCCCACTGGCTCCGGGCATATCCAGATCCAGCAACGCGCAGTCGTAGCTATTGCGTTGTAAGGCCGCCAAGGCAGTTGTGCCGTCTGGGCAGACGGTCACCTCGTGCCCCATCCTTGGAAGTTCTAACTTCATCAACTCCTGAAGAGACTGTTCATCGTCGGCAAACAACAGCTTCAGCCCGTTGGGCGGCTTGTTGGTCATAGCGTTCTCCTGCTCCGCTTGCTCTGGGCGGCTTCCCGAAATACGGTCGCCCAACTCTTGGCACTCAGGGCTGTCGGATTGGCTCTTGGGCAAGTCGCTTCAGCGAGGCAAGCGCTTTCCGACTGGTCACCCGGGGGTGCTCTGGGTTGTTTCAAAATGTGTCTGCGTGGGCAGGCAACCGACCGCCTGCTGCTTCTGTCTGCGGTGACTGGTTCCCGGAGTCTTGTGCCTCGACTTTCTGTGCCCCGAGCGCCTGAGTTAGTGGTTCCTGAGTTAGTGTTTCCTGACTTAGTGTTTCCTGAGTTGGTGTTTCCTGAGTTAGTGTTTCCTGAGTGAATGCTTCTTGAGTTTCTGCTTCTTCGATCTCTGGGTCTTGTGCCGCTGGAAGTTGGATCTCAGGGGTTTGTGTTTCTGCTTGTTGGATCTCTGGCTCTTGGGATTCGAGTGCTTGGTCAGAGCCTGGTGCTACAGATCGATTTTTGCCAAACAGGTTAAACGAGGAGGGATCCTCAGGACCGCCAGGAGGTGGGCGCACCGGTAAGGTGACCTGAAATCGGCTCCCGCAACCCGGGCCTTCGCTGGAGGCCTCGATCTGCCCGTTGTGGTCCTGGATGATCCGGTAGGTAATGGACAGTCCAAGTCCGGTCCCTTGACCGCTGCGCCGGCGAGTAAAGAACGGTTCAAAGAGGTGTTCAATCACCTCAGGGGTCATCCCGCAACCATCATCGGTGACAATCAACTCGGCATGTTCTGTCGGCTGATCTTGGCTGGCATTGCGGCCGCCGGAGACATTTCTCTCCAGGTCACCATCGCTGGCTTGGGTGCGGTAGCGAACCTCAGCCCACACAGTCCCTCCATCATCCAGACTGTCCAGAGCGTTGGTCAGTAAATTGAGCACCACTTGTTTGATCTCAGGGGCATTGGCCCACGCCAAAGGACTCCCACCCGGAACTAAGTCGATATGCTTGTTCTTATATCTGCCATGGTGACGCAGCAGTTCAATCATTTCCTCAACAAGGCTACGAAGATCCACGAAGTCTCGGTCTCGATCCCCGATCCTGGAAAAATCCAGTAGTTTTTCGGTGATTCCTTTACAGCGAAATGCCTCAGTCTGGATCATCCGCAAATACTTTTGAATGACCTCGCCATCGGGATGATCGGCCAAGTCCTCCGCAACTCGGCTTTCCAATGCCTCGGCTCCCACGACCACAGCGGCCAGCGGGTTGTTGATCTCATGAGCTACTCCAGCAGCCAAAAAGCCCACACTGGCGAGTTTCTCACTGAGGACCACCTGCTTGGTCCTTTGGCGGACTTGCCGGTCGAGATCCTCCTTGATCGCTCGGAACCGCGCGGTCATGTCGTTGAGAGCATCAGCCAGTTCGGCAAATTCATCGTTTGTGGCGATACGAATGCGGTGATCAAAGTGGCCCACCGCGATGTAGCGAGAACCCTTGACCAACAAGCGTAAGGGGCGAAAGACCCAGCGGTGTGCTAAGAAGGCAAAGATCAACAGCAGCACCCCGGCCCCGGCGGCGGTGAGAATGACCGCAGCAATCAACGAGCGATACTGGCTTTTGGCCTGCTGGCGGAGGTTGACGATGTTGTGATGCAGGTGGCTGGGAAGCTCCAAGGTCAGCTGGTGCAGCTGATCTAATTGTCCGCTGAGGTGTTCAAATTCCAGCAGCTCACCGCCAAACCACCACCTCGTCTCTTCGTTGGCCCGACGGATGGCCGCCAGCGTGGCTTCGATCTTGTGAACGGTCTCCCACTCCAGTTGCCCGTTGCCGATGAGTGGGTGCTTGCCATCGGAGACGCTGTTGTTCTCCAGTTCCTCCCGGTAATCCTGCAGAGCTTGTTCGACCTTCTCCAGGCTGAAATTGAACTCCAAACGAGCCAATTGCGAGACAACCATCCCAAAATCCGCACTTCGTAAGTCTCGCAAGGCCACCCGCAGGTCACTGACCCGTTGACCTAAGACAGCCGCTTTGGGCAACTCCGCCACTCGGTCGCTCAATCCTCTCAGCATATTTCGGTAGGCATAAACGACATAAAGGCCGTTGTAGACCAACGTGCCAACAATCACTGCCAGCAGCAACAAGCCAAAGAGCAATTTATTCCGAATGGGCCATCGGCTCAGCACAACGATCCCTCTGCCGCCAAGAATAGTTCTCAATAGGAAAGACGAGGCAGGTTGCGGGACTTCTTGCCCCCAGCCAGCCCCTTGCGGGCGGCGGAATCTAGCAGCGGTCGATTCAAGTGCCAAGCCGAGATAACCGCTGGCTATTGCTGGTGGGCGCCCCAGCTCGGCGCGGCGGAATCTACCAGTGGTCCCGACAAGTGCCAAGGCGAGTTGATCGATGCCAGATGCTCTGAGGCACTTCAGCAAGAGGTTTCCCTATGGGGAGTGTTCGCAGGGTCTCCCTGGGCTACAATCTCCCCCGAACTTGAGCCAGGAGACAGCCGGGCAACCTCAACCGCTGGATCCTGCCGGGTTCCGATTGTTCACTGGACGGGATTGATCAGCAGGGGGACGCATCATGGCTCGACCTGAAAGCTTGGTCGCACAGGGTTGGTGGGATTACACCACTCTGGATCGGGAGATTCTTGCGGATGCTGCCAAGCTCACCCCTGAGGATTTGTTGGCACTCTCCCGACCGGGTTTTACGGTCAAGTTCTATGAGACGCTGGAGGAGTTTTACCTTGCCGAGGCTCTGGAGTACGTCCGTACCTGGATGCAAAGTACCCGGGACAACCCAGTTGGTCTCTGTGGCCCAATCGGCCCCACCGAACAGTTGCCCCTGGTAGCACGGATCGTCAACGACCTGAACATCGATGTCCGAGACGGCCATTTTTGGGGGATGGATGAATGGTACGAGAATGGCCGCGAGGTTTCCGCTGAGCATCCACTCTCCTTCGCCAGGGCCGATCGGCAACTCTGCTTCGACCGAATCAACCCGCAGTTGCGGATGCCCGAAAGCCACCTCCATTTTCCCACAGCTGATCTCGAGCCCTTCAAGCAGAGTTGGCAAGATGTGCGGTGTGCCCTGATGCAGGGTGGCCAGGGTGAGGTCAAGCATTGGGCCTTCAACGATCCGCCCGCCCGTCAGCCTCCCTTCCAGGATGAGCCCCCGTCACCGCAACAGTATCGCCAGTTGGCGACCCGAGTCGTGCAACTGCATCCGATGACCATGATCCAAAACGCCCGAACCAGCGGTGGAGGCTATTTGGTTGGTGTGCCGACTCAGGCAATCACCGTTGGCCCCGTCGAGACCTGGAAGGCCGAGAAGGTCAGCATCTGGCAAGCCGGGCAACACGATAATCCTTTTGGCCAACGGCTGACTGCCTTGATGATCTCCAAGAGGATCCCGGATAGCAGTGTGCCGATGTCACTGCTGGCCGACCACCCCAACGTGCAGTTCAACTACTATCGCCATGGCATCGGCACCTGTCAGGCCGAGATGCACTAATTCGACGCCCGATTGTGGCAGAGGCCCAACCTGTAGGGCTCTCAGGAGGTTCATGCAGCAGCATATGGGTGGGCCGGGCCACATCTGAAACAGTTCGACTCAGTGACTGTCCGAAAAGTATCCCGGCACAACGAGGATTCGTTGCACCACGACTGGGTAGCCACCAAACGTTGTGCCTCCGTCACTATCTCGGACAGGCTCTAATCAGTCTGTCCGAAAAGCACCGGAATCCACCTGGATCGTGTTGCACCATGACTTGGGCTCCACAACACAGTGGATTGCCGGATGCTTTTCGGAGAGTCTCTCAGCCCAAGAGTCAGTTGGCGGCACCTCTTGCTGCTATCCTCCAAGCAAGCCGGGAAACAACATCAGCACACAACCGGCCAACATGATCCCCACCAAAACAACTAATAGGGTGTATTGGACAGCAGGTGGAGCCAGCTGGTCCGTTTGGTTGGCTTGCTCGGGCAGTTCGCTGGCAACACCTGAAGGGATCTGCAGGTCGAGGGTGGCCTCACGTCGAAAGGTGTAAGAGCCCACCAAAGCACCCAGCACATTTCGGAAGATCTCCAACCACACCCCGGGCGGGGCATTGACCAGAGTCGCTTGCTTGTTGCGAAGGAGCGCTCCGGTCTCGTCGGGATAGTGCACATCAGCACAGACCTGGCATGTCTCCAGCCGTCCCTGAAATCGCTCCGGCACGGCCCAAGGAACTGAGAGACAACCGGTTTCCCCCCCTTCAGCCTCCACCGCGATGGTACGAATCAGAGGCGTCCCCACAACATGAAGGAGAATCGCAGCAGTCGCTCGGTTCTGGCAACAGTTGTCGTAGTGGATCTTGAGCATCCACACCCCTTGCTCAACAACCGCTTCCACCGCAAAGCAGAAGCCACTGCGAGCGAACCACAGCAACTGCGAGCTCCTCTGAGCTTGCAACTCCTGTTGTGGTTCCCTCAAAGTGGAAGGTTCCGCAAGCGAATGTTCGTTGGGGTGGGAAGATGTCGACATTTCCAAAAACCAGCCAGGAAAGGGAGTTTTTGAAAGCTTAGTCCCCTCCCCACTCTCTGGCCAGTTGGAGAGCCGACAAGCCCAAGCCAGCGTCACCAACCGCTGAGTCTGTAATCCACTTGGTGAGCCTCGGTCAGGTTGGGCACATCCAAATGGTCAACCATCTTGCTGATCACTTTCCAAGGCACCTGAGTTTTCTCGTCGCTGTGACCGCGTTGTGTGTTCCGGCCTCGTATTGTGGGAAGCGGAGCCTCGCAATACACAATCCTCAATCGAGCGTGATAGTCGGCACAAAGCGAAATCAGCGGATCCCGAACGACTCGCGTGACGTTGGTGGCGTTCCAAATGAACGAATGTTGCTGTCTCAGAAACTCGCGTGCCTGCTGACGAGCAGCGGCGATCACGGGCCCTTGGTTATCGCCAGGGTCGACTTGCAGCCTCTGTCGCCAGTGATCCAATGAGACGATGGGGCGTCCGTTGGCGTGCTCGCGTGCCCAATGGTCCTTTCCAGTACCTGGCAGACCGGAGAGCACCACAACTTCAAACCGGCTCGAATCATAGACTTGCAAGGTGGGATGAGCGTCGGGGGTGCGAAAGTACACAAAACGGCTGTGGTCCGAGGCAAATTCCCGTGGGCCATCCAGACATTGGCACTCCAGGCAGAATTCCTCAAACAGAGCAATGCGGTCCAACTGATCACTTGGCTGCTGCGAGATCCGACCACGGGCGTCGGCGATCGCCAAAATCGGCAGCAGATCCAGCCGTGAGTTCATGCTGGCGCTGATGACCGCTCGTTCAGGATTTCGCCGGGCGAGGAAATTCCCTGGCAGTCCGTGGTGCCAGACCAAGCCGACGATCAACTCGCGAACGGAGAAGGGGATCGCCGGTTGTTGAGTGGACTGCCCAAAGGAGGGATCAGTCGCCAAAATAGTGCGGGCCATCCGCGTTCCCCGGATGGCATGAGCCGGGGAACGGATGTGTCCTGCTGACTCCTCGGTGGTGGACGGCTTGCCGACATCGTGCAGCAACGCCGCTGCGAAGAGGGCATGGCGTTCCACAGGCGGAAGGGCCCTCCAGCGCTGCAGGGCAATCAACTCCTGAATGACCATGCCCACATGGATGAGAACGTTGCCCTCAGCATGCCACTGTGGATCCTGTTGACAGTCAGCCAGGGCCGCCAACCAGGGAAACCTTTCGACCAGCGAAGCCCAGTCCAAGTGCCAGTCGGGTGGCTCCGGACAACCAGGAAAACGCCAGTTCTGGTCGGCATCGGTCAAATCGCCTGGCGTCATCGAAGCACCTGATGGTTTTTGAAGAACCCAAGTCGCCGATTTCGGATGAATCGACCCTGATCAAACAACGAACGCATCTCAGGCACGTTCGTTGGGAACCGCCGCCGGTGGTGATCGCATCGGCTTGCCTCAGCGACTCGGGATCTGACACGCTTTTGACCGCGAGAGGTTCATCCAGGATGGGCACCGCGGGGTGAGCAAATCTCCGCTACAATGTGTCCAGTTCAGAAGAGTGCGACTGCTACCCTCGGAACATTCTTGCTCGGCCAAACCACGCGAGCCGCCGGAACGACCAGTGATCTGCCAGCTGTTGATCTGGCAGCTGTT
>CAZYKP010000012.1:120908-127175 GCA_964648025.1 uncultured Pirellulales bacterium | reverse complement strand
ACACTTGCCTGACACGACACTTGCCTGACACGACACTTGCCTGACACGACACTTGTTCGGCTGGATGCTGTTCAGGTGACCCGAGTCAATCAATCTTAGGTCATCATCTGTCTAGCAATTCTTAGACCACTGGGCTGACTAGTGTCCTTCAGCCATATTCTCGGTAGTGAGCTACAGCGGGGATTTCTTGTCCCAACGACCGCTGGCCACACACTGAGTCCGTCGAACAACTCCCCTAGGTTAGGGTTGATTGTAAAGCAATGTAGTGTCACTGCTGTTCTAGTCAAGATTCCCGACTAACAAATTCCGCAACTTCCTGTAACCAACGGATGGCCGGGCGCAATTGTACAGGTTGTGTCGTCTGGGTCAGGCGGACCAGCGGTGATTTGCTTGAGGACTCTCCCTGTTGATCTCACCTGAGACCTGACCTTCTGGTCAACCCGATTCAGGGTGGCCGCAGCACCGCAGCTCGACGATTGGCTGTGTGGCCAGGCCAAGCCATCAGAGGATTGGGCGACCTCGCATGACCCTCCCACCGTGTGAGAACTTCATCTGGCAGCAGTATCAGGCAACACGATCGCTTGCCGAGCTCAGCACGCTGGGACTTACGAAGCTGGGACCTACGAAGCTGGGACTTATGTTGCTCAAACAACAGTGCCAGACAACAAGGCCGGGCGGGTGACCGGGTTCGCAATCATCGAGCCTGTCGCTGGCAACGTATTCTCAGGGGAAGTTGTTTGTCTGAAAGTCCAAGTGAGAATCCCAGCCAGAGTCATCCGGTGGCAATTGCCAGTCGGCCGAGCTTCGAGTTCAGGCTGCTGGTATCGGCATCTGCGATTGGTTCGGTCCGACAACCCCGTCCGTCCTTCCTATGGTACCCTCTGACTCGCCAGTGCCAAAGGCCCCATGAGCGTCTTAGACCAACCGCTCTGGTCTGTTTCTTGAGATCGATGTCACGCTTTCTCGATCCGGAAATCGTTAGGCCAGCAATGGATTTTTTGTCTCATTCCGAGAATAGGCACTTGGCCACTAAGACGATGAACCAGGAAGAGGCGAGATCTGTTAGGCTGCGAACCAGTGAGGCTCCGAACAGACAGGGAGTGACTGCGTGAGATCCTTGGGTGGCGAGACCTTCAAAAGCGGTTGATAAGCCGACGTCCGTGTCGGCTTATCGCGTTGGGGTTCTGCCTCAGCGCGAAAGTACGCTGAATCGGCGTACGATCGAGGCGCGAGTTTGGAGAACTCGCATCGGACACGTGTCTCCACAGTTCGGCCAGGACGCAGCCTCCGCCACGTCCGCGGCCTATCAAGGGGTTGCTGCTAGAATGGCCGTATGGAGACAGGGCAAAGGAACTTCGAGTTGCCCATTCTGCAGAACCCCAACGCGTTAGACTGTCCCTTCTGCTGCCTTCGGAAAATTCTTGCTCGTCCAGAACACGCGAGCCGCCGGGACGACCAGTGATCTAGCAGCTGTTGATCGACTAGCCTCTTCGGTGTGCCGGGCGAAGGCCGGACGAGCCAAGATGTTCCTCAATCTCAGTAGGGCAGTTGGTTTTGTCAGCCATCCCAGCCAAACATCTCACTGCCAAAAGGTTGTTGTTGTGCTTGGAGCCTTCGATTGAGGATTGCTCCTGGTGAGGATTGCTTGTGGTGAGGATTGCTTGTGGTGAGGATTGCTTGTGGTGAGTTGACCCTGAAGTTCCTAGCTGACGAACTCTGGAGAACCTGATCGCATCCCCACACCTCCTCAAGTCCTTGGTTCTCTAGCCAGCTTTCGCTGAGCTGGCCTGGCTGAGTTTGTCTCACGGGCCCTCACAAGCGATCTGGTGACGGGGATCCCCAGCCCAAGCGTCTGGAGAACCCTGGCCGACTGGTCAACAGCCGTCGATAAGACCATTGGGCCAGGCGGATTGTCCTGCTTTGACGACTGTGTGAGTCAGTCTCGGCGGTCAGCGAGTTCTTATTCCGGAGCATTTTCAGGCAGTGTGATCATCTCATGCTTTCCCTGAAATTTAGGTTACTGCCGTTGCCTGACGTGTCAAGAGTCACCATGAGTGGTTCCTGTGGGGTTTTCGGGGCCTGGTCTCAGCGATGTCTTTTCGCCAATTAGGTGTTTTCGCAAGCCAGTTGTTTCCTCAGGCCGGTGGAGCGAGGTGATGACTGACCTACTGCTTTTGGGGAAAAATCTTGCCTTGTCCAGTTTGTGCAAAGGCTACGAAATCAGCAGTTGTTGTGCTGTTGCAGCGTTTTGGCCGAGCAAGAATTTTCCCCAAAAGCAGTGGGGGCCATTGCAAGCCTGGCCGCAATGGAGACAACGTTCTCAAGGTCGCTCCCTTTGTTGTCGATGGCGTTGAGACATTCCCCGGGCTGTGCGTAACGAGACCAGAAGGTGGCCGAAGCCACCCAGGTTGCTGGCTAGGCTGAACCCACTGCGGAATTGGCCGGCTTGAGTCTGTCAGTCGACTAGCTGGAGCTGATCACTTAGAAAACCAGACCTAGTCTGGCGACCAGTAATTTCTGTGGGTAGAAACCCAGAGTCCAGCCTCTCTCCCTTTTTAGCTTGGCCAAACCCCAGAGTTTCTGGATGCTGGGTCTAGCGATTCCCTTAGCTTGAGGCTGCAGCCAACCAGTTAGGTGACAGAGCGTGCTGATGAGCTTTTTGCTTCGTGGCTGAGCCCAAGCCCGAACAACAGCAGGCATCGGTCCAAGCATGCTCAAATTGGCCGGATTGCCCGAGTTGGCCCGATGGCTCAAACTGAAGAGCCTTGAGCTGTTCTCCTGGCACCTTCGGTGCTGGCAGAAAGGGCCGCCAGCTCGTCTTGGATCGTCGAGCCGGATCTTGAAACCGGATCTCGAGCCTCTCAAGACTGGCGAGCCTCTCAAAACTGGCGAGCCTCTCAAAACTGGCGAGCCTCTCGGCCTGGTGAGTGTTTCCGTTGGAGAGCTCTCAGGTTTTGGGGATGCCGGTGCTGCCTGCTGGTGTGGTCTTCTCAGACTGCATTTCCGTGCAGAGGCGTGCCTGACCGGAGTGACTGATTGCGTTTGACCGACCAACAACTTTCTGTGCTGATCAATGCAGACCTACCGTATCGGCGTCTACCCTGGAGATGGAATCGGCTTGGAAGTCACCGACCAGGCTGAACGAGTCATCGATGCTCTCCAGGAGATCTACAAGACCTTCCAGCTCCAGCGGACACGGCTTCCTTGGGGGGCGAGCTTCTACCAGCAGACACAGCAGGTGGTGCCCGAGGACTACCTGGAGCAACTCAAGGCCTTCGATGCAATCCTGCTCGGGGCGATTGGCTGGCCTGAGGTGGTTCCCGATCACATCGCTTTGGTGCCGTTGATCTCCATCCGTCAGAAGTTCGACCAGTATGCCTGCGTCAGGCCCGCCAAGCTGTTGCCTGGTGTGCGCTGTCCTCTCGCCGGTCGATCGGCCGGTGAGATCGATTTGGTCGTGGTCCGCGAAAATTCTGAGGGGGAATACCTTCCCACCGGGGGCCGGGTTCGTGTGGGCCAGCCTGAGGAGGTCGCCCTGCAGACAGCTGTGCACACGCGTCGCGGCATCGAGCGGATCCTTCGCTTCGGCTTTGAGCAGGCACGCAGCCGGCGGAACAAGCTCACCATGGTCACCAAGAGCAACGCCCTGAAATTTGGGATGGTGCTCTGGGACGACGTTCTCGCTGAACTGATCCCGCAGTACCCCGATGTCCAAGCCGGTAAGCAACATGTCGATGCCGCTGCGATGAACTTGGTCCGCAGCCCCGATCAGTTTGATGTCATCGTCTGCTCCAATCTCTTTGGCGACATCCTCACTGACCTGGCCGGCGTGATCATCGGCGGTCTGGGCCTGGCCCCAAGCGCAAACATCAACCCCGAGCGGACGTTCCCCTCCCTTTTTGAACCAGTGCATGGTTCTGCGCCCGATATCGCCGGCCAAGGCCGAGCCAATCCAGTGGCCATGCTGCTCAGTGTGGCCATGATGCTGGATTGGCTCGCCCTCCCAGAACCCGCTTCCGCTCTCCGAAAAGCCGTCGAAAAAACTCTCGCCTGCGGACTGGGAACGCCCGACCTCGGCGGCCGTTTGACCACCGCCGAGCTCACCCAGGAAATCCTCAACCGGCTGGCCGACTCGGAAGCTCTTGCCTGAGTCGAGCCTGCTTGCCCAGCGATGGCGTTTCCGGCCGCTTTCCCCTGCCTTTCGGATCCGCGTGCTCGCCGGTGAGGGCCTTGAGGGAATTTTCCTGAGCGTTCACACAATATTTATCCACGTGGTGTTTACTAAGGAGCCCTGGGAAGTTTCCAGCTGAGGACACCCTCGATGGATCCCGCAGTGAGTCGGGCATCCCCAGGCTGACGGAGACTCGGCCGGTCCAACACTCAACCTTGGGCCGAACCAAGGGGGCTTGGATTATTGGGAGACTCCTTGGGAATCAAGAAACGGCAGGTGTGGGTGGAGCCGCTGGCGGTCGACCCACGACGGACCTGCTGATCCACAACCGCTGAGAACGACAGGTGTTCACAGGCTCTGAGGGTCCAATCGGCAAGCCGCCTCCCAGGAACTGGGGCCAAAAGGTGCTGTATTGCGTGTTGTGGTGGGCCAGTTGGCTGCAGGTTGTCTCAGGGGGAGTTCTCGGGAGCTTGCCCGGTGGTGTCGCCGCGGGTCAACAGAACCCCCCAGAACGGACATCCAGCGCTGAGGATCAGATGCCGCTGGAACCAGGCATTACCGCCCAGACAAGCCAGGCGCAGCTTGCCTTGTTGGCTGCTTATCAGCCGCAGGCTGCTTTGGCAGGGTCGCTGACTAGCGTTGGTAGTGATTCCATGGCCCGGCTGGTCGGGCAATGGGCGGAGCAATTCCGCGGACATCATCCCAAAACACAATTTGCTGTGCTGAGTCCAGGTTCGGCAGGCGGACCCAAAGCGTTGGCTGCCGGGAGGGCTGCTTTTGCACCGATGAGCCGGCCGATGACCGACCAGGAATTGGCGACCTTTGAGAAACAGCACGGCTACCAACCACTTCAGTTGCCTGTGGCGATTGATCTGGTGGCCTTTTATGTCCACCAGGACAATCCCTTGCAATCCGTCACATTGGCCCAACTGGATGCCCTGTTTTCCCGAACTCGTAACCGCCGACACCCCAGGGACCTCGCTGTCTGGGGCGATTTGAACCTCAACGGGCCCTGGGCCACTCGCAAGGTCACCCTGTATGGCCGGAGTGCCGCCAGCGGAACTCAAGGGTACGTTCGGCAATGGGTGCTCGGAGGCGGAGACTTCAAAGAAGACGTCAACATCCAGCCAAGTTCTCTGGCTGTCGCCCGGGCGGTGGCCGGCGATTCTCAGGGAATCGGCTATGCCGGTCTGGGCTTGAGCGTCACCGGCGTTCGGCCCCTGGCGATTACCCCGCGAGTTGGCGGCCAGCCGACCGCTCCCACAGCAGAGAACGCCTATGGTGGGACGTATCCCCTGACCCGCTACCTGTGGCTGATCGTCAATGCCAAGTCCGGCAAAGCCCTCACTCCCATGCAGCGAGAATTCTTGCAGTACGTACTCAGTCGCGATGGCCAACACGACGTCTTGGAGGCCGGCTACCTTCCCATCAATCCAGAACTCGTCGGCCAGGCCAGAGCGAGGCTGGAATTGGCTCCTGCAAGCGACCCGAAGACTGGTGACAAATCCCAGCGGTCTGGATCCTCAGAGCCTCAACCTCAGCAACCGCGATCCCAAAAAGTGCCCCAGCAAGCTGAATCTCAAAACCCGGACACTCGATCTCCGGAGGCCCGAGCCGGTCAGGGCCCAGCTCCGCGGCCCAACTGACCCCGCGAACTTGACTGGCCCTGCGAACTTGACTGACCCTGCGAACTTGACTGACCCTGCGAACTTGACTGACCGATTCGTCAGTCCTTGGCAATGGACCTTCACTTGAGCATCACAACCGGATGACTACTGCCGGACGCCCTGCTGTTCCTCGTTCTCCCTCCACGCCGGCCCGCCCGGCCGGCGGGGCTCAGGCTGCCTCCGTCGGCAGTGCCCTTTCTGGCAAGCGGCGGTCTCGGCCTCTGGTACGCTCGCGGTGGCGACTGTATTGGGGCGATCGTGTGGCCAGTTGGTTGGTCACCGCCAGCGCTGGGGTGACCCTGGCCGCCTTGCTCGGTGTCTTTGCCTTTCTTCTCTCGGTGGCCTTGCCCCTCTTTGGACCGGCCAGCATCCTTGCGCCGGTGCCTGTCGCTCGCATTCCCAGCCAAGCTGGGGGACTGCCCTCCAAGC